>CANNVE010000056.1 GCA_947525975.1 uncultured Muribaculaceae bacterium | reverse complement strand
CTATACCACACACCCATGCGTGAAATAAAAATCCGTGAAATCCGTGCAATCCGTGGTGGATTCCCTCCCGCGAAACCCGCAGCAAACCTTCCGTGAAATGAAAATCCGTGCAATCCGTGCAATCCGTGGTGGATTCCCTCCCGCGAAGCCCGCAGCAAACCTTCTCTGAAATTGCGATCCGCGGTATCCCCCACCTCCACGAAACCCTTTTGGGGACGTGATTGTTGTATTTTCATATATTGGAAACTATGGGAAATACACGGTTCACATCAGACACTCAATCGGCGCCCCGGCCCGACGACTCACTCAAGAAATACCTTGGCAAAGGCCTGCGCTATGCCGTGCCGCTGGCCGTCTCGGCCGGTCTCATCATCTGGCTGTTCCACAAAGTCAACTTCAAAGATGTGATGGCCACCGTGCGTGAAGGCTGCGACTTCTTCTGGGTGGGCATGATGATGCTGCTGACCATGGTGTCGCGCATGATACGCGGCGTGAGGTGGGGACTGCAGCTGCGCTCGGCAGGCGTGGCCCGCATGCCGGTGGTGTGCGAATGGGTCACCATCTGGGGCGCCTACGCCCTCAACATCGTCTTTCCGCAGCTCGGCGAGGCTTGGCGCTGCGTCTATGTGAGCCGCCGGCAGAAGGCGCCGCTGTCAACGGTGATCGGCACCGACATCGGCGACCGTGGCTCTGACCTGGCTGTGATTCTCGTACTCGTGGCCGTATCGTTTGTGGCGGCCCACCCCTTCATCATGGATTTCCTCACCAAGTACGCCCTCGGGCGCGACGTCACCGACGTCACCTCCGATCCCTTGGTGTGGGCAGCCTGCGGCGTGACCGTAGGCGGCCTGTGGGCCATCTGCCACTTTTTCAAGACCATAGGCTGGGTGCGCTCGCTCGACACCAACCTGGGACGCATATGGGATGGCTTCAAGGTTATCTTCACCATGAAAAAGTGGTGGCTCTACGTGCTGCTCACCATTGGCATCTGGGCCTGCTACTTCCTGCAGACCTACGTCATGTTTTTCGCCTTCCCCTTCACCCGCAGGCTCATCACCGGGCCCGGCATGGCCTGCGGCCTCGTGCCCGGGCTTGTGGTCTTCGTGTTCGGGTCCATGTCGATGGGCGTGCCCTCCAACGGCGGCCTTGGCCCGTGGAACCTGGCCGTGATGTTCGCCCTGAGCCTTTTCGGCCTGAGCAACACCGAAGGCACCGCATTCAGCCTGGTGATGTGGAGTTTCCAGGCCGTGATCATAATAGCCCTCGGCCTCTTCTCGGCCGCCTACGTGTCGCGCACACGCAAACAGCAGGTCAAATCGGAGGATTAATGCTAAAAATTTGTTTGTTACAAAAATATTACATAACTTTGCATCAGATAAGCGCACGTGGCGTAATTGGTAGCCGCGCCAGACTTAGGATCTGGTGTCTTGCGACGTGAAGGTTCGAGTCCTTTCGTGCGCACTCTCTCAATAATCCGGCCAGTCTCTGAATGGCCGGATTTTTCGTCAACCGACATTAACACAGCCAAAATCATGAAGAAATTCGCTATCTTTTCAGGCCTGTTCGCTATGCTGTTCTCAAGCTGCGCCGACAAGCAGACCGAGAGCCAGGCGCGCACGCTCGACCTCACGCCGACAGACACCACCTCTGTCAACCACCCCGAATGGTCGCGCAGCGCCGTTATCTACGAGGTGAATATGCGGCAGTATTCTGACGATGGCTCTGTGAAGTCGTTCACCCCTCAGCTCAACCGCCTATCCGACCTCGGAGTCGACATCCTTTGGTTCATGCCCATCCACCCGATCTCGGAGAAAAACCGCAAGGGCACCCTCGGCAGCTACTATGCCGTGAAGGACTACAAGGGATTCAATCCCGAATACGGCACCATGCAGGAATTCAAGGAGCTCGTAGACACGGCCCATCAGATGGGCTTCAAAGTGATACTCGACTGGGTGGCCAACCACACCGGATGCGACAACTCCTGGGTATCGGCCCATCCCGATTGGTACGTCAAAGACGACAAAGGTCAGATGATAGGCCCTTACGACTGGACTGACACATACAAGCTCGACTACTCCAACCCCGCCATGCGCGCGGCCATGGTCGACGCCCTGAAATACTGGGTTGAGGAAGTCGGCGTCGACGGATTCCGCTGCGACGTGGCAGGCGAGGTGCCCACCGATTTCTGGGACGACGCCCGCCGCCAGCTCCAGGCCATCAAGCCTGACATCTTCATGCTCGCCGAGGCAAGCAAGCCCGAGCTGCACGCCGACGCTTTCGACGCCGGATACAACTGGCCAATGAAGGACCTCTGGAGCGCCATCGCGGCCACCTCGGGACAATACACATTCGCCAAAGAGGGCGAGGCCCCCCGCACGTTCGACCACAAGACCGCCCTCGACATCGACACGATGCTCATGGCCCAGGCCAAGGAATATCCAGGCGACGCATTCCTGATGAACATGACCACCAACCATGACCTCAACTCATGGGAAGGCACCGAATTTGACCGCCTCGGCGATCTGCAGGCCGCTTTCGCAGTGCTGATGTACACCCTCCCCGGCATGCCCATGATATATACAGGCCAGGAGACCGGCATGAACCGCGCCTTCGAATTCTTCGAGAAGGACGATGCTCCCGAGTGGACACCTCGCAACGACTATTTCGCATTCTACCGCTCGCTCAACCTCATGAAGCATGCCCAGCCAGCCCTGCAGGCCGGCCTTAAGGGCGGCCACGTGGTGAGGTACGACACCGAGGACCCCGACGTGTACGCATTCTCACGCTCGGCCGACGGAAAGACCGTGACCATAATCGTCAACCTCGGCGCTGACGAGGCCGATGTCAAATTCACCGGCAAAGCGCCAGTGATCGGCGAGAACGACGTGGACGTATTCACCGGCCACCTAACCCAACTGCCCACCTCGCTCACCCCCGGCGGATACTTCGTGGCAGCCACGCGCTGACCCCGCCGCCCCCAACCACACATCACACGGATTCCACTGACATTAGTCAGTGGAATCCGTGATTTTAATGGAGGGGCGATTTCCAATCGCCCGAATACGCCAAATCCCATTACAATCCCAAAGACAGGAGCACAGCCGAAATTTATGTGGAGGTGCGTTTCTCCGAAACGCACGGGCAGGCCTGCAGCCATAGTCCCAAAGACAGGAGCACAGCAGAAACAGGAGGCTTCGCGAAAGCGGAGGTGCGTTTCTCCGAAACGCACGGGCAGACCAGCTGCCATTGGCCCACAGACAGGAGCACAGCAGAAACAGGAGGCTTCGCGTATGTGGAGGTGCGTTTCTCCGAAACGCACGGGCAGGCCTGCTGCCATTGGCCCACAGACAGTTTTCACGGCATAAGCCGGAGGGGGGCATCCGGAGGATGCCGATTTATAGCAACCGGGTATGCCGAAGCGCAGCGTAGGCATGCCCGGCTGTGCAAGGCCTATCGCTCGGCATCCGGAGGATGCCGAATGTGGCTCCATCGGCTTTCTGACGAATGCCTCCTCCATTACGCCAACAACCCCGCATGACTTCGCTTCGCTCCGTCATACGGGGTTACTGTAATTCGGCATCCTGCCGGATGCCCCTACCC
>CANNVE010000055.1 GCA_947525975.1 uncultured Muribaculaceae bacterium | reverse complement strand
CCGGCAGGATGCCGAATTATCGTAACCCTGTATGACGCAGCGCAGCGAAGTCATGCGGGGTTATTGGCATAGGGGAGGCATTCGTTAGAAAGCCGATGGAGCCACTTTCGGCTTCCTGACCGGATGCCGAGCGATAGGCCTTGTACAGCCGGGCATGCCAGCGCTTCGCACCGGCATACCCGGATACTATAAATCGGCATCCTGCCGGATGCCCCGTCGCTCCGGTCTATGCAGTGGAAACTGTCTGTAGGCCAATGGCAGCAGGCTCACCCGTTCGTTTCGGAGAAACGCGCCTCCACTAACACGAAGCCTCCTACTTCTACTGTTCTCCTGTCTCTATGCTTGTAGGTCTGAGGCTGCCCCATCTCCATGGCCGGTGGGCACGAAAAAAGCCCCGAATGCGCATTCGGGGCTTGTGGTTGCGGTAAGGGGATGCTTACTTTTTGCGGTTGCCGTAGCGGCTCATGAACTTGTCTACGCGGCCTGCTGTGTCGACGAGCTTCTGCTTGCCTGTGAAGAAGGGGTGAGACGAGCTGGTGATTTCAAGCTTCACCAGGGGGTAGGTTTTGCCATCAACGTCGATGGTCTCGCGTGAGGCTACGGTAGAGCGGGTGATGAAGATTTCGTCGTTAGACATATCTTTGAATACCACCTCGCGGTAATTTTCGGGATGAATACCTTGTTTCATTTTTTTATAGAGCTCTAAAATTATTGTCAAAGTTATTTAGCGGCGTTGGCAAGACGCCATAACTCGCAATGGCGTGCAAAATTACGCATTTTTTCCGTCTTGACAAAATCTTTTGGCTTCTTTTTTGAGGTTTATTTTCCTTCTACGTCCTTAAAGTATTTGTACGTAGACACTTTGAGGTCGTCGCAGGCCGCTTCGTCGCAGGCGATTACAGCGTCGGGGTGGAGCTGCAGGGCAGAGATGGTCCACATCTGGCTGATGCCACCCTCCACGCCCTGATGCAGCGCGCGCGACTTGGCGTGGCCGTTGACCAGGAGCATCACGGTCTTTGCGTCCATCACGGTGCCTACGCCTACGGTGAGGGCAGTCTTGGGCACTGCGTTGATGTCGCCGCCGAAGAATCGGGAGTTGGCGATGATGGTGTCGGTGGTGAGGGCCATCTGGCGCGTGCGGGATGTGAGCGACGATCCGGGCTCGTTGAAGGCAATGTGGCCGTCCTGGCCCACGCCGCCCATGAAGAGGTCGACGCCGCCGTAGCTCTTGATCTTCTCCTCGTATCTGCGGCATTCGGCCTCGGGGTCGGGAGCGTTGCCGTTGAGGAAATTCACATTGTCAGGATTGATGTCGATGTGTGAGAAAAAGTTGGTCCACATGAATGAGTGGTAGCTCTCGGGGTGCGATTCGGGCAGGTCGCAGTATTCGTCCATGTTGAAGGTGACGACATTGGCGAATGAAACCTTGCCTTCCTTGTTGAGGTTGATGAGCTCTTTGTACATGCCCAGGGGCGAGCTGCCTGTGGGGCATCCGAGGATGAAGGGCTTCTCGGGGGTGGGAGCGGCGGCGTTGATGCGCGCTGCGACGAACTCGGCAGCCCAGCGTGACATGGCCGCGTAGTCTTTTTCGATGATCAGTCTCATAATGTGTCAATCTGTTAAGTTGGGGCAAAGTTACGCTCTTTTTGACAAATATCCTAATTTTGGATATTTTTTGTTTGGCGTGACTTCATTTGTTGGTTATCAAAACAATGTGGATAGAGGAGGTTTCCGAGCAATTCTAAAAATATATTTATAAAACATAAAATGTGCAAATTTAGGTTGAAATCCCAAAAAAATGACTTAACTTTGTCCCGGATTCAATAAGTGAATCATAGGTTACGGAATGCGGCGGCTCGTGAGAGTATCCGCATTTCATTTTTTTTGGGGTGCCTTAAGCCCGGAATGTCACTCCACAAGAAAGCACTTCACGCTCCCTACCGGCAGTTTTCCCTCAAGCTTTACGGGGATGCGCGCAGGGTCGGTGGTGATCCAGGCAAACATGTCGTCGCTCGACTTCTTTTTTCCATCGCTTGTGAAAATGAAGGCTACCTTGAAGCACGGATACGTCTTTCCGTCGGTCTTCACGCTTTCCTCTCCGAGGTATTTGATGGTGAGGAGTTCCTTGCGCTTTCCTGAATAGATGTTGACGGTCTCTACGTATCCGCGCGTCATGCTCTCGTAGGGCAGAGTGCGCATGAAGTAGAAAGCGGTGAGCATGTCTATGGTGGTGCCCTGCGCCACAAGGGTGGTGTCCTGCGAGCGCCTGAGCTTTCCCTCTCGGAACCATTTGTGCGAGCAGTCGCCATACACGTTGGCCCCGTCGCGGCGGTAGATCACTTCATCGAGATTGTAGTCCTTGCTCTCGTGGGCGAATTTGCGGTATGAGACAGGCTCGAGGCCGGCTTTCTTGATCTCGGAGCGCAGGGTGTCGCGCACTTTATAGAATTTGTCGGCCCACGATGCTGTCATCGCCGTCAGCCGGGCGTCGTATGTGTCGGCCTTGTGGCTGAGCGTGATTGTGACGTCGCCGGCCTTCTTGTTGATGAGGCCCCACTTGTACATCACCTTATAGCGCAAGGTCTCGGGGCTGAATTCCTTGGCTCCGGCCCATGTGCAGGCCAACACGGATACAAGGAGGACTATGATAAAATTTTTCATAATAAATATAGATGCCTGAAAAGCGTCGGGGTTTAGCCGACGCTATTTCAAAATGTCGAAATTATCCACGTAAATTTCCGTTACGTAATGCTTTATGGTGTTGCGGTCTTCCCACACGCGGGTGCGGATTTTCCCCTCCACGAGCAGCCGTGTGCCTTTGCGTATGTATTTCTCGGCTATTTCGGCCGCGGCGTCATACATCACTATGTTGTGCCATTCGGTGCGCTCGGGCAGCTCGGTGCCGTTGGGCAGCTTGCGCCCCCGCTCGGTGGTGGCCAGGGAGAATGATGCCAGAGGCCGCGTGTCGATGTATCTGATTTCGGGGTCGCGTCCTACGTAACCCATGAGTATGGCTTTGTTCATGTTTAGGCGTGTTGAGGATTGATGCGTAATGAAAAACAGTATGATAAAACGGTCATCTCAGGAATTTGGGGGCGGGGAGGAAAACGCCGAACGATATGCCCACGTTCCATTTCGTGCCGGGCGACGACGTGTAGTTGCAGTAGGCGCACACCGTGGCGAACGGCAGTTTGTAGCAGAGGTCGAATTCCGAAAACACTTGCGGGCTGCTCAGCCATTTGTGGCTGTGGGCTGCCATGCCACCCTTGTCGATGATCTCGCGCAAGGGGACGAACACGTATGCGGCCAGGCGCGCCGAGAAATTGTCGTTGTATTTGTATATGGGCACCAGGCCTGCGGCGGCGAACGAATACGCCCTCATGGCCGGGTTGAAGGCGTTGTAGCTCGACGGGGTGGGCTGGAAGGCCGGCGCGCCGGCCACGGCGGCGCTGTAGTCGCCATAAAGCTTGCGGGTGGATAGCAGCACATCAGTCTCCACTCCTAATGTGAATTTGCGCGACAGCCCGAAATAATTGCGTGTCTGAGCCTCTATCTGCAGCCATTTGGGGTGATTCTCCGTGTCGGCGTATGCCGGGTTGGCGTAGTCCATGTCATAGCGGCCGAGCACGCCCATGGCTGTGATCTTGTATGACCGGCCTTGGGTGGGGAAATTGAGGTCGTCGAGCGTGCTGCTGGTGTAGCTGTCTCTTATACACATCTCCGAGCCCACGAGACTAAGGCGAATC
>CANNVE010000054.1 GCA_947525975.1 uncultured Muribaculaceae bacterium | reverse complement strand
TCCGGACGCTATGGCAAGACCGGGGCAGGAGACAATGGCTGATATTTGATGGAAATGCCGGTACATTTGTGGTACTTTTTTGTGGTACATCCACGAAATCTGTACCAAAGATAATGTGCTAATTCCGAACTAACAAATGCTAACTTTGACTATCGGCAGGAAATGCGACTTGTGCTAAATCTTTCTAAATCAAGATTTTATAAAATTACTAACACTTGCGCATCAGTCACTTACGGACATGAAAAAAGGGCCACTTTTCAGTGACCCTTTAGTGATCCGGCCGGGATTCGAACCCGGGACCCACAGCTTAGAAGGCTGTTGCTCTATCCAGCTGAGCTACCGAACCAATCCAAGTGCAAAGTTACGTTTTTTTGCGGGGGTGACAAAATTTTATGTGATATTTTTTTCGTCGCCTGACCTTTGCGCGTTTTTTTGAATCGTTTTTTGGATATGTTTTCGTATTTTTGCGTGTGATTTTTTCTGCAACAATTCAACCCGTATTATCATGAAGATTGATTTTCAGGCCATGGCCGAGCAGCCCATGGCAAATTTCAAAGGTGGAGAGGGCGTGATGGAAGCCAAGATACATTGCGCCGGTAAAGACAAGATCATGTGCAATCGTCTTGAGCCTGGAGCCTCGATAGGTATGCACAGGCATGAAGACTCGTCTGAGGCTATCTTCATCACCTCGGGTCGCGCAGAGGCTATATGCGATGGCGTGAGGGAGACGCTTGCCCCTGGACAGTGCACTTTCTGCCCCAAAGGTTCGGAGCACACGCTGATCAATACCGGCGATGCCGATCTATGCTTCTACGCCTTTGTCCCCTACCTGGGCGAAGATTGAAAAATAGGGATTCTCGGGCACAAGATGCAAGATGCCTGCCGTCAGCCTGCCGCCTTCGATTGCGGGGGGCAGCATCTGCGCTAAGTCGCCGGCCTTTCGTGGCTGCACTTTGAATATTCCGGTCATCCCTTGTGCCAGATAGCGGTCGGCCACGCGGTTGGCCGCATATCCCATCGTGCGCCTGAGGTTGACCTCAACGCAGGGGTCAAGCACTCTGCGGGCATCAGCCAGCATGTCTACGCCAAGCACGCCCGAATAGTGCGGCGCTATGCGGCGCTCTATGCTGAGGCGGAGCGCCTCTGTCACGGCGTCGAGAAGCGATATGTCAGTTTTCTGGGCTACCCTGCGCCTGCGCTCTCCCTCGTCTGCAAGGAGATTGCCTATGTATGCGCCCCGGCAGTCTGTGACAAATACGGATGTACCTATTTCAAAGCATTTGCCGCCGCGGCATTCATAAAGCTTGGCGAAGTCAATGACCCGGTCATGCGCAGGCTCTACAATCACACTGCCCTGACGGCGTATGCTGTCGATGCCGAATTTCAATGCCCGCTCCTTTGCGGTCGAGCGCGTGTCGATCACGCCGCGTCCGCTGCTCGACCACGGCATCTTCAGCACCAGTGGCCCTTGGTCGGCAAGCATATCAGCCAATTTCACCGGATCTGCAACCTCAACGCCCGGGGAGGCGATGCCCTTTATGCCTGCGGCATCGAGGTCGGCGGCGAGCATGAGCGCTGTGCGGCGGTGAGAGAGAGCCCGCATGGCCTCCAATTGGGCATCGGAGGGTAGGCTTGATTGAGGCAGGCCATCGTCAAGAAACGTCTTGCGGGCCGACAATGACCATCCCCAAGGCGCAGGCTCAAGATTGAGGCCGTCGGGGGAATGAGGATAAAGGCCTACGCCCAGGCCAAAGGCCTCGCATACGCTGTCATACCACCGGGCCGGCACACCATAGCAGAGAAGCATATCACCCTCCGAGCCATACCACAATGGCAACGCCGCCCCGGCCTGCGACAGGCGCTGAGCCGCGCGCGGAGGAGTATAGTTGGCGATATTGGCCGCAAGGGCCAGATCATTTTCAGGATTGAAGAGATGAAGCAAGGCCATGGCAGGTCAGTACCATTGCACGCCGTTGGTGATCGACGAGCGCTTATCATATTTGAAGTCAGAAAGCAGCGATGACTTCACGGCTATATGGAAGTTATAGCTCTTGTAAGGGCCCACAGGCACAAATGATGCCGACATGGTAAAGCAGTGCAGGTCACGCGAGATGTTACAGTTCATGTAGGCTATCTTGTGGGTATCGAAATTGTAGCTTGCCGAGAATGAGAAATTCCAATTCTTAGTGGGCCTGATATTGCCAGAGAAACTGAGGTTCTGGGTCACACGCCCGTTGTATTCAAGCTTTTTCTTATTAAAGGTTCCGTAGCCGTAATTTATAGAATAATTGAAGGTAAGATTCCACGGCACTGACCACTCGGCATAGCCGTCGGAGCCCATCTGCGTCAGATCGTCGTCGTGGTCATGTCCGTGCCCTCGGTTGACGTTATCGTATGTGTTGTCGCCCCAGTTATCATCATCTTCTTCGCCTTCGCCTTTATTCTTTCCGCTATTCTTGTCTGAATCCTTGTTCTTTCCGAAGAGCTTGCTGAATGTCTCGTTGTTTAAGGTGTATGAAAATGACGTGCCTGTAGAGCGAAGCTTGCCGTATCCTTTGCCTTTCGAGATGCGGAGCTTGTTCACGCGCACGGGGTTGCCGTATTCGTTGAGGGCGTAGGTGTACACGTCCCATGTAGCGCTCAAGTTGAGGTTGAATCCCTTGGTCAGACGCAGCAGCAACGATGTGTTGAGGTCAGAGAGCCGCAATGAGTCAGCCGCGAAGTTATAGCTCTGCGACAGTGAAAGATTCTCGATGAGCGAAATCTTCTTTTCCCCGATCGAGTCATTGTCTGACTTCACTTTCATCTCAAGATTGTTGGCGAGCTGAAGGCTGACAGCACCCGATTTGCCCACGCCCGGAACACCGAAAAGCGCATTGGGGAATTTTGAATACTGCACCTTCTGCATCTGTCCGTCGGCCAGCGGACGCTCGTATGAGCCGTAGTATCCGAAGAACGAAGATCCGAAGTCGGGATTGCCGCTGAAGGAGATCGTGGGCGTGAGCACATGGCGTATCATCTTCACCTTGTCACCCAGGAAAGGCAGAGGCTGGAAGAATCCGTAAATCTTTGTGTCGGCCGATATCGAGGCCTGGAAATCCCAAACGTTGTAGAAGCTGTAGGCAGTGTCGACCAGTTCGATGCCGCGCACGGGATCCCATCTTTTGCTCACCTTGTTGGTGTACATTCGGTCAGTGAGATTGATCGACGGCGTGATGTTGATATACTTAAGTACATTGAAAGTGGCCGAGATCGGCACGTTGTGACGCATGCCGTTGCGCCAGTCCTTGATGAGCGATTTCTTGAAAAAAACATTCTGCTTACTCGTCAGAGAATTCTGGAACTGACCGGAATACGACATTCTGATCTTCTCATACCACTTTTCATCACCTATGGCCTTCTTGCGCTTGAAAGGATATAGCTGACTCATAGTCACCGTGACATTCGGGAACGACACAGCGAGCGTAGAGTCCTGCGAGCGCTGAGAAATATTCATCGTGGTCGACAGTGACCATTTAGAGTTAGGAAACCTGTACGTCATATTCACGGTAGAGCTCTTTGTGTTTTCCGTGAACGATCCCGAATAGTATGAGCCAAGATTATTGCGCGAGTATCCGCTGGTGGTGAAGTTCACGCTGGCCGAAAGCGTCATGTTGGGGTTAGCCTTCGAGTCCTGCGAGTGGCTCCACAGCACCTGGAAGTTGGTCTGCGCCGAATAGTCAGGCGAACCTTTCTCACCATAGATCGACTTCAGATAGCTTACATTGAAGCTGCCGTTGTATTTGTACCTCTTCACGTAGCTCGACTGGGCGCGCAAGCCCCAAGACCCCTTGGTGTAAATCTCTCCGGTGAGCGCCAGGTCGACATTGTCGTTGATGGCGAAGTAGTATCCGCCATCGGCGAGGTAGAATCCCCTCTGGTAGTCATCACCGAATGTAGGCACGATCACGCCCGACTGATAGCTGCTCGTGAACGGGAAGAAGCCGAATGGCACGGCAATCGGTAGGGGCAGACCGGCGAGCACCATGTAGGCAGGGCCGGAGACTACATTCTTGCCCGGGCGCATCTTGGCCTTTGTCAGCTGGAAATAGAAGTGGGGATCATCATGCTTGTCGCAAGTGGTGTATCGGCCATTTTTAGTATAATAGTCATCGCCCTCCCCCTTCTTGGTGATTCCGCCGGTAAGATAGCCCTCTCCCTGCTCTGTCACCACGTTGGTGATGAGGCCTTTGCGGGTCTTGAAGTTATAGCGCATGGTCTGAGCCTCATAATCAGTGCCGTTTTCGTTGAATATGGGACGCCCGATCACCTCACCGAGCGAATCGACAGTGCCCACAGCGTAGACGTTGCTGTTCTGCATGTCCATCTCTATGTTGTCGGCGTCAAGCTTGAGTGAGCCGTATGACACCATGCCGGAGCCATACATGTAAGCCGTGTCCCTGCGCACAAGAATCATGGAGTCCTTTGACGAAAAATCGACCTTGGCGTCAAGATCCATCTTCTTCCTGATAAACCTCGACGGACGTTGTGCCAATACAGGAGAAGCCGACACACTGTCGGCTGAATGGACCGAAGTATCGGCAGCAACAGCATCCTGAAGGCTGTCGGCAGAAGTATCCGCAGACAGACTATCAAGGGTCTCGGCTGCTTGGCGCACAAAATCACTGATGCTGTCTGCATTGACGTCCGAGGCATCAAACGTGATGCCCGCGCTATCCCTGTGAGCCACAATCCCGCCCGGCAACTCAAAATCGCCGTCAGCGTGCTGTCGAGGAGCCGAAGATCCGGTGGCGCATGAAGTAGCGGCTGACATGGCCAGCAAAATCAGCGTTATCGATAATATATATACGAGAATACTTTTCAAGAAATTCCAAAAACGTAAATCAGCCACAAAATTACGAAAAAATCCGTAATCCACCACCAAAATAAGCGATATTAACATTGAAATCACACAAAAACAACAAAGCCCGCCACAAAAAGTGAAAAAGCGGCAATCGTTGAGGCCCGCATTAAAGGTTGAGGAACAAAATAAGTGGAGGGGAATAAGTGGAGGGTCGCCTCTCCGAGGCGACCGGGCCCGCCTGCGCCAGGCTTGCGGCCATTGGCCCGCGCGCTTCGGAGAAGCGCGCCTCCATCCCCGCCGCCCCTTTTTGTTCGTGCGGGCGCGATTCATCGCGCCCATGCCCGCGCTATCCCTGTGAGCCACAATCCCGCCCGGCAACTCAAAATCGCCGT
>CANNVE010000053.1 GCA_947525975.1 uncultured Muribaculaceae bacterium | reverse complement strand
CCTTCATGCCAGGCCCTCCCGGACAGAAAAAGAATAAGAAGTGAGAACCGTAATGGCTGAATCGATGTCTGAAGATAAAAAAATAGTGATCGAGCTGCGCGACGTCAAGCGCGACTTTATTGTGGGCGATGAGACGGTGCATGCGCTCAAGGGCATCTCCTTCGAGGTGCGCGAGGGCGAGTTTGTCACCATAATGGGCACATCCGGCTCGGGAAAGTCGACGCTGCTCAATCAATTGGGTTGCCTCGATACCCCCACGTCAGGCGAATATTTCCTTGACGGCATACCGGTGAGGTCGATGACAAAGAACCAGCGGGCGCGACTCCGCAACCAGAAGATTGGCTTCGTGTTCCAGAACTACAATCTCCTTCCCAACACCACTTCGGTGGAGAACGTGGAGTTGCCGCTGATGTACAATTCGCGGTACAGCGCCGCCCGCAGGCGGGAGGCTGCCATCGCCGCTCTGCAGCAGGTGGGGCTCGGCAACAGGCTAATGCACAAGTCCAACCAGATGTCGGGCGGACAGATGCAGCGCGTGGCCATAGCCAGGGCTTTGGTCAACAGCCCGGCTGTGATCCTGGCCGACGAAGCCACGGGCAATCTCGACACGCGCACGTCGTTCGAGATGCTTGTGCTATTCCAGGAATTGCACGCGCAGGGGCGCACCATCATTTTCGTGACGCACAATCCCGACATAGCGCGCTATTCCTCGCGCAACATCATGCTGCGCGACGGTCACATCGTATCTGACGAGCCTAACGACAATATCCTTTCGGCGCGCGAGGCCCTCGCCGCCCTCCCTAAAGAAGACTGACATGAATCTATTCAATCTACTCAGAATCTCGATAAAGGCGATTTCCGGCAATAAGTTCCGGTCGTTCCTTTCCATGCTCGGCATCATCATCGGGGTGGCAGCCGTCATAATCATGATGGCCATCGGCCAGGGATCGAAGCAGAGCGTGAGGGCGAACATCGCCAAGATGGGCACCAACATGATCAACATCCACCCCGGGCAGGGCATGATGGGGGGCGCGCGGCTCGATCCCTCGGAGATGCAGACGCTCAAGGTGAGCGACTACGAGGCGATTGCCGGCAATCGCCGCTACGTCACCTACGTCTCTCCCGAAGTCAGCACAGGAGGTCAGGTGATTTACGGCTCCAAAAACACCAACACCACTATCTACGGCGAGAGCCCCGAATACCTCGATATCAAGCAGTGGGAGGTGGAGCGCGGCGACGTATTCAGCGACGAGGACGTCAACCACAGCGCCAAGGTGTGCGTGATAGGGCAGACCATAGCCAATGAACTCTTCGGCGACGACGTCGACCCCATCGACAAGGTCATTCGCTTCAAGTCGATCCCATTCAGGGTGGTGGGCGTGCTCAAGGCCAAGGGATACAACAACTGGGGCATGGACCAGGACAACGTGATCATCGCCCCATACACCACCGTGATGAAGCGCCTGCTCGCGCAGACCTTCCTCTCTTCGATCATAGCCTCGGCCATCGACGAGGAGCACAGCGACGCCGCTATCGAAGAACTCACCGCCACGCTCCGGGCCTCTCACAAGCTCAAGGACGGCGAGGAAGACAACTTCACCATACGCAGCCAGCAGGAGATGATGGAGACAATGTCGTCGACCATGGACACCATCACGGTCATCCTCGTGGTGGCTGCCGGCTTCTCGCTGCTTGTGGCGGGCATCGGCATCATGAACATCATGCTTGTCTCCGTCACAGAGCGCACGCGCGAGATAGGCCTGCGCATGTCGGTGGGTGCCCGCACCTCCGACATCAGCCTGCAATTCCTCATCGAGGCAGTGATCATCAGCCTTTCGGGTGGCATCTTGGGCATAGCCGCCGGGTGGGCGGGCACCGTGGTGTGCCGTTCGATGGGGCTTCCCGCCGCCATCCCTCTGTGGTCGATAGTCCTGTCGTTTGCCGTCTGCACGGTGATTGGCGTGGCATTCGGCTATTTCCCGGCCCGCAAGGCCGCCAGTCTTGACCCGATCCAGGCCATTCGCTACGAGTAGGCCCGGTCTATCATAAGGGTGAAAAAAGTTAAGTGTTTTGTAGTTTGAGGGTTTTATGCTAACTTTGCGGCATAAAACCCTCTTTCTTCACTCCCGCGCCCCGCCCGACTGCCGGAGAAGCGCGGTTGACACCCTGCAATGATGAATTCAAAGATTAAAGGATACCTCAACGGAGCCGTGGCCGCCTCGACCTACGGCCTCAACCCTCTCTTCGCCATCCCGCTCTACGGGGCAGGCCTCACCCCGTCCGACGCCCTGCTTTGGCGATATCTCTTCGCCCTCTGCATCCTCTGGGTCATGGCCCGGGTGCGCGGGCAGCGGTTCGCTGTGCCTCGCCGCGCCCTGCTCCCGCTCTTGGTGCTGGGGCTGATCATGGGCTTCTCGTCGCTTCTGCTTTTCGAGAGCTATAACTACATGGACGTGGGCATCGCCTCTACGCTGCTCTTCGTCTATCCGCTGATGGTGGCCGTGATCATGGCCTTGTTTTTCAGGCAGCGGATCTCGGCCATCACCATGGTGTGCATAGTAGTCGCCATGTCGGGCATAGCCCTTCTTAACGAAGGTGCCGACGGCTCGGCTCTCGATCCGGTGGGCGTGGCTCTGGTCCTGACGGGGGCGCTAACTTATTCGGTGTATCTTGTGTGGATCGATTCGAAGGCCTTCAGCCAAATCCCCACGCTCATCCTCACGTTTTATGTCATCCTCTCAGGCTCGCTGATATTCGTGGCGAGGTGCGCCATGCAGGGCGGGACCCACGTGCCTCCGTCGCCCTCGATGTGGGCGTGCGCGGCTCTCCTGGGACTACTGCCCACGGCTGTGTCGCTGATATGTACGTCGGTCTCCATCCATTGCATAGGGCCTACGCCCACGGCCATCCTTGGCGCGCTCGAGCCTCTGACGGCGGTTGGGGTGGGCGTGGCCGTCTTTGGCGAGGCGCTCACCGCGCGCATCGTCTTGGGTCTTGCGCTCATCATCGCGGCTGTGACGTGCGTGGTGGCCGCTGACCGCATCTCTCCGGCCTTGCTGCGCATGCGTCGCCTCTTCCCCGCCTTCTACCACAGGCTGCGGCACCACCGTTGATGCCGTTGCAGCCACCTCATTTAAGCCTATCGCTCCAATATATTGACCCAAATAGCCGAACATCGGCTCCTTTAAAAGAAATTTTGCGAAAACGATGAAAAAAATCGTCAAAAAATTTGGAGGATTCAAAAAAACTCCATAACTTTGCACCCGTAATCGAGAGACAAACATCGGTTACGAAAAAAAAACAGCCTTGTGGTGTAATGGTAGCACGTCGGATTCTGGTTCCGCCTGTGAGGGTTCGAATCCTTCCAAGGCTACAGGAAGAGCGAAATCTTTAAGATTTCGCTCTCCTTTTTTTTCTCCCCGCCTAAGATTTTTTGGGGGGCAGCGCGGCGCCGGTGCGCCCCATATGCGCCGCACCTTTATTTCTCCATTATGATGTTCCCTAATAATTTTACAGCTGGTAAATACTTCTCCGGAGTTATAAAATGAGCGAATCGAGGCGTATTGTTATCCTCAATCTTGATGCTATAGTTGATTATGTCCGAGATTCCGTTGGCTTTGACGTACATGTCAAACATACGGGAAAATAAACGGCTTCTATATTCCTGAGGTGTGAGTTCCATTTCGGTATCGTAATACGAAAGGGCGACCCTTATCTGATCGCCCTTATCGTTATGTATATCAAAAGATATGTCCATGTTACACTTTTACTGTAAAGACACATTCCTTCTTTTTCGTCAGTTTCTCAATCTGCTGACGCTTCTTTTCTCTCAAGGAATCAAAGACTTGAATCATCCTTTGAGATGGTTCTTTAATGGTGATGGTTCGAGTCATATAGGTTAGTTTTATTGTTTGATTGATTGTTCACTACAAAGTTAATGCTTTTTTTTCCGCTGAACCAAATTTTCAAGTGGTTAAAAATAACTTTCATCAATAAAACGTATTCATAGACTGTTAAGTTGTGTCAGTATGTGTATAAAAATACTCCGGCCAAGTTTGAACTGCAGGGGGCGTATCAGGCTCATGGTATCCTGCTACCTACGGGGATTGGGGCGTCAGGGGCGGATGAGGCAGAATGCGTCGGGGCGCCATCCTATGATGATGCTGTCTGATGCGGCTATTTTGGCCAGCCGCGCGGGGAGGAGGCGGATGGAGGAGAGGATCTGGCCGTCCCATCCGATCTTGAAGATGGTAGGTGAGGATTTGGCCGATTCGGAGGCTTTGAAGCCCCAATGGAGGGCATAGATGCAATCGGGCGTGGCGGAGATATCGACGAAGTGCAGGGGATTGAGGTCTTCAAAGTCTGCTTCGGTGAGGGTGGAGGGGACGAATGTGTCGGGCCCCAAGCGCGCTTGCCTTGTCGTTTTCCCATCAATTGAGAAAATGTCGATCGCAGGGTGGAGGCGGTAGGCGGATGCCAGGCGGCGGCGAGTGGCAGAGTAGGCGAGTTCTCCGGCATTTGGCATCCAAGGGGCGAGGTCGGGCGAGATGCGCAGGCTCCTTATAGTGTCGACGCGCGATACGGCAATATTCGATTTCATGGCATATTGCGGGCCGCCTTTAGGTTCGCGTCCGATGAATATGTACTCGTCGGGGCCGATGACCGACACATCCTGCGCGTGCATCGACAGAGGGAAGGGGAGGGCGAAATCTGTGCTGAGGATGCAATCGGCTGTGGGGATGAGGTCGGTGTCGTTTGGGGCTTTGTAGATCATGGCGTCGTCTTGTCCCACCACCAGCATGTCTCCGTCGACTCTGCCTGCGGGATATGGCATGTAGGAGGTGTAATATCCGTCGGGGCGCAGCCCCAGATCGGGGCTAATGCGCAGAGTGGCGTTGGCGATGTCGATGATAGCGTATCGGAGGAATCGCTGTCCGAAGCCGCCCTCGGTCTCATAGGTTAGCCAGAGAGTGTCGCCGGTGATTTTCATCTCGGTCATGTGGCGTATTTGGGGCAGGCTGTCGCCTGCGACGGTCATCTGCCGTATTTCCGCATCGTGGTGCCCCCGGGCTGTGCAGGAGGTCAGCGTCAATGCGAGCATGGATATAGTCAGAATCTTCATCGTCATTCGGTTTCGAGGGGTTTGTAAGGGATGGATTGCTTTGCGGCCTCGGCTGTGTCGATTTCTTTTCCGTCTTTCCCGACTATATGTATTCTACGCGCGTCACCTCCCATTGATGCGATGTCAAATCCAACCGGTGATTTGAAATAACGGACAAGCGTTTTGGCCGCTTCTTCGGCGCTGCAATTTTTCTCATTGGCATTCCGGTATTGATATTTCATTATAGGCT
>CANNVE010000052.1 GCA_947525975.1 uncultured Muribaculaceae bacterium | reverse complement strand
GCGCCATCGGCAACTTCCAGGAGCTCAACATCATCGTCAAGGGCGACGTCGACGGATCGATCGAAGCGCTCAGCGACTCGCTCATCAAGCTCTCGACCGAGGAGATCCAGGTCAATGTGCTGCACAAGGCCGTGGGCGAAATCTCGGAGAGCGATGTGACTCTGGCCGCCGCGTCAGACGCCGTCATCATCGGCTTCCAGGTGCGCCCGTCGCAGGCTGCCCGCAAGGCTGCGGAGCGCGACGGCGTACAGATACGCCTCTATTCGGTGATCTACCAGGCCATCGAGGAGGTGAAGGACGCTATGTCGGGCATGCTCGCTCCGGAAATCAAGGAGGAAGTCATCGGCACAGCCGAGGTCAAGGAGACATACCACATATCGAAGGTGGGCACCATCGCCGGCGCCCTTGTGATCGAAGGCCGCATACGCAAAGGCTGCAAGGTGCGCCTGATACGCGACGGCATCGTGCGCTACACCGGCACACTCGGCTCGCTCAAGCGCTTCAAGGACGACGCCAAGGAGGTGATCATGGGCCTTGACTGCGGCCTCTCTATCCAAGGATACAACGATGTCAAGGTCGGCGACCTCATCGAAGCATTCGAAGAGAAGGAAGTGGAACGCACCCTCGACTGATACCCAACCGCATCATAACACCACGGGGCGCGCCCATAGCGCGCCCCGTTTTAAGTTTAATCATAATTGCCGAGTCGATATGAGCGAAGACAGCATTCCCCTATTCTTATCGTTCTGCATAGAGCAGTATAAGAAGTCCAAAGGCATACCGGGAGAGGATGCCATGGAGATATTGATGCGCACAGGCACACTAAATTACCTCGAAGAGAATTACGAAGTGATCCACACCCAAAGTCCTCAATGGATCTTGGAAGAAATTAACGAATACGTCAGTCAACATTCAGCCTCAAAATGATAACCCTATATCACGGAAGTCTTGAGGTGATAGAGGCTCCGGAAATAAGAATACCCAACCGCACCCTTGATTTTGGCGCCGGTTTCTATCTGACTTCATCCGAGGCACAGGCTGAACAATGGATAAAGCGACGCATTGACGCCGAACATCCGTCGGGCTTTATAAATCGATATGAATTTGATGACTCTGTGGCAGAAAAGGAGCTAAACCTGCTTCGCTTTGAATCACCAACGGATCAATGGCTTGATTTTGTCATGGCTAACAGGCAGATACCTGACTTTATCCACGATTATGATATTGTCATTGGCCCGGTAGCAAATGACAAGGTCTATACGGCATTCGCCCTATATGAAGGAGGCACCATAAGCAAGAACATCCTGATACAGGAACTTAAAACCTATCGTCTGGTAGACCAATATCTATTCCATACAAATAACGCCTTAAAATTGCTCAAATTCCAATCAGCCACAAAAGTCACAAAATGAATATCAACGCCGTCACACCCGAAACTCTGTATCTTATACTGCCTTATAAGGTAAGCCAACTTGCTTTACTCTACGCAAAAAAAATTGGGGTCAGCACCACACAGGCTCTTATAGATATTTACCGTTCAAAAACATATAGGCAACTTGAAGACGAAAAGACCAAATTGTGGCATCTTGGTCCTGTGGCGCTACTTGAGTACCTAATCCAACATAATTAAATCTTTCTCTCCGTAGCATTCCACATACACCTTAAATCATTTGAAACCATATGATAGCATATCTGTGTCTGGGAAGCAACATGGGAGATGCGCGCGCTTTTGTAGAGGAAGGAGTCAGGCGCATCGCCTTGGCTTGGCCCGCGGCCAGGATCGTCCGCACCGAGCCGGTGGTGAGCGAGCCGTGGGGATATGATTCGGGCAATCTTTTCGTGAACCTCACCATAAGGCTCGAAACATCAGCCGATGCGACCGAGCAAGAAGCCATCGCCTTGCTCGACAGGCTCCAGGCCATCGAACGGGAAATCTCGTCGATCCCCCACCGCAACGCCGACGGCACCTACCGCGACCGCGAGATAGACATCGACATAATAGCCATCGAAGGCCTGCGCATGCGCCATCCGCGCCTGACGCTTCCGCATCCGCGCGCTGCGGAGCGCGCGTTCGTCACCATCCCCATGCAGGAACTCACCGCCGCAAGGCTGCTTTCCTGATTTTTGGTGCATACAAAAAAAAATGTTATCTTTGTGCATAACATCCACAATCTATACCAAAATGAATTATTTGAAGGGAATTTTGGCGGCATCAGCCGTTATGGCCTGCTCTTTGGCTAACGCTTCTGCTTTGACCGCCAAGGCGGACAGTCTCGAACTCCTCGCATACTCAAACCGCGACGGAGGCGGAGGCTTGCACCTGGCCTGGAGAGCCAACCCCGGCGATCAGTGGCAGACAATCGGAGGCGGCATGTCGTTCGTCAACAGCGACTTCGGCCCCTGGGGTAGCCACAAGACCATGTTTATGCCTACGCTGATCCACAATGCCGACGGCACATGGACAGCGACTTGGATCGCCGACAAGGAAGGCCGCGTCACAGCCACCGTGACATCGCCCGACCTGATTTATTGGCATGCGCAGAACTACACCGACCGCAAAGCCGATGAGAAGGCATCGACCACTTACTACATCAACGGCAGGATGGTCGACGGATCTGTGGTGAAGGTGCCGGCAGCCGAGGTAGAGCGCCTCAACGAATATGCCAAGAAGCGCGGCGAGAAAGCAGCGAGGGAAGGGGAGCTGATGAAAGATGACGCAGAAAGGTTTGCCGGACTCACGCCCTTGACATACACCCTGAAAGCCACCAGGCAATCAAAGCCCATAAGCGACAAACTGATGGGCATATTCTTCGAAGACATCAACTACTCGGCCGACGGCGGCCTCTACGGCGAGCTCATACAGAACCGCGACTTTGAATACGCCCCCTCTGACCGTGGCGGCGACCAGAACTGGAACACCCTCACCGGATGGACCATCGAAAACAATGACGGAGGCACATACGCCATCTCGACAGAGAATCCCATACACCCCAACAACAGCCACTACCTGTCGATCGATGCAAAGAAGGCCGGCTACAGCCTGCAGAACAGCGGCTTTGACGGCATCACGCTGAAGAAGGGAGCGTACGACTTCTCTATGATGGCCAAGGGCAATGCCGCCGTAGAGGTGCTTCTGCTCGACGCCGGCGGCAGCATAGTGGCCAAAAAGCCCGTCAAGATCGATTCAAAAGGCTGGGCCGACTACAAATTGACTTTCGACGTGAACAAAGATGTGGCCGAGGGCACCCTTAAGATCGCATTCAGCAATCCCGGAAAAGCCGACCTTGACTTCATCTCTCTCTTCCCGCAGGATACCTACAAGGGACGCCCCAACGGTCTGCGCAAGGACCTGGCCCAGACCCTGGCCGACCTCAAGCCGCGATTCGTGCGCTTCCCCGGCGGATGCGTGGCCCACGGCGACGGCATCGACAACATCTACGACTGGAAAGGCTCAATCGGCCCTCTCCACGAGCGCAAGCCTCTGCGCAACCTTTGGGGATACCACCAGACACGCGGTCTGGGATACTATGAGTATTTCCAATTCTGCGAAGACATAGGCGCTGAGCCCCTGCCCGTGCTCGCAGCCGGCGTTCCTTGCCAAAACTCAGGCTCTCCCTGGCACGGCACACACAATCCCGTGACCCGCTACGGCCAGCAATGCGGCATACCGATGGAAGACATGCCCGCCTACACGCAGGACATACTCGACCTCATCGAATACGCCAACGGCCCCACCGACAGCGAATGGGGCGCAAAGCGCGCCGAAGCCGGCCATCCCGAGCCATTCAACCTCAAATACATAGGCATAGGCAACGAAGACATGATCACGCCCGTGTTTGTCGAAAGATTCAAATACATCTATGATGCCGTGAAGAAGGCGCATCCCGAGGTGGAGGTAGTAGGCACAGTCGGCCCCTTCTACGAAGGCACCGACTACGTGGAAGGCTGGAAACTGGCCCGCGAACTCGACATACCATATGTCGACGAGCACTACTACGTGAGCCCGGCGTGGCTTATCTACAACCAGGATTACTATGACAACTATGACCGCAAGGGCACCAAGGTGTATCTGGGCGAATGGGCATCACACGTGCCCGGGCGCAAGAGCAACATGGAGACAGCCCTCACCGAAGCCCTCTACCTCACCAGCGTGGAACGCAACGCCGACGTGGTGGCCATGACCTCATACGCCCCGTTGCTGGCCAAGGAAGGCCACACACAGTGGCGCCCCGACCTCATCTATTTTGACAATCAGAATGTGATGCCCACCACCGACTACTATGTGCAGCAGCTCTACGGCCAGAACGCCGGCACGCGCTATGTCAATGCCGCCACAAGCCTCGACACCGACAATGAGAAAGCCGCAGCCCGCGTGGGCAGCTCGATCGTGCTCGACGAGTCCACCGGCGACTACATCATAAAGCTCGCCAACCTGCTGCCCGTGACCGTGAACGCGAACCTCGACCTGAAGGCCATCAAGGCCAACGGAAAGAAGGCCACGGTGACGGTGTTGAGCGGAAATCCCGAGGATGCAGACAAAAAGCCCATTGTGACAGAGACAAAGGTGAAGGCCAACGTGCAGAACCAGACCCTCCCGCCGTATTCATTCACGGTGATCAGAATCCATAAATAATAAATGAAGACACTCCTTATAATCGGCGCCGGAGGATTCATCGGCGGCTTCATTGCCGCCGAGGGCCTCCGGCGCGGATACGACGTATGGGCCGGGGTGCGCGAAAGCACATCAAGGCGCTATCTGACCGACGAGAGGCTGCACTTCGCCGTCTTTGACTACGACGACCCGCAGGCTGTGGCCTCGGCTCTGCGCAAATCAAAGCCCGAAGCGGGACGTTGGGACTACATCATCTGGAATCTCGGCGCCACAAAATGCGCCAACTTCCAGGATTTCAACCGCATCAACTTCGGATACCTGCGCACATTTGTCGATGCCCTCACCGCCGCCGACATGCTGCCGGAGAGATTCCTTTTCATGAGTTCGCTCAGCGCTCTGGGTCCGGGCGACGAGAAGGGATACACGCCGCTGACGTCGTCGATGATACCCAATCCCAACACGCGCTACGGTCTGTCGAAAATCAAGGCCGAGACCTATCTGGAGATGCAAAGCGCGCTCAATTGGATCATATTCCGCCCCACCGGCGTCTACGGCCCTCACGAAAAAGACTATCTGATGATGATAGAGATGATCGACCGACATTGGGATGTGGGCATGGGCATGCGCAAGCAGATGCTCACATTCATATATGTGGAGGACCTGGTGGCGGCAATGTTTGACGCCATCGCGGCAGGGGTTTGCAAGAAGAAATACATCATCAGCGAGCCAAAAGCCTACACGCAGAAGGAATTCCGCGACATAGTGGCGCGCCTGCTCGGCAAGAAATGGGTGATACCGCTGAAATTGCCGATGTGGGTGGTGTACTGCGCATCAGTGGTGTGCGAGAAGTGGGGAGCGATACGCCTCAAGCCCTCAACGCTCAACCGCGACAAATACAAGATCATGAAGCAGCGCAATTGGAACTGCGACGTGGGCGAAGCCCAGCGCGACTTCGGCTTCAATCCGCAATTCAGCCTCGAGCGCGGCCTGGAAGCCACCGTCAAAGCCCTGCGGGCTTTTGGCAATTAGAAATTATTAATTAGTAATTAGTAATTTCCAACCGAGATAAACTACTAATTATTAATTGATAACTACTAATTAGCAATTGTCCCTCAACCGAGATAAACTACTAATTATTAATTGATAACTACTAATTAG
>CANNVE010000051.1 GCA_947525975.1 uncultured Muribaculaceae bacterium | reverse complement strand
CCCCATCCCCCATCAAAAAAAGAATGAGGATCTCGCGATCCCCACTCCGAATGTTTTCACAACGGAATTAATCCTTATTGTGAATAGCTTCAAAATTTGTATCGCAAAGATAATGCCTTTGTGATGAAAAAACAATAGAAATCCTTTTATTTTTCAATTATTTTTTTGAACTTTGTGATATTCTTACCTAAAAACCTTAAACTTTACACACTATGGCAAAAATTCTTGGTCTTGATCTGGGCACAGCGAGCATAGGCTGGGCTGTATTGGAAACGAATTCGAGCGGTGACCCTGTAGGCATTTCAGGCGCGGGATCGAGGGTGATACCCGCTGATGCCGACATGATAAACAACTTTTCAAAGGGGAAGGATTGCAGCGCCAATGCCGACCGCACCACAAAGCGGACGATGAGAAAAATGAATCATCGCTTCAAAATGAGGAGAGACGCGATTTTGGAGGAGTTTCGGAGGCTCGGTGTGGATTTAGAGCATGTCAATGGCCCCAAAACGCCTGTGGAGAAGTGGAAATTGCGTGCCGACGCTGTCAATGAGCAAATACCCTTGGCGTCTTTGGCCGAGGTGCTCCTTCATATCAATTCCCGCCGGGGATACAATGCTTCTAAAGCCGATCTTGCAGAGAATGATACGAAAAAGAAAGGATATGTGTCCGAGGTCCGAGGCCGATACGCCGAATTGCATGGAGACACTCCTGGTGAATTCTTTTACTCGAAATTGGCGGTCGATCCTAATTTCAGGGTAAAGGGAGAAGTGCTTCCCCGTCAGGCCTATAGGGATGAAGCAGAAAAGATACTGCAATGCCAGTCAAAATTTTATCCGGATGTGCTGACTGCAGAAGTGCGAAACCGAATACTTGACTACATACTGTTCTATCAGAGGCCATTGAAGTCATGCAAGCATCTTGTCAGTGACTGCGAGCTTGAGAAGCGGGAGATAGTGGTGGACGGAGAGAAAAGGACCAAGGGGCCGAAGGTGGCGCATGTGTCAAATCCTCTTTTTCAGGTAAGCCGTATCTGGCAGGTGGTCAACAATATATCATTTACAAATCGGGAAGAAGTCATGAAGCCAGATTTGCAGCAGAAAGAGGCGATAGCCCAACAGCTACTTCTTGGTAATGATTTGAAGGTTAGTGGCATAAAGCAACTTTGTGGCATGAAGCCTACCGATAAGAAGTGGAGGATAAGCGAGAATGCGTCAAAGGGCATAAAGGGAAACGCCACGCGAAAGGTGCTCGCCGAGATTTTGGGCAACAAGTACAGGCATCTGTGTGAGTTTGAAATGAACGTTATCGAGATTGTTGATGAGCAAACCGGTGAGGTCAAAGGCGTCGAGGTGTCAGATGAAGTCTTCAATCAGCCGTTGTACAGGCTTTGGCATGCTATATATTCCATCAGTTCGCTCGATGATTTGGGTCGGACGCTGCGTAGCCAATTCGGGATAGAAGAGAAATCAATCATAGAGCGATTATGCTCTATCGACTTCCAAAAGCAGGGCTACGGCAGCCTGTCGGCTAAGGCGTTGAGGAAGATCCTGCCTCATCTGATGCGCGGCCATGTATACAGCGAGGCATGCGCGTTGGCCGGGTACAATCATAGCCACAGCGTCACGCGTGAGGAGAATGAGACAAGGGAACTTATGACATCGCTCCCACTGCTGCCTAATGGTGAAATGCGGCAGCCGGTGGTCGAGAAGATCCTGAACCAGATGATCAACCTTGTCAACGCACTCATGGAGAAGTATGGACGATTCGACTCCATACGCATCGAGATGGCCCGCGAACTTAAGATGGGCAAGGAGGAACGCGACAGCATGACCAAGGGCATAGCGAAAAATGAGAGAGAAAACGATAAAATACGCGAGCGTATAAAAGAGCATGGCCTGTTTCCAACTTTGTCGAGGGTGACAAAGATGAAGCTTTGGGAGGAATCTAGTCAGCGATGCATGTATTGCGGCGATAATGTCGGCATTGCGGAGTTTCTCGTGGGCGTGGATTCGGAGGTGGAGCATATCATCCCCAAATCTCTGCTTTTTGACGACAGCTACGCCAACAAAGTGTGTGCCTGCCGAACCTGCAATCAGGCAAAAGGGCAGATGACCGCGATTGACTTCATGCGCTCATGCGGCCAAAAGAAACTGGCTGCCTATATCGACCGCATTTCAGCCTTGCGGGACAGTGGCGCGATTTCGGGCCGGAAATATAAATATCTGATGATGCCAAAGGAAGAAATTCCTGAAGATTTCATTGCCCGCGACCTTAAGGAGACGCAATTCATCACACGGAAGGCGCTTGAGATGCTGCACATGGTGAGCCGTGATGTGATGGCCACATCAGGAAAGGTCACCGACTACATACGCAGGCAATGGGGATGGGATACCTTGCTGCACGAAATGGATCTGCCTATGTATCAGGAGGCCGGGCTCACAGTTGATGACAATCCGCGTCATGAGACACGTATAAAGGATTGGTCAAAGCGTCTCGACCACCGTCATCATGCTTTGGATGCCATAGCCATTGCGTCGACCACGCGTTCGTTGGTGAGTCAGCTCAACCATCTCAACACTTTGCAAGAGGTTTGCCCCGGCGCGACGGTTGAAAGGGAGAGAGGCGAAAAGAAATCGCGCCTCGAAAGATATATCGCCTCATTGCCGCATCTGTCGCGGGCGCAAGTTTTTGAGGCTCTCGGTTCCATCGCCGTGTCGATGAAGCCTAAGAGCAAGCTCACCACGCCCGGAAAGGTTATCAAGCACACAGGCAATGGCCGAAAGACTGTGCAGACCGGTTTGACAATTCCTCGCGGCCCGCTGCATAAGGAGACTATCTACGGAAAGATAAAGCGTTATGATCAAAAGACCGGAGAACTAAAAGAAGTGTCTGTGGTCAGATATCCCCTTTCCCAGATCACAAGAGACAAAGATGCCGAATATATAGTGGATGGTCGCATTCGCAAAATTGTCAAGGAAAGGCTGGCGCAATTTGGCGGCGATGCGAAAAAGGCATTTGCCGAACCTCTTTATTCAGACAAGGAAGGGAAACAGATCATAAAATCAGTGAGGTGTTTCGCCAATCTGTCAAACTTGATTCCCGTGAGAAGGGATGCAGACGGCAGAGAGATCGGTTTCGCGGCGGCGGGTTCGAACCATCATGTGGCCCTATACAGGGACAAGGATGGGAAGATTAAGGAGAATGTGGCCACTTTCGATCATTGCGTAAAGCGAAAACTCGCCGGAATCGATGTTGTGATAAAGTCTCCGGCTGATGTGTGGACAAAGATCCTGAATTCGCCCGATGAGTATACGGAAGACTTCCAGAATCAACTCCCGGAAGATGGACTCACATATTGGATGCATATGCAGATAAATGAGATGTTCATACTCGGCCTTGATGACGCGACTTTTGCAAAAGCCATCGAGTCCGGAGATCAGAAACTTCTTGCGCAGCATCTTTATAGGGTGCAGAAATTGTCAAAGAAAGATTATACATTGACATTTCATACAGTGACAATAAGCGGGCCAGATAAATATCGACATGGAGATAGACGTTTTTTGAGGATTACAAGTCTTGATAAATTTGAACAATTGAATCCCAAAAAGGTGAAGGTGACAAATTTGGGTGAGATTTTGCCATTATGATAAAGCGCACCATATATATCGGTAATCCGGCCTATTTGAGCCTGTACGATCGGCAGATGGTGATGCGGAAGGCGGATGAGGGCGGATCGGAAAAGACGTATTCTTTCCCGATCGAGGATTTGGGCTTTGTGGTGCTCGATCATCAGCAGATCACAATCACTCATGGCCTAATTGATGCCCTTCTCGACGCCAAATGCTCGGTGGTGGCGTGCTCACGTTCGCATATCCCTACGGGGCTGATGCTTCCTCTGTCAGCCACTACTTTGCAGAGCGAGAGATTCAGGGCGCAGATATCGAGTTCGCTTCCGTTGAAGAAACAGATGTGGAAGCAGACCATTGAGAAGAAAATAGAGAATCAATGTGAGGTGCTTCGCAGGTGGAGGCAGGCAGAGACCGGATGTATGGAGGCATGGGCCAGGCAGGTGAAAAGCGGAGATTCCGACAATCTTGAAGGCCGGGCGGCAGTGTACTATTGGAGAAATCTGTTTGATCCGCTCTTTGAATTCAAGCGCGACAGGGATGGGGCTTTTCCAAATAATTTCCTCAATTACGGGTACGCCATGCTCCGTGCCATAGTGGCGAGGGCCTTGGTTTGCGCCGGACTTCTGCCCACGTTGGGCATACACCATCACAACCGATACAACGCCTACTGCCTGGCCGACGACATTATGGAGCCTTACCGTCCCATCGTCGACGATCTTGTGCTTGGCATCATAAAAAGATACCCGGGCATCGAAGACTTGACCAAGGAGATCAAGGCGTCGTTTCTTTCTCTTCCCGTGATCGACGTAAAGATCAGTGGCGGAAAGCGGCCATTGATGCTTGCCGCTTCAGAGACTGCCATGTCGGTTTTCAGATGCTTTTCAGGCGAAGGGCGTAAGATAGTTTATCCTGATGCATGATTTATGCGCAGCAAATATAGTGAGTATAGGCTTATGTGGGTGGTAGTATTTTTTGATCTTCCTACATTTACGAAAACGCATCGCAAAAAAGCGGCGCGATTTCGTAAAGATCTCATCAAAGACGGATTCACCATGTACCAATATTCCATATATGTGCGTCATTGTCCAAGCGCTCAAAATGCCAATACTCACATAGAGCGTGTGCAGACTTTCATACCGGAAGAAGGGAACGTATGCATCTTCACCATCACCGACCGTCAATTTAATGACATTCTTATATTTAATGGCGCCTGCTCGGTAAAGGTTGACTATCCGATACAGCAACTTGAATTATTTTAATCTTATCTTGTTTCAGGTTGGAATTATAAGATTTTTTAGCGTAAAAATGTAACAATGTTGTTGCCAGACCATGGCTTAACGTAATTGTATGCCAAATTTTATTTGAGAAAAATTCAATTCTCCCCAGCCACAAAGGTTGAAACACATGTGTTTTTTTAGTTTCTAATGCTATGCGTAAATATACTGAATCACACACGTTTACGTAAAACGTGTTGTGATTCGAGTACAAAGATACAAATTTTGAAAGCTATTCACAACCTACGGCCTTGGGCACCTTTGCTGGCTCCAGTTGTGATTCGAGTACAAAGATACAAATTTTGAAAGCTATTCACAACCCATTCGTGGAGTAGCATTTTATTAGTAATGTTGTGATTCGAGTACAAAGATACAAATTTTGAAAGCTATTCACAACGAAAAAAAAGAGTTAAAGAAATAGAGAGATGTTGTGATTCGAGTACAAAGATACAAATTTTGAAAGCTATTCACAACAGAGGTGAATTATAACT
The DNA here is from genome assembly GCA_947525975.1 of uncultured Muribaculaceae bacterium. Taxonomy (GTDB): domain Bacteria; phylum Bacteroidota; class Bacteroidia; order Bacteroidales; family Muribaculaceae; genus CAG-873. The sequence continues at coordinate 2,487 of CANNVE010000051.1, read as the reverse complement.
ATTCATCATATTCGTTGTGATTCGAGTACAAAGATACAAATTTTGAAAGCTATTCACAACAGATCAATGATCGCTTTAAAAGGCACTAAGTTGTGATTCGAGTACAAAGATACAAATTTTGAAAGCTATTCACAACAGAGTCGAAAAAGCGAATTGTGCTTAAAAGGTTGTGATTCGAGTACAAAGATACAAATTTTGAAAGCTATTCACAACACCGAGAACGCTATCAATGTAAAAACTATGTTGTGATTCGAGTACAAAGATACAAATTTTGAAAGCTATTCACAACTAAAAAAATAATAAAAATGACAACTTAAGGTTGTGATTCGAGTACAAAGATACAAATTTTGAAAGCTATTCACAACGTTCTCAATGTTTATACTCTTTTAATGAGTGTTGTGATTCGAGTACAAAGATACAAATTTTGAAAGCTATTCACAACTCAACGTGCAACACAACGCACGCAAACGGGTTGTGATTCGAGTACAAAGATACAAATTTTGAAAGCTATTCACAACTACTGGTGCGGTACTAACTATTCTGAACTTGTTGTGATTCGAGTACAAAGATACAAATTTTGAAAGCTATTCACAACGGATGATCGCGGCGGACTCGGCCCTGCGCGGTTGTGATTCGAGTACAAAGATACAAATTTTGAAAGCTATTCACAACGGTTGCCGACCATGATGAAGCGCCCTCGGGTTGTGATTCGAGTACAAAGATACAAATTTTGAAAGCTATTCACAACGCCTCAAGATAGCCGAATTCAGCCTGTTGTGTTGTGATTCGAGTACAAAGATACAAATTTTGAAAGCTATTCACAACTGATATAACCGCACGTGTGTGTATTCAAGTACAAAGATGACATTTTTTGAAAGTATTTTACAATCTTAGCGATGATTGCCGGTCGGCAAGTAGTGATTCGAAGTTGGCCCGTGCGTTTCGGAGAAACGCACCTCCGCTTGCATGTGTCGCTGTCGCAAAAAACTCTGTGTGAATTCGTGAGAATCCGTGTAATTCGTGTTATTGTGCCAAGTCGGAGAAACGCACCTCCACATGCCTTGTAAGTCTCCTATTGGTATTGTGCTTCTGTCTTTGGTGTGCATGATGCAGTCTCCGCATCTATGTGGTCATAGATGCGGAGACTGAGGGGAGGGCGTTTGTTCAGAGATTCAGGTATTCTTTGAGGGCTTCGACGTAGTCTTCGAAGGCCTTGCGGCCTTGGGCTGTTATTTGGCAGACAGTTCGGGTTTTCTTTCCGACAAAGCCTTTCTCCAGGGCGATGTATCCGGCAGTGGAAAGTTTGTCGAGCTGGACGCTGAGGTTGCCTGCGGTGGCTTCGGTCTTTTCTTTGAGAAATACGAAATCCGCCTCTTCGACATTCATTAGAATTGACATTACCGCAAGACGCAATTGTGAGTGCAAAAGCGGGTCAAGTTCTTTCATCTCTTTTTTGCTTTGTTGTTTATGATATGCCCCGGGATTATCATCATGCAAATCCATGCCAATATGAATAATGGCATGTACCAATAGGCCGCCAGCGGTATGCCTCCGGCGAGACAGCAAATGGTGATAATGCCAACGATCAGACCGGCTGCGCCTCCGTAGACAAGGCTGTTTTCCTTGAAGATAAGGCCTTGTGCTATTTCGGTGCCGGGCGCAAGAATGAGTGAGTAAGCCAACATTGCCGCCCAGCAGTTGACGCCGCCGAGAAATGTAAAGGCGAGACAAACAAGGGATAACACAATCTCGGAGACTCCGAAAAGGGTCCACATGCGGGATGTTATTTTGTCAAAGCAGGTGGTTGCGCCGTTGACGATCTGTTCTTTGCGTGACATGGCGACAGTTACAGGCATGCCTACAGCCGGAATTGCGAACCACAGCCAATTCCACGCATTTTGATGAGTGGCTTCAAGAAGCGTCCATACAAGGATTGAGATGATTGCGATGAGGTAGCCCCACATCAGCAGTATGTTGCCACTGCCGAGGTATTTGGCTTTTGTGCGAGCTATCATCGAAGTGATCACTTCGAGACTCTCTTTTTCTGTAAGTTTCCGTTCTTCCATTTTCGGGAGGTTTGAGGGTTTGTAAATTGGTTTATGATATAAACCATGATTGTCTTAAAAAGAGCGGTCGCGCGTCACCGCTCTGATTTCAGTTGCAAAGATAATGCGGTTTATGTTATAAACCAAATTTTGAGACAACTTTTTTCAAATTTTTTTGAGAAGGGTGGAGGTGCTGTGCTCCAGATTCGATCTGTCCTAAAATACCAAGCTGTGGACAAAGAACACGGATTACACGGATTTACACAGATAAACACGGATTTTGGGAATTAATACGGATTGTACAGATTATTTTTCAATCATAAGAGGTCGTCGTAAAAAATAATTCGTGGGAATCCGTGCAATCCGTGTTTTCGTGACAAAAGAGGCGTGGCATGCCCGTGCGTTTCGGAGAAACGCACCTCCACTTGCATGTGCCGCTGTC
>CANNVE010000050.1 GCA_947525975.1 uncultured Muribaculaceae bacterium | reverse complement strand
ATCTACACGTAAGGAGTCGTCGGCAGCGTCAGATGTGTATAAGAGACAGGATTGGGCCTGCCGGGTTCTCCCTCCACTGTCACATCTTTAGGAAGCATGAGCGGATTGGGACTGAATTTTAGCGCTTTAGTAGGCACACAAAGCACATCGCGCTTCTCGAACGTATAGATATTGACATTGGCCGTGAGTCCTGGCTTGAGCTTAAAATCGTCATTGCGGGCGGCGATAACCACCTCATAGGTGACCACGTTGCTCTCGGTGGTGGCCTCCTGGCGCACCTGCGTGACAGTGCCTCGGAAGGTGTCGTCGGGATAAGCGTCGACCGTGAACGTCACGCTCTGCCCTTCCCTGACGGCGCCTATGTCGGCCTCGTCGACGTCGGCTATCACCCTCATGTCAGTCAGATCCTGCGCGATTATGAATAGCGTAGGGGTGGTCATCGCAGCGGCCACAGTCTGCCCCTCCTCCACCTGCTTGCTGAGCACTACGCCGTCAATCGGAGCCACGATGGTGGCGTATCCGAGATTGGTCTGCGCCTTGGCCACATTTTGCGACTCAATCTGCACCTGCTGGCGCGCCTGCTCATAGGAGAGCCTCGCCTGCTCGAAATCATTGGCTGAAATGAGCCCCTTGTCAAAGAGGGTCTTCTGCCTGTTGTAGTTCGACTGCTGGTAGCGCAGCGTGCTCTCGGCGTTGGCCATATTGCTCTTGGCGTTTGACAATTCTGACAGGAGGTTGGTCTTGTCGAGCTCGGCGATCACCTGCCCCTTTGTGACATCAGAGTTGTAGTCGACGAAAATCTTGTCGATTATGCCTGACACCTGAGTGCCGACCTCGACACTCGTCACAGGCTCTATCGTGCCGGTGGCTGTCACGCTCGAAGACAGATCGCGCAGCTGCGCCTCCTCTGTGACTATGCGGGGCTCGACCTGCTTGTGGCATGACGCCAGCGACACGGCGGCCGCGGCCGCAATCAGCATATTGATGGTTTTCATTTCTTAAAATATGTATGTATGATGTTTTTTATGTTTGATTGGCGCAGCTCACATTGAAAGTGAGTTGCCCTGATAAAAATCGAGCAACGCCACATTGAGCGCGGCGGTGTATCTGGCCTGCAGCAGCTGCTGCTCAGCCTGTATGAGATTATTCTTGCCGGTGGTGAGATCGACGATATCCTTGAGGCCCACGCCAAACTGCTCGCTCACCAAGGCATAACTCTCCCTCATGCTTTCGGCGTTGGCCTTAGCGTAGGCATACTGCTGCTGAGCGTTGAAGGCATCGAGCCAGATGGTGGAAATATCATTGTAGAGGTCTTTTCGCTCCCTTGCCAGATTGATCTCGGCATTGAGCTTGTTGAGCCGCGCCTTTGACACATTGGTGGAATTGCGCTTGTTGTCGAATATGGGCACGCTCACGGTCAGCCCCACCGAGTTGCTGAGATTGCGCTTTATTTGCTCACCCCAAGAATTCATCATGCCCGATGACGCGTTGGTGTTGATGCCGGCCGACAGGCTCACGGTGGGGAGGTACCCCCTCTTGGCTATGTCGATGTCGATGTCGGCTGCTTCTACGCCGAGGCGCGAATACGAAATCTCGGGCCTGTGGGCCAAAGCCGCATCATAGACATCCTCCTTGGCCGGCAGCAGAGCCAGCAGGCGTTCGTCGGTCAGCGAAGGCGAAGAAATGTCGAAAGAGTCCTCATCGCCGATTTCGAGCAGCTGCGCGAGCTGCAGCCTGTAATTGGCCAGAATGGTGCCGGCATTGGCGCTGTTGTATTCCTCCTGGCTCAGCTGCGCCTGCATCTGCGCCAGATCGGCTTTTGACATGCTGCCCACCTCATACATCTGCTCGGCGCGCGAGAGAAGGGTGCGGGTCGATTCAAGCACCTGGCGGCAAACCTCCACCGCCTCTTTCTGATAGAGAATCTGCACATAGAGCTGCGCTATGCGCTGTTGCAGGTCGAGTGCCGACACTTGCTCGTCGACCGCAGCCTGCTCCTTGGCGAGGCGGCTGCGCGAAAGCTGCTTGCGGGTGATGCCTCCGTTCCACACTGTCCACTGGGCCTGCAGTCCGTAGGAGCCGTTATAGTTCACGGTCGACCGAGTGCTCGACAGAGAGCCGTCAGTGATGTTGGTATACGATTCTGACCATGGGCGCCATGAGCCGTTTTGGTTGATCGACGCTGTCAGAGACGGAAACAAGGCTCCCTTGCTGGCCTGGATGTCGACATCGGCGAGATCCACCGACACCTGCTTGAGCTTTATGTCAAGATTGTTGGCCATCGCGTAGTCGATGCACTGCGCCAGACTCCAGGGATCAGATGCCGACGCGCCCGACGCCCCGAGGGCGACGCAAAAGAGCAATGACAATGTTTTTTTCGTGATTTTAAGCATAAACAATTGATTTACGCCACAAAATTACGAAATCACGCACAGCGCGGAAAACATGTATCGACAAACGGGGATATTGAAACGACAATATTGATTTTTTTGCAAAAGAAAAAACCGGCGGCCATCCGCCATGGGATGAGCGCCGGTTTCCGTGATGTCGTCAGGATGAGGGTGCTTCACTGCTCGATAGAATCCTCGTAGGCGAGCTCAGCCATCACTATCGCCTCGACGTCGGCCGTGGTCAGGGGCGACTGGCGATCCTTGGCGTTGAGTCTCTGCGCGTAGGAAATGAGGTCGGCTGTGTCGAGCTCGTCGGGACCGTCATCGGCGAGATCGAGGTCAAGGAAACCATTCTCGTCATAATAGTCCCAGATCATATCGATGACATTTAGGATCTCGTCATCGTCAATGTTTTTAGATGCCTGTGGCAGACGCTCGCGTATGAACGCGATGGCGGCTTTTTCGTCAAAGTCCATCTGTGCGGATAATTTGGTTAGAGTTTGAGTGATGTGTTATGTATGTAAATTTTGGTTTCTAAAGGTCAAGCAATCCTTCGGGCAACGAGAATGAAATCGTATGGTCAGCCCGGGAGATGGACGTGATGAAATATTCCACAGCCGGTATGCGGCATTCGCCGCCATCGGGGCGGGATACGATGAAGAGGACATTGTCAGTGGCATCGTCGATATCAGATATGCGCCCCAGCACGGCTCCGGTGTCGGCGTCGACAGCCGTATAGCCCACTATCTGGCCGGCGTACATGCCGTCGGCCTCGTCGGCTGCATTGTCCATGGTGCCGTCCTGCACCGCATAGACTGACTTGCCGACAAATGCCTGCGCCTGCTCCTGGGTGTCGACATCGTCAAACGCCACCAAGAGAGCCTCCGCGCCGCGCGGGCGCACCGTCCTCACGAAGAATGGCGTGTGGATGCCGTCAACCTCAAAAATGAGGCAAGCGCCCACCTCCACTGATTCGACAATATCGTCAGAGAAGAATGATATGGAGAGCTCGCCGTCAAGGCCGTGGGCCTTGTTGACCTTCCCGGCAAGCACACAGTCTGATGGCTTTATCATTTTTTCTTCTTCTTTTTCGACGGAGCCGGCATTGACTTGAATTCATGCAGCCGATCGACCTCCGGGTCAAGATTTATGGTGCCGTGCGAAAGCATGCGCAGATCCTTGCATATGTGGGCGTCATCAGCCCCGTCGGGGTTCACTGCAAGGCTCATCTTCTTCATCTGGTTGGCCAGAAGCAGGGCGAGAGCATGCCGCTCGGGAGAGTCGGGCATCTGCGAAGCCACCTGTATCATGGCCTCGAGGTTCTTGCCGTATTGCTTGAAACGGATATCGGCCACTTCATTGACTATGGGCTGTGGCTGCGTCTTGAGTTCCTCGCTCTGAATCACAGGGCACGGCCAGTCGATGTCGAGGCTGAAGTCAGCCATAATGGCCAGATGATCCCAAAGTTTGCGCTTATATTCCTCGGGATCCCCCTCTGCGGGGAAAAGCATCTCCATGGCCCGCACAATCGAGTGCGCGCAGCGTGTGCGCTCGTCGCGATCCTCGAGCGAAAGGCAATGGTTGACCATCTTCTGTATGTTGCGCCCGTATTCGGGCAGTATCAGGCGTTTGAGCCTCGTGTTGTATGTAAGCACTTTATGGATTTAATGATTAAAAATATCTTTTTCTGTCTTATCTATAAAATCGGTTTGGAGCCGGGATAGTTCGGTGAGACCTAATCTATCATTCCGAGGAAATCATCCTCGCCTATGACCGGTACGCCAAGGGATGTGGCTTTTTCAAGTTTGGCAGGCCCCATGTTCTCTCCGGCGAGCACATATGATGTCTTTTTAGAGATCGAGCCTGAATTTTTTCCGCCGTTGCGCTCTATCATGGCCTTGTATTCATCACGACTGTGTTTGGAAAATACGCCCGAGATCACGAATGTAAGACCCTTAAGCCTATCGCTCGCCGGTGTAAGCGACTCGTCCTCTTCAATCTCTAGCTTAAGCCCGGCGGCACGCAGGCGCGATATGATCTGCCGGTTGGCCGGAGCCGCGAAATATTCGATCACGCTGCGGGCTATCACCGCCCCCACATCCTCGATGGAGCAAAGCTCAGCCTCAGACATCTCCATGATGCGGTCAAGCGTGCGACCGTGCCTTGCGATCTTTTTGGCCGTGGTCTCGCCCACAAAGGGGATTGAAAGAGCGTAGAGCACCCTCTCGAACGGCACCTGCTTCGACTGCTCGATGCCATTGATGAGCCTTTCGGCGCTCTTCTTTCCAAAACGCTCGAGAGCCATAAGCTGCTCCAGCCTCAAGTCGTAGAGATCGGCTATGTTCTCCACAAGGCGTGCGTCGAAGAGAGCCTGCGCTATCTCCTCGCCTATGCCGTCGATGTTCATCATGCGGCGGCCGACAAAGTGCTCCACACGGCCCGTGATCTGGGGCACGCAGCCATATTTGTTGGGACACATCCAGGCCGCCTCCCCATCCTGCCTCACAAGAGGAGTGCCGCAAGCCGGACAATGGCTGACAAACTTCACCTTCTCGGCTCCCGGCTTGCGGGCCGAGGTGTCGACGCCGGTGATTTTGGGTATGATCTCGCCGCCCTTCTCTACATAGAGCATATCATGCTCATGTACGTCGAGCTGATTGAGTATGTCTTCATTGTGCATCGAAGCCCGCTTGACGATGGTGCCCGACAGCAGCACAGGCTCCAGATTGGCCACAGGCGTGATGATGCCCATGCGGCCTACGTCAAACGACACGAAGCGCAATTCTGTAAGCGCCCTTTCCGCCGGAAATTTGTAGGCGATGGCCCAGCGCGGAGACTTGGCCGTGAATCCCAGGTTGAGCTGCTGCTTGATGGAATTGACCTTGAATACGAGGCCGTCAGTGGCCACGGGCAGCTCCTTGCGGGCCTTGTCCCAGTGGTTTATGTATCTGTCTACTTCTTCGATGCCGCGCAGCACAGTCATCTGGTCGGGCACCTTGAATCCCCAGGAGCGCACGGCCATCATATTGTCATAGTGGTTGTCATGCGGCAGATTCTCCCCGAGCAGATAATAGAAATAAGCGTCGAGGCCCCGGCGCGCCACTTCGGCGGGATTCTGCAGTTTGAGCGTGCCGGATGCGGCATTGCGCGGATTGGCGAAGAGTGGCTCTTCATTGAACGCCCTCTCCTCATTGAGCCTTTCAAATTCTTTCCATGGCAGGAGCACCTCGCCGCGTATCTCGAACATCTCTGGCCAATCGCCGGGCAAGAGCTGCAGCGGTATGCTCTTTATGGTCATGATATTCTGCGTGACCACATCGCCTTTCTCGCCATCGCCCCTGGTCACAGCCCTAACGAGCCTACCGTGCTCATAGACCAGCGATATGCTCGTGCCGTCAAACTTCATCTCTCCCACAATCTCGCATTCCTGGCCGGCGAGAGCCTTGACCGTGCGGTCGACCCACTGATCGACCTCGCTCACTGAATATGTATTTGAAAGCGAAAGCATGGGATAGACGTGCGCATGCTGCTCAAATCCCTTCGTGATGTCAGAGCCCACCCTGTGAGTGGGCGAGAGAGGGTCGTCAAATTCAGGATGCTCACGCTCCAAGGCTTCGAGACGCTTTAGCAGCTGGTCGAAGTCGTAGTCTGAAATAGACGGCTCGTTGAGCACATAGTATCTGTGGTTATGCTCGTTGATTTGGCGCCTCAGATCATCGATTATTTCGGCAACGCTTTCCATAAATCCATTTTTGATGAAAAAAATCCAAACAAAGGTATGAATAAAAAACGAAAAAATTGTAACTTTGCCCATGAAAAATTTCATTTAAACGTCAATTGGCGTCCGCATCAGCCATTTTGCCCGCGCGCTGATACGACCGCGCCGCGCATCTGACCGCCACAAGCTTAAATCATACAAAGCAATCATGCTAATACTCTACCGAATATATCAGATACTGGTGATGCTGCCCGTGTTGACGGTGGCCACCATCCTCACAGCCATCATTGCCATCATTGGCAGCGCATTGGGGCTGGGACGCAGCTGGGGATACTACTGTCCGCGGCTGTGGGCGAAACTCTTCTGCGCCATGACATTCGTCAGAGTCAAAGTCAGCGGCCGCGAAAACATCTCGAAGGGACAGTCATACGTGTTCGTGGCCAACCACCAGGGAGCCTACGACATATTCGCCATATACGGATACCTCAACCATCAATTCCGCTGGATGATGAAAAAAGCCCTCGAAAAGATACCGCTGGTAGGATACAGCTGCCGCGTGATAGGGCAGATATATGTCGACAACAGCTCGCCCGCGGCTATACGCCGCACCATGGCCGCAGCAAAAAAACAGCTGTCGCAGGGAATGTCGGTCGTAGTATTCCCCGAAGGTTCGAGAAGCCGCGACGGCAAAGTGGGGCGCTTCAAGAAAGGGGCTTACGCCCTCGCCATGGAATTTGACCTGCCCGTAGCGCCCATCACCATCGACGGAGCATTCGACGTGATGCCACGCACAGCGATCCTGCCCCATTGGGGCACGATAAAGCTCACCATTCACCCCCCAATACATCCGGGCACCGACGGCCACGACCTCCGTGAGCTCATCGACGGATCGCGATCAGCCATCTTGTCGGCCCTTCCCACACAATAAAAATAAGACAATCGGCATACCTTGGCGAACTTTTTGTGACAATTGGATTGTTATTAAATGTAAAATTTGTATTTTTGCAGAGCTTAACTATTAAAGCAAACAATCTATATAAGTGAATCGAAAAGTTGCGATACGTTTCTTCTTGACTATGATGCTCATGGTGTGCGCGCATGCCACCCCAAGGGCATTCTCGTTCGCGCTCGACTCGATAGCCGCCATGGGCAAATTCCCGGCCTTCTGCATCAAGACATACCGGTGGGGCGACCAATTCTTCAACGGATACGACACTCTCTACGTCAAAGGCTCAGGCCATAAATTCAACGTCAAGGTGCTGACTAACACATGGGTTGACTACTACAACTTTGACCTCCAGGACAACATGAGCATGCGCCTGCAGAGCGACCCGAGCACCACCGTCGGCGTAAGGCTCACCTATCTGGCCGTATCGGTCGGATACGACAAAAACCTCAACAAATTTTTCGGCAGCGACGCCGGAGCCAAGCGGCAATTCACGTTCGGATTCAACTGCAGCCTCTTCGCATGCAACATGCACTGGAGCAAAAACGAAGTAGGAACGCGGATTAACAAATTCGGCCAGCCCGGACACACATTCAACCCCCGCATCGACTTCACCGACGGCGTAACCGAAGAGCACGGCATAAACTTCTACTACTTCTTCAATCACAAGAAATATTCCCAGGCAGCCGCCTTCAGCTTCAGCCGCATACAGACACGAAGCCAAGGATCATTCTTCGCCGGGCTCTCATATTCATGGCAAAGATTTGACTTCAACTTTGGCAACCTCCCCCACTTCATCCTCGACCACTTCCCCGACAGCTGGACCGACTACAAATACTCGGCCACATCTCGCAACTACGCATTCAAATTAGGCTACGGATACAACTGGGTATTCCACCGCCGATGGCTCCTCGCCGTCTCCGAATCCCCCACCATAGGGCTGCGGCACGGATACATAAACAGCGACGAGCGCCGCAACACATTCGCCCTCTCAAACCAATTCAAGCTATCGCTCATCTGGAACAAAGCCGAATGGTTCGCCGGCCTCATCGGCGAAATAAACACCAACATCATCGTTGACAAAGACAACACATTCTCCACCAACATCGGCTACATCAGCGCCACCGTCGGCTACCGCTTCGACATCTGGTGATACTATAACGGGGGCGGGCCTCAATAGGCCCGCCCCCGTTATAGTATCACCAGGACACGATATCTGTCTCTTATACACATCTCCGAGCCCACGAGACTAAGGCGAATCTCG
>CANNVE010000049.1 GCA_947525975.1 uncultured Muribaculaceae bacterium | reverse complement strand
TTATGCAAATCTCTTGGCAAGAGATTATTAATGGATCCTAAACAAAACGGCCTCGATGCTGACGCACCGAGGCTATAACTTGTTTCGGCATTTATTTAACACTTCTCGATATTGGCAATAGTGGCATGGCGATGGCGTATATCCTTACGGATTATCCACTGAGGAATCGATTGATTGCAAGCATCGGCCTGATATTGTTAAAGTTGGATTCAGATGCTTGCAAGCAGAAGACGTATAGTTGTTTTGCAAGAGTCCTAATTGTCAGAATCATTGTCGAGCAACCAGTCTATGGCTGAGACCACGTTGATTTTGACCCCGTCCAACTCCTCTGTTCGACTATCCGCACAGGCGACAAGAGTCAATCTTTTGCACCCCGTTTTATTAGATGCTTCCACCAGTGACGCAAGTTCACGTGAAAGGGTCTTAGGGCTACTTACTTCATAGGCGACCTGTATCAACTCAACCACCTGCCCTCTCTCTGAAATCACAAAATCCACTTCACGACTTCGCGATGTCGGTCGATAATAAAATACGTCTCTGTGTGCCGGGGCGTTTCTTCTCAGAAGTTCCAACAGCACTGCATTTTCAAGTCTCCATCCGAGATTTTCCGATGAAAGATTGTCACTCCGATACGTCAGCATACCGGTATCGACAACGTAAGCCTTGCTGTTTCTCAGCCGTTCGGAACTTTTATATGAGAATTTCGTCAGAGGCACCATCAAGAAAGCTTGCGTGAGATAGTCAAGATAACTTCGGACAGTTTTATCTGTGCCTATCTTGAATGTCTCAACCAATTCAGTCATATTCACCCTTTGCCCCGCATTGTTGATTAAATGATTGGCCAAGGTTTTTAGTCCGCTGCCGTTTCTTATGCGGAAGCGTTTCATTATGTCTTTGGTTATGATTGCGTCGATCAGGCTTCCGACATAGCCATGCTTGTCCTCTACGGTGGACAATTCAGGAAAACCTCCCTCTATAAGATATTCATCAAGTGCATTCTTCAGAGTTGCGATGTTTTTGGTTGTCGGCGTGTCTGTAACCACATTCTTGTAGGCGCAATAGTCTCTGAACGAGAATGGATATAATCTTATCTCATTGTATCTTCCTGTCAAGTGCGTGGAAAGTTCGGAACTGAGAAGTTTCGCGTTTGATCCTGTTATTATAATGCGGAGTCCGTGCCTGAGAAGACGGTTAACAAACAGATGCCAACCTTCCACATTCTGTATCTCGTCAAAGAAAATGTGCTTTATGTCGTTGCCATATACACGGTAAATTCCTTCGAGAACGCGGTTAAGGTCTTCCACCGTAAGAGAGGCCAGGCGGTCATCATCAAAATTCACGTAGGCATAGGGTATGTTGGCATTGAGCAACGCCATATGACATAGCGTTGACTTTCCACTGCGTCTGACACCAATCACCACCTGTGCCTGCTTATTGTCAAGAGATATTAAATCAGACTCAGGACGCATCACATAATTGTCCTCCACCAAGAAAGGCAACTCCTCCCGTTGGTCAAGTATCACCTTGTATATTTCATTGGATTCCATAACACACTTAGTTAGAGCGCAAAGATACAACAAACTCCGATAAAATGCAAAATCTGACGCGACAAACTCCGATAAAATGCAGTTTTTAACTTTTTCAACTCCCATAAAATGCACATCAGGGCTATTTCTACGATATCGAAAGCGGTGAAAGGTGTGTAGGTCTTCTGGGTTGTCGGCGCTATGCGGGACATCGATAAGCGGCATCTATATGGACAAAGTCGTGCATTTGAGTGGCAAACGGGTGGCAGGCGGGCTGATTGCAAGCATACAGAAAAGCCTCAGGACCAACTGATAGCCTGATGCTTTATGCTGTTTAGGCACTTATTGTATACCGAGGGTTGCGGTAAGACAGGGATTCTTGCTGTGCAAGCGCTTCGCGGTGACGAATACTCTGGTTCTCACCCCGCACTTACGCAAGAAAGCCGCTGAAATTCAGCGGCTTTCTTTGCGGAAAGACAGGGATTCGAACCCTGGGTACCCGTAAGGGTACAACGGTTTTCGAGACCGTCCCGATCGACCGCTCCGGCATCTTTCCTTGCGGTGGTGCAAAGGTAGGGAGTTTTTTCCTGTTTTCAAAATTTTTCGTCCTCTTTTTTTTTATGGAGCGCTACGCCGGGATGAAAAGATGGGCCTACGTGCAACCCAAAAGGCTCCCCGCGCGAGCGGAGAGCCTTCTTGGTATTTAGCCTGCATCGCCCAGCCGAGCGGGGCTGGCTGCCGTAAAGCTTTCAGACTGTGAGGATTTCCTTTTCCTTTGCGGCGAAAAGATCGTCGATCTTCTTGAGGTATTTGTCGTGGAGCTTCTGCACGGCTGCCTCGGAGTCCTTCTCCACGTCTTCGGGCATGCCCTGCTTGATGGCTTTCTTGAGGCCGTCGATTGCCTCGCGGCGGGCGTTGCGCACACTCACCTTTGCGTTTTCGGCCTCGGCCTTCGACTGCTTCACGAGAGCCTTGCGGCGCTCCTCGGTCAGCGGCGGGATAGAAAGGCGTATCACCTCGCCGTTGTTCTCGGGCGTGATGCCCAGGGTCGAATTGATTATGGCCTTCTCGATCTCCTTAAACATCGACTTCTCCCAAGGGGTGATGGTGATGGTGCGCGCATCGGGCACAGCCACATTGGCCACGTTTGATATCGGCGCCTGGCTTCCGTAGTAGTCAACCCGAATCGCTTCGAGGATCTTAGGATTGGCTTTTCCGGCGCGTATGCGCGAAAGGGTCTCGTCGAGGTATTCGACAGCGAGCTGCATGTTTTCTTCAGCTGGCTCGATGTAAGTCTTCGGTTCGATCATATTTTAGCTGTATTTGTTTATCTTCGATATTAGACGGAGGCATCGATCAATACACGAGAGTGCCTATCTGCTCTCCGGCGATAACTTTCTCGAGATTGCCCGGAGTGTCCATGTCAAACACGATAATGGGCATAGCGTTTTCCTTGCACAGGGCGGTGGCCGTCAGATCCATCACCTTAAGGCCGCGGTTGTACACCTCATCGTATGTGATTTCAGAGAATTTAGTGGCTGTGGGGTCCTTCTCGGGATCAGCAGTGTAGATGCCGTCGACGCGCGTGCCCTTGAGCATCACGTCGGCCTCCACCTCGATGGCGCGCAGGGCGGCTCCGGTGTCGGTGGTGAAGAAGGGATTGCCGGTGCCTCCGGCTATGATGGCCACCTGGCCATTGCTCAGGGCCTCAGTGGCCTTCCATTTGCTGTAGTATTCGCCAATAGGATACATATTCGTGGCTGTGAACACCTTGGCCGAGCAGGCAGCAGCCTGAAGCGCCGAGCTGAGGGCGAGCGAATTGATCACCGTGGCGAGCATGCCCATCTGGTCGCCCTTCACGCGGTCAAAGCCTTTTGAGGCTCCCTGCAGCCCCCTGAAAATGTTTCCGCCACCGATCACGATAGCCACCTGCACGCCGTCGTTGGCGATGGCGGCTATCTGCGCGGCATATTCCTGGAGCCTTTTGGAGTCGATGCCATAATGCTGCTCTCCCATAAGAGACTCTCCGCTAAGCTTTAGCAGTATGCGCTGATATTTTGTCCTCATATATGTGATTTTGTATTTTTTGTATCGTCAATTACAAAGTTAGGGCATTTTTTAGGAAAAACAAGCAAGAATGCTCATTTTTTTTCAAAAAAACTTACGCTCCCTCTATTCGGGCCAGCACTGCGTGCGCGACGCTATCTCGGGGATGGTCGACGCGCGGTAGGACGGATCGGCGCCCGCGCGCCTCTGCGCGGCATAATCCTTCATGCACCTTACGGCGTATTTGCCCAGCACCGCGAGAGCGGCCAGGTTGCATATGGTCATCAGCGCCATGGTCACGTCGGCAAGCCCCCACACAAAGCCCAGCGACGACACCGAGCCGAGGAGCACCATGCCGCCCACCATGATGCGGTAGACCGCTATGGCCGAGCGGCTGCGCCCAATAAAGGCTATGTTGGCCTCGCCGTAATAGTAATTGGCCACAATTGATGTGAACGCGAAGAAGAATATGGCCACGCTCACGAAGACAGAGCCGAACCGGCCGGGAATCTGCTCGTCGATCGACGCCTGAGTGAGCACTATGCCGTCGGCGCCGCTGCCATACACGCCGCTGCACAGGATGATGAACGCCGTGCACGAGCATATCAGCAGCGTGTCAGTGTACACGCCGAGAGCCTGCACAAGTCCCTGCTTCACCGGATGACTCACCGAGGCTGTGGCAGCAGCGTTGGGGGTGGAGCCTTCGCCGGCCTCGTTGCTGAAGAGGCCGCGCTTTATGCCCATGATGACGGCCACGCCAAGCCCGCCTCCGGCCACCTGCCCCGCGCCAAAGGCATTCTCCACAATCATGGCGAAAATCTCAGGGATGCGCCCTATGTTGAGCGCCACCACCACAACGGCGAGGATGATGTAGGCGATAGCCATAAACGGCACCGCCCACTGGCTGAACCTGGCTATGCGCTGGATGCCGCCGCTGATGATGGCCACCGACAGAGCGGCAAGCGCGAGGCCTGTGTAAAGGGGCTGTATGCCGAACGACTGCTCGAAAGCCTTGGCTATGGTATTGGATTGCACCGAGTTGAATGCCAGACCGAATGTGACGGTGATGAGCACGGCAAAGGTCACCGCCCACCAGCGCTTGCCTATGCCGCGCTGTATGTAATAGGCCGGACCGCCCAGAAAGCTATGCTCGCCCCTGACCTTGAAAAGCTGGGCCAGAGTAGACTCCACAAAGGCCGTGGCAGCCCCGAGGATAGCTATCACCCACATCCAGAACACCGCTCCCGGGCCGCCGATGGCTATGGCCGTGGCCACGCCGGCGAGATTGCCCGTGCCAACGCGGCTCGCTATCGACACCATGAACGCCTGGAACGACGATATGTGCTTGCCGTCGGCGTGGGTGTGAGCCTGCACGCGCCCCGAGCACACAAGCGCGCGGAACATCTCTCCGACCATGCGGAACTGCACCCCGCGGGTGGCGATGGTGAATATGATAGCGGCGGCAAGAAGAAGCACCACCAACACGTAATTTGACAGGACATCGTTGATGGCGTCAAGCAGGCCTTGGGCTGTATCCATTTTTCAGAAGAATATGTCAATTATTATTTATTGTCTACAAAAATAGCCATATTTTTTCAGAATAACGCGATATCCTGCCGCCCAAACACGTATTTTTGCAAAAAATGAATCTTTATCCGCCCCTAATCACTGAAACCATGACATACGACATTGACACAATCCTGCGCGACGCCCGCATAGCGATGAGCCTTAACCCGGAGGCCGAGCCCGCGTGGCACGCCGACGCCGTCTGCCGACAGCTCACTCCCGACTTGGCCATAAGGCTGCGCATAGAGCAGGCGGCGAGAGACGTATGCGCAGAGGCCGACGACGCCTCACTCTCCGAGTGCGCGGCGATCCTTGTGGCCGAGCCTGTATTCACCGACGACCATTGCGGCCACATCCGCCTCCCGGCTGATTTCATGCGCCTGTGCGCATTCAGGATGGACGACTGGGAGAGGCCTGTCAGCAAAGTGCTTCCTGCTGACGCTCCACAAACCGCTATGCTGCACAGCCGCTATGCCGGCCTGAGAGGCAATCCGCAGCGTCCGGCATGCCTCCTGACCTGCAGGGAAGGAGGCCTCTCGCTCGAATTCTACGGATGCGCGAGCAGGAAGGCCACGATAGAGACTGCGATATACCACCCCTATCCCTCGATCAAGGACGGAGCGCTGACCAATATGCCCTCGGCCTTGTACGCGAGCATGATCAGAAGGCTGGCGTCGACGCCCTGACGCCTCATCCCCTGCCCGAGCGCTTCTTTTTGCGGTCGTTGCCTATCTTTATCACAAATATGATGGCCGAGCAAAAGGCCGTGATCACGTTGGTGATCAGCAGGGGATAATTGCTCAGCAAAAAGCCCTGCACTGCGAAAAAAACACTGCCGAGGCCCATGGCCAGGAATGTAGACATGGCTATGCCCTCGGTGTCGCGGGTGCGAATGGTGACTATCGCCTGAGGCAGGTAGCCGAATATCATGCAGACGCTCGCCGCATAGCCGATGATTGAAATCAGAATATCCATCTGTAGATTGTTGTTTATTTATCGGGTTGGTTATGGGCCCGGGGTATTCAAGGCCCGCAAATTTAGCCAAATATAAATTTATTACATAGAAAACAACCGTTTTGTTCTGATTTTTTTCGCTACTTTTGCAGTTATGAAAACAAGACGCTTCAATTCGCTTCATATTTTGCTGGCCACGCTGCTGGCCGCGTGCGTGGCGGGATGCGCCAGCATCGGGCGCCCGCAAGGGGGCCCGCGCGACGAGACTCCGCCCGAATACGCATATTCCAATCCCGCCAACGGCGCCCTCAACGTTGACCGCCAGCAGATCGACATCATCTTTGACGAGAACGTGCAGTTGCAGGACGCATTCGACAAAGTGATCGTGTCGCCGGTGCAGAAAGACGCGCCGCAGATATCGGCCAACGGCAAGAGAGTGACCGTGAAGCTGCGCGACTCGCTCCAGAGCAACACCACCTACACCATCGACTTCGGCGACGCCATCAAAGACCTCAACGAAGGAAACATACTCGACGGATTCACCTACTCTTTCTCCACAGGCGATTCCATCGACTCGCTGCGCATATCAGGCCTGGTGCTCGAGGCCCGCACCCTCGAGCCGGCCCAGGGCATGCTCGTGGGCGTATACTCCAATCTCTCCGACACGGCGATAACCACGCTGCCTTTCGACCGCGTGACCCGCACCAACCAGTTAGGCCAATTCACCATCCATAACCTTAAGGAGGGGCACTACCGCATTTTCGCCGTCAACGATGTAAACCGCGACTACCACTGGGACCGCTCGGAGGACGTCGCCTTCTATGATACGATCATCACTCCATACGCCCTCCCCATCGAAGTCACCGACACGCTGATGGCCCGGGACGGATCTGACTCCATACAAGTGAGGGCCGGCACCGCCTACTATCCCAACGATGTGTTGCTGACATGGTTTAACCAGAACTATCTGGCGCAGTACCTAAAGGACTACTCTCGCCCCGAACGCCGCCGCATAGCATTGACCCTAAACGCGCCGGCCGACTCCCTGCCAAGTCTCACCATCGCTTCCGGCCCACTCGCCGGCAGGAAGGCTGACGACTGGGCGCTCCTCGCCTCCAACTCCAAGCGAGATTCTCTCGAATACTGGATCACCGATTCAGCCGTAATCAAAACCGACTCGCTCTTCCTGTCAGTGAAATATCAGCGCACCGACTCTACCGACGCCCTGTCATGGAAGACCGACACCCTGAAATTCTTCTTCTTCGATCCTAAAAAGAAAGAAAAGAAGAAAAAAGACGAGAAAGCCGACACTGTGCCCGAAAAGCCGACATTCCTGGCTCTGACTCCGACTACGGCATCTCAGCACGAGGTGTATATGCCGCTGGTGTTCAAAGCCCCGGAGCCAATCGCCTCAATCGACCAGGCCGGCGTGCACCTTGAGACCCTTGTCGACACTCTATGGACCCCGGTGAAGACCGAGGGCTTCGTGCCCGACTCGCTGTCGCCCCTGACCACAGTCCGGCTCTACGAAAAATGGGTGCCGGGCCAAAAATACAGGCTCACCATCGACTCGGCTGCAGTCAAGAGCATATACGGCATCTGGAACGACAGCACAGCCCACGAATTCACCGTGCGCCCTCTTGAAGAATACGCCAACCTCACTTTTGTGATCCAAGGCCTCGACAAGCCCGCTGTGGTAGAGCTCCTCGAGAAAAGCGATGCCGTCAGGACATCGGCAAAGGTGATCAACGGCAAAGCTACATTCCCCCACCAGCGGTCGGGAGACGTATACGCGCGCCTGTACATCGATGCAAATGAGAACGGCGAGTGGGACACAGGCCTCCTCACCGACTCCATTCAGCCCGAGGAAGTATACTATTTCCCTAAAAAAATATCGCTTAAGAAAAATTGGGACGTGGAGCAGGCCTGGAACATATACGAAACCGCACTTGACCTGCAGAAGCCTCTCGAAATCAAGAAAAACAAGCCCAAGACAAAGAAGGGCGAGCGCAACGGGCAGAACGATGAAGACGACGAAGACGACGAATTCGGCCCATATGGCGGCTACGGACCCGGAGGCTACGGCAGCGGCTACGGAAACGGCAACCGCAACACCGGGAATTACGGAAATTACGGCAACTTCACCGGCGGCATGGGCGGCTCACAGCAACTAAGGCGCTGACCATAAACGCTGCCCCGACCAAAAGACAGGAGCACCATGATACCATAAGCCGGAGGAAGGGGCATCCGGAGGAAGGGGCATCCGGAGGATGTCGATTTACAGTAACAGGGTATGCCGGAGCGAAGCGTAGGCATGCCCTGTTGTGCATGACCTACCGCTCAGCATCCGGGAGGAAGCCGAATGTGGCTCCATCGGCTTTCTGACGAATGCCTCCTCCTTTGGCAACAAACCTGCATGACTTCGCTTTGCTGCGTCATACAGGTTTACTATAATTCAGCATCCTCCGGATGCTCCTACCGCACAACGCCACAGCACAAAACCGTCCTATGCTCGCCTCTGACCTCCGTGAAATATAAATCCGTGTAATCCGTGGTGAAATAATAGTTATGGCCTAAAGACCGGAGGACCGGAGGCACAAGCCAACCTACATAATCAAGGTTTAAGTTTCTACTGTGCTTCTGTCTTGATGCTCCTTGGCGGTAATCTTTGGGGCCGAAGTTCCGCGACATTTCTTGTTTTCCCTACGCCTTGTCCCTCGCCTACCCCCTTGCATACAAAAAAAGCCGCCTCTGAAAGAGACGGCTCAAACACGCGCTTCAAGATGGACTCGAACCAACGACCCTCTGATTAACAGTCAGATGCTCTAACCGACTGAGCTATTGAAGCTTGGTGTGATAATGATTTAGGTATTGTGCGCTTCAAGATGGACTCGAACCAACGACCCTCTGATTAACAGTCAGATGCTCTA
>CANNVE010000048.1 GCA_947525975.1 uncultured Muribaculaceae bacterium | reverse complement strand
ACCAACGACCCTCTGATTAACAGTCAGATGCTCTAACCGACTGAGCTATTGAAGCGTTTTTGCTATCTCCTCCGAGAATGCGGTGCAAATTTACCGCTTTTTTCTGAATCTACCAAATCTTTTGGCCTAATTTTCAAAAAAAATATGCGCCGGACCGAAAAAAGCGTCCTCGACAGGCCTATTTCTCGCCTATGCGCGTATATCTGAAGCCCAAATCCTCAAGCTCGCGGCGATTCCAGATGTTGCGCCCGTCAACAATCGCGTTGCCGCGCATCGCATCCTTGATGCGGCTCCAGGCCGGCATGCGGAATTGCCGCCACTCGGTCATCAAAGCCAACGCATCGGCCCCCGACACGGCATCATAAAGGCTGGAGCAATACTCCACCCTATCGCCAAGCCTGCGGCGGCACTCGTCCATCGCCACGGGATCGAACACCCTCACGCGGGCGCCGGCCTCCAGAAGCGCGCCGATCACCACCAGGGCCGGAGCCTCACGCATATCGTCGGTCTCGGGCTTGAACGCAAGGCCGGCAACAGCCACAGTCGAGCCATTCAGGCCATCGCCGAGCATGCCGCGCAATTTATCAAACACTATGCTTTTCTGCCTCTCGTTGACGCGCTCCACAGCCTCCACTACCTCAAGGCGCATGCCGTGCTCCACAGCAGTGCGGGCCAGCGCCTTGACATCCTTCGGGAAGCAACTGCCCCCATATCCGCACCCGGCATACAGGAATTTCTGCCCGATGCGGGCGTCAGAGCCTATGCCTTGGCGCACGGCGTCGACATCCGCCCCCACAAGCTCGCACAGGTTGGCTATGTCGTTCATAAACGATATGCGAGTGGCCAGCATGGCGTTGGCGGCGTATTTCGTCATCTCAGCCGAAGGGATATCCATGAATAGGACTCTGAAATTCTGCAGCAATATGGGCTTGTAGAGCCTTGTCATGGCCTCGCGGGCGCGATCCGACTCTGTGCCCACCACCACGCGGTCGGGGCTGAGGAAATCCTTTATTGCGTTTCCCTCCTTGAGAAACTCTGGATTTGAGGCCACATCAAACGGTACATCCTCCCCTCTGGCATCGAGCTCGGCCTTTATGGCTGCCTTCACCTTGGCGGCGGTGCCCACCGGCACAGTGCTCTTCGTCACAAGGATCGTGTATTTCTTGATAAGGCGGCCAAACTGGCGGGCCACATCGAGCACATACTTCAGGTCAGCGCTGCCATCCTCATCGGGCGGAGTGCCTACAGCCGAGAATACAATGTCTACATCGTCGATGCATGAGGCCATGTCTGTCGAAAAGCGCAGCCGGCCCGCAAGCGTATTGCGCCTCACGAGCTCGTCGAGCCCGGGCTCATAGATAGGGATGCGGCCGCCGAGCAGGGCGTCGATCTTGCTTTGGTCTACATCTATGCAGGTGACATTATTTCCCATCTCGGCAAAGCAAGTGCCCGAGACGAGACCTACGTATCCGGTGCCGACAATGGCTATGTTTGTGCTCATCGTATGTGCGATTCAATTGTTTTATATCGCAAAGATACACAATATTTCCGATTATCAATAGCATCTGCCGCCCGAAAAAGAAGGATGCGCCCCCGGGGGCGCGGCAGACACGGCGTCCCCGACACATTTATGGCCGCGTAATTTGGTGTTGACGACTTTATTATGTAATTTTGCAGTGAATTAGAACGTAGAATATGAGATTTGAAGATATACTCACCAACGACGATGTGCTCGACGGCCTTTGGGACATGCACTTCGACGAGTGCACACCGATACAAGAACTTGCAATGCCCGTGATCATGCAGGGGCGTGACCTGATGGCCTGCGCGCAGACCGGCACCGGCAAGACCGCAGCCTACCTGCTCCCCGTGATCAACATGCTGGCCGAAGGCCAATACCCCGACCATGCTGTCAACTGCCTGGTGATGGCTCCCACACGCGAGCTCGCCCAGCAGATCGACCGCCAGCTGCAGGGATTCGCCTACTTCATGCCCGTGAGCGGAATGGCCATATATGGCGGCACCGACGGCGAGACCTACGCCCGCGAGCGCCGCAGCCTTAAGCTTGGCGCCGACGTGGTCATAGCCACCCCGGGGCGCCTGATAGCCCACTTGAGCATGGGAGGCGTAGACCTCTCAAAAGTATCATTCTTCATCCTCGATGAAGCCGACCGCATGCTCGACATGGGATTCCACGACGACATCATGCAGATTGTGTCGCACCTGCCCAAAGAGAGGCAGACGCTGCTATTCTCGGCCACAATGCCACCGAAGATACAGCAGCTCGCCGCCAAGCTGCTCAACGACCCCGCCGAAGTCAAAATAGCCGTGTCAAAGCCCGCCGAGAAAATACAGCAGCAGGCCTACGTGTGCTACGAAAGCCAGAAACTTCCAATCCTAAAGCGCATATTCAAAGAAAACAATCCCGAGAGAGTCATCGTATTCTCATCGTCAAAGCAGAAGGTGAAGGAACTGACCCGCCAGCTGAGGGGCAATAGCTGGAAGGTGGCCGAAATGCACTCTGACCTGGAGCAGGAAAAGCGCGACGAGACAATGCTCGACTTCAAAGCCGGCAAAGTGCAGGTGATAGTGGCCACCGACATCCTTGCCCGAGGCATCGACGTCGACGACATAGAGATGGTGGTGAACTACGACGTGCCTCGTGAGGCCGAAGACTACGTGCACCGCATAGGGCGCACCGCGCGAGCCAACCGCGATGGCCGCGCCATCACCTTCGTATCGCCCGACGAAGTATTCCGCATGAAGCGCATCGAGGCCCTGCTCGAAAAAGAAGTACCCAAGCAACCCCTGCCCGAAGACCTCGGCGAAGGGCCCGCCTACTCCGCCGGGAAAGGACGCGCCAAGGCCGCCCGGTCAAAAGGCAAGCCGGCCCGAGGCCGCAAAGACAACCGCAAGCCAAAGCCTGAGCAGACAGCAAGACCCAACACTGAGAGCCCGCAGACCGCAGGCCAATCTGACGAAAAGCCAAAGCGCCAACGCTCAAAATCGCGCTGGCACCGCCGCAAACCCGACACGACAAAATAACGCGATAGCACCTTTTCGATATATCGTTATATCGATATATCGTTATATCGATATATCGTTATTACGTTATATCGAAAATTAAGGCCCGCTCAAAAGCGGGCCTTAATCGTGTTTACTTTTCGCGCATGTAGACGTTGATGGGGGTGCCTGAGAAGTCCCAGTGCTCGCGTATCTTGTTTTCGAGATAGCGGCGGTAGGGCTCTTTGACCCATTGGGGCAGGTTGCAGAAGAAGATGAATGTGGGCACCTGCGCCCCCTTAAGCATGGTCACATACTTAATCTTGACGTATTTGCCCTTATTGGCTGGCGGCGGATATGCCGCGATGTCTTCAAGCAGCAGCCTGTTGACCTCCGAAGTGGGCACGACGCGCTTGCGGTTTTTATATACCTCGACCGCAGTCTCGATCACCTTGTAGATGCGCTGCTTGGTCACAGCCGAGGCAAAGACTATGGGGAAGTCGGTGAACGGCGCGAAGCGGCTGCGTATGGCAGCCTCGTAGTGCTTGATGGCCTCCTGCGATTTCTCTTCGGCGATGTCCCACTTGTTGACCACCACCACCAGGCCCTTGCGGTTCTTCTGTATGAGCGAGAAGATGTTCACGTCCTGGGCTTCGATGCCACGGGTGGCGTCGATCATAAGGATGCAGACGTCGCTGGCCTCAATGGCGCGTATGGAGCGAATCACTGAATAGTATTCGATGTCCTCGGTCACCTTTGTCTTCTTGCGTATGCCGGCAGTGTCTACGAGGTAGAATTCGAAGCCGTATTTGTCGTATTTGGTGTAGATCGAATCGCGCGTGGTGCCGGCGATGTCGGTGACGATGTGGCGGTCTTCGCCGATGAACGCATTGATCAGCGATGATTTTCCGGCATTCGGGCGGCCTACGATGGCGAACTTGGGGATGTCGTCAAGCTCCTCGGCGTTTTCATCGACCGGAGGCAGCTTTTTCACGATCTCATCGAGCAGATCTCCGGTGCCGGAGCCGCTGATGGCCGAAATTTCATAGGGATCACCGAGACCGAGGCTGTAGAACTCGGCCACATTGTAGCGCCATTCGTTAGAATCGGTCTTATTGGCCACAAGCACCACGGGCTTGCGGCTCTTGCGCAGAATCTCGGCCACATGGTCATCGAGATCGGTGACGCCGTTCATGGCGTCGACCACAAAAAGTATCAGGTCGGCCTGCTCGATGGCGAGGTGCACCTGCTTGTTGATTTCGCTTTCAAAGACGTCCTCAGAGTTCACTACCCAGCCGCCCGTGTCCACGATAGAGAACTCCCGTCCGTTCCAGTCGACCTTGCCATATTGGCGGTCGCGTGTAGTTCCGGCGGTCTCATCTACGATGGCCTGGCGTGACTGCGTGAGCCTGTTGAAGAGGGTTGACTTTCCCACGTTGGGACGTCCGACTATGGCAACTAATTGGCCCATCTTCTATTAATTAGAAATTAGTAATTATCAATTAGTAATATTTTTGTCAATTAGTAATTTTCAATCAGGAATCAGTGATTTTAGCTTCACTCACAATAATTACTAATTCCCAATTACTAATTACTAATTAATCGAGGTATCCGAATTGGCGGAGCTTATTCTCGCGGTTGCGCCAGTTGGCCTCAACCTTCACAAATAGTTCGAGATATACGCTCTTGCCGAAGAATGCCTCAATGTCTTTGCGAGCTTCAGTGCCCACTTTCTTAAGCATCGAGCCGCCCTTGCCTATGAGGATGCCTTTCTGCGAATCGCGCTCCACATAGATCACGGCCATGATGTGTATCGAGTTCTCCTTTTCCTCAAATTTCTCCACAATCACCTCTACGCTGTAGGGCACTTCCTTGTCGTAGTTGGTGAGGATCTTCTCGCGGATGATCTCCGTGACAAAGAATCTCGCCGGCTTGTCGGTGAGGGCGTCGGTGCCGAAATATGGCTGGCCTTCAGGCAGAAGCTCCACGATGCGCTTCATCAGGTTGTCGACATTGAAATGCTCCTTGGCCGACGTAGGGAAGACCTCTGCGTTGGGCAGGATGCCCTTCCACTTGTCGATGATGGCCACGAGCTCGTCCTGGCTCTTCACAAGGTCAATCTTATTGATCACGAGCAGCACAGGCACCTTTTCCTTGGCCACACGCGCCAGGAATTCAGCGTTTTTCGTCGGGTCCTCGACCACGTCTGTCACATAAATAAGCTCATCCGCGTCGGTGAGAGCGCCCTCGCTGAAATTGAGCATGCTTTCCTGAAGCTTGTATTTGGGCTTTAGCACACCGGGGGTGTCAGAAAACACTATCTGATATCCCGGGGCATTGACGATGCCCATGATGCGGTGGCGTGTGGTCTGCGCCTTTGAGGTGATGATACTTATGCGTTCGCCGACGAGATCATTCATCAGCGTTGATTTTCCGACGTTGGGATTGCCTACGATATTGACGAATCCGGATTTGAATCCATTTTCCATATATGCATGTTTTATTATATTTCCTACAGATACAAACAACCGGCGCGACTGTATGGGTCAAATGTTAACCCATTTTAGCGATAAAGCGCATTTTCGCGCCGAGGCGTGCCGGAGCCGTCATTCAAGGCGCCGCCGGCTCTTGGGCGATCGGGCGTATCGGAGGCGAAAGGAGAGATGAAACGTGAGGATTTTGAAAAAGAGGCGCGGCCCAAAGGCTGCGCCTCTTTTGATGAGTTTGGAATAGCAGATGACCGCTATGGATCAGATGTCCCAGACCAGATACATGGCTCCCCAGGTGAATCCGGCGCCGAAGGCGGTGAGGATCAGCTTGTCGCCCTTCTTGAGCCTGTGCTTGTTTTCGTCAAGGCAGAGCGGAATTGACGCAGCCGATGTGTTGCCGGTGTGCTCGATGTTGACAAGCACCTTGTCCATGGGCACATTGGCGCGCTGGGCCACAGCCTCGATGATGCGCAGGTTGGCCTGGTGGGGTATGAGGTATGAGATGTCGTCGACAGTGAGACCATTGCGGGCCATTACGTCGAGCGACGATGTGAGCATGTCGGTCACGGCGTTCTTGTAGACGGCCCTGCCCTCCTGGTATACGTAATGCTCGTCGTTGTCGACCGTCTCGTGCGACGCGGGACGCGCTGATCCGCCTGCTTTCATGAGCAGGTGGGGCATGCCGGTGCCGTCGATGTGGAATACGCCGTCGATGATGCCTACGCCTTCCTCTTCGGTGGGCTCTACGAGGACTGCTGCGGCTGCATCGCCGAAAAGCGGGCAGGTAGAGCGGTCCTTATAGTTGGTCATTGACGACATCTTCTCGGCAGCGACAACGATCACTTTCTTATAGAGGCCCGAGCGCACATAGGCGTTGGCCTCCTGCAGACATACGATAAAACCTGCGCAGGCAGCCTCCACATCGTATGCGTATGCGTTGGTCAGGCCGCAGTTGTGCACGATGATTGAGCCTGTCGAGGGGAAGCGGTAGTCGGGATTTGACGTAGCGCAGATCACGAGATCTATCTCCTCGGGCTTGACACCGGTGCTCTGCAGCAGACGCTCCACAGCCTGAATGCCCATGAAGGATGATCCCTTCTCAGGGTCTTCGAGGATATGGCGCTGCTTGATGCCTACGCGTGAGGTTATCCACTCGTCGTTGGTGTCGACGATCTTCGACAGCATTTCGTTGTCGAGGATGCCCTCAGGCACATAGGAAGCGATGCCTGTGATTTTTGCGTGCAGCATGTCTATCAAGCTTCAGCCTTTTCGATAGCAATGCGTCCGCGGTAGAAACCGCATTCACCGCATACTGTATGATAAACGTGCCAAGCGCCGCAGTTGGGGCAGATGGCGAGTGTGGGCATGACAGCTTTGTCGTGGGTGCGGCGCTTTGCCGTACGTGTCTTCGATTGTTTGCGTTTAGGATGTGCCATGATTCTTTATGTTTTTTATATTATATTTTTCGTAGATGCGATTTTATTTTTGAGCGGATTCAGTCGTTGTCTTGCGAGCCGAGGCCTTTGAGAGCGTCCCATCGCGGGTCGGTGGGCGCGTCGTCGATCTGGTCGATCTGATCTATCAGCTCTTCCTCGAGCGCGGCGTCCTCACCGGTGGCCTTTGCGCGGTGCTTGCGCAGCAGGGCGCTCATCTGGCGGTTGCATTTGCCCATGGGGTGCACATGCTTCACGGGGATGGCCAGGGCCACGGTGTCGTAGATCATGTAGGCCACATTGAGCGAGTTTTCGGTCTTGGGGATTATGAGCAGCGTGTCGCTGTCGTCATTGTATCCGTCGCCGTATTCCACCATGATGCTGTACGAAGCGTCGATGGGCAGATGCAGGTCGTCGAGGCAGCGGTCGCACAGGGTGACCACCTCGCCTTTGCACACGAATTCCAGATCATAATGACCGCCGGCCACCCTGATCGTCAAGGTCACCTCAACGTCGGCGTCGCGTATGTCTTCATTCTCCATGTTGGCGAAGAAAGTGCGGCCGAGTTTGAATGTCTGCTGATGGACACCATCACTCAGCCCCTTAAGCGACACGTTGTATTCTGTAAACTTACCCATTGTGCTTCGGAGAGTTGAAAAATCACGCAAAGGTAGTGATTTTCCGCCACATCACAAAATATTTGCGCGTAATTTTGCTAAATCACCCGTTTTGGAGATCCAAAACGGGTGATTTCAATGCGTTTGCCCCTATGCGGAGGCCGGCTCCGGTCAATCCCTTGAATTTCCGAAGAATCGGAGCAGGTAGAGGAAGAGATTGATGAAGTCGAGGTAGAGGTTGAGAGCGCCGATCACAGCCAGCTTGCCCAGATGATTGTCGGGCGTGTAGGCGGCCATGCGCTTGATGGCCTGGGTGTCCCAGGCGGTGAGGCCGATGAAGATCAGCACTCCGGCTATCGACACGATCCAGTCGAGCGTGGAGCTGTGCAGGAAGATGTTGACGAGCGAGGCGATGATCAGGCCTATCAGCGCCATCATCAAGATGTTGCCCACCTTGGCCAGGTCCTGGTTGGTGGTGTATCCGTAGATGCTCATGGCGCCGAATGTGCCGGCGGTGATGAAGAATGTCTTGGCTATCGACGACATGGTGTAGACGATGAATATCGACGACAGCATCATGCCGTTGACGATCGAGAACGCTCCGAAGAGGGCCATGGCCACGCCGGTGCTCATGCGGTTGATGGCGCCCGAGATGGCGAAGACGAGCACAAACTCGGCTATGATCAGCCCCCACATCAGGCCGCTGCTGGTGGCCAGGGTGTGGATGAAAGCCGGGGTCGAGGCGCACAGGTAGGCCGTGATGCCCGACACCACAAGGGCCAGGCACATGAGCAGATATACATTCTTCATGGCCTTGGCCACCTTGTCTTCTACAGACAGCGACTGGGCATATGCGTTATAGGCCTGCTGAGAGCCTGCCTGCGGATTGTACATGGGCGGATACTCCCCGCGACCGCCCTGACGGTTGCGGTCGTTGAAATTTGGGTATTGACTCATTGTTTCAATTATTTTTGGTTATTTGATTTTCTTGCCGGTAATATTATGACAATCGCCGGCAAGAAAAGTTTAATCATCACATGCGTTCGGGCACACTTATGCCGAGCAGGCCTGTGGCGGTGGCTATCACGCGCGCGGTGGCCTCGCTAAGCGCCAGGCGCAGGCTGCGCACGGCCTGATCCTCCTCGCCGAGGATGGTGTAATCGTGATAGAATTGGTTGAAGGTCTTCACCAGGTCATACACGTAGTTGGCTATAAGAGCCGGCGAGAAGCTGCGCCCGGCCTCGGCCACGGTCTGCGGGAAATCGGCCAGCTTCTGTATCAGGGCTATCTCCTTGTCGTTTGGCACGGCTGCCGAGTAGTCGGACACGGCCATGCCGGCTTCTGCGGCGCGGCGAAGCACCGAGCGGATGCGGGCGTAGGTGTATTGGATGAAGGGGCCTGTGTTTCCGTTGAAGTCGATCGACTCCTTGGGATTGAATGTCATGTTCTTGCGGGGGTCAACCTTCAGCAGGAAGTATTTCAGCGCGCCGAGGCCCACCATCTCGGTGATGGCATCGATCTCTGCGGGCGTAAGGCCGTCGAGTTTGCCGAGCTCGGCCGATACCTGCTTGGCCGTGG
The DNA here is from genome assembly GCA_947525975.1 of uncultured Muribaculaceae bacterium. Lineage (GTDB taxonomy): Bacteria > Bacteroidota > Bacteroidia > Bacteroidales > Muribaculaceae > CAG-873. The sequence continues at coordinate 1,407 of CANNVE010000048.1, read as the reverse complement.
CCACCATCTCCTCCATGAGGTCATCGGCATCGACCACCGTGCCCTCGCGGCTCTTCATCTTGCCCTCGGGGAGCTCGACCATGCCGTATGAGAAGTGCACAAGGTCCTTGCCCCACTTGAATCCGAGCTTGTCGAGCAGGAGCGAGAGCACCTGGAAGTGGTAGTTCTGCTCATTGCCCACCACGTAGACCATCTTGTCGATGGGATAGTCGCGGTAGCGCAGCTTGGCTGTGCCGATGTCCTGGGTCATGTAGACAGAGGTGCCGTCGCTGCGCAGCAGCAACTTGTGGTCGAGGCCGTCGGCGGTGAGGTCGGCCCACACCGAGCCATCTTCCTTGCGGTACATTATGCCCTTTTCCAGGCCTTCGAGCACCTTCTCCTTACCTTCGAGGTAAGTGTCTGACTCGTAGTATATCTTGTCGAATCCTACGCCCATGCGCTTGTAGGTCTGGTCGAAGCCGGCGTAGACCCATCCGTTCATCATGGCCCACAGGCCGCGCACCTCGGGATCTTTTGCCTCCCACTTCACAAGCATGCGGCGGGCCTCCTGCATCAGCGGAGCGGCGTTCTTGGCCTCTTCCTCGGCCATGCCGTCGTCCATGAGCTCCTTCACCTGCTCCTTGTATTTCTTGTCGAAGAGCACGTAGTAGTCGCCGATCAGATGGTCGCCCTTCTTGCCCGACGATTCGGGAGTCTCGCCGTTGCCCCACTTCTGCCATGCGAGCATCGACTTGCAGATGTGTATGCCGCGGTCGTTGACGATGTTGGTGCGCACCACGCGGTTGCCGCAAGCAGTGAGTATGCGGCAAAGGCTGTTGCCCAGCAAGTTGTTGCGCACGTGGCCCAGGTGCAGGGGCTTGTTGGTATTGGGCGATGAGTATTCCACCATCACCAGGGGGCTTTGGTCGGTAGGCTCCACGGTGCCGTAGGCCGGGGTGTCAAGCACGTGGGCGAGCACGCCGTTCCAGTAGGTGGGCTCGATCACGAGGTTGAGAAATCCCTTCACGGCATTGTAGGCCTTCACGGCAGGCTCATTGTCAACGAGCCACTGCCCTATCTCGGCGGCCACCGCGTCGGGCGCCTTGCTGGCCATCTTCACCCAGGGGAAAACCACCACTGTGAGATTGCCCTCGAATTCCTTTCTTGTGGCCTGAGGCACGATCGCCTCGGGCTTGGTGTCAGCTCCGTAGAGCTCGGCCACGGCCTTAGCCACAGCCTGCGAGATGATGCTATCTATCGACATATCTATGTAATTCTTGTGATTCTGACTATATTCCGCAAAGGTACTAATTTTTTTTCAAAAACCTTCCCTCTAATTCGCGTTTGCCGCCATAATCGCCGGCCAAGCAAAAAAAAATGCCCGGCCTCTGAAGTCGGAGCCGGGAGCATGCGGTATGGGGGGGGGGC
>CANNVE010000047.1 GCA_947525975.1 uncultured Muribaculaceae bacterium | reverse complement strand
CGGCTGCGGCCGCAGCCGTGTCTACGGGCAGGGCCAAATGGCCGTTGACAGTGAGGCTGATCGGCGGCAACCTCAGCATCGATGCAGACAAGGAGACTGGCCACATACTCATGACCGGCCCCGCGGTGACCGTATTCAGCGGCACTTACTATCCTTCGTGCTGATATCTACCCGGCGTATGCGTCTGGGGGTGTTGGTGTTGATGATCAGCGGCACAATCTCTATATGGAGCGAGCTTGTGTCGAGGCCAAAGGCCTTGCCGGCGCCGAGCTCCATGCGGCGTATCAGGGCGTGGGTCTCCATCAGCATGCGCTCGCGCGGGCGGCAGATGCTCGATGGCGAGAACACGCGGTGGATGATGATGAAGCGGAAGTCGCCGGCTATGTCTCTGCAGCGCAGTGACGGATAGGAGCTGCGCAGATCGAGCAGGCCGTCGGCCACCATATCCTCCACGGCCTGACGGAAATACACGCTCAGTTGCGGGGACACCTTGAATCCGAGCCTGAACTTGAGGCTGGTGAGCACGCCCGGCACGATGATGTCGCGCTCGTATTCGAGCGTGTCTGGCGAGTCGGTGAATTCCACCCGCAAGATCCAATACCGGTCGGCTCGCTTGGGCTGCTTGTTGATGATCGAGTAGAGGAGTTTGCTCTCCACCTGCGTAGGGTCGTCAGAGCGGCTAAGATACACCAAGTTGGAAGCATATTTGGGTATGCAGGTGTCGGTCCGGATGTCGGAAATGATGCCTGTGTATTCGTGGATGTCGCGGTATTCGATGTATCGCGAGCGCATGACGGTGGCCTGTCGCCACACTATCATCACAGCGCACACTATGCCGGCAATAAGCACGGTGAACCAACCTCCGTGGGCGAATTTGAACATATTGGCCGTGAAAAATGCGGATTCGATCAGTATGAACACTGTGGCGAACAGCGCGGTGAGCCACAGGCTGACGCCCTTGTGCCTCAGATAGATGGCCATGAGCAGCGTGGTCATGAGCATGGTGACGGTGATGGCCAGGCCGTAGGCTGCCTCCATGTGGCTTGAATTGCGGAAGAGGAGTACGGTGATCACGCATCCGATGTAGAGAAACAGATTGATCAGCGGCACATAAAGCTGGCCTTTGAGAGATGACGGATACTTGATGCGGAGCCTTGGCCAGAAGTCGAGGCTCATGGCCTCGCTGAATATGGTGAATGATCCGCTCAGCAGGGCCTGGCTGGCTATGATGGCGGCCCCGGTGCTGATGATGATGCCGTAGGGCAGGAACCATTGCGGCATGATTGCGTAGAAGGGGTTGGCGCCGGCCGCCGCATCGACATGGCTTATGATCCATGCTCCCTGGCCGAGATAGTTGATGATGAGCATGGCTTTTACGAAAAGCCAGCTGTATGTGATGTTTTTGCGTCCGCAGTGGCCGAGGTCGGAGTACAGGGCTTCGGCTCCGGTGGTGCATAGAAATACAGCGCCGAGGATGAGGAACCACTGCGGCGAACTTGCCAAAAGCCTCACGGCAAAGACCGGGTTGAAAGCGTAGAGTATGGGCAGATAATCGGCTATGCGCGAGAAGCCAAGCACGCCGAGCATGAGGAACCACAGCAGCATGAAAGGGCCGAACATCCGGCCTATGACATTTGTGCCGAATCTCTGCACAAAGAATATGGCGGTGATTATTATCAGCACGATCGGGATGATGGGCGCCGAGGGACTGAGATCCCGGAGCCCTTCGATGGCCGAGGTGACGGTCATGGCCGGTGTGATCACGCCGTCGGCTATCAGTGCGCTCGCGCCTATTGCGGCGAGGATGAATATCCAATGCCGCTTCAGCCCTTTCACGAGAGAATACAGGGCGAGGATGCCTCCCTCGCCTTTATTGTCGGCCCGCAAGGCTATGAGCACGTATTTTACGGTGGTCTGGAGCGTGAGGGTCCAAATGACGGCTGATACGGCTCCGATGACGTATTGGTCGAGGCTTCCCGAGGGGGCAGCGCCCATCACGGCCTTCATGACGTAGAGGGGCGATGTGCCTATGTCGCCGAAAACGATGCCGATGGTGACGAGCAATGCCGCCAACGTGACGCGGTGGGAGGCATGGGATTGGGCGGATTGGTTTGCGTCCATGGTGGTCTGTGTTTAGGAAAGATCCATTAATGATAGAAACGTATAAAGAAAGAAACAATCTGTGGGCGGAATCTGTTCGATCGCGAGTCGGTCGGCTCATAGTCAAAAAAGGGTCGGCAATGATATCTCCGTTGCGATAATTTGTGTAACTTTGCGGGATTTTTTTGTTATATGATAGTAATGAATATTTAGAGAGATCATGAACAGAGGGATTTTTGCCCTGTCGATGGGCACGTTTGCCCTGGGGCTTACGGAATTTCTGATAATGGGCATCCTTGTGACGCTTGCCACCGATATGGGCGTGAGCGTGGCCAAGGCCGGCGACTTCATCACGGCTTATGCGTCGGGCGTGTGCGTCGGGGCTGTGCTTATGCTCCTTTTCAGGCGCATGCCGCTTAAGCGCCTGGTGATGCTGCTTGCGGCGTTGATAGCCGTGGGCAATGCCCTGACGGCCTGCTCGCCTGACTACTGGGTGATGCTTGGGTCGCGCTTTCTGTCGGGCTTGCCCCACGGGGCTTTCTTCGGCGTGGGGGCCATAGTGGCGCGCAAGTTGGCCAGGCCGGGGCATGAGGTGTCGGCTGTGTCTTACATGATAGCCGGGATGACAGTGGCCACGCTGGTGGGCGTGCCCTTGGGCACATTCATCACCAACAATCTGTCGTGGCGCTACGCCTTCGCTATAGTCTCTGTTGCCGGAGTGCTGACTTTCATCTTCGCGCATAAATGGATTCCGGCGCTTGGCGCGCTGCCCGACCATGGATTCAAGAATCAGTTTCGCTTCCTGCGCACGTTGCCTCCATGGCTTATATTCGGGGGCGTGATATTCTCGCAGACGGGCGTCTATTGCTGGTACAGCTACATCGACCCGCAGCTCACCCGCGTGGCCGGCTTTCCGGTGGAGGCGCTGTCATGGCTGATGATTGTGGCCGGCGGCGGCATGTTCGTCGGCAATCTTGTGTCGGGTCGGCTTTGCGACAGGTTCAAGCCGTCGGCTGTGGCCGGCAATGTCATGCTCTTCGGCGTGGTGGTGCTGGTGCTGATATTCTTCTGCTTCGACATCAAGTGGGCGGCGGTGGCTCTGATGATGTGCGGCACGGCAGTGCTGTTTGGCTCAAGCAGCCCGCTTCAATCGTCGATAGTGGGATATTCCAAGGGCGGCGAGCTGCTTGGCGGGGCGTGCATACAGATAGCCTACAATGCCGGCAACGCGATAGCCGCCCAGATCGGCGCCATGGTGATAGATTCGGGCCTCGGATACCGGTATGTGCCTCTTTCGGGCGTGCCGCTCGTGGCTTTGGGCGCCATCACCATATATGTGCTTTATTTCAAGTATGAGAGGAAATGACGAAAACAGGCTGCCTGACAAGGTTTAGGCAGCCTGTTTTTATAATATTGGAGGAGCGATGTTATCTTGTGATCTGGCCGTCTGCGCCGTAGTTGATGATCTTGTAGCGGGGCACGAGGAGCTTCATGATGCACCAGCCCAGCAGGTAGGCCACGCCGCAGTAGCAGAATACGATGAAGTATCCGGCGGGCTTGCCCACGAAGCCCATGAATGACATCTGGGTCTCGGCCGCATAGTCGAAAAGCATGCCTGAGGCGTAATTGATCATGAACGAGGCCACGCCGCCTGCCATGCCGCCGATGCCGATGATGGTGCCGATGGTGCTCTTGGGGAACATGTCACCGGCCACGGTGTAGATATTGGCCGACCATGACTGATGGGCGGCGCCGCATATTCCGATTATGACAATCGGGATCCAGGGCGAGACTCCGGCCAAGGGCTGGGCGAATAGGGCAAGCAGGGGGAAGACCGCGAATATGAGCATGGCGCGCATGCGGGCCGCGTAAGGATTGATGTTGATGCCTTTGCGAGCGTCGCGGTCGATGAAGATAGAGGGGAGCTTGCCGCCGTAGATCGAAAGCATTGTTATCAGGTAGAGCACGAAGATCATGAGCATGCCTTCGCCGCGCGATGTGGAGAGGTGGAAAACGTCGGTGATGTAGGCCGGGGTCCAGAAGAGGAAGAACCACCACACTCCGTCGGTGAGGAATTTGCCGAAGAATACGGCCCATGTCTGCGGATAGAGGAAGCAGCGCAGGAAAGGAATCGACTTTTCCTTCGAGTCTTCGATCTCGGCTTTTTTGCGGGTCGATTCGTCGGGGGTGACGTTGTCCTGCTCTATGTATGCGAGCTCGGCCTTGTTGACGCGCGGATTCTGCGCGGGCTTTTTGTACATGAACACCCAGAATCCCATCCACACGAAGCCCAGGGCGCCGATGACGATGAATGCCATCTCCCAGCCATTGCCCCAGCCTATGCTTTTGAAGTAGGATGCGAGCGGTCCGATGGTGAAGGGGGCTATCAGCGCGCCCACAGCCGAGCCGGCGTTGAAGATCGATGTGGCGTATGCGCGGTCGCGCTTGGGGAAGTATTCGGCGGTCACTTTTATGGCTGCGGGGAAGTTGCCGGCTTCGCCAATGGCCAGGATAGTGCGGGCGGCTATGAAGAAGTAGACAGAGACCATGGCTATGGTAGATGCCGCCACGCCAGTGGCGTTGACCATGTCGCGGGCCGAGTGGATGTCGATGCCGTCGAATTTAGACACCCACCATTCGGTGCCCACTCCGCAGGCTGCGTGTAGGCAGGCTCCCACCGACCACACGCCGATCGATATGAGGTATCCTTTCTTGGTGCCCATCCAGTCGATGATGCGTCCGGCGAGCAGGTTGGCGATGGCGTAGACTATCGAGAACATGGCGGTGATCTTGCCGTATCCGGCATCGGTCCAGTGGAATTCAGGCGATATGAATTCCTTCCATGTGAGCGAGAGCACCTGGCGGTCCATGTAGTTGACCGCCGTGGCGAGGAATAGCAGGACGCAGATCGTCCAGCGGAAATTGGTCATCTTGGCTTGACGCAAGTCGGTAGAAGTCATTTTTTTGTCTTGAGGCTGGGATGAGTGAGTCTATTTAGAATTTGAAATAATCCTTGGCGTTGCCGTAGCTGACCTTGGCCACGATCTCCCGACCGATGAAGTCGAGCTCCGAAGCAGGAAGGAGGCCGTTTTCAACGTCGTTTCCTATGAGGTTGCAGAGTGTGCGGCGGAAATATTCGTGGCGGGGGTAGGAGAGGAATGAGCGGGAGTCGGTGAGCATGCCCACGAATCGGCTGAGCAGGCCCAGGGCCGAGAGGGAATTCATCTGCTTCTCCATGCCGTCTTTCTGATCGAGGAACCACCATCCTGATCCGAATTGTATCTTGCCGTATCCGTAGCGTCCATCCTGGAAGTTGCCGATCATCGTGGCCACGAGTTCGTTGTCGCGCGGATTGAGGTTGTAGATGATGGTCTTCGCGAGTTTGTCTTTTGAGGCGAGCGTGTCGAGGAATTTCGACATCTTCCGGGCCACGTTGAGGTCTCCGATGCTGTCAAAACCGGTGTCGGGGCCGAGCAGGCTCATCATGCGGCTGTTGTTGTTGCGGATGGCTCCGTAGTGGAATTGCTGGGTCCATCCTGCATCGTGGTCCATTATGGCCAGCTCCACCAGCAGGGCTGTCTTCAGCACGCGGATCTCCTGATCGGTGAGGGCCTCGCCTGACATCACCTTAGCGAACAGAGCCTCGGCCTGGGCGTCGGTGTAGTCCTCGGCGTAGAATTCCTCCAGGCCGTGGTCGCTCAGGCGGCATCCGGCAGCGGCGAAATGCGCATGCCTGCGGCGCAGGGCCTCGAGCAGGTCGGGGAGGGTGTTGATCTCGATTCCGGCGGCTCGGCCGAGAGTCTCGATATAGGCTTTGTACTGCGCGGGATTCTCCACGGCCATAGCCTTGTCGGGACGCCATGTGGGCAGCATCTTTGTGCCGAACGGCTCGGCGGCCACCTTCAGGTGATGCTCCAGGCTGTCGGCTGGGTCGTCGGTGGTGCACACCACCTCCACGTTGTAATGCTTCATCAGTCCGCGGGCCGTCCGCTCGGGAGTCTGGAGCATGTCCGAGCAGGTGTCATATATCTCTCGGGCTGTGGCAGGAGAGAGCAGCTTGTCTACGCCGAATGCGGTCTTCAGCTCAAGGTGTGTCCAGTGATAGAGCGGATTGCGCATGGTGTAGGGCACGGTCTGCGCCCATTTTTCAAATTTCTCCCAATCGGTGGTGTCCTTTCCGGTGATGAACCGCTCGTCGACACCGTTGGTGCGCATGGCGCGCCACTTGTAGTGGTCGCCTTCGAGCCATATCCGCGAGAGATTCTCAAACTTGTGGTCAGAGGCTACGTACTCGGGATTGAGGTGGCAATGATAGTCTATGATGGGCTGATGCTCGGCATATTCGTGATACAGGCGCTGGGCCGTGGGGGTCTGCAGCAGGAAGTCTGCGTCGTTGAATGCTTTCATGGTGTGTGACATCCGTGGTGTTAGTTTTGGTTATTGTTTAATTATTAAATTAACATTGGCAAATGTAGTGAAAAACCATGATATATCATTGGTCTTAATGGAAAAATAACTAACTTTGTGATAAATTAAATCAACATTCGTGTGAGAGTGTTTTGTTTTTAATCTTATTAATCAGTTTTCGCTAAAATTTAATTAAATTTCAGAGATATTATGGATAGTCAGCGCTCCAAGATAAAGATAGGTCTTTTCGGTTTCGGCACAGTGGGCAAGGGCATATATGAAGTGCTCCGCAAGTCGAAGAATGCCCATGCCGAGATTGTGGGAATATGCGTGCGCGACATATCGAAGCCGCGCCCGGGAGACGTAGACAAGGCCCTGTTCACCGACCGCCCGGCCGACATTCTCGAGAATCCCGAGATCGACCTCATAGTGGAGGTCATAGACAAGGCTGAGCCGGCTTTCGGGATCGTGAAGGCCGCCCTGGAGCGCGGAATACCGGTGGTGTCGGGCAACAAGGCCATGCTCGCTGCCCACCTGCCCGAGCTGATAGAGCTGCAGCGCCGCCACGACACGGCGTTGCTGTATGATGCGTCGTCATGCGGCTCGATCCCCGTGATACGCAATCTTGAGGAATACTATGACAACGACCTGCTGCTTGAGGTGAAGGGCATACTCAACGGGTCGAGCAATTTCATCCTTTCGCGCGTGTTTGACCACGGCGAGAACTACGCTGACGCCCTGCGGCGGGCGCAGGAGCTCGGATTCGCGGAGAGCGATCCGAGTTTCGACATAGAGGGATATGACTCGCTTTTCAAGCTGGTGATCATCACGGTGCATGCCCTTGGGGTATACGTCAGCCCCAAGGATGTCTTCACCTACGGCATATCGCACATCCACGACAGCGACATACGCTATGCGCGCGAAAAGAGGGTGAAGATCAAGCTCGTAGCCCAGGTGGTGAAGATAGGCGAGGATCGGTTCACGATGTTTGTGATGCCTGAATTCGTAGGGCCGTCGAAATATATCTACAGCGTCGACGACGAATACAACGGAGTGGTCATACGCGGCGAATGCTATGACCGTCAATTCATGTTTGGCAAGGGGGCGGGCAGTCTGCCCACAGCTTCGTCGCTGCTGAGCGACATTATGGCCCGGCAGCACAATTACCGTTATGGATACAAGAAGATGGCCTATCTCACCCTCCCGGAATATACCACCGACGTCACCCTGCGCGTCTATGTGCGCTACACCACCACCAACGTGCCCCATGTGCTGCGGTTCAGCCACATCTATGAGCAGTTCGTCTCCGACGAAAGCAACTACATCATCGGCGACATCAAGCTCAGCGAGCTTATAGCCAAGCGCCCCGCCCTCGACGCCCCCGACCTCTTCCTGGCCAACATCCCCCTCTTCTTCGCCGACAAAGACTGACGGACGGCGGCACGAGGTAGCCAAGCTGGGAATTTATTGGAATCGGCTCTTTTCCGTGTTGCCGGCGCCTATTTATTACGGAAATCCCGGGCCTATTGCGGCATAGGTCCGGGATTTGTGTTGTCAGTGATGCTGTGTGGGGTTCAGAGGTATTTGTCTCCGAAGTTGAGTTTTGTGTCGTTGACCATCTGCTTGATGCTTTGCTCTTTGCTTTTGGGGCAAATCAGGAGCACGTCGCCGGCATCGGCCACGATGTAGTCTTTCAGGCCTTCGGTCACGATGAGCTTTTCGCCGTTTACGGCGAATATGGTGCCGGATGTGTTGTAGGCCAGCACGTTGCATTGCTGGGTGACGTTTCCGTCGCGGTTCTTGGGCGAATTGTCAAAGAGGGCGCTCCAAGTGCCGAGGTCGTTCCATCCGAGGTCTACGCATTCGACGTATACGTCCTTGCTCTTCTCCATGATGGCGTAGTCGATGCTGATGTTGGGGCATCCGGGGAAGTTGCGCTGGATGAAGTCTGACTCCTGCGGCGTGTTGTAGTATTCCTCTCCGGCGTCGAATACCTTGGCGAGGTCGGGGGCGAGGGCGCGCACGCTGTCGATGATGGTCTGTGTGCTCCAGAGGAAGATTCCGGCGTTCCAGAAGAATTCGCCGGAGTCAACAAACACCTTGGCCAGCTCCAGATCGGGCTTTTCGGTGAAGGTCTTGACGCTCATGATGCTGTCGGCGGCGGGCTTTCCCACTTGTATGTATCCGTATCCGGTCTCGGGGCGCGAAGGCTTGATGCCGAGGGTGAGGAGGCGGTTGCCGCCCTCGACGAATTCAAATCCGTGGGCAATGGCCTTTTCAAACTCGCGCTCGCGCATGATCAGGTGGTCGCTGGGCGTGACCACCATGCTGGCCTTCGGGTCTATGGCGTGGATGTGGTGGGCTGCCCATGCGATGCACGGGGCGGTGTTGCGGCGGGCGGGCTCCAGGAGTATCTGGCTGTCGCTGAGGTCGGGCAGCTGTTGCTTTATGAGATCGGCGTATAGGGCGTTGGTCACAACCAGCACATTCTCTTTTGGCACGATCGGGAGGATGCGGTCATAGCTCATCTGCAGGAGCGAGCGTCCGGTGCCGAGAAAGTCGATGAATTGCTTGGGGCGTGTCTCGCGGCTGTAGGGCCAGAAACGGCTGCCTACGCCTCCGCACATGATCACGCAGTATCGGTGTTTGTTCTGTGATTCGTCCATGTTTGGTCTGTAACTCGAAAATTCACTTATATCCGCTAAATTAGCGCTTTTAATTATTAAAACCAAAAAAAAGTCTTTATCTATAATCTTTTTCGGAGGTAAAATGTTTACCATTTATAAAATAATGGTTAAATTTGCATAAACAACATTCACTCTTACACCCGATGGATATCAAAGAAAATCCCGACACAGCGCAGATCGAATCATCAGCCCAGGGCGAGCAGGCTCCTGAGGCCGCGGATAGTGCGAAATCGCGCAAGGCATGGGTGGCCCTTGTGATTTTCGCCGTCATTATCACTGTTGTGGCCTGGGTGGCGATGGTATACAACGAATATGTCTCTTTCTATTCGGCTGTCGCGGGCCTTGTGGGGGCGGTGGCCGGAGCCATACTCGTAGGCAAGGGCACATGGCGCAACGTGGCCATCACTTCGGCCATTGCCGCAGGCGTGCTGGCTTTGGTGTTCGGCCTGCTATGGGCGGCATGGAACATTCTCGTCAAATGAGGCGGCTGCAAACTTTGTGTCATCCCAACGCGTTTATACATAGATTAAAATATCACAATAATGGCAGAATCAAATTTTGACAAGCTCAGTTATGCCCTTGGCTTAAGCATGGGCAACAATTTCCGTAACTCCGGAATCAAGGAAATCAACGTGCAGGACTTCGCCGACGGCGTGGCAGCCGTGTTCTACGGCGCTGACCCCAAGATGACATATCAGGAGGCTAAGGCCGAAATCGAAAAATTTTTCATGGCCATGCAGGCCCGCCAGGAGCAGGAAGCAAAGGCCATGGGAGAGCTCAACGAGAAGGCCGGCAAGGAGTATCTTGAGAAGAACGGCCAGCGCGCCGAGGTGAAGACGACTCCCTCGGGGCTGCAGTACGAAGTGATCAAGGAGGGCAATGGCGTGCATCCCACCGCCACCGACTCTGTGACCGTGCATTACGAGGGTCGCCTGATCGACGGCACTGTGTTCGACTCAAGCGTGGAGCGCGGCGAGCCCGCCACCTTTGGCGTGAGCCAGGTGATCCCCGGCTGGGTAGAGGCGCTGCAGCTGATGTCGGAGGGCGCGAAGTGGAATCTCTTCATTCCCTCTAACCTCGCTTATGGCCCCAACGGCGCCGGCCCGATGATCGGCCCCAACCAGACCCTCATATTTGAGGTGGAGCTCATCAAGATCAATAAGTGACATACGCTTCATCAAGATATAGATTTATGAAGAAATCAATAATCATGGGCGCGATGGCCGCTGTTCTCGCTCTCGCGTCATGCTCAAGCAAAGACAAGGCTGCGCAGGCCGCTGAAGAGCAGCAGCCTGCCGCCCAGGAAGAGGCTGTGGCCGCAGCGGTTGACGAAGACTACACCACCACACCATCCGGATTGAAATACAAGGTGATACGCGATGCCGACGGCCCCAAGCCCACGGCCGACGACATGGTCACAGTGCACTATGAGGGCCGTCTGCCCAATGGCGAGGTGTTCGACTCAAGCTATCTGCGCGGCGAGCCTGCCCAGTTCCCGCTCAAGGCTGTTATACCCGGCTGGACTGAGGGTGTGCAGCTTATGCCCGTGGGCTCAAAGTATCAATTCTACATTCCGTCAAATCTGGCCTATGGCTCTCGCGGAGCAGGCGGCATCATTGGTCCTGACCAGGATTTGATTTTTGATGTCGAGCTGATCTCAATTCCGTGAGTGGCGCTGTGTGCCACGGCATGATCATAGAGGCGGGCACCCCTACGTAGGGAGGTCCGCCTTTGCTATATAATTTTGCTATATAATAATGTACGTGTGTGCATGTGTGATTAGATTTTTGCGTTTTTTATCTCGCATAAAACCGCAAATACGATAATCTTTTGTAATTTTGCGCTCAATTATAGATGGTATCATTCAACACAATAATAATCAATATGAAAAAAATCATTGGTGCCGCAGCGCTGATAGTGGGCCTCTCGATGGCCTCTTGCGGTGGAGGAGGCCGTACCACCGTAGAAAATGGCCTTGACTCTCTTTTCTCGTCAGAGCAGGCCGACACGCTTGTGATGTCTACCGCGCAGGTGGGCGGCTGGGAGATCGGAAACATGCTCAAGAATGCAATTGAGGCCGATTCCACATTCTCTAAGGAGGAATTTCTTAAAGGCGTGAAGTACGCTATCGATGCCGATACCTCCACATCCTTCGCCTTTGGCATGCGCATAGGCGATAACATCAATTCCACTCTCAAATATTGGAAAGATGCAGGAATAAGCGTTGATCGCGAGGCGTTCTTCAACCAGTTTAAGAAGGCTGTCATGCAAGACAGCGTGTCTATGGAGGAGCGCGCATTCACCAATACCGCAAATTCGCGTATCAACTCGCAGTTCCGCGAGGCCATGTCGGTCTATGAAGATTACAAAATCGAGGCATCTGAGCGCAGTAAGGCCAATATCAAGCTTGGCCAGGAATACATCGATTCGGTGGCCGGAGCTAATCCCGAGGTCAAGGTGGCCGCTTCCGGCCTCGCTTACCAGATTCTCAACCCCGGATCTGAAAAGAGGGCTAATGCCGATGACCTGGTCGAGGTGGAGTACACGGCTACCACCACCTACGGCGATGAATTTGACAGGGCCGATGCGGTAAGCGCCCGTCCGGTGCCCCTTCGCCTGCGCAATGAGGGTCTGCAGCAGGGCATCGCCATGCTCGGCGAAGGCGGCGAGGCTGTCTTCTACATTCCCGGCAAGCTTGCTTTCGGCACCAACAAGAATCAGCGTTATGGTCTCGGCCCTAATCAGCTTGTGATATATAAAGTGAAGGTGAATAAGATTCAGACCCAGGAAGAGGCGTCGAAAAAATAAATCAGAAAATACCCTATATAATAGGATTCGTACAAAGGCTCCCTGCAGGGAGCCTTTGCCTTTTTATATGGAATATTTGTGGAGTTTGCAAAAAAAACACACAGATGCCATATGTTTTCAGGCATTGTGCGGCAGGCATAATCCTGCTCATTTTGCCCATCAGGAGACCATGACCCGGAATGGTGGTCAGAAATCCCGAAAAAGGCTTAAAAATTAAATGTCAGTATATCAATGTTATAACGGAAACAATGAAAATTTTTCAGAAAAAAGCGGCCGAAAAATTTGGAGGATTGGG
>CANNVE010000046.1 GCA_947525975.1 uncultured Muribaculaceae bacterium | reverse complement strand
TGGGATCCCATCTCGGAAAAATACTACATCTACTCCACCACCGACGGAGTGCCCCACTGGGGAGGCGTGAAATACAGCGTATTCTCATCGCCCGACCTCAAGCACTGGACCGATGAGGGCGTATGCCTCGACGTGAGCACCGACCAGGTGGCTTGGGCCGATGGCAACCTCTGGGCGCCTGCCGCAGAGAGGCGCCTTATCGGCAACAAGAACAAATACTTCCTCTACTACAGCGCCAAGCCCGTGGGCAAAGAGGCAAAGGAGATAGGCGTGGCTGTGGCCGACTCGCCCGTGGGTCCGTTTGTCGACCTCGGACACTCAATCATAAGCGAGAGCCCCACAGGGCGCGGACAGCAGATCGACGTAGACGTATTCATCGACCCCATCTCTGACAAGCCCTACATCTACTGGGGCAACGGATACATGGCCGGAGCCGAGCTCAAGCCCAACATGACCGAAGTGAAGAAAAAGACCATAACGGTGCTCACTCCCAAGGGCGGATCGCTCAAGGACTACCAATACCGCGAGGCCCCCTACGTATTCTACCGCGACGGCCTCTACTACTTCATGTGGTCAGTCGACGACACCGGCTCGCCCAACTACCACGTGGCCTACGGCACCTCCAAATCTCCCCTCGGCCCCATCACTGTGGCCAAGGACCCCATAGTGCTGATACAGGATCCCGCCAAGGAAATATACGGCCCCGCCCACAATTCAGTGGTGAAGGTGCCCGGCAAGGACGAATGGTACATCGTTTACCATCGCATCAACAAAAACCACCTCAACGACGGCCCAGGCTACCACCGCCAGACCTGCATCGACCGTATGGAATTCAACCCCGACGGCACCATCAAACCCGTAACCCCCACCCTATAGCCATGTACGGTCGTTCCTTGGAACGACCACTCAACTAAACTAAGCCCTGTGCCCCCTGTAAGGTCGTTCCTTGGAACGACCACTCAACGAAACGACCACTCAACGAAACCCATCCCATCGAAAGCAAATGAAAAAACTACTTTCAATAACCCTGGCGGCGCTGATGACAGCATCATCAGCATCCGCTGCCGCCGACAAGCCGGGCACATTCGTAGCCGGCGACAAGACATTCCTGCTCAACGACGAGCCATTCGTGGTAAAAGCAGCCGAAGTGCACTACCCGCGCATACCCAAAGAATACTGGGAGCACCGCATTGAAATGTGCAAGGCGCTGGGCATGAACACACTCTGCCTCTACGTATTCTGGAACATACACGAGCCAAAAGAAGGCGAATTCGACTTCACCGGCAACAATGACATAGCCGAATTCTGCCGCCTGGCACAGAAGCACGGCATGTACGTGATCGTGCGCCCCGGCCCCTACGTATGCGCCGAGTGGGAAATGGGCGGCCTGCCATGGTGGCTCCTCAAGAAAAAAGACATCAAGCTGCGCGAACAGGACCCCTACTTCATGGAGCGCGTGAAGATTTTTGAGAACGAAGTGGGCAAACAGCTCGCTCCGCTCACCATACAAAACGGCGGCCCGATCATCATGGTGCAGGTAGAGAACGAATACGGCTCTTACGGCACCGACAAGCCTTACGTGTCGGCCATCCGCGATATCGTGAAAGAAGCCGGATTTGACAAAGTGGCTCTGTTCCAGTGCGACTGGTCGAGCAATTTCACCAACAACGGCCTCGACGATCTCGTGTGGACGATGAACTTCGGCACAGGAGCCAATATCGACAATCAATTCAAGAAACTTAAGGAACTCCGCCCCAATTCGCCGCTGATGTGCTCTGAATTCTGGAGCGGGTGGTTCGACAAATGGGGAGCCAACCATGAGACCCGCAAGGCCGATGACATGGTGGCAGGCATCGACGAGATGCTGAGCAAAGGCATCAGCTTCTCGCTCTACATGACCCACGGCGGCACATCATTCGGCCACTGGGCAGGCGCCAACAGCCCCGGATTCGCCCCCGACGTCACATCATATGACTATGACGCCCCCATCACCGAGTGGGGCGCTGTGACGCCCAAATACTATCTGCTCAGAGAGACCCTGCAGAAATACAGCGACAAGAAACTGCCTGCTGTGCCCAAGGCCAAGCCCATCATAGCAGTGCCGCAATTTGAGATCACAGAGTTCGCCCCGCTTCAGGCCGGCGTGCAGAAGACGGTGGAGAGCCGCGACGTGCAGACGATGGAAGCCCTCGACATGGGCTGGGGATCGATGCAGTACACCACCACCCTGCCCGCTATTCCGGCCGGAGCCACGCTCGCCATCAACGACGCGCATGACTACGCCCAGGTATTCATCAACGGCAAGTACATCGGCAAGATCGACCGCGTAAAGAACGAGAAAGTAATCTCAATCCCCGCTTGCAAAGCCGGCGACAAGCTCACCATCCTCATCGAGGCCATGGGACGCATCAACTTCGGCCGCGCGATCAAGGATTTCAAAGGCATCACCGAGAGCGTGAAGATCAGCGCCAACGTTGACGGCCACGATGTCACCTACGACCTCAAGAACTGGACCATAGACCTCATCCCCGATGACTTCGCCGTGGCCGAAGCAGCCTTCACCGCAGGCTCCTCGCAGGCAAAGGCCGGAGAGCGCGGATACTACCGCGGATATTTCGATGTGAAGAAGCCTGGCGATACTTTCCTCGACTTCTCTACCTGGGGCAAAGGACAGGTTTGGGTCAACGGCCATCCTCTCGGACGCATCTGGAGCATCGGTCCGCAGCAGACCCTCTATGTGCCCGGCCCGTGGCTCAACAAGGGACGCAACGAGGTGGTGGTGCTCGACATCGCCGGCCCCAAGGCCCTCACTGTGGCAGGCCTCAAAGAGCCGAAGCTCGACAATCTCAACCTCGAGAAAAACAATCTGCACAATAATCCCGGCGACCGTCCTGACCTCAACAGCGACACCCCCGTGGCAGCAGGCTCTTTCAAGCCCGGCAACGGATGGCAGACCGTAAAGTTCGCATCCCCGGCCAAAGGAAGATACCTCTGCATCGAAGCCCTCAACACCCAGAGCGGCGCTGACGTGGCCGCGATCGCCGAACTCTACGCCCTCGACGGCAAAGGCCAGAGACTGAGCCGCGAGCCTTGGACCGCGAAATACGCCGACAGCGAGAATGACGCGCAGGGCAACCACACGCTCGACAAAGTCTACGACCTGCAGGAATCGACCTACTGGGCCACTGTGCCCGGCGTGGCCGCACCTCACCTGATAGTCATTGACCTCGGATCGGAACAGACCCTCTCTGGCATAGACTATCTGCCCCGCGCCGAGCAGGGAGCTCCCGGCAGCATCAAAGACTACAAAATTTACCTTCGCAAATAAATGAAAAAAGCTCTGATCACAGGCATCACCGGCCAGGATGGTTCATACCTGGCCGAGATGCTTCTGGATAAGGGCTATGATGTGCACGGCACCATCCGGCGCTCAAGCGTCGACTTCCGCGAGCGCATAGCCCACCTCGAAGGCAAGCCTCACTTCCACCTGCACTACGCCGACCTGACCGACTCGATGTCGATCATGCAGGTGGTGCAGGCGGTGAAGCCTGACGAAATATACAACCTCGCCGCGCAAAGCCATGTGCAGGTGTCATTCGACTCCCCTGAATACACCGCCAACGCCGACGCCACCGGAGTGCTACGCATTCTTGAGGCTGTGCGCCTTTCAGGCCTGACCGATACATGCCGCATATACCAGGCCTCGACCTCCGAACTGTATGGAAAGGTAGAGGCTGTGCCGCAGAATGAAGAGACGCCCTTCCATCCCTACAGCCCTTACGCCGTGGCCAAGCTCTACGGCTTTTGGATAGTGAAGGAATACCGCGAAGCCTATGGCATGTACTGCTGCTCGGGCATCCTCTTCAATCACGAATCAGAAAGGCGCGGCGAGACTTTCGTCACCCGCAAGATCACTCTCGCCGCAGCCCGCATAGCCCAAGGAAAGCAGGAGAAGCTCTACCTCGGGAATCTCTCCTCGCTTCGCGACTGGGGATACGCCAAAGACTACGTGGAGTGCATGTGGCTCATACTGCAGCAGCCTGAACCCGACGACTACGTGATAGCCACGGGCGTGCAGCATTCGGTGCGCGAGTTCGCCACCCTCGCATTCAAGCACGTAGGCATCAACCTCCGCTGGGAGGGAGAAGGCGCTGACGAAAAAGGCATCGACGAAGCCACCGGCAAGGTCATAGTCGAGGTTTCGCCTGACTTCTACCGACCCACTGACGTAGTGAACCTGCTCGGCGATCCGTCAAAGGCAAAAGCAAAGTTAGGCTGGAATCCCTCAAAGACATCGTTTGAAGATCTTGTCAAACTGATGGTAGACAACGACATGGCAAAAGTGGCCGTGGAGCGTGCCGGAGACTCCGTGCGCACCAATCTGGCCGAATACCTTGAGAAGGGAATTGTGAAATGAATAAGGATTCAAAGATTTACGTCGCCGGCCACCGAGGCATGGTGGGATCAGCCATTGTGCGCGAACTGATGCGCCAGGGATACACCAACATTGTGACACGCACCCATAGCGAGCTCGATCTCACCCGTCAGGATCAGGTAGAGGCGTTCTTCGCCGCCGAAAAGCCTGAATACGTCTTTCTGGCCGCAGCCAAAGTGGGCGGAATCGAAGCCAACAAATCCGCGCTCGCCGATTTCATGTACGAAAACATGATCTTGGAGATGAACGTCATACACTCTGCCTGGCAATGCGGATGCAAGAAACTCGAATTTCTCGGGTCTTCATGCATCTATCCTCGCCTTGCCCCGCAGCCCATGACCGAATCTTGCCTGCTGACGTCGTCGCTTGAGCCCACAAACGAGGCATATGCCCTCGCCAAAATATCCGGACTGAAATACTGCGAATACCTCAACCGCCAATACGGCGCCGATTTCATTTCGGTGATGCCCACCAACCTTTATGGGCCTAACGACAACTACCATCCCGAACACAGCCACGTGCTTCCCGCACTTATACGCCGTTTTCACGAGGCGAAAGCAAATGGAGCTAAAGAGGTGGTGTGCTGGGGCGACGGCAGCCCTCTTCGTGAATTTCTTTATGTCGACGACCTCGCCAACCTCTGCGTATTTCTGATGAATAACTACAGCGGCAACGAGACTGTCAACGCCGGCACAGGCAAGGAGCTGTCGATCGGAGATCTCACGCGCCTCGTGGCCAAGGTGGTCGGATACGAAGGCGAGATAAAATGGGACACGTCGCGCCCCAACGGCACACCGCGAAAACTGCTCGATGTGAGCAAAGCCCGAGCCCTCGGGTGGACCTACAAGACCGAACTTGAAGACGGCATACGGCTCGCCTACCACGACTTCCTGTCAAACCCTATGAGAGCCGAGCGATAACCGAACGCCGGCATCGAAACAATCAATAACAAAATCTTCCCGTCTTGCCATATAGTGCGTTACTTTGCAGTGCAAATAATCAACAAACTATATGACAGACATGAATACGCCGTTATTGATATGGGGATGCATCGTCGCACTATTCGCCGGCATCATACTCGTGAAATTTTTCCGAGCCATTATATTCTGCAGCAAGGGAAAACACAGATTCCTGAGCTTCGGCTCTGAAAAAGAAGAATTCTTCATCCCGGGCGACCCGTCACCTGACGACTTCGAAGAATTCGACGACCTCTGACAGAAAACCTCTTTAAAAATCTCCGCAATATTTCAGGCCATATCCGCGTTATATAAATAAATGCACTTCGGTATGGACAAACATGAATTGAAAAACAGAATAGAATATATAGTTGTTTGCGTGAGTGAATTTGCGAAGCGGTTCAAACTGAGCAATCAACAGGCATACGCATATCTACGCCGCTTCAGCGGAATAGAATTGATAATGAAGCATTATGGCATTATGCACACACTTTCACTTGATGATGCCATAGAAAATCTACAAATATTCTGCTATCGCCAAGGAGGGAGACTGATATGATAAGGCTTCATCATGGTTCGAACGTAAGTATCGACAGAATCAATCTATCGTTAAGCAAAAGAGGCAAGGACTTCGGCCAAGGTTTTTATCTAAACCCAAACTACAAACAGGCTTTTGAAATGGCTGAGTTCAAAGTGGACATATTCGGAGAGGGAAGTCCACTCGTTTCATCGTTTGACTTTGATGCCGAGGCTGCTCGTGAAGCCGGTTTGTCGATCAAGGTATTTGACGATTATAGCGAAGAATGGGCACAATTTGTCGTTGACAACAGAAACAACAACTCTGACAATCCCATTCACGAATTTGACATCGTAATCGGACCAATAGCCGATGACAAGGTTGGCTTTCAAATTAGGAAGTATATCGAGAACGAGATTTCTATTGACAAACTGATAGAAAGAATCATGTACTACGGCGATAAGTCCACACAGTATTTCTTCGGTACAGAAAGGTCATTGAACTATTTAAGAAAGGTATTATGAACAAGGAGATGCAATATCAGGTAGAATGTCTCGCCTCTGACTTGACTGAAATGCTGATGTCAGAATACAATTGGGATATGCTTAAAGCTCTTGATGTGCTATATGGCTCGGAGACTTTCGCCAAAGTCAACGCCCCCGAATGCGGTTTGTATTATCAGGGCGCTGTCTATGTTTTCTCATTCCTTAAAAATGAAATAGAGACCGGCAAGATAGGCTAGCAGCAACACTATACCGATAAGCGTATTTTCACGCTGTTACGGATAGTGTGGGCAAAAGTTTCTTCAATCTCTCATTTTATCATCACATAATGATTCTGTCTTTTATGAAATTGAAGAATACAGGGTCGTTTTTTTCAAAAAACATGAATAGATCCTGAATGTATTTCCCGGGATTATCGACCATGTCCACGCTCCAGCCATGGTCATATTCACCACAGCAATCGAGCATGCCTTTTTTATAAAGCACGATCGTCAATTTCTTATCCGCATCGCTATGCAGTCCGATGTGCCCGGGGTATAGCTCCGGATGCCGACGCGACATGAATTCCTTTATATCGTACCTGTTTAATTTCTTCTCGAGGTGATAATTCAGATTTTCTACATCAGACACGCCTGAATATTCACCCTCGAATCCATATCCGTCAATTACAATCAATTTCTTCATAAATCAGATAAAGCCTTGGAATCCGTAAGCATTTTTACGAAATCCAAGGCTATAATAATCACGCGATCGCGATCGTCATGAGTGTTAGGATAAGTCTACTTTACAATCACCTTTTCCAAGGGGAATAACGCACGATTGTTGTATATCAGGAAATCAAAATATACAAACTTGTCGTCCTGATCGCCTCTGCTCTCGAGTCCGCTGATTTCAGTTCTGTCGAGATCATCGATCTTGTCATTTATACGATCTGCCACTTCATCAAAGAATTCCGAGGAGAACAAACGCTTGCGCCTGCGAGCCTTTTCCTCTTCCCGCTCCCTCATGTCAGCTATTATGCCAGCGGTTTGCTCTTCAGCATAGCTGCGGCCATCAAACAGCCTATGCACACGAGACAGCTCATACTCGTCAGTTCGGATTGCAGGGAATTTGATTTGTTTTCTCTCAAGGAAATCCTTATCGTCGATCATGCCCTTAAAGACAAATGTGACAGTAAGGCCTTCGTCTTTGACTGATCTGAGCTTATCATCGGCGTATTGCAATTTGTTGACGCGCATTCCCACCACATTGTTCAAGATCGATTCAGTATCGACCAACCTGATCGACTCGCCGGCCTTGGCTTGATCAATGGCTTTTTGCATAGCCTTAGCCTCCGCTTCCGGCAAAACAGACAGATCCCACTTGTATTGCTTTTGGAAACTTTTGCGGGTGTACTCTTTGAGGGTAGGCCCCACGGCAATGCTTTCAAGATTGGCGGTTGTGCCATCCTCATATTTGACATCAATCTTGATGTCCTCGCTGAATCTTGAGAAGCAGAAAGGATTTGTATTGTTTTCTGAATCGAGCAACCAAGCGTACGTCTTTGGGCCAAACGTCACCTTTATGGTGGCCATTTGCTTTGTCGCCTGATGCTTGCGTCTTTCTTCCTCTTGCTTCGCCTGCTCTCGCTTTTGTTCGAATCTGCGGCGGCTGGTAACGTTGTGTATGCCGAGAGGCGTCAACGCTGCCTTGAAGTCTTTTACAGCCGAATCCTGGGCAAACACATGTTTTAGTGACGTAGCCGATGCAAATGCATGGGGATGAAATTCGGGCGCTTCATAGCCATCGAATTCCAATTCAGTAAGAGCCGGCCCGAAAGCATTGGCTCCAATATATTTGGTGTTGCGCGGAAGAGCCAATCGGGTCAGATTGCGGAGATTCAGGAATGCGCCCTCTTTGATTTGGAGGCCCTTATCATCTCTTCCTCTTGGCTTGAATGAGAATTCCTCAATGCCACCGGAGAAAGCGTATTCTCCAATGGCTTCGAGATAACAGTCTATCGACACGCGCTTGACGTTGTCAACGCCATCAAACGCATGGTCGCAGATCGCTTTTGTTCCCCCGTCTACCTCACATGTATTGGGGATAGAAGAGTAGGATGTGAGATGTCCCTTTGTAAGTCTGCCATTCCAGTACTTTTTCCCTAATTTATTCAGCAAAAACAGGGCGATGGCTGATGGTTTAGTATTGATTTTTTTTGCCATGCAATTAATTGATTAGTGTTATTTTACTTTGTATATTTTTTCACAATGCAATTTTGCCGCCATATCAATAGCCGTTGCCCGGTTTCTTCCATTCAGCGCTATCCGTAAGCGCTTTTTCAGGAGCAAGGATTTGCGACAATTCCACCGCCAACGTATAAGACACTGCTATTGATCGAGAGTCGAGAGCTATAAATTTCCAGTCGACACGTAGCGTGAAAGCGTTACATATCTTTCCACCATCAATCAGATAACTCACATTCTTCTTGCCTACGGGCAGATAACGCATATCGAGTTCAGCCGAAATGTCGAAATTATCAGCCATCTTTCGGCTTGTCGACTCGTAGAGTTGAGCAAAGAGTTCTCTATCGATCACTGTGGATTGCCGGTCACCGAGTTTTTGCTGCACTGCAGTGACAAAATGCAGATACTCAGGATTAACGGAGTCAGCGGCTATCAAGAATATAGTCCAGCGGTCAACTCCTGATGAAAGGCTGCGCAGATCTGCAAGATAATCCTTCATGGCTTGTGAAGATTCTTGATCGCTGATCAGATAGAAACTTTCCGGATTGTCAGCATCTGCCTCATACTCCTTGCTGATGTAGTTGAATTCACCGAAAAGCGCCAGATAGTAAGCGAAATTTTCCACTGCCACCTCATTTACAGCGGTCGGAGCCACTATGGTCACGCGGCTGCCCCTATTGATGCAGCAGCCATAAGACGTGCGGCCTTGCAATGGAATTGTTTCGATCACCAATCGATCCACGGGATTGTCGCTCTGCGGAATCGCGGATGCAAGGTTGCGCATGCGGAAATCGTTGCCGCTGCGGACAGCGTCAACTATATCCTTCATGTCAATCTCTTGCATGGACTGCACATCAACAGGCGACACATAGCGTGGCACAACCCGGAATTTGGTGAGTTTGTCCTGCTTGCGACGGAATGCCTTGCCCAGACGCGCGCGATAATCCGCTATTTCTTTCTCCCGCTTATCCTCCGCTATAGCATCGCTGAATCCGCTGGCGACCAAGCCTGCAGGCACTGCGAAAATGGCTATATTTACCAACGCGCAGCACACCTTGAGCATACGCCCCCAAAATGTTATGGGGGTGTACGGAGCAAACTCTCCCGGATCTCCGATATAGCCCATGAATGACCATAGGAGAGAGTCCCAATAATTACGGAATACATCGGGCTGCACAGCATGCTCAACCAGATACAGCAGCAGCGACAGCACCAGCGTCGTGGCCGCAAGCACCTGAAGCGACACCCACATTTCGTGGCGTGTCGACTTCACGGCGTTCCAGAATAAACGGAATGATTTCACTAACGTTTGGCTTGATTCAACAGTTGACGGGCGGAATTGATGTCATCGCTGTTTTCTATCACCTTGAAAGCGTTATAGACTGACGACACATCATTGTTGTGGTCTACCACTTTACTCCAGTCTCCGAGATTGTTCCACTCCAGATTCGGCTTCATTATGCCGATCACTTTCTGCGCCATGGCCCAGTCTTTCTGTTCGATGGCGGTGGAGAGCAGTTCGCGGCAGTCAGAGTTGTATGATTCCACCTCCCGGCGGTATGAAATATACTCTTCGGGTATCTCGCCATAGCCGTCGCTCTTTACTGTGCCGATAGCCGGACGCTTCGAGATCTTGCGGCTATAGACATCATTGAACTGCGCCTTCAGAGCCTCGGCATCTTTGTTTGCCAGCGCAGATTTCAATTTCGCAAGATTGTTTGAGTCAGCAATATCAGCGAGCCTCACTTCGTCGAGCTTAGCCATATTCTTGATTACCGCGTCCTCATAATTTTCAGCGCCGAGATTGCCAATGTAATACTCTACTACTTTGAGGTCGGTCAGCGCCATAGGATTGTTTTCGACAATCATTTTAAACAAATCCTCCATATCAAAAGAGGCGGCGCTGCGGGCTGCTTTTACTGATGGCTTCACGCCTGCCTGAATGAGTTTGGTGGGGAGGTATTCGTTGCTCTGTGAGATTGCCACCTCAAGCACATCCTGCATATCAGGCAGCTGCATGGGCTCATGAGAGTTGTAAAGGTAGAGAATGCGGTTGGCGTTATCCTTGTCAAGATGAGCCAATAGGGCATATATTTCCTTGTCATTCACATATTTCACATGCTCATCTAAGCGCCTGCCTGATTCTAACGCCTCGATTTTCTGCACATATTTGCGTGCCTCTTCAAAATTGCCTTCGGCGCAGGCATCGATATACTGGCTGCGGAGCGAAGCGACCTCTCCATTAGAGGAGCTGCCTGACGATTTGATTTTTTCAGAAAGCTTTGCCATCTCGGCCTCAAGCTTCATCACTTTTTTCATGTCGCCCTTATTGTATGCCTCAACGACCTCTTGCTGGAGTTCTGCAATTCTCTCCTCATTGCTCTTGCATGATGGCATTGCGGCAATAGCAGCAATCGCCAACATTGAAATCAATATCTTTTTCATTTATCCGTCTGAGAATTTAACTTTCAATCATCAAATCCATCCATTATCCTGTTGGCTACGCCGAATGCGCCGTCCCAAAGCTTGCCCATGCCGAGGAAGCCGCCGGTGTTTGCGTTTTTCTTGCCTTCAGCGTTTGCTTGAGCCACCCCTACGCGCGCATCGGCCTTAATTTGCTCAATCGTGGCCTGAGCCTCGAAAGGAGCCTTGATTTTCTCCACCTGCAACCGCTCCATAGCCAAAAGCTGAGCGTTGAGCGCATCGCGATCCTCAACCGCGCGGGCGCGATCGATGGCATCCTTGCGGTTTGCCTCTGTGGCCTTGCAATATTCAGCGAAGGCTTTCTCTGCCTCGGCATAGGCTTTGGAGTTATGCGGGATAAGAGAGTAGTAGGCTCCGGCCTCCGGATTGTATTCGCCCTCCGATGCGGCGATGGCTGCCTTCATCTGGCTAAGGAGCTCATCAGCCTTAGACTGGAAAAACATATCACAGACTTCAGCATTGCGCTTGGCAGCATATTCAAAAGTAGCGGTTGCCTGCGCAGGCACACTCGACAGGAATGCCATGGCCAAAGCGTAGTTCTGATCTGCTACGGCCTTGTTCACCACATTCTCGATGTTGCCCTGCACGTTATACCGCTTCAGCGCGTTTTCGCTTGCGGTGCGGAACATGGCCTTCAGTTCAGGGGTATTTTTCAGCTCCCGGAATGCGCTGCGGGCCGCCTGATCGAAATCGGCGCCAACGCCGCTTACGGTTGTCGTTGCCGAGGCGTAGATGTCGTTAGTGATGAAATTGCCACAATAAAAAGTCACCTCATATTTGGCGATGGCTTTCTGCGGGGCGGTTGAAGTCATGCCGCGTTCGGCGCAGTCCACCTTGGATATAAGGCCGAGCACAGGATTGGTGCACAGGCCTCCCACGCCATTCTGCCCGGCTATGCCCATGATGCGCGTCGAGAGGGTCTCAACGGCCGACAATGGCAGATTATCGTTCACCTCCGGAGGCAACACGCTGAAGTTCACTCCATCCATCATCAGCATGGAATCGACATTGAGACCTGCGAGGCTCTCTTTTTTAGCGGCGATAGCAGCGGCGCGTTCGCTGTCTGAAAGCGTGCTTTCTTTCTCTTTAGGGGCAAATGCGGTTCCTTTCTTCTCGGTCTGTGCCTGCTCACCCGAACCGCCGCATGCTGACAGCATCAAGGCCGCAGCCGAGATAATGATAGCTATTTTCTTCATCTCACTTTATTCCTTTTACCGTTAGCACTACTTCGCCGAGCCCCTGCGAGCGATTCTCGCACGAAAGGCCGAGGTTCTTCTTAAGATATTTCTGAAGATCGCGTGTCCAATCGTAAACGCCATACTGCGTGCCATCGTCATTGAGCACCTTTATGCGTACATTGGTGAATGTCAACTGATCGCCGGTATTGGTCTGCATCTTGTAGGCGCCCTTCACGGTGTGACTCTTGATATAGTCGATTATCTCATCAGCGTATGTGTCTCCTTCGATGCTCTCATCTGTGAGCTTCTGGTTGCTGTCGGCATCCATGTTGATAGTTACGGTGATGTCGCGTCCGCGAGTGAGCACGTCACTGAAATGCTTCTGCAGGTCACCCATCAGCTTTGGGAGGCGAGACTGGAGGTCGGCGTTCACAATTTCAGTCACCGATTTTCCGGTCAGCTGCCCGCTCTCGGCGGTAGCTATCACCTTGTTGGTGTATGCGTCAATACCGCTGATGGTGTATTTCACCGATTTGTCAGCGGATGCGCTCTTGGTGTAATCGGCAACAGTAGAAAGGTCGAGCTCAAGGATGATGTCGGGCGAGGCTGTTTGCAGCAACTGCGTCTTGGTGTCCATCGCCAGATTGTCAGCGATATTAGTGGCATCCTGGGTATCAATGCTTTTTAGCGTCTGCTCAAGATCGTTGAGGGGATAGCCATTCTGGATGAAACGATCCTGGATGGCACGCACCACAGTCTTGAAGTTATCATCCTCGAGCAGGAACTTCTGATAGTCGCGGATTATGTATTTGCGACCATCGATTGTCTTGGTTTTCACGCAGAAACTGTTCTGCATTGTCTGATCGCTCGGCATTACCATTATTTCAGGACGCGCCTGCTCTATGGCATTCACATCCGAGCTTTCGTAAGCCTCCATGTCGCCGGAGCTGCTTTCGGCAAGGTTTTGGCCGCTTTCGCTTTTGCTTCCGCATGAAGCAAGACTCATAACAGCCACCATCGCGATTGTGATTGTTTTGATTCGCATGTTTATATTGATTATTGATTACAATTCTCCACCGTTCATCACATCTTGGGAAATGCCGCGTTAAGCATCTCTTGCCAAGAGATTTGCATAAGGAGCAAGTGGTTGACAGACAAACTGATGT
>CANNVE010000045.1 GCA_947525975.1 uncultured Muribaculaceae bacterium | reverse complement strand
CTCACTGTCAACGGCCATTTGGCCCTGCCCGTAGACACGGCTGCGGCCGCAGCCGCGCATGCTCCGGTGCCGCAGGCCATGGTCTCGCCTGCTCCGCGCTCCCAGGCACGCATCGACAAGGTGTCGGGCGCATCCACCCTGACAAATTCTATGTTGGCTCTCTCGGGCCAAATCTCATGGGTCTCAAGCTCCGCTCCGAGCGATTCCACTATATTATTGTCGAAATTGTCTACGAAGACCACTCCGTGCGGATTTCCCATCGACACAGCCGTCACCTTCACCTCACAGCCCGACAGCCTGACCGGCTCCTCCACCATCCGCTCGCCGCCGAATCTCACCGGCACTTCATCCGGAGCCGTCTTCGGCAAGCCCATGTCCACGGTCACCGTATCAGTGAGCCCGTCGATGCCTGCATGCACCTCCACTGTCTTGATGCCGCTGAGAGTCTCGACCGATAGCCGCGTCTTGCGCACAATCCCATTGTCGTAGATGTATTTGGCCACGCACCTGATGCCGTTGCCGCACATCTGCGCCTCAGAGCCGTCGGCATTGAATATGCGCATGCGGCAGTCGGCCACGCTGCTCGGCAATATCGCTATGATGCCGTCGGCGCCAACGCCCACGTGGCGCCGGCTCATCTGCCTGGCAAGCTCGGGCAGATTCTCGAGACTGCGTTCCATGCAGTCTACATAGACGAAATCATTGCCCAATCCGTGCATCTTCACGAATTTTATGTCGGCAGGCTGCCCGCCAACCGCGCTTATGCCGGCTCTGCCCTGGCCGAAAGCATCCTTCATGCGAGCAAGCCCCTCCATCACTATCGACCGGGGCGTGCCTATGTTCATGCGCATGAATCCCTCGCCCTCCGCGCCAAACGAGGCTCCGTCGCTCAATGCCAGGCGCGCACGCCCGATCAGCGCCTTCACCAGATCAGGCTGGGCCATGCCGAGCCTGCGGAAATCAAGCCACACGGCAAATGATGCGTCAGGCACCGACATTGACACCACGTTGAGCCCACCGGCAAGAAAATCACGCACCGCCAGAGCGGTGCCATGAAGATAGCCGAGAGCCTGGTCGAGCCACTGCTCGCCGCCATCGTATGCTGCCTGCGTGGCCACCATAGCGGCGATGGGCGGAGTGTTGAATTCGCTTGCCGCCAGCCATGCGAAGAAAGGATCCCTGAGCGCGGGAGACTTCACCACAGTCCAGGCGCTGACAATGCCGGGGATGTTGAATGTCTTCGACGGCGCGCCGAGAGTCACCGTCACGGCTGCTGCGTCGTCTGACACCGAGGCCGTGGGGATGTGGCGCTTGCCGCCGAGCATCATGTCGCCGTATATCTCGTCAGATATGAGTATCACGCCGTGCTGCCTGCATATCGAGGCCACCTTGGCGAGCGTGCCGGCATCCCACTGCTTCCCTATCGGGTTGTGCGGATTGCAGAGAAACATCAGCGCCGGGCGCTCGCGCCTGATCAGCGCCGAAAGCCCGTCAAAATCCATGCGGTAGCCGCCGTCAGCATCCCGCAGCAGAGGATTGGTCGCCACCTTGCGCCCATTGCCTTCGATCACGCTGCGGAAAGAGTGGTAGACCGGCGACTGTATCACCACCTTGTCGCCGGGCCGCGAAAAGAAATTGATGCAGAGGCTAAGCCCCTTTTTCAGTCCGGGGAGAAATGTCACCTCCCCGGGCTCCACCTGCCAGCCATGACGGCGCTGAAGCCATGACGTGATGCTGAGCCAGAATGATTCGGGCACAGTGGTGTATCCGAGCACCCCTTGGTCGAGGCGCTTGCGCAGGGCTTCGAGGATGCAAGGGCAAGCCTCAAAGTCCATGTCCGCAATCCAGAACGGCAGCAGGTCGGCGCGCCCGAACTTCACCGACATTTCCTCTATCTTGGTGGCATCAGTATTATGCCTGTCTACGACATTGTCGAAATTATAGCTGACTGTGTACATATCTTATGCAAAGTTAACCATTTTTTCCTGAATCACCCAAATACGATGCTGACTAAGGGCCTATGCAAGCGCACATCGCATCTACATATTATTCCCTCAATGCCCTACATCAATAAAAAAATATCCGATAAATAAAAATCCGTGGCATACAACATGAAAATAGCCTGGCTGTTCACATTCAGCCAGGCTATTTTCATATTGTTGTCAGTGACTTCTTGTGTCAGTCATTGCTCTGCTCGCGACGAGGGCCACGGTCGCCTTCGCGACGCGGGCCGCGGGGAGCGCCGCCATCACGGCGGGGTCCGCGATCGCCATCGCGACGAGGGCCACGGCTGTCACCGTCGCGGCGGGGTCCGCGGGGCTTGCGCTCGGGCTCTACATAGCCTTCGGGCTTGGGAAGGATGGCGCGCTTCGAGAGGCGGAATTTGCCGCTCTTCTTGTCAACCTCGATGAGCTTCACGTCGATTTCGTCACCTTCCTTCAGGCCGGAAGCTTCCATATTCTCAAGGCGCTCCCATGCGATTTCAGAAATGTGGAGAAGGCCTTCGCGGTGAGGCATGAACTCTACAAATGCGCCGAATTCCATGATCGACTTCACGGTGCCGTGGTATACGGTGCCTTCCTCGGGCTGGGCCACGATAGCCTTGATCATAGACAGAGCCTTGTCGATAGAAGCCTTGTTGGCGGCAGCCACTTCGATATGGCCGCCTTCGGGAATCTCGTCGATCGACACCGTAGCGCCGCTCTCTTCCTGAATGCCTTGTATCACCTTTCCGCCCGGGCCGATAACAGCGCCGATAAGCTCCTTCGGGATGAGCATGGTGACGATGCGGGGCACATGAGGCTTGTAGTCCTCGCGGGGAGCGGGGATTGTCTGCTCGATGATGTCGAGGATGTGCATGCGGCCTGCGCGGGCCTGCATCAGAGCCTTCTCAAGGATTTCGTATGACAGGCCGTCGCACTTGATGTCCATCTGTGTGGCGGTGATGCCGTCGCGTGTGCCGGTCACCTTGAAGTCCATGTCGCCAAGGTGGTCCTCATCGCCGAGGATGTCGCTGAGCACGGCGTATTTGTCGCTGGCGGTGTCTGTGATAAGGCCCATGGCGATGCCGCTGACGGGCTTCTTCATCTTCACGCCTGCGTCAAGAAGCGAGAGAGTGCCGGCGCAGACGGTGGCCATCGACGACGATCCGTTGCTCTCCAGGATGTCGCTCACGATGCGGCATACATAGGGGAAGTCCTCGGGGAACATCTTCTTCAGGGCGCGGTGGGCAAGGTTGCCGTGGCCTACCTCGCGGCGGCCTACGCCGCGCTGTGCCTTGGCCTCGCCTGTAGAGAAGGGAGGGAAGTTATAGTGGAGCAGGAATCGCTCTGTGCCTTGGTTGAGCACATCGTCGAGAATCTTCTCGTCGAGCTTGGTGCCGAGGGTGACGGTGGCCAGAGCCTGGGTCTCGCCGCGGGTGAACACTGCCGATCCGTGAGGGCCGGGCAGATAGTCGGTCTCGCACCAGATGGGACGGATCTCTGTGGTCTTGCGGCCATCCAGACGGATGCCCTCGTCGAGGATGCAGCGGCGCACTGCCTCACGCTCCACGTCGTGGTAATAACGCTTCACGAGCGGAGTCTTCGCCTCCTTCTCTTCCTCGGGAAGAGCGTCGATGTATTCCTGGCAGATAGCGTCGAAGCTGTCCTGGCGCCAGTGCTTGTCGGCGCTGCCGGCCTTGGCTATGGCGTAAGCCTTGTCATAGCACTTCTCATGCACATCCTTGCGCAGATCCTCATCGTTAACCTCATGGCAATATTCGCGCTTCACGGTAGAGCCAACCTCCTCGGCCAGCTCCTTCTGGGCCACGCACATGGTCTTGATGGCAGCATGGGCGGTCTTCAGAGCCTCAAGCAGGTCAGCCTCGCTGGCCTCGTTGAGCTCGCCCTCCACCATCATGATGTTTTCGTAGGTGGCGCCCACCATAAGCTCCATGTCAGCCTTCTCAAGCTGCTCGTAGGTGGGATCGATGACAAACTCGCCGTCTACGCGGGCCACACGCACCTCGCCGATAGGGCCGTTGAATGGGATGTCGCTCACTGCCAGAGCCGCTGATGCGGCAAGGCCTGCGAGCGCGTCGGGGCAATCAACGCCGTCAGCCGAATACATGGTGATGTTGACAAATGTGTCGGCATGATAATTGTCGGGGAACAGCGGGCGGAGCACGCGGTCAACCAGACGGGCCGTCAATATCTCATAGTCGCTTGCGCGGCCCTCCCTCTTGAGGAAACCTCCGGGGAAACGACCCGCAGCCGAAAATTTCTCCTTATACTCAACCTGCAGGGGCATGAAATCTACGCCCTCGCCGGCCTCCTTGGCTGATACTACTGTAGCCAGGAGCATGGTGCCGCCCATGCGCACCTCTACCGCTCCATCGGCTTGCTTGGCCAGTTTGCCAGTCTCAATCGTGATCTGGCGGCCATCAGGCAGCTCGATGGTTTTCTTGATTACTTTCATTTGTAAATATAGCTTCTAAATTTAGTTGCAGTGTAAAATCTTGCAAAGTTACGAATTTTTCCTCAATAATCAGCCATTTACAGCCACTAAATTCAGCCCAAAATGCCCATATCCAACACCAAAACTCCAATTAACCCAAATTAACCGCCCATCTCCCCCCCTTTCTCCTACCCACAAAGCCATCCTCCGGCCCCACACCTACTCCAAAGCAGCTGTCGCAGACCCTCATAAAAAATCCACGACAGCCGCCCCGCTAAATTTATCAATAGCGACTCATCACCATGCCTCATGTTTTTGAAGAAGATTAATACCTTGATCTGTTATCTCCATGTCGTATTCTACGGTTCCATCAACAACGGCTGAATTACAAATGTCAAATCGGAATGTCTTCTTTTTACCGGTAGGCTTGACTATCTTATACGGCTTTTCCATGTCTCCGTCTGTACAACAATATTCCACGATTATGTTCTTTCCGTCGATTGTTATATAGCCCAAATGTTTATCTATGATTTTCAAATGTGGATAAGTGCTGATGTTTCTATCTTGCTCATCTCCAACCAAGATAATCAACCCGGGCCTGTAAGATGACATGGACAGATGGTAGTTCCAATCTTTGAATTCAGCAGAAAAGCTTCTTAGCGCCTTTGCGATAGAATCAATCGCATATGGGATCTTGAATTCCAAAAGATCAAGAGTCTTGTACTCGCATTTTTCTTCTACTTCTCCGCATGTTTCCGGAGCAGACGTTATGGAACGGCTCCTTTTTTGATCTGCAGAGTCAATGCCTGCGCAAGTGTCCACCACCAAAGCCTCAGGTGCCGGCGCCTCCGCTTCGGGGAATATTGCCACAGCGTCAACGCGGCGCGCCTCAGCGCGCCCGTTTTTATCGACTCCATCGCAGGCGCTCACAATCACCGCGAGCGACACTGCCATCACAAACTTAAATCTATCCATGCCATTAATCTAAAAAAGTTAAAATCATCTTTTTCACTCCATTCGTATGATGTCATACCCACGGTATTTGTCAAAATCCGGATTGCTCAATCTTTTCTTCTTAAACTCTTCAAACTCGTCCTTTTCTCCTTCAAAAGCCATATATACATCGAGCAACATACTTTTGAGCAATTCCTCATAAACCTCATCAGGCACTTTGCCTTTGTTGGCCCACCACCAGTCTTTTATCATGTCTAACTCATCTATGTCGAGGGAGCCCTTGCAGGTGTCTATCAGTTGGCTTCCGTTAAGAAAGTTTATGACATCGATATCGCTGCGTTCGTATATCGACAGAAATACAGTTTTTATCATCGAGGGAATATCAGAGTTATCTTCAAAAACAATCCTCAACGCATTTATGCGCTTATCCATCTCATTGTTCGCATAGTTGCCGGGGGTGATTCTCTTGTCTGCATTTTCACATCTCCATTTCACGCTCCTTTTCAGATTTTCAAAAAGAATCTCTTGAGCGGCGTTAGGATATAGGATATCATAACCATTCCTTCTATCTATCTTTTCACACATTGCAGAAGAGTGTATAAGCTCATCGTCAAGTATGTCGGCGTTTGCTGCTTTCCAATCTTCTATGATACGTTTGTCCAACGTATCAATTTTGCTCCCTCGGTATATAATATACTTAAAATATATGTCTATCGAATCTATGCGCATCAAATTCATGATGCCACCCTCCTCTTCTGCGAACGTATCAGACAAGGCGCCTTCGTCATTAACCTTGCCCCAGTGCCCACTGCCTTTTGCAACCAAAAAGCAGCAGAAGAATATGCCTATCACCAATTTTCTCATATCATTAATCTATCCTTTAAATAGAATTTGGAGGCCTTCACAGATGCAGTTGCCTGCGTAGTCCAAGCGCGACTTCGCCCCTCTCATTCATCCTCCTTTTGCCAATAATCCGTTTCTTCTTTTGTGTTTTCAGGAACATACTCAAACAGATACTGATAGTATTCAAATAACCTTGGAGACTCGGCATTCTTTATTTTGAACGGCCTGAATCCCGGCTCTGTGGTGCAGACCACGATGTTGCATTCTGGAAAACTGAGATACCCCCAGTTGATGTATGGCTCATCAAAATAACCATAACTGAATCTCAAGCATTTATCTTGCTCTTGAAAAAACCTTACGCCTTCTCGGGTTATGACCATCCTGATGTTTTTGGCCACCAAGCGTCCGTCTGATTGATCGATATATCTTCTCGCCAGTGTGGCGTATCCCTCGTCTATCTCAATCTTGAACATTGCCATGCGGTAAACATAACTTTCAGCCAAGACCGGAAAGCAGTCATTTCCGGCCCTCATGTCTACTTCAAAGCCCAATGACGATTCGTTGGGTACGCCACCGTCTATGAAGTTTATCACTGTGGGATTAGTTACGTTTTTGGTGTCAAAAAAGAGATATGCCTCGAGATCGCGCGACCTCACGAGCCACCGCTCGCCAGCGATATACGTATAGCCAAGATAAAACTCTCCTTCTTCGCAGTATAGCGGTGGATCGCCATACAGGTATTTCATCTCTATATGTTCCCCTGATATCCGCAAAACCTTGTGCTTGGCGGCCGGAGCAGTATCTAATTGCCTAAGGCCTACCGCCAGGGCTTCCTTGATCAAGGGATTCACTATTCTGATGTTGTACAGCACCAAGGGTATATATCCCATGCTTTCGCGCCATTGTCCTTCTATGCTCTCTTTCTTCCAGGAGCCCTTTCCGAAAATATAGGCGTGCAACATTGAGTCGCGGTCAGCGTTCCCGACAAGGGCATCAAACGAAAGAGAATCAACCTTGATGAAGCAGTCCTCCTGCGGAGATTCCCGAACAATCGTCATGACGCTGTCCGCTTTCTCCTCCTTAAGCTCTTGCTTATCCTTCTTTATATGTTGGCCGCCTTCGTTCTTTTCATTTCCGCATGCGGAAATGAAAAGAACGAAGAAAATGACGATCAAGCAATTAAATTTGACGTTCATCTCGTAAAAAGTTTTTTGTAGTCTAACGATACATATGCCGGCTTTTCAAAATCCTTGAATCGCGAGTCAACTCCATATTTCACGTACTTCTTCATTGTGCATTGGCAACTATCGATATCCATCTCGTCGAAGCTCTGTTTCGTGAACGAATCTTATCTCGGCCCTATCGTCATATCTGTATGAGTAGTCATCAAGTATAATCGGCGGTGATGTTATAGGCAATGATGTTAAAGGTTTTGCCAACAGCTCCTTGTCTGACTTCATTAGCAAATCAAACAACCGATTTAGGTATTCTCTCTCCTTCTTTTTGTCAATCGTTTCGCCTTTCTGTTCCAATTTCAGAAGTTCAGCTACCTCGCTTTCGTGTCCGTACACTCCCCTTGTGCTGAAAAAGGGAAAACCAACGTTTACCATTATCATTTTGAGGTCTTTGTTATATACCTTCCCCACAAGCAACTTGCCATTTTGCCGACGCTGCATGATCTCTGCAAAATTATACCAGGAGTATGAACGAGGTTCATACCCTACGATGTATATGGTATCGCCTTTAGCTGACAAAAGATCAAACGCTTGCTTCATCTTAAACAGCGTTTCGTCATCCCCGTCTCCAAACGCGGTCAGAATCATTTCCGAGCCGTTGCCAAAATAGGCATGGTATCGATTTCTTTTCTTGAGGAGATGATCAAGCACATATTCTCTCATCTCATCTTCTCCATAAAGTTCCACCAAAGCCTGACGCAATTGCGCTTCAAGACGCAGTAAAGCCGCTCCGCCGGTGACAGATCCAATCGTCAGCTTTGCCTCTGCCATCGCATTGCTCATAATGATAGCCATGACGGCCAATAGAATCCTGATTGATTTCATTTTATTACTATCTAAAACACAAATATAAGCATTTTTTTGATGACACAGAGCATCCTCGACAAGAAACCGTCAAAATGCCGTAGGCATAAGCCAATGCACCCAAGTTCGGGAGATTCATTCTACCTCGATGGTTTCGTCATTGTGTCAGTCCGGCATAGGCATTTTATCTTGATGGCCATGCAATGCTTGCCACAACATAAAGTAACTCAAACGCCCCAACTCCTTGTTGAACGAAGCGCTGTCTGCCCCCTCGTAACCGATTGCGTCATTCATATCAAATATTCGATTGCCATTATCTGTGTAAGCTATCAGACGTCTGTAAATCGGAAAGTATGTTTTATGGTGTATTGGCTTCATATTTAACGCTTTCTCGGGCAAGGAATCAAAACTCCACGAAAGCAGTTGATCATGCTTTGGCAAACTGTCGACATTGATTACACCATTTATTGAACTTCCTGCGACTACCATGTAACACGAATCGGCATCAGCCACCAATGACCAATTATATCCGTCATGACCAAACTGATACAGAATGAAGTCTTTATGTTCAACCATATTGACGATCGAACAATTTCTGATTACATTCCGAAGTAATTCTTCCTTATTTATCTGCTCTTTATAACTTTTTTCCGCATTGCCTTTGTAATTGTCTTCCACTATTACAAAACTGGTCATAAACAATGCCAAAGTAAAAAATAAAATATTCCTCATAAAACATAATTATAAATTACACAAAAAATTTAGGACCAATTCACTTTGAAATAGTGGAGTGCGTCTGCTATTAGACTGTATTACAATCTTTAAATTATATTACTGTCTATCATTTTTGTTTTTGCAGACGCACCCTCTTTTCTGATATCTATTTGTCAACGAAAACTCGGGAGTAACATCGGATTTGGTATTATTATTCCATTGCCATTGTTGTCTCTGACACCATGATTAAATGACCTATTAGCCTATGGCTCATACAGCAATCTTTCTACCTCCTTGTCTATGTCTATGATGTCATTTGGATAGCGTCCTCTTTCCATTTCCACAACCATCATGAATTTGACCACAGACTTAGTATCTGGTTCATAATGAATGTCAAGCGGAAACGAGCGTTTGACATTGAATGTGTCTACAATGTGTCTGTCTTGAGCCACGAAGTATCTAAAGAACAAGTCTATTTCTTTTTCGCTTGACGTCTCTGGTATATACCTGAACGTGTATTTGCTAAGGTCTTCATATCCTTCTGCCTTGCATTTCTCTCTGTACTCTGCCAAAAGTTCTTCGTAGAAAGGATCGGGGGTTATGTTTATGGTACGCAATTGCAAATCAAATCCATAAATTAACAGACTGTCATTCATTACCGGAAATTTCCCAACTCTCAGCATGTTTACATCTGGATTTAGTACATATCTATCGTATCTCCAATTACTGTCATATAATTGTAATAATAGATATGAAGGATCAGACCTTAGCCTGTTGATATCCATTCTGGAGACATACAGCGTGTCATCATTATGTGCCATATAATCCAATGCCTTCTTGAGATCAACCAGTTCCTTGACCCCGGCCCTTACTGATCTTATCTGCATTGCATTTCTGTCCTGATTGTTAAACATGATCGAGCCGAAGCGATATTTGTGGCTGAGTATCATGTTTTCCTTGTACCACTTCTCGCCGTGCACCTCCAGGCAGGCGAGCCTTATTTTAGCCCTGGTCAATAATCCCACCTCAAAACCCTCTTCAAAATCTGACGCAATCGCGATATTGAGGTCTGCCTTCGCGATAAATGCCAAGTTTGACAGCAAAGAAACTATCAGTACGCTTAAAAATCTATTCATAATCATATTGTTGTTATTTGGTTTAGGTCCAAATGGACGCGCTGCAGAATCTGTATTTTCAATGTGGTACATTGCACAGTCTTTAGTTATTAGCCCGCAAGCGGCTGCGCCACCTCGGCATTCAGCCCGATGGGCCTCTCCACGATGCTGCCAAGGTCGCCGTCCCCTGTATATACAGCATTGCCTGTCCTATTTGTTTTCTCTTTCCTCATCTAATTTAGGTTTTTCATCAGCGTCTTCCTTTTCGAACACAAATGGCAATTCGTTTATATGATGCCGATTTTCATGTATGTATCTCACTTCCGCCCTTTCATCGTACTCATACGAAAACTTGCGTACGAACGCCTTTGACGTGACTTTTTGCTTCAGAAGCTCTTTGTCTGCCTTCATCAGGCTCTCGAAATAGAAGTCAATGTCTTCGTCGCCAATGTCTTCCGGATCTATTTTATAATATACGATTAAGGATAAATGTCCCTTATCCTTGCACTCTTTTTCATATTCTTCGCCTAAATTATTAGCAAGTATTCCAAAATACTCAAAGTCTAACTCAACATCTTCTTTATAGAGCCTACCTACTAATAATCTATTAGTCATTTCCCTTTCTAAGACTTCCAAAAGATTACTTCCCCCCGGGGAATCTTCAATTATACTCTGGCATGTCAAACTGATTTTCTTCCTATACAGAGTATCTCCCTTGATTGACAATAGATCATAGGCGCTTTTAACCTTAAGCAATAGATTCTCATCCCACATCTTGCGCCCCTGCAGTATGAGCTCTTTGTCTTGACCCATGTAGGTAGACAAAAGATTCGTTCCATTTTTGAACCACTCTTTAAGACTCTCTTTAAACCATTCTTCTCCATATATTTCTATGAGCGCCTGACGTATTTTGGCCACGTATTGGATGTTTACGTCGACTTTTTCTTCTTTTTGCACATACGCCATGGTTAACTTTGCGTTAACCATCGCGTTGCACATCAACATGGCCATTAGGGCCAGCAGAATTCTGATTGTTTTCATTTTTTTGATTGATTATTTCTAATTCGGAAATATCAGTTTTGACAGTCGGTTGGGAAAGACTATCGACTGCACCTTATATTCCGCAGGTTCATTCTTTTCTACGCTTTCATTTATAAAAGTATGACAGCTCTAATATAGCGAATTTATGTGAAAGTACACTTTATTTTAATAGTTTCACATTTCTTTTAACATTTGTAAATAAGTTTAAATCACTTAAAATAATCCAATCAAGAAAAAGATTACTTTGGTTTCGGTAATTCACCTTGCAATTCAGGCAACGCCAACCATAACATAAAATAATGCAGCCTATTTAGTTTATTGTTAAATGCAACGCTGTCTGGCCCTATGAATTTTATGGCATCATTTAGCTTGAAAATACCATTATCCGTGTCAACCATTATTTGTGTATATGTTAAACCTGGCGTATCACGATATACAGGATTCATTTGCGAACATTCTTTTGGAAGAGAATCCAGCCCCCATATTATCAAAGCATTGTCCTTTCGCAAGTTGATAGAGTTGAGTTCTCCCGTTCGCGTACTCCCATAAAAGACTGTAAAGTCCGGATCTGTATCGACTATCATCGACCAAATATGACCACCTTCTCCGGTAAAATAAAAGATATGCCCATGACTTATCGCCTCTTTAAAAACAGAGTCATTCCTAATATGATTTCTTATTTCGTCTTTGATGGTTTCGCGTCCTTCTCCATCATTCCGATTGGCAACGGTCGTTTTTCTCTCGGCTACACCATCAACAAAACATATCATCAGCAAAATAAAAGATAAAAACAAAATATTCCTCATAAAACACACAAATTCAATTATTATGACCACAGTGCATAGGAAGAATATTCTTCCTATGCATATTCCTGTGAAGTTAATAGTATACTTAACTCATCGTTTTACTACCTGAAATTAGGCAATTTAGAAGGATTAGGCACTTTTGTTTGTGGACCATGCCTACTTCCATCATTGACAAATTGAATTCCCATCACCCTAAGTATAAGATTTTCTGTTCTTATAGTCTCAATGTGTTGATCTTGATTTTTGACAGAGGAACGTCCATGTCCAAGTAGTTAATGACCAGTTGTAACTGCTAGCCCATTAGGGTGCTCTCCGTCCAAAACAATTAGAGTATATGTTCCCTCGCATCATCAGAAGTTACTCCTTGCACTTCGTTGCCCGTCGGGTCCACGTAGCAGGCGGGGTTGGCGGCGCAGTATGCATAGGTGGTCAAGACGGTCGTAGGCCATCGTCCGCGACTCACCCCCGTAGCTCCATATCACCGAAGTCACGCCGCCGCGACCTTCGTGCGGATGTGCCCCGATTGGCTTTATCATAGTCATGGCTTGCTCATTTCATTGTCCAAAAATAATCTCTTTATAGTGATGTCCTCACCCGTAAGATTTAAATCAATCTTTTTTATATATTTATATTCATCACTATTAAGTCCCCACATGAAACAATGCGGGACAAATACTGTCTCCCAGCCTTCAACATCCACCAAAGATGATGGATCTTTAATAATTCTTTCACCAACAATCTCGCAAATGGTGTCAATATCTTTGGTTTCAAATATTTCGTACCTTAATTTCCTCATGAAATAATAAGATCCTTCGTATTTATAGTAACACCGTTTGTAAGGAATTATGGCGGTGATTATGACAATATTCATACTTAAAGGTAAGTTTTCAACATTGCAAGCAGATACTATTACGTTATTTCCTAGTAGAAAATCATTTAATCTGTACTGACCAATAAATGGGTCAAATATGATTTGATTTTCACCGTTTTCATAAACATTAATAGGGTTAGTCTTCTTCTCATCTTTTTTAGGCCAGAAT
This sequence comes from uncultured Muribaculaceae bacterium, assembly GCA_947525975.1. Taxonomy (GTDB): domain Bacteria; phylum Bacteroidota; class Bacteroidia; order Bacteroidales; family Muribaculaceae; genus CAG-873. The sequence goes on along the minus strand of CANNVE010000045.1, from coordinate 1,045 downwards.
TCAAAATTTTTGTCAGCTCTTATTGTGGATGGTAAGCGCAAGACGATGTAATCTCTCTTTTCTCCTAAAAATCTGTCACACCACTCTATGAATGCCTTTATACAGACATTTGACATATCCTCTTCTGATCCATAATTATAGTGTTTTGCCATCTTTTTTATAGCCGCTCCTTGTGTATAATCTTTTATAGAGATGAGTTTATTGAGGTTGTATGCCGTGTCACTAACAATCTGGTCCAACTTCACATTCTCCTTCTTTATCATCTGAATTTCCGCACAAACAGAACACATTGACAAAAGGAAACATATAATCGTTAATAATATCTTCATTTTATTTTGTTTCGATAATTAATGATTCTTGGTTTTGTTCATCAAATTTATTAATTGTTCCAACGAGATCGTTGCTATTATTTTTTCTCCATTATAAAAAGTAACCTTTTTATCTTTTCCACCTAACACAAATGTTGTTCCTTTGTATTTACTATTCCTATAGTTGTGATCATTCATCTTATCTGACTTTGATGGTTTTGAACTTCCAAATCGTGAATCTACATCATTTGTCGGGTGGATATGCATATACCATTTCATCTCGTTGAGATAAGGTAGCTGTTTCCCATTTTGAAAAAACTGCTTGACCGAATGCTTAATCTCACTGTCTGTTCCTGAAACTTCTGTGCCTCTATCCCAGATTTGGACTATACCATCACGATCCATGTGCATGCCTCTCTCATATCCATCAGCATTTGCCTTATTCATCTCGCTGTTGATTATTTCAAAATCATATATATCAGTAATTTCAGCTGCTTTATTTCCTTCTAAATCCTCAACATAGTATTCATTTTTTTTAGTCGTCTCCTGAATCTTCTTTCCTAACGATTTATTGACAATGAAAATTCTTCCATCATCATTTCCATCGCTGCCGACGTTGACAAGCTTGCCATCTTGCTCCATGAAGAAAATGGAGCAGCCTGTGGGGTCGATGTACTTAACCGGGTTGGCGGCGCAGTAGGCGTAGGGGGAGATGCCGGGGTAGCTTTCGGCCTCGG
>CANNVE010000044.1 GCA_947525975.1 uncultured Muribaculaceae bacterium | reverse complement strand
CCCCATGCCCATGACGGACCCCAGCCCCATGTCGGGCCCCATGCCCAATAAGGATCGTAGTACCAAGGATTGCGCCATCCCCAGCCTATGCTGAACGACGGGCCTCCCCAGCCCCAATACCACGAGTTGGTCCAGTACGGGAATGCCCAGGGGTCATTTACCACATAGACATTCACCGAGGTCTGAGGCTCACTGTAATAATACTGCTGGAGCTCGGCATCCTTTGAGCCGGCGACGATGTCGGAGTTATGGAAAGCCTCAAGCCTGCGTGTGGCGGCGAAATAGTCTCGGGCAGTGGTGTCGGCCGACAATGAATCGGGCACAAGAAACTGTCCGTGACGATTGTATTCGTCGACATTACGGGTGGAGCCTGTATTGACGTAGTATGTGTCGGCAGCCGGATAGTCGGCTACCGGAGTATAGTTGTATGCCGGGCGATTCGCGGCCTTGACAGTCTTTGCCGGCTTGGCCTTGTCGGCCTTGGCTCCGTCAAAGTAAATGTCGTCGTCATAATAGCCTTGCGCCAACGACATAGCCGGGAGGGCCACCAGGGCCGCTGCGGCCAGAACGCGTATGTGTGCTTTCTTCGTGCGATTCATATTGACTTATCCTCCTATATTGAAATTGTATTATGCTGATTTTGATTGCGGGGTGGCGGATGCGCCACATCCATTTATTGTTTTTGACTATATAACAATGCGAAAGTTTAACCGAAGTTACCGCAAATATAGGCAATATCATCAATATGACAATGAATTTCGCCAAAAATCAGCCTTTTCGGCGAAATTTCAGTCACCTATGGCCTCTATTTTCAGGCATCGAGCACAATCTTCGACCCGGGGCGCATCTCATAGGCCGCCATAGCTATGGTGAAGCCCCAGTAGATGAACGCGATCGAAACGAGGAACGAGCTCATGAAGACTATGTTGGCCAGGCCTGACTCAATGAAGAGGTAGCCGATCACAAGCATCAGGAGGCCATTGATGATGCCGAGCCACCACCAGCGCCTTCCTGTGGACGACGCCGACACGAGCTCCTCAAAGCCCCAGTAAATGAATATGAAGGCCATGAAATAGGGAAATACGGCCTCGGCCAGCGGAAGGTCGCGCACCAGGGCGAAACCTATGAGCATGTCGATGACGCCTCCCACAAGCCACCAGCCCCAGCCGCGGGGCCTGTCGCTGCCGGCCGACACGCACACCTGCACCACGCCGGCCACTATAAGCAGCCAGCCAAAAAGCACTGAGGCCACAGCATAGCCTATCAACGGCCATATCCAATAGCAGAAGCCGCCGAGCACCATCAATATGCCGACAGCAAGGATGAGCCACCACAGGCGGTTGTTTCCGTAGAACGTAATCTTAGCGTTTTTCATAATAGTTGAAATTTTATTGATTAATAGTCTTTTGTATCATTCCCTCATGCTGGCGCCCCTACTGCCGGGCTGCGTATGCGAGTATGGTGGGCGATTTCACATCCACGCCGTATTCTTTGGCGCGGCTCAATATCGCCCTCGCCAGCTTTGGCTTGAGATCTTCGGGACAATCCCGGAAATAAGCCTCGGCGGCGCGCACATGCTCGGCGTCGGGCATAGGGTACTCCCTGCGCTCCGGGAGGCCGAAGACACTGTCGGGCAGGGCTTTCTTTTCTTCGTATGACAATCTGTCGCTCATAGCGGTAAGTGTTTGTTGATCACGGGACGGCGATGTGCCGCCCCTTATAAAAAGACAACAACCGGCGGCCAAAATAGTTCCGACTCGCCGCCCTGCGCATTAAATAATCACGAAAACCACCAAACGACCTGCGGATTTATTTGTTTAATACGTCAAAAAGCGTTAATTTTGCAGTCACAGGTACACAAACAGGTACAATTTTTAACCACAAAGATCAAATTCAATGAGCATTCCACTGAGGAGCGCCACCACGATGGCGGGCCGTCGCATGGCCGGAGCGCGCGCATTGTGGCGCGCCAACGGCATGAAAGAAGAGCAGATGGGCAAGCCCGTGATAGCGATAGTCAATTCCTTCACGCAATTTGTGCCCGGCCACACCCACCTTCATGAAATCGGACAAATAGTGAAGCGGGAGATAGAGAGCCTCGGATGCTTCGCCGCCGAATTCAACACCATAGCCGTCGATGACGGCATTGCAATGGGCCACGACGGCATGCTGTATTCGCTGCCCTCGCGCGATCTGATCGCCGATTCAGTGGAGTACATGGTCAACGCCCACAAGGCCGATGCCATGGTGTGCATCTCAAACTGCGACAAGGTCACCCCCGGAATGCTCATGGCCGCCATGAGGCTCAATATCCCCGCCATATTCGTCTCCGGAGGCCCGATGGAGGCCGGCAGAGTCGATGGCAAAGACGTAGACCTCGTTGACATCATGGTGCGCAGCGCAGCCGATGACACGCCCTCCGACACCCTGCGGCTGCTCGAACTAAAGGGATGCCCCACATGCGGGTCATGCTCGGGAATGTTCACCGCCAACTCCATGAATTCCCTCACCGAGGCCATAGGCCTCGCCCTTCCCGGCAACGGCACTCTCGTGGCCACCCACGCCGAGCGCATCGGTCTTTTCCGCCGAGCTGCCCGGCAGATAGTGGCCAATGCCCTGGCTTACTACGAAAACGGCGACGCATCGGTGCTGCCGCGCAGCATCGCCTCCCGCAGCGCCATGCTCAACGCCATGGCCCTCGACATAGCCATGGGCGGAAGCACCAACACCGTGCTCCACCTGCTGGCTATCGCCGCAGAGGCCGGAGCCGACTTCACCATGGCCGACATCGACGCCCTATCGCGCCGCGTGGGCGTGCTGTGCAAGGTGGCTCCCAACTCGGCCTTCCACATACAGGATGTGCACCGCGCCGGCGGAATCCCCACCATATTGAAGCAGGTGGCCGATGCCGGCCTTGTCGACACATCGGCAAGGCGAGTCGACGGCCTCACCCTTGGCCAGATGACAGACCGATGGGCGCAGGGTGGCAAGCATTTCTCTATCGAGGCCATGCGCCTGTGGCTTTGCGCCCCCGGCGGATCGCGCACCACCGAGATGGGATCGCATGACACCCGATACACCTCGCTCGACACCGACCGCCGGGCAGGCTGCATACGCGACGCCTCACACGCCTACGACAGCGACGGCGGCCTGGCCGTGCTGCGGGGCAACCTCGCACCCGACGGATGCGTGGTGAAGACGGCGGGCGTCGACCCCTCGATATTCAGATTCTCGGGCCGCGCCCGCGTCTTCGAGAGCCAGGAAGAGGCCGTGGATGCAATCCTCGGAGACAAAATAGTGGCCGGGGATGCCGTCATCATCCGATACGAAGGTCCGCGCGGCGGCCCCGGCATGCAGGAGATGCTGTATCCGACCAGCTACCTCAAGTCGAAGCGCCTTGGCAAGGCCTGCGCGCTGATCACAGACGGAAGATTCTCCGGAGGCACATCGGGCCTGTCGATCGGCCATGTATCGCCCGAGGCGGCCAACCGCGGACCGATCGCCCTGGTGCGCGACGGCGACATCATCGACATCGACATCCCAGCCCGCTCGATATCAGTGCGCGTGGCTGACGCTGAGATGCTTGCCCGCCGCAAGGCTGAAGAAGGCCGGGGAGAGAAAGCCTTCACGCCGCTAAAACGCGACAGGATGGTGTCGAAGGCATTGCGCGCCTACGCCGCGATGGTGACATCAGCCGACAAGGGCGCAGTGAGGCGCATCTAAGCCCGAATACCGCATTTAAGTTTTTTCATTGGCGGGGACCGTCAAGCCCCGGCGCAATTAAACATTTCTACAATATATGCCAGAAACCATCACCGGAGCCGAGGCTCTATTGAAATCGCTTGTAGAGGAAGGCGTAGACCTTGTATTCGGATACCCCGGAGGCCAGATACTGCCTGTCTACGACAAGCTATATGACTACCGCAGCAGCATAAGGCACATACTGGTGCGCCACGAGCAGGGAGCTATCCACGCTGCGCAGGGATTTGCCCGCGTCACCAACCGGCCCGGAGTGGTGATAGTCACCTCAGGACCCGGAGCGGCCAACCTGATCACCGGCCTCAGCGACGCGCAGATGGACTCGACTCCCCTCGTCGTGATCTCGGGGCAGGTCGGCGCCAATTTCCTCGGCAGCGACGCCTTTCAGGAGACCGACGTGGTGGGAATCACCCAGCCGATCACCAAATGGGCCCTGCAGGTGCGCCGCGCAGTCGACATCCCCGCCGCCGTGGCCAGGGCCTTCTACATAGCCTCATCAGGCCGTCCGGGCCCTGTAGTGCTCGACATCGCACGCGACGCGCAGGTGGGCGAAATCGAGTGGACCGCATACAAGAAGCTCAACTTCATACGCAGCTACAATCCGCGCCCCACCGTGGCGCCGGCTGACATCGTCAAGGCCGCCGGCATCATAAATGCGGCCTCCCGACCGCTGATACTTGCCGGCCACGGCGTGACGATATCCGGCGCAGAGACTCAGCTGGCCGCCCTGGCAGAGAAAGCAGGCATCCCCGTGGCATCGTCCCTGCTCGGCCTGTCGGCCATGCCGTCGGGCCACCCGATGTTCAAGGGCATGCTCGGCATGCACGGCAACATTGGCCCCAACTATCTCACCAACAGCGCCGACGTGATCATAGCCATAGGCTTGCGCTTCGACGACCGCATCACCGGCGACACCGCGCGATACGCCCCGCAGGCAAAAATCATACACATCGACATCGACTCGTCGGAATTCAACCGCAACGTCAGAGTGCACTCGGCCATCCACGGCGACGCGCGCGACGTGCTGATGCAGTTGATTCCGCTCATAGAGCCGGCCTCGCACGAGGGCTGGGCCGCCGAATTCGACCGGCTGAACTCAATCGAGGACGAAAAAGTGATAACGCCCGAGCTGAGCCATGGCGGCCCGCTCACCATGGGCGAGGTGGTCGACTGCGTGTCGCGCTCCGCGGCCGACGGCGCCATTCTCGTCACCGACGTAGGCCAAAACCAGATGATGTCGGCCCGATACTTCAGATTCGCCTGCCCGCGCAGCATAGTCACGTCAGGCGGCCTCGGCACCATGGGCTTCGGGCTTCCGGCCTCGATCGGCGCCAAGATGGGAGCACCCGACCGCACGGTGTGCTTCTTCTCTGGCGACGGCGGATTCCAGATGACCATCGAGGAGCTTGGCACCATCATGCAATACGGCACCCCCGTGAAGATGATCATACTCAACAACAACTTCCTCGGCAACGTGCGCCAATGGCAGGAACTCTTCTACGGCTCCCGCTTCTCGCAGACGCCGATGGTCAACCCAGACTTCTGCATGATAGCCCGCGCCTACGGCATCAAGGCCGAGGCTGTGGCCGACAGATCCGGCCTGGCCTCCGCCGTGGAGCGCATGCTGGCGCATGACGGCCCCTATCTGCTCGATGTCAGCGTAGCCTCTGAAGGGATGGTATTCCCCATGATTCCCGCAGGCCGCTGCGTCACCGACATCATGCTGTCGCGCACCGAGATGTTTGATCCGGGCCAATCCCATGACTGACACAGTTTAATACATGCCAACAATGATTCCACATCAGCAACTATTCACCCTCACCATATATTCAGAGCATTGCGTGGGCTTGCTCAACCAGGTGTCGATCATATTCACCCGCCGGTGCCTCAACATCGAGGATGTCTCGGCAAGCCGCACATCCATCAAGGGCATACACCGCCTCACCATCACCGTGTGGAGCGACCGCGACACCATGGATAAGGTGGTGAAGCAGATAGAGAAGCGCATCGACGTGCTCCGGGCCTTCCTATATACCGACGATGACATAATATACCAGGAGATAGCCCTCTACAAGGTAGACACCGCCAAGCTCATGAAGGAGCAATACCTCGAAAGCCTGATACGCCACCATGGCGCCCGCATACTCGACATCACACCCGACTTCACGGTGCTCGAAAAGGCCGGACAGCCGTGGGAGACCGAGGCCCTGCTCGAAGAGCTCGAGCCTTTCGGCCTCAGGCAATTCGTGCGCAGCGGGCGAGTCTGCGTCACCAAATCATCGCAGGAACCGCTCAACATCTACCTCCAGGAGCAAGAGCTGCGCCATCAGGCCCTGGAAATGCGACAATCTACAACCGAAAACAATGACTGACCTTCTTCCCGACGAATTTTCCCGCACATACACCCTCGCCGCAGGCGAGACCGACGCGCAGGGACGCATGCCCCTGCCTCTGATAGTGACCCGCGTGATCGAAGTGGCCACAGCCCACGCCGACGCCCTCGGCCTCGGATACGCCAACCTCATCGAGCATCGGGCCGGATGGGTGCTCTCGCGCCTGAGCGTGGAGATGGAGCGATACCCGCGCATTGGTGAGACCTACACATTCACCACCTACATACAGGCCTACACGCGCCTATACAGCGACCGATGCTTCGTCATCACCGACGCCGACGGATGCGAGATAGGCCATGTGCGCTCGATGTGGGTAGCGATTGACATCGACAAGCGCACAGCCGTCGACCTGACGCGCTTCAACCCCGACCTCTTCGTGATAGGCCGACGCCAATGCCCCATACCGATGCCCAGAAAGATACCCGCCGCAGGCCCAGAGGCCTCGGCCACGCCCTACACCTTCAAATACTGCGACATCGACTTCTACCGCCACGTCAACACGGTGATGTACGTGCGCCTGCTGCTCAACCAATGGTCGGTCGACTTCTTCGACAGCCACCGCATACGCAGCTTCAGCATAGCGTTCCACAGCGAGTGCCACTATGGGCAGCAAGCCACGGTGATGCGCTGCGACAACGACAGCCGGAGCCTCTGCGAGATCATGGTCGACGGCCACCGGGCCGTGGCGGCGTCGTTCTCTTTTTTTTGATTTTTCATAAACCCATAATATCTACTTGAATATGGCTAAGCTCAATTTTGGCGGCGTAGAGGAGACCGTCATCACCCGCGGCGAATTTCCGATGGAAAAAGCGCGCGAAATCCTCAAAGACGAGACCATAGCGGTGATCGGATACGGAGTGCAAGGCCCCGGCCAGAGCCTCAACCTGCGCGACAACGGTTTCAACGTGATCATTGGCCAAAGGCAGGGCAAGACCTACGACAAGGCTGTCAGCGACGGCTGGAAGCCCGGCGAGACGCTGTTCTCAATCGACGAGGCATGCCGCCGCGGCTCGATCATCATGTGCCTGCTCTCCGACGCCGCTGTAATAAGCCAGTGGGACACCATCAAGAAGCATCTCACACCGGGCAAAGCGCTGTATTTCTCCCACGGATTCGCCATCACATGGAGCGACCGCACGGGCGTGGTGCCCCCGGCTGACGTAGATGTGATCATGGTGGCGCCCAAAGGATCGGGAGCCACCGTGCGCTCTCTATTCCTCGAAGGCCGCGGCATCAACGCATCATTCGCCGTGGAGCAGGACTTCACGGGGCGCGCGCTCGACCGCGCGCTGGCTCTTGGCATCGGCATCGGGTCAGGATACCTCTTCGAAACCACATTCCGCCGCGAGGCCATCAGCGACCTCACAGGCGAACGCGGCTCTCTGATGGGCGCGATACAAGGCCTTTTCCTGGCCCAATACGAAGTGCTGCGCGAGAACGGACACACCCCCTCGGAGGCTTTCAACGAGACGGTGGAGGAACTGACCCAATCGCTCATGCCTCTTTTCGCCGCCAAAGGCATGGACTGGATGTACGCCAACTGCTCGACCACGGCCCAGCGCGGCGCGCTCGACTGGATGACACCATTCCACGACGCCGTGAAGCCCGTGATGCAGCGCCTCTACGCAAGCGTGAAAGAAGGCGCTGAAGCCCAGAAGAGCATCGACGCAAACTCCGCGCCCGACTACCGCGAAAAGCTCAACGAAGAGCTGCGCCAGCTGCGCGAGAGCGAAATGTGGCGCACCGCCGAGACTGTGCGCCGCCTCCGCCCCGAAAACGAATGACACGAATGGCGGGACGGAGGTGCGTTTCTCCGAAACGCACGGGGCAACTTCCGCTAACTCAACTACGGCAAACGAACACGGATTAAGACGGATTTTCACGAATTAACACGGAATAAAAAAAATAATCCGTACAATCCGTACCCCCCAACCAACGACTGAAAAAAAAGCGGCGATCCGGATGGATCGCCGCTTTTTTTAGTGTATGGCTAATATTATTTGCCTGAGAGCTTTTCTTTGAGAGCTGCGAGAGCTTCGATGTCGCCGAAGGTTGTCTTCTCGGTGGCTGTAGCGATAGCGGGAGTCTCCTCGCGGCGAGAGTTGCTGCTCTGACGCTGCTTGCGACGCTCGGCGTTCTTCTCGGCGCGGGTAGCGTCCTCGAAGATGCGGCTGTGCGAGAGGATGATGCGCTTGCTGTCCTTGTTGAATTCGATCACCTTGAACTGGAGCTTCTCGTCGACCTTGGCCGAAGAGCCGTCTTCCTTCACCAGGTGCTTGGGGGTAGCGAAGCCTTCTACGCCGTAGGGCAGAGCCACGACAGCGCCCTTCTCGAGCATCTCCACGATGGTGCCTTCGTGAACAGAGCCGATGGTGAAGATAGTCTCGAATACGTCCCAGGGATTCTCCTCGAGCTGCTTGTGGCCGAGGCTGAGGCGACGGTTGTCCTTGTCGATAGCGAGAACCTCAACTTCGATGTCGGCGCCGATCTGTGTGAATTCGCTGGGGTGCTTGATCTTCTTGGTCCAGCTCAGGTCGCTGATGTGGATGAGGCCTTCTACGCCCTCTTCGATCTCAACGAATACGCCGAAGTTGGTGAAGTTGCGCACCTTTGCGGTGTGGCGGCTACCGATGGGGTATTTGGTCTCGATGTTCTCCCAGGGATCGTTCTTGAGCTGCTTGATGCCGAGGCTCATCTTGCGGTCCTCGCGGTCGAGGGTGAGGATGACTGCCTCAACTTCGTCGCCAACCTTCATGAAGTCCTGAGCTGAGCGCAGGTGCTGGCTCCAAGACATTTCAGAAACGTGGATCAGGCCCTCAACGCCGGCAGCGATTTCGAGGAATGCGCCGTAGTCGGCCATAACGACAACCTTGCCCTTGACGCGGTCGCCAACCTTGAGGTTGGGATCGAGAGCGTCCCACGGATGGGGATGGAGCTGCTTGAGACCGAGGGCGATGCGCTTCTTCTCGTCGTCGAAGTCGAGAATAACGACATTGAGCTTCTGGTCGAGCTCGACAACCTCCGAGGGGTGCTGCACGCGGCCCCAGCTGAGGTCTGTGATGTGGATGAGGCCGTCTACGCCGCCCAGGTCGATGAATACGCCGTAGGTGGTGATGTTCTTGACGGTGCCTTCGAGCACCTGGCCTTTCTCGAGCTTGGAGATGATCTCCTTCTTCTGCTGCTCGAGCTCTTCTTCGATGAGAGCCTTGTGGCTGACAACGACATTCTTGTATTCTTCGTTGATCTTGACAACCTTGAATTCCATTGTCTTGCCGACGAATACATCGTAGTCGCGGATGGGCTTGACGTCAATCTGCGAACCGGGCAGGAATGCCTCGATGCCGAATACGTCGACAATCATGCCGCCCTTGGTGCGGCACTTGATGAAGCCTTTGATGACCTCGTCGTTGGCCAGGGCTGCGTTGACGCGCTCCCAGCTGCGAGATGCATGGGCTTTCTTGTGCGAAAGGATGAGCTGGCCTTTCTTGTCTTCCTGGTTTTCGATGAAAACCTCCACCTTGTCGCCAACCTTTAGGTCGGGATTGTAGCGGAATTCGCTCATGGGGATGATGCCGTCGCTCTTGTAGCCGATGTTAACCACTGCCTCGCGCTTGTTGAGCGCGATGATGGTACCTTCGATTACATCCTTGTCCTTAACGGTGTTGAGGGACTCGTCGTATACGCTTGTGAGCTCTTCGCGAGTCTTAACGCCGGCGGTTTCGCCGTTCTCGTAGGCTTCCCAATCGAAGTCCTCGATAGGGCTGTTCTTTACTTCTTCAGTCATTAAAAAGTTAATAAATATGGTTAATAAATAGTCTCTGCCACGCGCCGGGGCGCAAAGGCGACGCAAAGGTAGCGATTTTTTTTTGAAACTGTGTGATATTGAGCGTAAAAAAAACGCCTTGGTTGTGATTTATGTCGGCCTTTAGCCGCTTATTCGTGGATTTTTCTTAAATTTGCAATGTTATGGCCGCTAAGCCGTATTTTTGTTAAAGACTATATGCGCGGATTTCGCAGATACATATTTTTATTGTCGGCTCTGCTCGCGGCCTCATGGGCCGCGGCGCAGAATGCGTCAGTGGCGCCCCCTCGCCGCCCGGCGCAGCACGCCGGCAGGCCTGTGGCCGAGCGCAGCGGCGAGAAGGAGTACGCCGAGGCTTTGGCTACGCAAAGCCCTGCGCTCGCTTTCCTGCACCTCAACCGCAGCGCGTATCTGAAGCACTCCCCCGCCTACGCTCCGCTGGCCCGCTGCTATGCCGAGGGCCGAGGCACATCGGTCAACGACTCTCTCGCCTACATATATTTCAGGCTGGCGGCCGACGCCGGCGACGCCGACTCAGGCGTCGAAGCATCGCTGCGCCTGCTCCGGGGCAAGGGCATTCAGCCTGACACGGCCCGGGCCTTGGCGTCGCTCCGGTCTTTGGCCGGCGAAGGCCACATCCGGGCCGCCCGGATCATGGCCGAGCATTTCGCGTCGGAGGCGGACTATCAGCGCGCCATCGACGCCTCGGCCCCCTACGCCGATCAGGGCGAGGCGTGGGCCATGTCCATCCTCGGGAAGATATATGCAAGCGCCCCTGCCCCCTACAGGCGCATGCGCGATGGCGCCCTGCTGCTGAGGCGGGCCGAGGCCTTGGGCGATTCGGTGGCGGCATATGAGGCAGGCAGGCTTGAGGCCATGGCCTACGGCAAGCATATCGCCGGCCTCAGGCTGCTCAAAGGCGAGACTCCCGGAAAGGAGCGCCCCAAATACCCCCGCACCGGCAAGCCGATAATTGACGACGACGACTTCCTGCGCGGGCTGGCTCTGATGCGGGAGGCCGCCGACATGGGCGATGCCGAGGCGGCCATCATCTGCGGCATAGCCCTGACCAACGGCAACGAGGGACGATACCGCGACAAAGCCGAGGCAATGGCCTGCTTCAACTTCGCCAAAGACCTGGGCGAGCCCTACGATTTCAGGGCCGCGCCCGACCCCGCAAATCCCGAGAGGCTTTTCCAGGCCTATCTCTCCGACCCTGCATCAAACTTCGACGCCCTGGCCGAGGCCGCCATGCGCGGACACCGGCAGGCTGCCCTGCGGCTGTGCCAATGCTATATGAGCGGCGAAGGCACAGCCCCCGACAAGGCCCTCGCCGACGAGTGGGCGGCGAAGGCCCTGCTTATGGACGCCGAGGCCGAATGGCTCGACAATGGATTTTTCTGAAACGCGATAAAACAACATCAACCACATACACCATATATTAATATGAAAGGCATAGTGCTGGCGGGAGGCTCGGGCACCCGTCTATACCCAATCACCAAGGGCGTGAGCAAGCAGCTGCTGCCCATCTACGACAAGCCCATGGTCTACTACCCCATATCGGTGCTCATGCACGCCGGCATAAGAGACATCTTGCTGATCTCCACGCCGCAGGACCTCCCATCGTTCCGTCGGCTGCTAGGCGACGGCAGCGACTACGGCATCAACCTGCAATACGCCGAGCAGCCATCGCCCGACGGCCTGGCGCAGGCCTTCATCATCGGCGAGGACTTCATAGGCGATGACTGCGCCTGCCTGGTGCTCGGAGACAACATCTTCCACGGCAACGGACTCACCTCTATGCTGCGCCAGGCCGTGGCCCACGCCGAAGACCACGGGAAAGCCACTGTCTTCGGCTATTGGGTGAAGGACCCGGAGCGATACGGCGTGGCCGAGTTCGACTCCGCAGGCAATTGCCTTAGCATAGAGGAGAAGCCCCTGAAGCCCAAGAGCAACTACGCCGTGGTCGGCCTCTATTTCTATCCCAACGATGTGGTGAAGATAGCCAAGAGCATCAAGCCCTCGGCCAGGGGCGAATTGGAGATAACCTCGGTCAATCAAGAATTCCTCAACCGGGGCGACCTCAAGGTGCAGACCCTCGGACGCGGTTTCGCATGGCTCGACACCGGCACCCACGATTCGCTCAGCGACGCCGGCACATTCGTAGAGTGCATCGAGAAGCGCCAGGGACTGAAGATCGCCTGCCTCGAAGGCATAGCCTACGGCAACGGCTGGATCTCGACCGATCGCCTGCGGCAGCTGGCCGCCCCCATGGCCAAGAACGACTACGGCCAATACCTGCTGCAGCTGGCCGACGAAGGGATACGCGCCCCCATGCTTTAACCTCCAATCCTCAAGACATGAACATTATAGAGACATCAATCCCGGGAGTGCTGATCCTGGAGCCAAGGGTATTCACCGATGCCCGCGGATATTTTTTCGAGAGCTACAGCAAGCGCGAATTCGAGCGCGCCGCAGGCCCAATCGACTTTGTGCAGGACAATGAAAGCAAATCGCAATACGGCGTGATACGCGGCCTCCACTTCCAGGCGCCTCCATTCGCACAGGCCAAGTTGGTGAGGTGCGTGCGCGGCAGGGTGCTCGACGTCGCTGTCGACATCCGAAAGGGCTCTCCCACCTATGGCCGCCACGTGGCCGTGGAGCTCAGCGAGGACAATCACCTGCAATTCTTCATCCCGCGCGGATTCGCCCACGGATTCAGCGTGCTGTCTGACGAAGCAGTGTTCCAATACAAATGCGACAACTATTATGCCCCGCAGGCCGACGGCGGCATCAGCCTGCTCGACCCTTCGCTCGGCATCGACTGGCGCATCGACCCTTCAAAAGCCATACTGAGCGAAAAAGACACGAAACACCCGCCGCTTGCAAACTTTGACAGTCCTTTTGTGTTTTAATAAAATATGCTTCAGATTCGTTTCATAAAACACAAAAAGATCCACAAAATGAAAAATTTCGTATCATCGATAGCCTGCGTCTGCGCGCTCATTTTTTCAGTGGCCTGCTCCGGACCCAAGCCCAAGGAGGCCCCTGCGGTGAAGAAATCCACCTACCTTTACGCCATCAAGGGCGGAGACTCGCTCTATGTTGACCGATACGCCAAGGCCGACACCGCTCCGCAGCCGGCGCTCATATTCGTGTTCGGAGGCGGATTCAAGGGCGGCGACCGCGCCGACGCCCAGTACATGCCATTTTTCGACTTCATGGCCAACAGGGGCTATCAGGTGATCTCGATCGACTACCGCACTATGCTCTCGCGCATCAGCCCCGACTCGCTTGCATCGCCCATGGCATTTGTAGGCGCGCTGCAATGCGCCATCGACACGGCTGTCGTAGACCTTTATGACGCCACGGCTTTCGTGCTGAGCAATGCCCGCATCTGGGGCGTGGACCGCGACCGCATCGTGGCCTGCGGCTCAAGCGCCGGAGCCATCACCGTGCTGCAGGGCGAATTCTACCGCGCCAACGGCCTGCCCATGGCCTCGCGCCTACCCTCCGGCTTCAACTACGCGGGCATCATCTCGTGCAGCGGCGCGATAGCAGCCCCCTCTGCTCCGGCATGGCGCCACAATCCATGCCCCATCATGATGTTCCACGGCGACGCCGACAATGTGGTGCCATACAGCGAGGCTGCGATTCCAGGCCTTGCCGGCCTATGGGGCTCGGCCACCATCGCCGACGGCCTGAAGGGACAGCGCGCCTCATACGCTTTCACCACCATCGAAAACGCCGCCCACGAGATAGCCGTCGACGCGTTCACCCTCTACCCCTACGCCATGGAGCAATTCCTGCAGACACAGGCCTTCGGCTCGGCCCACGACCAGGTGACCACAACCGTCAGCAACCTCGACGCCGCCCCCAAAAACAAAGAATTCACCCTCGAAGACTACATCCGCAGCAACATGTAGCCCCCGGAATGTGGAAGGGTGATTTCCAATCACCCTATAACGCCACCCTCACCCAATAACACAGATTGCACTGAAAAACACGGATTATCACAGATTTTTTTAATCTGGATAATACGTGTTGCATTAATGTGGAGGTGCGTCTCTCCGAGACGCACGGGCCAACCTACACCAAAAAACACGGATTGCACTTCTGTGGAGGGGCGATTTCCAATCGCCCGATAACGCCACCCTCACCCAAGAACACGGATTGCACCGAACAACACGGATTATCACAGATTTTTTTAATCTGGATAATCCGTGTTGCATTAATGTGGAGGTGCGTCTCTCCGAG
>CANNVE010000043.1 GCA_947525975.1 uncultured Muribaculaceae bacterium | reverse complement strand
TCATCGCCACCCTTCAGGGGGCATCCGAAAGGATGCCCCCTTTTTTTCGCGCCCGGGGCTGCCCTGCCCGCCCCGCAGCCCCGGCTGCAGGGGCGCGATGAATCGCGCCCGCATGAACAAAAAGGGGCGGCAGGGGGCGGATGCGCGCCTCTCCGAAGCGCGCGGGCTGCAGTAGGGGCGCGATAAATCGCGCCCGCACAAACAAAAAAGGGCGGCCGGGGCGGATGCGCGCCTCTCCGAAGCGCGCGGGCTGCGGTAGGGGCTCGATAAATCGCGCTCGCATTAACAAAAAGGAGCGGCAGGGGGCGGAGGGGCGCTTCTCCGAAGCGCGCGGGTCGCAGTAGGGGCGCGATAAATCTCGCCCGCACAAACAAAAAAGGAGCAGAGGGGGCGGAGGCGCGCTTCTCCGAAGCGCGCGGGTCAATGCCGCAAGCCTGGCGCATGCGGACCCGGTCGCCTCGGAGAGGCGACCCTCCACCAATAGCGCAGGCGGGCCTTCACCAATACGCAGACGAGCCCGAGCGCCTCTCCGAGGCGCTCCTCCACTAATCAGGAAGCAATGCGGGCATTTTTTCATGCATGGGCGCGATGGATCGCGCCTGCATGCACAATAAAGGAGCGGAGGGGGCGGAGGGGCGCTTCTCCGAAGCGCGCTGGCTGCAGTAGGGGCGCGATGAATCGCGCCAGCATGAACAAAAAGGGCTGTAGGGGATGAGACGCGCGTCTCTGATGCGTCTCTTAAAAGGGCCTGTGCACCTCGGCGGGGCGTGCCTTCATACGCGTGATCGCATCATTTAAATTTTTTTGACTTCGTTTTTGCGGTGTTGCGGATATAAAACGAAAGTGCGCTGCTTCACAGCAACGCACCTCCCTCATAACCAAAATTCAAGTATATAATGTCTAACTGTGTTGGCTTTTGATAAGAAAATCTACATCAAATGGCATAAAATCAACGCTCTAAGCAGTGATGCCTATTGAGATGAATACGATGTATATACATAGTTTGTTTTCGTAGTTAGAATAAATGCCAAATAAATCCGCTTCTACGAAGCGCAAAATGTGTGATGATAGAGTTTTCTATGCAAAGGTAATAATATTTCTGACAAAAAACAACTTCAGAACCTCTTTTTTAAGTCAAATAAAGCCAAAAACAGCAAAAATATGCTTAATACTATTATTTTCCTATTTTCAAAAATTTAATGTCATGACTTAATCTTTTATTTGTCACTTGGCTTTTCTGCGTCGCTTAACTGAGATGATATAAAAAAAATAAGTTTTTATTTTGTATTTCAGATTATTTTGTGGTTATTTGCTCCCATGAAGTTTTTGCACACGAGTGACTGGCATATAGGCCAGCGTTTTTATCGATATGACAGGGATGAGGAGCATGAGCGTTTTTTCGCGGTGCTTGCTGATGTGATGCGTCGGGAGCAGCCCGATGCGCTGTTGGTGAGCGGTGACATTTATGACACGGCAGCGCCTTCGGCTCAATCGCAGCGGCTGTTGGTGCAGGCTCTCACCGGGCTGCACGCCGCATGCCCGTCGGCCCGCATAATCGTTACTGCGGGGAACCATGACAGCGGGAGCCGCATCGATGCGCTTCGCCGTCTTTGGGCTGCGGTGGGCGTGGATGTGGTGGGCGGCTGTGTCAGAAACTCTGACGGGCTTTGCGACCCCGCTCAATTTCTGATTGAGATAGCGGGGAGGGGAGTTGTGGCCGCAGTGCCGTTTTTCGGACATCGCGCTTATCCGGCAGAGGTCTCCGATCTCTCGCGCGACGACAGGCAGAAGGCATTTTTTCAGGCTGTGCTCGATGAGGCGAATGCCTTGGGAGGAGGCCTGCCCGTAGTGATGATGGCGCACCTCACTGTGTCGGGCTGCAATTTGTCTGATCAAGATCTTCTGGCCATAGGGGGCGTCGAAGCAGATGACATAGCCTCTTTGGGGCATGGATATGACTATCTTGCCCTCGGACATATACATAAGCCGCAGTATGTGGGTCGCACGGGGCGTGCGCGTTATTGCGGGAGTCCGTTTGCGATGAGTTTCGCGGAGGATTACAGCCATTTCGTCGACATAGTGGAGATAGATGCTCACGGCTCTGCACCGAGGGTGAGCCACGTGCCGATTGAGCCTCTGCGCGGAGTAGTCACTGTGCCTGCAGGCGGAGCGCAGCTTGAGGAGGCTCTGGCGGCTTTCGCGGCATTGCCCGATGACTGCGCCGACTATGTGCGCGTGTTGGTCGACGAGGACGGTCTGCTTCCCGCCGACGCGGATGACCGCGCCAATGCCGTGGCCAAGGGGAAAGCTTGCCGGTATTGCGAAATAAAGAAGGTGGTCAAGGCCGGTACGCTCGGCAGGCTTGACCGCGGCGAGGCGCTTGAGATTGATGAGATACGCGCCCTACAGCCGCTCGATATCGCAGCCGAGGCATACGGGCGCATGCGCGGCGCCGAGATGCCCGATAGCCTGCGGGCCTTGATGGCGGAGGTGATTGCCATGGATGACATAAACGCAGCGAGGGAGGATTGAGACATGAAGATATTGAGAATTGAGATACACAATATAGCCTCGATAGAGGACGCTATGATCGATTTCGCCTCGGGGCCGCTGGCCGACGAGAGGCTTTTCCTGATTTGCGGAGAGACCGGATCGGGGAAATCTACGATACTGAATGCGATATGCCTGGCGCTATACAACTGCACTCCGGCGCTCTTTGCCTACGGAAGCAACGACAAGGATGCCAACGGCCTGACTACGCGCAATCCGTCGCAGATGCTCCGCAGAGGTGCTCGGGAGGGAAGCGTAAGCCTTGACTTCGAGGGCAACGACGTCATAGCCTACCGCGCAGTCTGGAGCGCGAGAAAGATCAAAACCCGTGACAAAAGCCTTAAAGTCGATGTAAAAACTCGTGTCGAGAGGCTGAGTGACGGACTCAAGTCTGAAATTCCGGTGGCTGAGTTGACAGGCTTGACGTTCAAACAATTCACACAGACCACTATTCTGGCCCAAGGGCAATTCACCAGATTCCTGCTCGCCGATGAGGCCGAGAAGGCCGAAATACTCGAAAAGCTCACAGGCACCGAGGTATACGCCACTATCGGCAAGCGCATATACGATACCCTGCGCAAGAAAGAAGAGGTGCTTAAGAGCCTGACAGACCGCATTGCAGGCGCAAAGCTGCTGACCGATGATGAGAAGACGGCGCTCGCTGATGAGCTGCCGGGGCTTCAGGGCAATATCATCAGGAGTATTAAGGAAATAAACGAAGTCGACACCAAGTTCAGGTGGATAGCCGACCGCGATACTATCGACCGAAGACTGGCCGAGAACGTCGCCCTGCGCGCAGCCGCAGAAGCCGCCCTGAAAGGCGATGACCACATGCGCAAGGCTGAAACGGTGAGGGTATGGGAGGCGACAGCCCGGGTGCGCGCTCTTATGGGCGAGGTGGCCTCGGCGGAGGCGGGCCTGCGCGATGCCCGACAGCAGCGGCCACGGCTGCGCGATCGCTTCGCATCCATACTCGGCTCAATCGAGAAGCTCGCAGATGATAGGATGATCCTGCAGCGGAGCGTCGCCGAGATGTCTGCGCGCCTTGAAAAGCTGATGCCGCAGACGTCGATGCTTGCGGAGGCTGCCCGCATCAGGGAGCTTGCCAAAAGGGTGGAAGCGGAAAGAGCCGAGGCTGCGGCTTGCGATGAGCGCAAGCGAGCGATAGGCAAAGAGATGGACATTGCCCGGGAAAAACTGCGGCAGGCTGCCGAAAAGACCCGGATGGCGCGGGAAAGGCATGAGGCATCAGCGGGCGAGGCTGAAAAGCTTGCCTCCGCGGCCTCCGCTTTTGACGTTAAGGCCATCGCAGAGGCCACAGAAAGCCTGCGCAGCCAAGCGTTGGCGCAGTCTGTGGCGCAGACGGCATTAGACCGCTACCGCACTTGCTCGAAGCAAAGAGAGCAGGCTCACGCCGCAGTCGCCGAGGCCGAGGCTGAAGCCGAAGGCCTTGCGGGCGAGATACGCCGTCAGTCTGATGAAATTCCGCGTCTCGAAGCTTCATGCCGTGAAAAGCGCGCTCTGCTTGAGGGCATGATGGAGCTCAAAGACCACATACAGGCGCTGCGCCTGAAATTCGCCGAGAGCCGCGAATGCCCGCTTTGCGGATCAAAAGGCGTGGATCTGGCCACAGATGCCCTTCTCGACAGCAAAGTGGCCGAGGCGCGCACCGGTCATGACCTCGCCAAGACAGCATATGACACAGCGTCAGCAGCGCTTGCAAAGTCGAGGGCTGCGCTTGGCGCGTTGGACAGGGATCTTGTCCGCAAGCGCGCGCAGGCGGCTTTGGCGCTCGAGGCCGAGAAGGCAGCCCGCGCCGAGGCGCGTGAGGCTGCTTCGGCAGCCGGAATTGACTGTGATGCCGAAGGGTGCGATGCCGAAATAGTGCGCCTTAAAGCCCGGCTTGAACAGGAAAGCGCGGCTTTGGCCGAGCGTCTGGATCAGGCGCTTGCGGCTCATGAAGCAAGCGAGAAAGCCCGGAAGGCTGCAGATCGAGACCGTGCGGAAATGGAATCCTCGGCCAAGGACGCTGAAGGCTATGAGAAGATGCTCGCCACCCTTGGCTTGAAAAGCGATGCCGAGGAGACAATGAGGCGGAAAGCTATGTCGATGGCTGCGGATGCTTACGGGCAGATATGCGAAGTGCTGTGCGACGGATACGCCGCAGCGCCGGAAGAAATGCCGGCGTTGAGCGCTAAGATATCAGCAGAGGCAAAGGAATACGAAAAGCTCAAGAGCAGCCATTCATCGGCCATGGAGAGGCTATCGGCCATGGAGGCCCGCATAAGCGAGGCCCGCAGCGCAGTGGCGCCATTGTCGCAGGCCTTCCAGCAGACATCGCCCGCAGGACGCGAATCCAAGCCGGAGATGCTGCGAGAGGTGGCAGACCTGATAGCAGAGACCGGGGCGGTCGATGGGCGCATAGAGTCGCTTTCGTCCATAGTCAGGGAAAAGACCGCCGAGATTGATGCATACATGGCCGAGCCCGACAGCTGCACCCCCTGGCAGATAGAAAGCGTGGCGGCGATGTCGGCTGAAGATATAGCGGAATGCAAGCGAGAGGTGAAGGCCGATGAAGACAGGCTTTTGGCCGCCTGCGCGGCCTGCGCCGAAGTAGAGGCGCGTAAAGCCGAGCATCAGAAGAGTAAGCCCGTATTTGCCGAGAGCGATAGCCCCGAATCGCTTGCCGCAATGCGTGAGGAAGCCGAGAGCCTGCGCGAAAAGGCCTCGAAAAGGCAGGCTGCCGTGGAGGCGCTGCTGCAGGACGACGCCCGCAGGGCCGAGGCTCTCGCAGCCACAAGGCGTGAGCGCGACGCCCTGAAGGCCGAATGCGCAGACTGGGCAGTGCTCGAGGACCTTTACGGAGGCGCCAAAGGACAGAAATTCAGGCTTATGGCCCAGAGCTACGTATTGCGCACGCTGCTGAGCAAGGCCAACCACTATCTGTCGATGCTTTCGCAACGATACGAGCTCTGCTGTTCAGACAATTCGCTTGTGATAAACGTGATAGACCACGACCAAAGCGATATAGCGCGCCCCGTCACGCTCCTGTCAGGAGGTGAGAGTTTCATCGTGTCATTGTCTCTCGCTCTGGGCCTGTCGGCGATAAGCAAAGAGCGCATCGATGTCGACACGCTCTTTATAGACGAGGGATTCGGCACCCTCGACAATTCAATACTTGAAACCGTGATTACCACTCTCGACCGATTGCATCGCATAGGCGGGCGTCGCGTAGGCATCATAAGCCATGTCGCAAGCCTCGCCGAGCGCATTCCGGCCCAGATCAGGATGCGGCGCACAGGCCCCGGCACATCGGCCATTGAAGTGGTGGTCAATTAGCGCCGGCCGAGAGCTTCGCGTGCATCTCGGCGGCTGCCTTGCGGCCATCGCCCATAGCGAGGATCACAGTGGCGCCTCCGTGCACGATGTCGCCTCCGGCGAAAAGCATCGGTATGGTAGATTCGAGCTCATCGTTGACCTCGATCGTGCCTTTGCGCGTCACGGCGAGGCCTTCGCCGGCGAGGCTGTCGGGAATTAGGGGATTGGGCGATACACCAACGCTCACGATCACTTCATCGACCGGGAGCTCCACGTATTCACCCGTGGGCACCGGGCTGCGGCGCCCCGAAGCGTCAGGCTCGCCGAGCTCCATGCGCTCAAGCACGGCTGTGGTGACCACGCCTCTCTCGTCGCCCTTGTATTCGACAGGATTGTAGAGATTCATGAATGTAACGCCTTCCTGCTTGGCATGGTGCACCTCCTCGACTCTGGCAGGCATCTCGGCCTCACCGCGGCGATAGATGATGTATGCCTCGTCGGCGCCCATGCGCCGGGCTGTGCGCACAGAGTCCATGGCAGTATTGCCGCCGCCGATCACCGCCACGCGGTGACCTTTCCTCACGGGGGTGGCGTATCCCGGGCGTCCGGCGCCCATCAGGTTGACTCGGGTGAGATATTCGTTGCTCGACATCACACCTATCAGATTTTCTCCGGGTATGCCCATGAATCGGGGCAGGCCTGCTCCTGAGGCCACGAAGACGCCTTTGAAGCCGTCGGCCACAAGTTGGTCGTAGGTCAGGGTCTTGCCTATGACGATGTCGTTGATGAATTCAACTCCCAATGTCCTGAGCGTGTCGATCTCGTAGTCGACTATGGAGTTGGGCAGTCGGAACTCAGGGATGCCGTATTTCAGCACACCGCCAATCTGGTGCAGCGCTTCGAATACGGTGACTTTGTATCCGCGCTTGGCCATGTCTCCGGCAAAGCTCAGTCCGGCGGGGCCGGATCCCACCACCGCTATCCTTATGCCGGCATCGGTGGCTTTGTGCTCTGTGGCGGCTTCCTCGCCGCTCATTCGGGCGAAATCGGCGGCGAATCTTTCGAGGTAACCTATGGCCACGGGCTCCTTGCCCATCTTGTGGTATATGCACTTGCTCTCGCATTGCTTCTCCTGCGGGCACACCCTTCCGCACACAGCCGGGAGGGCCGATGTCTCCTTGAGCACGGCAGCCGCCGTGATAAACTCTCCGCGCTGCACATTCTTGATGAATCCGGGGATGTTGATCGACACAGGGCATCCGGTCACGCACTGCGGATCAGGACAGTCGAGGCACCTTGTGGCTTCGAGCACAGCCTGCTCCTCTGAAATGCCCTGGTTGACCTCTTCGTTGCAAGTGATGCGGTATGCCGGGTCGAGCTCGTTCATCTTCACGCGGGGGATGGCCGTGCGCTGCTTCGCAGGCATTTCCTTGCGCAGTGCTTCGCGCCAGGCAGCAGATCTGGGCGCTATGGTGTTTTCTTGCATTTTATAGTAAGAATTATTGCGTTATATCGAGACTCGCCTAAACTGAATAGCTGCGCAGGCGCATCATCATCTCATCGAAGTCGACGTCATGCGCATTGAATTCGGGGCCGTCGACGCATACGAATTTAGTTTTTCCCGCAACAGTGACGCGGCATGCACCGCACATGCCGGTGCCGTCGACCATGATGGTATTGAGCGAGGCCACGGTGGGCACATCGTATTTCTTGGTCAGCAGCGATACGAATTTCATCATGATGGCAGGGCCAATGGTGACAACCTGGTCAACCTTCTCGCGTTTGATCACTGACTCCACGCCATCGGTGACAAGGCCCTTTCGGCCGTATGATCCGTCGTCGGTCATTATGATCACCTCGTCGCTGTATTGGCGCACCTGCTCCTCAAGTATTATGAGGTCCTTGGTGCGGGCCGCCAGCACCGACACCACTTTGTTGCCGGCCTCCTTCATGGCTCTGATGATGGGGAGCAGCGGAGCCACTCCTACGCCACCACCGCAGCACACCACGGTGCCGAATCGGTCGATGTGCGTGGCTTTTCCCAGCGGGCCCACCACATCGGTGAGGCTGTCTCCCGGCTCCAGGGCGCAGATGGCCTTGGTAGAGTCGCCTATGGCCTGAATCACGAGAGTGATGGTGCCTCGCTTCACGTCGGCATCGGCAATGGTGAGGGGGATGCGCTCGCCTTTGTCGCCTGTGCGCACGATCACGAAGTGGCCGGCTCGGCGGGCCGCTGCGATCAGCGGAGCCTCGACCACGAGTTTGACCACGTGCTCGGAGAAGCGCTCTTTTTCTACGATCTTGTTCATTGCAGTCTATCGGAAAAAAGCGGGGGCTGCGCCAAGCCATAGGCCTACGGCGCATACTCCCGCTAAAGTGTGATTTATGTTAGAGAGACTTGGCCACCGCCACGCACTCGGCGCATTTGTCGGTGATATACTGCCAGTCTCCGGCAGCGATCTTGTCTTTGGGGAAGAGCTTTGAGCCCATGCCCACGCAGAAAGCTCCGGCCTTGAACCAGCCTTCGAGATTCTCGGCAGTGGGCTCCACGCCGCCTGTGACCATGATCTTGGTCCAAGGCATCGGGGCCATCAGACCCTTGACCATTTTAGGGCCGAGGACGTCGCCGGGGAAGAGCTTTGTGAGCTCGCATCCCACCTCCTGCGCCTTGCCGATCTCGCTGACAGAGCAGCAGCCGGGGGTGTAGGGCACCTGGCGGCGGTTGCACACGATGGCCACATCTGGATTGAAGAGCGGGCCCACCACGAAGCATGCGCCCAGCTGCATATACAGGGATGCTGTGGGGGCGTCGACGATAGAGCCTACGCCCATGGCCATTTCAGGGCACTCTTTCGCGGCGAATTTCACCACTTCGGCAAATACCTCATGCGCGAAGTCACCGCGGTTGGTGAATTCAAAAGCGCGTATGCCACCGTCATAGCATGCCTTGACCACCTTCTTGGCAATCTCGGCGTCGGAGTTATAGAATACCGGCACGATCCTTGTCTGTGCCATCTTGCCCATCACGGCAAGTTTGTCAAATTTTGCCATTTCGATTGTATTTTTTCGAGATCGGCGAGACATAGGCCCCGCCGTCAAATTTAACGCATTTCGAGGTATGTGACCTTATCCATGTCGCCGTAGTCGAGGTTTTCGCCTCCCATGCCCCAGATAAACATATAGTTGCTGGTGCCGGCAGCGGCGTGGATGCTCCATTCGGGCGACATCACAGCCTGCTCGTTGTGGAGCCAGATCAGGCGATTCTCCTGCGGCTCGCCCATGAGGTGGCAGATGGCGTTTCCTTCGGGCACGTTGAAGTAGAAGTAAGCTTCGACGCGGCGGTCATGAGCGTGTGCGGGCATCGTGTTCCATACGCTTCCGGGCATCAGCTCAGTGAGGCCCATCTGCAGCTGGCAGGGGCCCTCTTCGAGCACATTGCTCACGATGAGCTGGTTGATCCAGCGGTCGTTGCTCTCTTCCATAGTGCCTGCGTGGAAGCGGTTGGCCTTGATCGAGCCTTTGCGTCCGTCGATGGTGATGAGCTGTGTCTTGTAGGCCTGATGGGCGGGAGTTGAGTTGAGGTAGAATTTGGCGGGATTTGAAGCATCTTTGCTGCGGAATTTCACGTCTTTGTTGCCGCGGCCCACATAGAGGGCGTCCTTGAAGTGGAGTTCATAGTCCTTGCCGTCGACAGTGACAATGCCGTCGCCGCCGATGTTGATGACGCCGAGTTCGCGGCGCTCGAGGAAGTATTCGGCCTTGAGAGGGTCGATGGTCTCAAGTGTCATCACCTTGTTCACCGGAATCACGCCGCCGAAGATGAGGCGGTCGTAGAGCGAGTAGGTGAGGTTGATTTTGTCCTGCTCCATAACTTTGGGCATCATGAAGTGGCTGCGCAGTTGGTCGGTGTCGTATTTCTTCACGTCATCGGGGTGGCAGGCGCGCTGCACTGTGTAATCGGTCTGAGCCGAGGCTGCCATGGCGGTGATGGCCGCTGCGATGGCAATAATGAATTTTTTCATGCTTATTGGGTTTATGTTTCAGCTGAAGCTGAAACGCTTGAACAAAAAATTTAGCTGAAGCTGAAACTCTTGGACAAAAAAATGGATGAAAGAGATTTCTGCTGAAAGAGATTTCTTTGGAAGAGATTATTTTTTGATGTGGAGCTCTTTTTCGTCGCGGGCGAGTTCGGCGGGCACGAGGCGTATCATGCGCCTGCGGTTCCAGATCACGAGGCCGGCGGTGAAGACCGCGAGGATGGCTGCGCCCACATATTTGAATGTGTGCGTGGCCCAGAATATGATCCATGCCAGCGGGCTGCCTGCGAAGTCGAGGCTGCCAGCGAGGAATCCGGCGGGCACCTGCACACTCTTGTCATCGGGCTTGGCTGCTGCCACGTCGTGGGCGGCTTCAGTGAAGAACGGCGCCAAGTATGTGACAAGGTAGAGGGCAAGGATGAGCACCACAAGGCCTACGATGATGGTCTTCAGCACGCTACCTTTGGTATAGGGCAGCACGAGGGGGAAGACATAGAACATGCCAGCCAGCGAGGCCAGGGGCAGGAACTGGTTGCCGGGAAGGGCCACAGCGATGATCAGCGCCACGGGGATGAGGATGATCGAGGCCACCAGAGTGGTGGGATGACCGATGACGAGGGCGGGGCTCATGCCTATCGAAAGGCCTTCGGCTCCCTGATATTTGCGTGCGATGAGACCGCGTGTGGCATCGGAAATGGGTTTAAGACCCTCGATGAACAGGACTGTGACGCGGGGGATAAGCTCCATCACAGCGCCCATCTTCACTCCGAGCATGAGAATCTTAGGAATATTGTCGACGATGGCGCCCCAGCTCTCGAATTGGAGGCAGCCTATGAGGATGCCTACCACTACACCAAGGAACAGAGGCTCGCCGGCGATGCCGAATTTCTTCTTGAGGCCTTCGGCGTCGATCTCCACTTTGTTGATTCCGGGAATCTTGTCGAGGGCCTTGTTGATGCCCCAGGCGAAAGGCACGAATCCGGCGCAGAAAGGCTGCGGGATGCTGATGCCCTCCATGTCTTTGTAGAATTTCTGGAATTTAGGCGCGGTGACGTCGGCTATGACGAGGGTGATGATGTAGCAGATGATTGCGGCGAAGAATCCCCATGCCAGCGGCATCGACCATCCCAGGCCAAGGGCGGTGAAGTAGGCGACAGCGCCGATGAAGGCGAAGTGCCAGTAGTTCCAGAGGTCGATGTTGACGGTGCGGGTGCATTTTAATGCCAACAGCAGCAGGTTGACGCCAAGGCAAACCGGTATGATGAATGCGCCGACGAGGGTGTTGTAGGCCACCGAGGCTGCGGCGGGCCAGCCCATGTCGAAGACCTCAAGCTGCAGGTCGTAGAGGTTTTTGATGGTCTCGAGAGGGCCGCCCATCGAGTCGGTGAGCAGGGCCGTGACTATCGAGAGGCCTATGAAGCCGACACCCACCTTCAGGCCGCTCATCAGCGACTTGTTGAAGCCGAGTCCGATGCAAAGGCCCAGCACCAGGAAGATGATAGGCATCATCACGGCTGCGCCCAGACCTATGATATAGGCAAAGACCGCTTCTAAGATGTTACTTTCCAAATCAGTATGGTTTTAGATCTGTGTAAAAAAAAGATAGGCAGCCGCGCCGGCTGCTCAAAGGCTCCCAGGCGCGGCCGCTGATCATTTATTTAGGCTGCTTGCCGATGTAGGCGAGGATGCCTCCGTCTACGTAAAGCACATGGCCGTTGACAGCGTCAGAGGCGTTAGATGCCAGGAACACAGCGGGGCCACCGAGTTCGCTGGGCTCGAGCCAGCGTCCGGCGGGAGTCTTTGCGCAGATGAACGAGTCGAAGGGGTGGCGGCTGCCGTCGGGCTGCTTTTCACGCAGGGGAGCGGTCTGGGGAGTGGCGATGTAGCCCGGTCCGATGCCGTTGCACTGGATGTTGTATTCGCCGTATTCAGAGCAGATGTTGCGGGTGAGCATCTTGAGGCCGCCCTTTGCGGCAGCGTATGCGCTGACAGTCTCGCGACCGAGCTCCGACATCATTGAGCAGATGTTGATGATCTTGCCTGCGCGACGCTCCATCATTTCGGGGATCACGGCAGAAGCGCAGATGAACGGGCCAACGAGGTCGATGTCGATTACCTGCTGGAACTCTGCGCGCTTCATTTCGTGCATGGGGATGCGCTTGATGATGCCGGCGTTGTTCACGAGGATGTCGATCTGGCCTACCTCTGCGTGGATCTGCTCAACGAGAGCCTTGACCTGGTCTTCGTTGGTGACGTCGCATACGTATCCGTGCACGTTGGTGATTCCGGCTTCCTTGTATGCGGCGAGGCCCTTGTCTACGAGCTCTTGCTTGATGTCGTTGAAGATGATGTTGTCGATGCCGGCTTCGGCGAAAGCCTTGGCGATGTTGAATCCGATGCCGTAAGAGGCTCCGGTGATCCAGGCGTTCTTGCCTTTAAGTGAGAAGTTTACCATGATTTGATTTTATGTTAGGTTTGTTATTAGGTGCTTTTAGCGGATGTTATTTGATATGCTTGGCCATATTCTGCAGATATGTGTTCCAAGCGTTGAGGGTGGGGAATGACGATCCGGCCAGAGGGCCTTTCTCCCAGGCGAATCCCCAGTAGTAGACAAACCGGTCGCCGGGATTGTATTTGCTGATGGCCGCGAAATCGCGCATGCCGTTGGCCTTGATCTCTTTCATCTCCACCGGTTTTTTCTTTAGCACGATGCCTACGAAAATCTTTCCGTCGGCCGAGGCCGGGTCGGTAGTGGGATCGATGTATGACATGTATCGGCCGGCAACGTTGGCCGTGACAGGTGCGTCGTCGTGTAGCACGAATCCGGTGGCAAGGAGATGAGGCTTCTGCATGCCTTCGTACCATATTTCCGTGCGGTTTAGGTTGCTGCCGGCGTCGAGCGAGATGATGCGGTGCTCTACCACTGTGTTTCCGTCTACCTCCATGGGCGACATTGTGAAGTGCACGGTGAATCTCAAGGGGCCGTTGTCGAGAATTTCAGCCGATTCGTAGCACCAGGGGAAGGCAAGGCTGCCGTCGTCGAGCACCACTGCGGTGGCTCCGGCACCGAGTGTGGGGCCTACGGCGTAGCAGTCAAGGCCCAGGCCATGGTCTACGTGATAAGTGAATGACTTCTCAAGGGCTTTGGCTTCGTCGGTCTTTCCCTCCTTGCGCAGCTGGTGGTATTTGCGCCAGTTCTCTCCACTGCATTGGCCGGCATAGAGGGTCTCGAGCACGGGGTGGCCGGTGGCGCGCTTGCAGAAGAGGTCGTATCCGTATAGTTTCTCGCCGCGCTTCTGTATGGCCGGGCCATAGGCGCGGAATGCCACGTTGTCATTTTCCCATGCGAGGTCATCGTCGCGCTCGGGGAAGATGCGTCCCCAGGCCACAGAGTCGGGCATGTATCCGGCCTGGGCGGGCTTGAAGCTGTAGGCCCCGCGGCCATTGGCGAATATGAGCTTGCCGTCATGTGTGCGCTGCGATGGCACGATGTTGCCTTTGCTGTCAAAGACGGCTACGTCATCGGCTCCTGCCTGCTTGCTGGCCCGGGCATAGTCAACTTCCGGCAGCGAATACAGGCTGTATGCTATGCGCACCGGCTTTTTGCCGCCGGAGCATGATGTCAGTGACATGACGCATGCTATGGAAAAAAACAGGAAAAAGAGTTTTTTCATGATCGTAGGTAAATGATATGACGATTCTAAATGCAAAGATAACTATTTTTGGCCAAAAAGTGACCCCGAGGAGCCTATTTTTTAGTGATTGACATAAAAGCAAAAGTTGGGCTGACGGCGAGATGCCGTCAGCCCAACACGCGCTTGATTATGTATGGTGAAATAAATCAATAGGTTAGTTGAATGTAAGTACTGCTCGGCGGCATTGCAGGTCGCTGCCGAAAGCGTGGGTTTCGCCCAAGCCCTTGGCCTTGACGTGGTCAGCCGGCACGCCGTGCGCCACCATGTATCGGGCGATTGCGTCGGCCCTCTGCTGGCTCAGGCGCATATTGTATGAGTCGGATCCGTGCTCGTCGGTGTAGGCCACTACTGCTACCGTGGCGTCAGTCTCCTTGGCCCGGCGGGCTGCTTCGTTGAGCACCTTGCTTTCGGGCACGCCGCTGTTGTCGTAGTTGAAGAGATACACCACAACCGGCGCTTTCTCTCCGCCCTTCAGGGCCTTGGCGCCCATGCGCTGCATGTCTTTGGCTGTCTGCACGGCCTTGGCGGCATCGGCGCCAGTGGCGTTGGACGATTTGATGGCGTAGAATCCGGAGTTGTCGCCGTCGGTGTTGGCGGCGTATGCGGTCTTGGCGTCGCGGTCGGCCTCGCGGTGGTGGTGAGATGTCACGAAAAACAGTGCTCCGATGATCAGCGCTGCGGCCACGACCGCTCCCCAGAATCCTTTGGCGGCTCCTACGTGTGATTTGGGCTCTTGAGGCGGGGTAGGCGGCGGGGTAGGCGGGGCTGCTGCTGCCTTGGCTGAAGCGGCAGCTGCGGCAGTGGCGGCGACTGCAGCGGCAGCAGGCTTTGCTGATGAGGCGGCGGCAATGGCCGGCGCGCTCTTATGTGCTCCGAGGAGTTTCTCCTGCTCATGCTCGGGAAGCTCTTTCTGCTCGATTGCGGCCTTGAGGTCGTCAAGCGGCTTTTTGCTGATGTCTTTATCGTTCGTTCCCATAATGACTGAATTTTTGGGTTATAGTATAAAAACACTCGCCCGGCCCTGAGTGTGGGCTGCTGACGGGCGTTTTTAAATTTCTTTATGGAAACGAAAGGTTTGTTGCGCAAAATCAGTTTAATCCGATCATTGCGCGTATGCGCTCTATAGGCATTGCGCTGCAGTCGGTTTCGGCGTAGAGCCTTCCTTTTGGCACTATAGGCGGCACATCGGGGTTGAAATGCTCTCCGAGCGATATGTCGCAGCCTGCGGCCAGGAGTTGGCGGGCGAGTTGGGGCTTGCCCCGGAATCCGTGTATGATCCAGCGTTGCGATGGCTTGAGGCTCCGGCGCAGTTCGGCTATGATGGCATGGGTGCGCACGGCGTGTATTATCAAGGGCTTGCGCAGGGTTTCGCTCAAATCGGCCTGTATAAGGAATATCTCTTTTTGGCGCTCTATGGGGGCGCCGCGCAGAGCGTCGATGCCGCATTCGCCTATGGCTACGATGCGGTCGCTCTTGGCGCGCTCGGCCAGCAAGTCTATGTCTGCGACTGATGCCGCGCCGGTGTCCCAGGGGTGTATGCC
>CANNVE010000042.1 GCA_947525975.1 uncultured Muribaculaceae bacterium | reverse complement strand
CAGGAAGCCGAATGTGACTCTTTCGGCTTTCTGACGAATGCCTCCAAACCTATGTCGTTAACCACGCATGACTTCGCTTCGCTGCGTCATACGCGGTTACTATAATTCAGTATCCTACCGGATGCCCTCTTAAATCATTCTATATACCTCTTAAATCCTTATATATAACGGAAAAGGCCGCGCTTTTGGCGCGGCCTTTTTATTGAGGTGTTGTGGATTATTCCTTGGTTTCGTCGGCAACGGCCTCTTCCCAGTTGGTGAACATGGGGATTGACTCGTCGTAGCCGTCATAACCGAAGTTCTGACGCATCTGACCCTTGAAGTTGGCGGTGATAGCCGAGTTGGGCACAGGCCAGAAGAGGTTCTTCTTGTCTACGCGGTAGTTGAGCTTCTTGGCTGATACGATCTCGCCTTGGTTGAAGATGTTGTAGCGGATGCAACGCTGATACCAGTAGCTGCCGCCTGCAGCGTCTGTACCCTGCTGCTTGTCCCAAGTCTTGATGTCATAGGTGTTGCCAAATTCGTCAGGCTTGCCCGAACGAGCGAGACACCAAGAGATGCGGCACATTTCGAGCTGACGGAATTCCTCCATGTAGAGCTCGCGAGCGCGCTCATCGAGGATATCGCCGATAGTTACAGTGGTGAACATCTTCCTGGCGTTGGCACGGCGACGAACTTCATTCACGTCGTCAGCGGCACCTGTGGGATTGCCCTGATAGAAGCGAGCCTCTGCGCGGAGCAGGTAGGTCTCAGCCAGACGGAAGAGGTAGAGGTTACCGTTAGAAGGCTCGCTGCCCTTGGTAGCGCCGTTGAACTGGGTAGCTCCCGGGTTCTCCTCAGCGCTCTTGTCGAGGATATAGAGTTTCCAAAGAGGAGTAGGATACCATGAGCGGATGGTGTCTGACACGAGGAGTGTCCCGGTGGGAAGAGTATGAGGATTGCCTTCGTTGTCAACGTCATTGTCAGTTACCCACAGACGATAGTTCTGACCATAGAACGAAGATACGGGGTTGTTGTAGCGGATGTCGGTAGGTTCGAGCCAGTTGCCCATATCGCGATTGTGGCGAAGGTCCTGCCAGTCGATATCCGAAGCCTTGATCTTTTTGGGATCTGTCTTGGTCTCAGCGTCAACGTCAGCCCAAAGAGCGAGGTTGTAGTAGCGAGAGGTACGACCGCAACCGATGCCACGGCCGATGGCGCGCAGCCAGTCCTGATCTTCGTTGTAACGAGCGTTCGTACGGGCGAAGTTGACGCCGGGAGCCTTATCCCAACGGTCGCCGGCGCAAGAGTTGCTCGGGTCCTGGATGATACCGTTTGACCAGTGCATGAAGTTAGAGCGCATCGACATGTACTGTGTGAACTGCTGGTCGTGGTAGTTGAGGATGGGGAGGATGGTCTCGGTGTTGGCACCATTGATGATGTTCTCGCCACGCATCAGATCCCACATCACGTTGTTGGTCACCTTCCAGGTCTTCTCGTTACCCTGATAGAACTGTCCGAAGTTCTGCTTCATCAGCGCAAGGCCGTGGTTGTTGATCAGGTCAGTGGCAGTGTCTTCAGCCTTCTTGAACTCGCCTACAGCAAGGTAGCACTTGATGAGCAGGTGCTTGCAAGCCTCCTGGTTAACCACGCCCCACACGCTCTGCTGCTTCTGGGGTTTAACGCCCTTGGCTGCGATCTCGAGGTCATGCACGAGCATCTCCATGATAGCCTGCTTCGAGGTAGAGGTGTAGTTGTTCTTTGCTACCTCGGGGAGCTTGGTGATCAAAGGAATGTCGCCGAACATGAGCACCAGGTTGTAGTAGTGGTATGCGCGGTGGAAGAGAGCGCGGCCGCGGTATTCGTCGCGGGTGGCGTCGTCAAGATCCTTCACCTTGTCGATGTAAGAAAGCACAGTGTTGGCAAACTTGATGCCGTCCCAGCTACGGTTCCAATAAAGGCCACGGGCATTGCCGTCACCGCCGCCACCGAGGAAGGTGGTGGGAGAGAGCTTGCGGGCGATGTCGTCCTCGGGGTCACCTGCGTCGGTCTTCGCATAGAGGAAGATGTCAGAGGTGAGGTAGTGGGTGTTAGTGGTGAGCACGTTGCCGTTGCCGTCAACGTACATGAACTTGAGCTGAGAGTCGCACTGCGAGAGAGCTGATTCGAGACCTGCCACAGAAGCGAAGGTCGTAGTCGGCTCGTAGAACGACATAGGATCCGGCTCAAGGAAGCTGTCGCCGCAGCCGGTGAGCATAGCTGAAGCAGCCAGGGCGAGAGAGCTGAAAATGTATTTTGAAATATTTTTCATTTTTAGGTTAGTCTTTCATTGGTTTTATTTCCGGAGCGGAGCTGCGGGAGAGCCGAGGCTCCGCTCCGAAAATGATGTTGTCTAATATATATCTGACTAAATTAGATTGTGACGTTGATACCTACGTTGAACTTGCGGGTAGCGAAGCCGCCGGTCTCGGGGTCGCCCCACTTCCAGCTGCCGATGGTGAACACGTTGTTGCAAGAAGCAGAGATGCGAACCTTCTCAACCTGGAAGCGACGTGTCCAAGCCTGGGGCAGGATGTAGCCGATAGAGATGTTGTCGAGACGGAGGAAGTCGCGCTTGTATACCTTGCTTACGCCGCCGGATACGCCGTTTGACGGACCCTTGGCCTCAAGACGGGCGAACTCGTTGGTGGGGCTTTCGGGTGTCCAGTAGGTGCGCTCCTGGGTGTTGAATGCGTTGGTCACCTGCGAACCGCCGTTGCAGCTGTTGAGCCAGAAGCCGGTTGTGCTCTTGTGGCCGAGATAGCTGTAGAACGAGAACGAGAATGTGAAATTCTTGAAGAAGGTGAAGTCATTGCGCATGTTGAGGTACATGGGCGGAGTTGTGGTGCCCTGGTAGGTCTTGTCCTTGTCGTTGTAGACAGGGGTGCGGGTGCCGTCAGCGTTGATGATGTCGTCGTCGGTGTAGATGTTCTTCACCTTGATGTCACCGGGCACACAGCCTACTGCCTCAGCGGCGGCGATGTCTTCGGGAGTGTTCTGGTAAACACCGTCAGCCTCGTATGTCCAGATGGTGCCGAGGGGCTGGCCGATGAACCAACCGTTGGTGGTGTCGTCGAGTTCCTTGCCGGTCTCGGGATCATAGTCATAGTAGAGGTGCTTGATCTCGCTCTTGTTGTAAGAGAAGCCGAAAGAGGTGTTCCAGGTGAAGTCAGGCTTGTCGATGTTGACAGTGTTGATGGAGATTTCGATACCCTTGTTGGTCACCTCGCCGAGGTTGGTGTAAACGCCGCTGAAGCCGGAGAAAGAAGGCAGGCGCTGCCACATGATCATGTCCTTGGTGTCCTTAGAGTAGAGGTCGATGCTACCGCTGATGCGATAGTTGAGGAATGCGTAGTCAAGACCGATGTTCCAAGCCTTGGTCTTTTCCCAAGTGAGGTTGGGAGCTGCGAGGTTGCCTACTGTAAGAGAGTTGAAGATCTGCTCGCCGCTGCCGGAGTAGTTGGGATAAACCATCTTGTTGCCCACGTTGAGGTGAGCGAGGGTGGGATATGAACCGGTGTTGAAGTCGCGGTTACCGTTGGTACCGTAAGATACGCGGAGCTTACCCTGGTTGAACCACTCGCGGCAAGAATCGAACCATTTCTCCTCAGAGAAGTTCCATGCTGCGCCGAGCGACCAGAAGTTAGACCAAGGATTGTTGGTGCCGAGTTCCGAGAAGCCGTCACGACGGAAGGTGGCGGTGATCATGTACTTGTTGTCATAGCTGTAGAAAGCGCGGCCAAGGTAAGAGGCTGCGGTGTACTTGTTGTCGTAGCTGCCAAACCAAGACTGGTCCTTGTTGGCGCCTTCGATATAGTGGAAGCCGTTGACGTCAGAGGGAGTGATGTTGCGGGCCTCGACGCGGGTCTGCCAGCTCTTGTGCTCCTCGGCCTCCTGCACGGCGGTGAGGGTCACGTGGTGCTTCTCGTTGAAGGTGTAGTCCCAGGTGATGGTGTTGTTGAGGTTCCAGTCAAACCAGCGACGCTCCTCACGGTTTGCACCGCGGCTTGAAGCCGATGCGTTGGGCAGGGTAGAATCCATGAAGTAGTAGTCATGGAACCACTGGTAGCGGGGTGCGATGTTGAACTGGTACTTGATGTTGAAGGGCAGGTTGATGCCAACGTTGAAGATAGAGTTGAGCACGGTGTAGCCCTTGTCGAGGTCATAGTACTGACGATCGAAGTAGTAGTTGTAGCCGCCGTTGGTAGAGTTGCCGGTCATGGGGTACTGCTGGTATGTGCCGTCTTCTTTCTTCAGCTCAGCGAAGGGAGAGTTGCGGTACATGTTGTTGTCCCAGTAGTTGCCGCCGAGCGATACCTGCTGGTCGCCGTCTGTACGGTTCTGGAAGTTGACGTTAGCGCCGATTTCGAGCCAGTCGGTCACCTTGGCGCGAATCTTCATGTTGCTGCGGAATGCAGAGTACTCGTTGCCCTGAACCGGACCCTCGTTGTTAAGGTAGCCTACAGAGAAGTAGTAGTTAACTCGCTCGGTAGCACCCGAAATGCTTGCGTTGTAGTCCTGGTTGAAGCCGGTACGGAACACCTGCTTTTCCCAGTCAACAGTCTTGCCCTCGAGGAGGTTGTTGAGCACGAGGGGAGAGTTGAAGTACTGCAGACGACGTGCGTAGAGGCTCATCATTGACTCGCCGTCGCCGAGCACGAGAGCGCCCTGCGAAGCCCAGGTCTGCTGCTGTGCCTCAGTCATCTTGCTGGGGTTGTCGAAGTATCCCTGGGGATAGCCGCCTACGTTGTAGTATCCGTAGAGGCCGTCCTCGCCCTTGCCGTAGGTGTACTGCATCTTGTACCAGTCCTCGCGGAATGTCATGTAGTCGTCAACATCCATGAAGTCATGGTAGGCCGACTTCTGGCTCCAGCCGAAGTTAGCGCTCACGTTGATGACGGGCTTGCCTTCCTTACCGGTCTTGGTGGTGATGATGATGACACCGGCAGCACCCTTGTTACCGTAGATGGCTGCTGAAGAGGCATCCTTGAGCACGTCGATGCGCTCGATGTCGTCGGGGTTGATTTCCGAAAGCTCACCGTAGAAAGCCATTCCGTCAACTACGATAAGAGGAGTGGCCGAGGTGTTGAGGGCGTTCTTACCGCGAAGGGTGATAGAAGCGCCGTTGCCCTTGGCCGAGCCGTCGTAGCCGATCTGGAGACCGGGGGTGCCGCGGAGGAGGTCCTGCACAGAGTTGGGGTTCTGGTCAGCGATCTTCTCGGGATTGATCTGAGCGACAGCGCCGGTGAGGTCCTTTTTCTTCATTACGCCGTAACCGACAACCACCACTTCGTTGAGCTGGGCGGTGTTGTCCTTCATGACCACCTTGGCAAGAGCCTGGGCGTTGGTTGCGGGAATCTCCTGATCAACCATGCCGATGTAAGAGAACACGATGATGGCGTCCTTGGGGACGTTGGGGATGGCGAAGTTACCGTCAATGTCGGTGTTTACGCCCATTTGGGTACCCTTGACTATGACCGAAGCACCGATGATAGGCTCATCAGTCTCATCATAGACAGTACCTTTCACGCTGACGGTGGCTTGCGCGAAAGCGGCTACACAGCCGAGCCAAGCGCAGAGCATAACCATCAGGAAGTGCTGCATCTTAGGTTTAAGATTCATGATTAAAATGATTGGATTTAGGAATTAAGGTATTATTTAGGTATTTAAATTTTTTAGTGGATTATATTGCTTCCTTTCGATATGTGATATGTTGTTATTTAGGTTAAATAATTAAATGAGACTGTCTTGTTGTATGGCATTAAATCATTAACTTATATTTGATTAAGCCTTTGGGCTTAATCAAATAGGGGCATATGCCCCGAGAATTTTATGCAAAGTTATGTATATTTTTGAAAAAACGAAAATCTCAAGCGTTAAATTTTTTACGTTAATAATTTTTAACAATGGTGAATATGTCCTCCCGCTCTTTTAACAATTTGCTTACGCGCGCATATTAAATAATGTCTGAAGACGGGCATGCCGACAACATTCCGCCCGCACCGTCCGTTATTAATAATATGAAAAGGAGTGTGATCATGGGCGCCACCTCGGGCATAGGGCTGCAGGTGGCCATAAGATTGGCCCTTATGGGCTGGAAAGTAGGTGCCGCCGGGCGCAACAGCGAGGCGCTCCGCAGGCTGAAGGCAAGATTTCCCGAAAGCGTGGAGACTGAGACAATCGACATCACAGCAGATGATGCCCCGGGCCGCCTCGGCGACCTTATAGCCAAACTCGGCGAGATGGACACGTATTTTCATGTTTCGGGCGTCGGATACGAAAACCCGCGCCTCGACCCGGCTGTGACCCTGCGCACCATTGAGACCAACGTGACCGGATTCGCGCGCATGATCGACGCCGCCTACGCGTATTTCCGCGACTTCAACCCACACGGCCACATCGCCGCCGTGACAAGCGTGGCCGGCACAAGGGGCATTGGGCCTATGGCGGCCTACAGCAGTTCGAAAAAGTTTGGCCAAACCTACCTTGAAGCCCTGCGCCAACTGGCCTGCAGCCAAGGGCTGCACCTTAAGATTACAGACATACGCCCGGGATGGATCCACACCCCGCTTATCGACAAAGACAAGATATACCCGATGGCCATGACCCTCGACTACGCCACGCCGCGCATAGTAAGCTCCCTCCTGCGCAAAAGCGCCGTCTCATACATCGACTGGCGGTGGCGCATAGCCTGCGCGCTGATGAGGCTGGTGCCCGCCTGCCTGTGGCAGCGCCTCCCCCTCCGCCTCTACAAAGAGCGCTGATCGCATGTGGAAGGGCGCAGACACACCTATGGGCAGAGGTAGAGATGGAGATGGAGATGGAGCCCGCGGAGAGCGGGCGGGTGAAAATAGCCTCGGGTGAAACCCGAGGTCTGAAGTATTCTCTCGTGTGACGCACCCCGGCGAGGGGTGCGAGGAGGATAACGCATACATTCTGTGCACCCCTCACCGGGGTGCAATATTGATGTTGACGCATTGAGCCTCGGGTTTTACCCGAGGCTACTATCCTGAGCCCGCTCACCGCGGGCTTGCCTATGGTTCTGTCACAATTTAATTTGTATATTTAGGAAAAAGTGCATAATTTTGCGGTGAAATTCATGTCTGGTGGCGGCTTGCGTCCCTATTCATGGATTTTTTTGCGTAGAGTAGAATTGAGAATGAGCGAAAAGACGAAACGCATCTCCGCATTGGTGTGCATGCTGCTGGCCACGGCCGGATTCGGCATGTCGGCCGCCCTGCACCGCAACACACTCATCGACTGGTGGATACCGCCGGCCGTGTGCACTCCGTTTGCCTTGGCATCCGGACTAATGCTGATGCGCGCCACCGGCTCAGCCCTCGGCATCGGCTCGCGCACCATGAATTTCGCCACAGCCTTCCTGCTGTCGCTCTCGGTGCTGCTCGGCGCAGCATATACGCTAAACTTCTACAAGTCGAGGCATGACACTGCCCG
The DNA here is from genome assembly GCA_947525975.1 of uncultured Muribaculaceae bacterium. GTDB lineage: Bacteria > Bacteroidota > Bacteroidia > Bacteroidales > Muribaculaceae > CAG-873. The sequence continues at coordinate 9,710 of CANNVE010000042.1, read as the reverse complement.
CATGGCGCAGGCCACCGTGGTGAACAAATACAGCGAACAGCGCACGCACACCACACGGACACACCGCCACGGCACCGTACGCACCGAAAAACGCACGGCATACGTAGTGGTGATCGAGATGCCCGACGGCAGACGCAAGAAATTTGACGTCACTCCCGGCGAATTCGCCAAAATGAGCTCCCGCCGCACCCTATCGCTGAAGGTAGAGGATGGCCTGCTGGGAGTGCCCGTGATAAAGAACATGAGACTCCCGATCTCAAAAAAATAGACCAACCAGAAAATAGACCAACCAGCAATCTAACCAATAAATCAATCTCATATGAAGCAACGTTTTTTACAGATCTTACTGATCATCGCCTGCTGCGCATGCGCCACCCCCGGTTTCGCGCAGTTCAAAGCCGGAAAATTGCTCAAGAGCGCCAAGCAGGCCGCCCAGGCATTCACCCTCACTGACGCCCAGATGGCCGAATACGTGAAGGAGTCAGTCGACTGGATGGACAAGAACAACCCCGTGCTCCCCGACGACGACCCCTACACCCAGAGGCTCAACCGCCTCGTGGAAGGCATCACTGAAGCCGACGGCATCCCCTTGAACTTCAAAGTATACAACGTAGTAGACATCAATGCCTTCGCCTGCCCCGACGGCAGCGTGCGCGTATTCGCCGCCCTGATGGACCTGCTCGATGACGACGAGCTCCTCGGCGTAATCGGACACGAAATCGGCCACGTGATGAAGCGCCACTCAAAGAACGCATTCAAGAATCAGCTCCTCACCGGAGCCATGAAAGACGCCATCGCATCAACCGGCGGAAAGGCCGCGGCGCTCACCGAATCGCAGCTCGGCGACCTCGGCACCGCTCTGATCCAAGCCAAATACTCACAGAAGCAGGAGAACGAAGCCGATGACTGCGGATATGACTTCCTCGTATCCAACGGCAAGAACCCCTGGGGCATAGTGATGTCATTCGAGAAGCTGCAATCGCTCGAAGGCGACGCGCAGAAGGCCAGCTACATGCAGAAAATGTTCTCGTCTCACCCCGAGACCAAGGCCCGCATCGAGCACATGACAAAGCGCTGCCAGCAGGACGGCTTCGAGCGCCCCGCAAAGAAAGAGGCAGAGAAATAACGGAGCCTCAGGCCCGGAAAACGACAAGGATTCCACAGGGAGATGCACTCTCCCTGTGGAATCCTTTTATATTTCAGCGTCCAAGCGTCAGCCGAAGATGAGGCCGAGCACCCAGCTCACTATCGAGAAGATGATGCTGTAGAGCAACGCCGCCCAGAAGCCGCTGACCTGGAAACTGCCCAGGAGATAGCTGGCGATCAAGATGATCACAGCGTTGATCACAAGCAAAAACAATCCGAGGGTGAGCAGCGTCACCGGGATGGAGACAAATTCAAGGAAAGGCTTGACAAAGACATCAAGCAGACCAAGCACCAACGCGAGCAATATAGCGGCCCAATAGGAGGTGATAGACACGCCGGGGGTCAATTTGGCGGCAAGGAAAGCCGCGAGCGCCGTAAGCAGCAATTGCAGGATAAACATCATAACCAATATTTTAATTAATGTATACATAACCAACAATCACCTGCGGCTGATTGTTTCGGAGCCGGAGCGCATAGATATCAACGCACAGAAACATTTATGAAACATTATCGCGCTAAATTTGCCGAGCCATACCCCAAAGCCCTTCAGCGCATGATAAGACAACTGATATTCATAGCCTGCCTGGCGGCGCGCCTCATTTCAGCCGCCTCCGACATCGACTACCGCCCTACGGTGAACGGCACCATACGCACTAAATACGAATGCTCCACCATCGACGGCTCAGGACGCTTCCAGATGCGCAATGCCAGGCTCAGCCTTTCAGGCTTGGTGATGCCTTGGCTGGCCTACAAGGCCGAGGCTGACCTCTGCGACAAGGGTCGCATGAGGATGCTCGACGCATACGCCCGCATCACACCAGCCAATGCGGGGGCAAGCCTGACCATAGGGCAGATGAGGGTGCCGTTCTCCATCGACGCCCACCGCTCGCCCCACAGGCAATACTTCGTCAACCGGTCGTTCATAGCCAAGCAGGCAGGCAACGTGCGCGATATCGGGCTGGCGGTGAAATACGCTCTGCCCGTGGCCGTGCCTGCAACGATAGAAGCAGGCGTGTTCAACGGCTCTGGCCTTGCGCCACACGCTGACTATTGGACCAAAAGATACAACTTCTCGGCAAAGGCCACCGCCACCCTCTGGGATCGCCTCACCTTGCAGGCAAGCGCGCAATCGGCGCGACCCGACAGCATAGGCATCATGATGTGGGATGCCGGAGCCTCATTCCACACCCGCCTGTGGCACATCGAGGCCGAATACCTGCGCAAGACCTACGCCCGGTCAGCGTTCCCCACCGCTACGTCGGTCGACGCTTTCGTGTGCCGCACCTTCCCAATGACCGGGGATTATATCACCGGCATATCAGCGCTCGGAAGATACGACTACCTGTCGGATCATTCCGACGGCGTAAGAGACGAAAACGGCATGCTTGAGGCCAATGATCCCGAGCGCCACCGCATGACCCTCGGACTCACCCTGCACTTCGGCGGCGGAAGGCTCCGAGCCGACCTACGCGTCAACTACGAAAAATACTTCTATCCCGGCGGAATCACAGTGCCGGCATCTGAAGGAGACAAGGTATCAGTGGAGCTTGTGTGCCGATTCTGACGGAAAACGCATGACAAAGCGCAGTCCGCCGCCCTCCGCGCCCTCCGCCACAATGGTGCCCCCGTGGAATGCGACAGCGTTTCTGACTATGGCAAGCCCCAGGCCGGTGCCTCCGCTGGCGCGGCTGCGCCCCTGCTCTATGCGGTAGAATCGCTCGAACAAGCGCGGCAGATGCTCAGGAGCCACGCCCACGCCATTGTCGGCGAACGTGACAATCACTCCATCCGGCCCCTCAATGGCCGAGACGCTGACCTCCGAAGCCCGGGAATAAGCGATGGCATTGCTCATCAGATTGGCGAACACAGCCGAAAGAAACCGCGCATTGCCCCTCATGACGATTTTCTCGGGCACGTCAACGCTAAACGCCATGCCCGAGGGCAAGACAAACGATCCCAAAGCCTCCGACACTGTCTCGGCGAGATCCACATCCTCAATCGCGATGGAATCGCGCCCGTCGTCAAGCCGGGTCAGCGCCGAAACATCGGCGAGCAATCCCAGCAGCCTTTCGCAATTGAGATGACATCGCCGCAGAAACAGATCCCTCTTCTCCTCCGGCAGATCAGGATGCTCCATCAGGGTCTCAAGACACACGCGCATGGCCGCCACCGGAGTCTTCAGCTCATGGTTGATGTTGTTGGTGAGCTGCTTCTTGATGCGTATCTTTTCGCGCTCCTGCCTCAAAGCCTCCTCGTGTGTGCGCTCCCGCTGCACATAAAGCCTGACTATGTGGCGCGAAATCTCACCGAGTTCATCAGAAGGGAACGCCTCATCGTCGTATATCTCATCACCGGCCTCGGCTCTGCTGGCGAAGCTGTTGAGGCGCGCCACCGTATGGCTGATACGCCGCGTGGCGAACCACGCAAGCACCATGGCCGCAAGGGTGATCGTGGCCATGAACCACAGGAAGCCCCTGTCGGCGTCGAGCACGTGCGACAGGCTCACGGTGTAGGGCACAGCCGACCTCACCACAAAGTCGCCCTCGCGGGTGGCCGAGTAGAAATATTCACTGTCGGTCGATTCAGAATGCCGCCTCACCGTGTATCCTTCGCCCGAGCGAAGCGCCCGGGCCACCTCCGGCCTGTCGAGGTGATTCATGCCGTGGGCCATTTCGCTGTCCGACATCATATTGTCGTAGAGCAGATTGCCTCCGGTGTCGATGACAGTGACCCTAAGATCTGAAAAACCGAAGCGGCGCATGCGTTCGGCCAGGTCCCGGCCAAGGCTGTCGGCCACAAACTCGCGGTTGAAAGCCTGAAGCCTTGAATTCAAAAGTTCGGCCTTATATTCCTTTTCCCGCGCATACTGGAAGCCGACCACACTCACCACAATGGCAAGCGAAAACGCCACAAGCAGCAGGAAAAGACGTATGTGATAGTTGAATTTCATGGCGGAGCGATGTTTCAGTCACACAATAAGCCGTATCCATAGCCACTGCGGGTGACTACCCTGTCGCCGTAAGGCGCTATCTTCTGGCGTATGCGGGTGATGTTGACATCTACCGCGCGGTCATTGACCATGCAATCTCCGCTCCACACCCTGCCGAGAATCTCCTCGCGGGAAAACACACGACCGCAATGGGCCATCAGCAGGCTCAGAATCTCAAATTCTTTCTTCACAAGCTTCACCTCTATCCCGTCGACACGGCAGATCTTTCTCCCGGGGTCAATCTCCACGCCGAGGAAACGGAGACGTCCTCCCGATGATGCGGAGCCTGAGTCTGACGTGCGCCGCAGCACAGCCCTGACCCTGGCGAGCACATTGCGCACCGAATACGGCTTGGCTATGTAATCGTCAGCCCCTATGTCGAGGCCAGCCACCATATCTTCGTCAGAGTCTTTTGCTGTGCAGAAAATGATAGGCACCGAGCGTGTGGCGGCGTCAGCCCTGACCAATCGGGCAAAGTCAAATCCGCTCATGCGCCCCATCATCACATCAAGCAATATCAGGTCATAGCCGGCAAGGCGCATCCCCATCGCCTCCTCGGCGCTGGCCGCCACATCTGCATCATAGCCTTCGAGCTGAAGATTGAATTGCAGAGTCTCACAAAGAGTCTCGTCATCCTCTACAACAAGTATCCTGTATTTTCTGTCTGCCATGGATCAAATCTCAATTATTTCACAAAAATAGCCATTAGTCGTGGATTTTGGTGTAACTTTGCAAATAAAAATAGCATAATCCACCAATCATGAACAGACTGTCATTTTTCACTCTCGCCTTGGCCGCCATCATGCCAGCCTCGGCTGAGGTAATCGATGTCAGGAGCGTGTCATACGCCGGGCCGTTTGAGGTCACTTCGCCCGTGAGGCTTGGCAGGCCGTCGCCTGTGAAAACCTCCACTATGCAGGGCATAGCCGTGTCGGCCTCCGCGCCGGCGACTGCGATCACGCTCGATTCCATAGCGCCGGGCTGCGAGAGAGCCGAGGCAGTGCATGTGCTGTCATTCGACGTCGACGCCCGCAGATACACACCCGCCCGGCTGATAGTGGAAGGCATCGAAAACCCTGATGTGAGCCTCAACGGAAAGAAGATATCTGACTACAGCCTCAAACTGAGCCCCGCCACATACCGCTTCGACATCAAATATGTGTCGCAGCCTTCCCAAGAGAGCAAAATTGCCATAAAGCTCGACGCCGAAAAAGACGGTGCCCTGAAACTGAGCACCGACGGCAAGCGCATGATGTCGCTGCCCGACGTCATGTACGGCACGCGCATCTCCGGAGCCTCCCTCTCGCCCTCGGGCCGATACCTGCTCGAAACCAAGCAAGACACTGACGACAAGGGCCGTACCCGCCGCTCACAGGTGCTTTACGACCTGGCGTCGAAGACAGGAAAGCAATCGCGCACCATAGGCGAATACGTGAGGTGGATGCCCAAGTCTGACCTTCTCTACGCTGTGCGCGATGATTACGAGCACCGCCGCCATCTGGTCACGATCGATCCGGCCTCCGGAGCCGAAACCACCCTTTTCGAGCAGATTCCCGATGGATCATTTGACGTGCTTCCATCCGAAGACGCACTGATTTACGCCCTCGTGCGCGAAGGCCGGAAAGAGGATCCCGACGCATATCAGGTGCTTGAGCCCGACGACCGCCAGCCGGGATGGCGCAACCGCTCATATCCGGCCCTGTATCGGGGCGGAGCGCTGATGCCGCTCACGTCAGGAGCCGACAACGCCTACATCACCGACATCACCGCCGACGGGAAGAAAGCCCTCGTCATGTCAAGCCACACTGGCTTCGGCGTGGGCGAAAGCGGCAAACCGGTGAAAAGGCCCACCACCCTGTCGGCCATCACCCTCATTGACCTCGAATCGCTAAAAGCCGACACCATAGTGCTCGACGATGGCTTCATATCGCAGGCCATCCTCTCGCCCGACGCCTCGAAGATACTCGTCATGGGCACCCCGGAGGCTTTCTCACGCATAGGATGCGTGCTCCCCGACTCCGTGACCCCGAGCATGACACAGCAGGAACTTTTCATCGTCGATGCGCAGACAAAGAAGGTCACTCCCATGTCACGCGGGTTCAATCCCAATCCGCAGGACATGGCCTGGAGCAAGCATGATGGGAAAATCTATATCCGCGCCGAGAAGCGCGACATGTATGCCATCTATTCGCTCGATCCCGCCACCGGCAAATACGCCGAAATAGACCTGCCCGAAAACATCGTCAAGGGATTCAGTCTGTGCGAAGCCACCCCCGGCATGGCCGTGTGGGCGCAGAGCGACAGCAACCCCGACCGCCTCTACTATCTCGACGGCAAGAAAAAGGAGACTCGCCTGCTCGACGACCCTTCGGCATCACGCCTGGCCGATGTGCGTCTGGCCAAATGCGCAGACTATGACTTCGTCAACAGCGTGGGCGACACCATCTACGGACGGTACTACCTACCCGACGACTTCGATCCGGCGAAGAAATATCCGCTGATCGTAAACTACTACGGCGGATGCAGCCCCACGCAGCGAGCCTTCGAAACGCGCTATCCGTGGCACGTCTACGCCCAGCGCGGATACGTGGTCTACGTGCTCAACCCGAGCGGCGCCACAGGCTTCGGCCAGGAATTTTCGAGCCGCCACGTCAGCACAGCCGGCCAGGGAGTGGCCCGCGACATCATCGAAGGCACGAAAAAATTCATTTCCGACCATGGATACGTCGACGCCGACAAAGTGGGCTGCATCGGCGCCAGCTACGGCGGATTCATGACAATGTATCTGCAGACCGTAACCGACATATTCGCAGCAGCCATCTCTCACGCCGGCATCAGCGACCACACAAGCTATTGGGGCGAAGGATACTGGGGATACAGCTACAGCGAGGTGTCGATGGGCTCCGACCTCCCCTGGACGGCCACCGACCTCTATGTGAAGCAAAGCCCCCTCTACCGCGCCGACAAGGTGAAGACGCCGCTGCTCTTCCTGCACGGAGACGGTGACACCAACGTGCCACCGGGCGAAAGCATACAGATGTTCACTGCCCTGAAGTTGCTTGGAGTGCCCACGGCCCTGGTGGAGATTTCCGGACAGAACCACCACATCACAGATTTCACAAAACGCGCCAAATGGCAAGACACCATCTTCGCATGGTTCGCCCGATACCTGCAGGACGACCCCACATGGTGGAACGCCCTCTACCCCGCCAAAGACTATTGACCCCGACAAAACAAAAGCGTGGCATTAAATGCCACGCTTTTGTTTTGCCACCCAATCACCAAGAAATCACACAAATCTACATATTGTTATTAATTATTACAATTTAGCGACAATAAGTAACTTTTTACTCATTTTTAGTTAAATATCCAAACGCATACATTAACTTTGCCAATGAGATAAGACACGCTTGGCATTAACCAAAACAACTACAATCAACATAATTATTAACAACTAAAAAAGATACAGAAAGTATCAGGAGAGAAAAACTTATGAAGAAATTTTACACTACTCTTTTATCGGCCATCGTGGCCGTGACAGCATCCGCAGAGATGCCACTGCTGCAAAAGGGCAATATGGACGATGCAGCCGTTGACCAAATGCAGATTGTCAGCAACATCGGCAAGGCAAGCCCTACAGCCACAAAAGCGAAAATATCACAACAGGATGCTGCCGCAAGAAAGGCTCCAGTCATGAAAATCTTCGAAGAAGACAAATGGGAGTCGATGGGCACAGGAAAACTCACCGAATTCGTCATGTCCGCTATATGGGGCATAGATGCTACAGTTATTGACGTAGAGGTGGAGAAGAGTACCACTACCGAAGGCGTGTACCGCATAGCCGAGCCGTACAAAAACTATACTTTGCCCTCGGGATTGGTCAATTCCGGCGTCAAGTACGATGCAACGAAAGCAACGCCAATGTATATTGTGGTCGAGGGTTCTTCTTTCATAGTTATGGACTTCGATATGGGCATCTCTGATGAAGATGGAGATTATGCGGTGACAACACAGATAGCATCAAACTATCCGAAATATTCCGTAGCCACAATCGCCAACGCATACCCTACAGGTGTAGGCACATACAATGCAGGCCTCCTGACATACCCGGCCACGATGGAATCCGGCGGCAAAAACTATTCTAACTTCCTTGTATCGATCGGCAATCCCTCTGACGGATATTATGCAGCCAATGATCAAGGCCAATTCAAGATACTTTTCCCCGGAGCTGAAGCCAAGGACTATTCAATCTCCATTAATGCCCCCACTGTGGCCGACAACAATGACTTCACACTTAAGATCACCCTTGGAGCAGATGTGGCAAAGTACAAGGCAGCGATACTACCCGGCGATTACCCAGCTTCAAACGCCAACCTGCAGATAATATTCAAGAATGGCACAGAATTTCCCGCAACTACTAAAAGTTTAAAATACGACGCCAGCGAGGAGGACGGCTGCGTCACAATACTGGCAGTAACCGTTGATGCCAACGGAAACATGCAGGAAGGAAGCCGCGCGATATTCTATGCCGTACAGCAACGCGCCGACGAGTGGGAGGCCTGCGCCGAAAAGGCCAAATACGCAGATGGCATTCTGACAACGGCGTACTCCGATGCCCCGACTGAAGAGTACGATGTCACAATCGAGTCTTCTAAGCAATATCCCGGATATTTCCGACTCGTCAACGTATTCTCTGGTACATATCCACTGGCTCAATACAATTTCTACACCGGCACAGCGAACCAATACATATACATTGATGCCACAAATCCCGAGCAAGTATATTTAGAAGAATCACCCGTAGGTTTTGAACAGAAAGAGGGACAATTCATCATCAACTCGCAGGCCAACCGCTATATGCTTGCCGGACAAGAAGTACCACAAGAACTTTGGGGAAAACTTGTTGATGGAGTGATAACCATGCCTGCCAAATCATTGGTGTATCGTCGTCCCGGACGAAACGATGGCGCATGGTATTTGGCTGACTCTAAGGGTAATTTCATGGTGACGCTTCCCCAAAGCCTCGGCATTGGCTCAATCATCACCGACGCTGACGAGAACGCTCCTGCTGAATACTTCAACATGCAGGGGCAGAAAGTGACCAATCCCACCGCCGGACAAATCCTGATCCGTCGCCAAGGAAACCGCGTAGACAAATTCGTAGCCAAGTGACAATTGCCGGCTAAAACAGCATCACCGAGCCAACACCTACACAAAGGCAGAGGGTGTGTCAAAATTCATGACACACCCTCCTTTTTTATAAAATCATCTTACATTTCAGAATCTGAGCACCTGGGCCTGCTGATACTGATATTGCTGAGGCTGCTGATATTGCTGCTGTATGGGCTGCTGTGCGGGAGCGGCCTGCTGATATTGCTGCTGTGCGGGCTGTTGGTACTGCACCTGTTGCATCGGCTGCTGCGCGGGAGCCGCCTGCTGATATTGCTGCGTCTGTGCGGGCTGCTGGTACTGCACCTGCTGCATCGGCTGCTGCGCGGGGGCCGCCTGCTGATATTGCTGCTGTGCGGGCTGCTGGTACTGCACCTGCTGCATCGGCTGCTGCGCGGGGGCCGCC
>CANNVE010000041.1 GCA_947525975.1 uncultured Muribaculaceae bacterium | reverse complement strand
CCGTCGACGTCGCCCTTGACGATGATGTTGAGCTCCTGGAAGTTGCCGATGGCGCGGCGGCGACCGATATCCTCAAGGGTGAGGATCTTGGTGGTGCGCAGGCCTTGCTCGCGCTGCAGCTGCTCGCGCTTCGATGCGATTTCGCGCGCTTCCTGCTCGGTGTCAAGCACATTGAATGTGTCGCCTGCCTGCGGGGCGCCGTTAAGACCGAGGATCAGAGCCGGAGTGGCGGGGCCTGCCTCTTTGATGCGCTGGTTGCGCTCGTTGAACATAGCCTTGACCTTGCCGAAATGGTTGCCGGCGAGGATGATGTCGCCCACGCGCAGCGTGCCGTTCTGCACAAGCACTGTGGCCACGTATCCGCGGCCCTTGTCGAGCGATGACTCTATGATCGAGCCCACGGCGTTGCGGTTGGGGTTGGCCTTGAGGTCGAGCAGCTCGGCCTCGAGCAGCACTTTCTCCATCAGCTCCTCCACGCCGATGCCTTTCTTGGCCGAGATGTCCTGGCTCTGGTATTTTCCGCCCCAGTCCTCCACGAGGTAGTTCATGCCGGCGAGCTCTTCCTTGATCTTCTCCGGATTTGCGTGAGGCTTGTCTATCTTGTTGATGGCAAAAACGATAGGCACATTGGCGGCGGTGGCGTGGTTGATGGCCTCCACAGTCTGCGGCATGACGTTGTCGTCGGCAGCCACGATGATGATGGCCAAGTCGGTGACTCTGGCGCCGCGTGCGCGCATGGCGGTGAAAGCCTCGTGGCCCGGGGTGTCGAGGAAGGTGATGTGGCGTCCGTCCTCGAGCTTTACGTTGTATGCGCCGATGTGCTGCGTGATGCCGCCGGCCTCGCCCGCGATCACGTTGGCGTTGCGTATGTAGTCGAGGAGCGAGGTCTTGCCGTGGTCCACGTGGCCCATGACTGTGACAATGGGCGGACGCGCCACGAGATCCTCTTCGCTGTCCTCTTCCTGATGTATGGCGTCGGCCACTTCAGCCGATACGTATTCTGTCTTGAACCCGAACTCCTCGGCCACGATGTTGATTGTCTCGGCGTCGAGGCGCTGGTTGATGGATACCATCACGCCTATGCTCATGCAGGTGCCGATTACTCGGTTGATGGGCACATCCATCATCACGGCAAGGTCGTTGGCGGTCACAAATTCGGTGAGCTTGAGCACCTTGCTTTCGGCCATCTCCTGCTGCATTGCCTCGCGTTCGCGGCTGGCGTTGGCCTCGCGCTTCTCCTTGCGCCATTTGGCGCCCTTCTTCAGTCCCTTTTCCTTGGCGGTGAGGCGGGCGAGGGTTTCCTTTACCTGCTTTGATACGTCCTCGTCGTTGACCTCGGTGTGCTGAGGAGCGGGAGCGTTGCGACGGTTGTCTTTGTTCTTGGCCTTCTCGGCGCGGCGCTGGTCGCGGTTTTTCTGGCCCTGGCCTTGCTGCTGGTTGCCGCCGCTGTTGTTGTTTCCGCCGGCGTTGTTTCCTCCTTGCTTCGGAGCGTTGCCGGCCTGCTTTCCGGCCTTCTCGATGTCGACTTTCTCTTGTCCGCCAATCCTGCGGCGCTTCTTGCGGTCGCCTTGGCCTGCCGCTGCGTTAGCGCCGCCAGGCTGGTTGCCTCGGCGCTCGTTGCGTCGCTCTTCCTTGGTCTTTTTCTTTGGGCGGGTCGACTGGTTGATGGTCGAAAGGTCGATTTTGCCTACGATGTTGAGCGAGAGGGGCGACTTCACGGGTTCGGTGGTGAAGATTTCCTCTTCTTTTTTGTTCTCGGCAGGCTGCGCCGGCTTCTCCTCTGTCTTTGGGAGAGGAGCGGCCTCGGCCTTCACTTCGGGCTTCTGCTCGGGCTTGGCCTCCACCTTGGGCTGAGGCTTGGGTTCGGGCTTGGCCTCTACTTTTGGTTGGGGCTTCACTTCTTGTTTTGGTTCTGGTTTAGGCTCCGGTTTGGGCTCGGGTTTAGGTTCCGGCTTTGGCTCGGGCTTGGGTTCGGGTTTTGGTTCGGGCTTGGGCTCAGGCTTGGGCTGGGCCTCTGCCTTAGGCTCGGGCTTGGGCTTTGATTCTGCCTCCGGAGCCTGTTTTTGCACTATGGGCTTTCCGTTTTCGTCAAAAGAGAGTTTTCCGAGCACACGGGGTTTGTTGGCGTCAGCAGGAATCTTGATTTCCTCAGTTTTGATCTCTGTCGGGCGTGATTGTTCTTTCTTTTTGTTTGCGGGGAAAAGTTCTTCTGACTTTTTCTTAAGGTCTTTGTCGCCCTGGAATTCGGTCACAAGAATGGCCTCGACATCGTCTCCGACACGGAAGTTGGGGTGCTCGTCGACGGTGATGCCTTTCTTGCGCAGGAACTCGAATACCGTGGGCAGAGCGATATTGAGGTCTTTTGCTATTTTGCTGATTTTTTTCGCCATATATTGCTTTTACTGTTTTTTGCTGTGGTAGGTATAGGTGTGTGATGGCGGCTGTAGCCGTCAGGCGCTTATTCGGCGGGAGCCGAGGGCTCTTCGTCGTCTTCGAATTCGGCCTTGAGGATGGATATCACGTTGTCTACGGTGTCTTCCTCGAGGTCGGCCTTGTCGATCAGTATCTGGCGCGGAGTGTTGAGCACTGACTTGGCTGTGACGCAGCCCATGTTTTTGAGGGCGTCGATCACCCACTCGTCGATTTCGTCCTTGAACTCATCGAGGTAGATGTCGTCGTTGTATGCGTCGCCAGCGTCGCGGTATACGTCGATCACGTATCCTGTTAGCATCGAGGCGAGCTTGATGTTTGAGCCGTTGCGTCCGATGGCCAGCGACACCTCTTCGGGGCGCAGGAATACCTCGGCTTTCTTTTCCTCCTCGTCGAGGCGGATCGATGACACCTTGGCCGGGCTGAGGGCGCGCTGTATGAAGAGCGACGGATTGGCTGTGTAGTTGATCACGTCGATGTTCTCGTTGCGCAGCTCGCGCACGATGCCGTGTATGCGCGATCCTTTCACGCCCACGCATGCGCCCACGGGGTCGATGCGGTCGTCATAGCTCTCCACTGCCACCTTGGCCCTCTCGCCGGGGATGCGGGCTACGGCGCGTATGTTGATGAGGCCGTCGTGTATCTCGGGCACCTCAAGCTCGAAGAGGCGGCGCAGGAAGTTGGGGTTGGTGCGCGACACGGTGATCTTCGGGTTGTTGTTCTTGTTGTCGACGTTGGCGATCACGGCCCTCACGGTCTCGCCCTTGCGGAAGAAGTCGCCGGGGATAGCCTCTGACTTGGGCAGCAGCAGCTCGTTCTTCTCGTCGTCGAGCAGCAGTGTCTCGCGCGACCATGTCTGGTAGACTTCGCCTGACACGAGCTCGCCCTCGAGATCCTTGAATTTGGCGTAGATGGCCTCTTTCTGCAGCTCAAGTATCTTCGATTGCAGTGTCTGGCGCAGGGTGAGGATGGCGCGGCGGCCGAATTTCTCGAATATGATCTCCCTGGTGTGCTCCTCGCCCACCTCGGCGTCGGGGTCGTTGTCTGCCCTTGCGTCGGTCAGGGATATCTGCTTGTAGGGATTCTCTACCTCGCCGTCGGGCACGACCTCCAGATTCTGGAAGATCTGCACATCGCCCTTGTCGGGATTAAGGATCACGTCAAAATTCTCCGCCTCGTTGAACATTGATGAGAGCACCTTGCGGAATGAGTCCTCAAGCACGCGTATCATCGTGGCCTTGTCGATATTCTTGTGTTCCTTGAAGTCGGCGAATTGCTCGACCATATTCGGGGTTTCGTCTTTCTTTGCCATTATATGATGTGTAATTTTAATTTTTCTTGAAATGAATGATGCGGTATGGGGGTGGCTTACTTGAAGGTGAAGTGGTGCTTCACCTGCTTGCAGGCGTCCATCTTCAGGTGCTCGGGCACCATCTGAACGGTGGGGCGCTTGGCGCCCGGCTCCTTAACCTTGGTGGGCACCTCTACGGTGAATGACGACGTGTCGCTGTCTACCGCCGTGAGCGTGCCCACGATCTTGCGGCCGTCACGGGTCAGTATCTCCACTTCTTTGCCGAGATTTTTGGTGTATTGCTCCACCACCTTGAAGGGGGCGGTCAAGCCGGCCGACCCTACCTCAAGCGAGAAATCCTCCTTGTCGCGGTCGAGCGACTCCTCTATCTTGTTGTGGATCGATGTGCACAGATCCAGGTCTACGCCTTCGTTTGAGTCTATTTCAACTGTGATGTCGTTTGAGGGCGTGACGCGTATGTCTACCAGAAAGACTCCCGTGCCTTCGATGGCTTTGAGCACTGTCTGCTTGAGCAATTCCTTATCTATCATGTTTCTGTATTTTGGGGCACTCCCCTTTTGCGTGCGTGTATTTAAAAAATCGGAGGAAGCCGCCGGGCCTCCTCCGTCTCTTGAAGTTGTTGCAAAATTACTAAAAACCCACCCATTTTCCAAATACTGCTATAGAGAAGCACCGCCACGCACTGTCTATTTAACAATGTTTAGCATTTGTTTGTGGGAATTAACCATATTTGTTTGGTTTAACGCTTTCACGGCTTTTGTCTATTATGGATAGTGGGGCAGTTGGTAAGCAGGCCGGTCGAGAGGCTGTGTTCAGCAGTCAACCCAGTAGAATAGAATTCGATAACCTCCCTCATGAGGAAAGTGCGCGAATTGGAGGTCAAAGTTCTTTTCGTGGTTAGAATATAACATCGCTGTCATATCGTCTGTAGAAGAAGGGTCGAGTTTGAACATAGTCCATTCCTTGTAGTCTCCGATATATTTAAGCCCCTTTAAAATTTTGAAGGTTCCTTTAGGGTGAGGATAGGGGTATACGGCATCTCTTATTCCGATTATAGAATCACGGGAAGAGAAGGCGCATATATTTATGGCGAATACGCGGCCACAGCACATATTGCCGCCCAAATACCTTATGGGAAGCCAAATCGCTTCCATCAATGGTAGACAGACATCGTATTTGCTGCCCCACGTGGACGCAATAAGGTTCTTGTCTAATTTTCCGTCGGGGTCATACAGCTCTCTGACAAGTTTATATGCCACTAAGGAGCACATCTTGAAGTCGTGCTGACAATATCCGGGCAGGCCTTGTGGAATGTATTTCTTGTTGAAGTCTTGGAATATTTCTTCGGCTTTTTTCTTTTTTTCATCCACCGACATTTCGGCTATTAATTTTTCTTCTTTCATTTGTTGGCGAAAGTTGTTGTTTAATGCGGTATTTGTTAATAATTTGAGTTGCAAAAGTACGAAATAATTCTGAGGATTTCTTCACCTCGATCATGAAATTTTTTCACCACATCCATTCCCAAATTACACATACTCACCCAATAGACTCAGCGCTGGGCTTTGGGATTGGTGTATTCGTGGCATTCCTGTGCGGGCTGCACCTTGTCCATGCCTTTGGTCTTGTTGTATGCCCCGAGATATGCCCTCGCCGACAGCGTAACCTCCCTCACTCGTCTCGATTAATTATTTTTAACATTGATTCGGCAAGATTAACTCAATTTCCGTGCATAATCCCCTACCCTTTCTGTTTTATCGATAAGGGAAAAATACCCGCTTTCAACTCACAACCAACCGCAATCTCAAAAATGACAGCGCAGAACATCACCGGCCTGATAGGCCGCACGCCTCTGATGAGGCTGAACCGATACGAAGCAGCAGCCGGCATCGACGCCCGCATATACGCAAAGATAGAGTCATTCAACCCCGGTGGCAGCATCAAGGACCGCACGGCCCTGGCCATGATCGATGATGCGCGCATCAGGGGGGTGATCAAGCCCGGAGCCACAATCATCGAGCCTACGAGCGGAAACACAGGCATTGGCCTCGCCCTTGTGGCCGCTGCCAGGGGATATAAAGTGATCCTCACGATGCCCGAGACCATGAGCGTGGAGAGGCGCAATCTCCTCAGGGCCTACGGCGCTGAGCTCGAGCTCACGCCCGGCGCCCAAGGCATGGCGGGAGCCATCGAGCGTGCCCGCAGGCTTAAAGACGAGATCGAGGGAGCCGTCATACTCGGGCAGTTTGACAATCCGGCCAATCCGCGCGTGCATTATCTCACCACAGGGAGTGAGATAGTCCACGACATGGAGGGCCTCCCACTTGACTTCTTTGTGGCCGGCGTGGGCACCGGAGGCACCATCACGGGCTGTGCCCGCAGGCTTAAGGAGGCGTATCCGCTGATGAAGGCCGTGGCAGTGGAGCCGGCATCCTCGCCCGTGCTTGAAGGCGGAGCGCCGGGCCCCCACGGCATCATGGGCATAGGCGCCGGTTTCGTGCCCGCCAATTATGACAGCGCCGCGGTCGATGAGGTGGTGGCTGTCACCGACGCCGACGCAAAAGACACCATGCTTGCTCTCGCCCGCACCGAAGGCCTGCTCGCCGGCATATCGTCAGGAGCCGCCCTGAAGGCTGCCGCTATGCTTGCGGCAAGGGAGGAGAACCGGGGACGGACATTCGTGGTCATCCTTCCCGACGCCGGCGACAGATACCTCTCTGTGCTGTTTAATGACTGATACGTGTGTAGATCACCCCTTAATCGGAAATGTAAAGTGTATTCAAAAATAATATCAAAAACCGTGGAGGAACTGGCCTGTGAGCGCAGCTACCGGTTCCTTTTCCACAAGCACCGCGACGGCGGTCCGCTCCCCTCGATGGAAGAGCTGCGCCGCATCACCGACCTGTGCCGTGCCATAGTGTTTCCGGGATATTTCGGAAATTCCACAATGAACGCCGACCTGCTGCGCTACCACCTGGGCATGCTCACCGAGAGGCTCTTCGAGCTCCTGCGCCAGCAGGTGCACGCTGGCCTGTGCTTCCGCGACGACATGGCTGATGCCGTCCCCGCCCTATCCTGGGGGGAGCAGCGCGGCCTTGCCGGTGAGATCTCGGCGAAATTCATCGAGTGGCTTCCTGAGCTCAGGGAGGTGCTCACCACCGACATCCGCGCCATGTATGACGGCGATCCCGCCGCGAGCAGCTTCGGAGAGGTGATCAGCTGCTACCCCTCGATCCGCGCCGTAGGCAATTACCGCATTGCCCATAAGCTGCTGCTACTCGGGGTGCCCTTGATACCGCGCATCATCACCGAGATCGCCCACAGCGAGACCGGCATCGACATTCACCCCGGCGCATGCATTGGCGACTATTTCACCATCGACCACGGCACCGGAGTCGTAATCGGCGAGACCTGCGTCATAGGCAGCCACGTCAAGCTCTATCAGGGCGTGACCCTCGGAGCCAAGAATTTCCCTCTCGACGCCGACGGCAATCCGATAAAGGGCATACAGCGCCACCCGATCATCGAAGACGACGTCATAATCTACGCCAACGCCACTATCCTGGGCCGCATCACTGTGGGCCGGGGAGCGGTCATCGGCGGCAACCTGTGGGTCACCAAAGACGTCGCCCCCGGCACCATCCTCACCCAATAGCCTCAGCGCTGGGCTTTGGGATTGGTGTATTCGTGGTATTCCTGTGCGGGCTGCACCTTGTCCTTGCCTTTGATCTTGTTGTATGATCCGAAGTATACCCTCGCCGACAGCGTGATGCCTGTGGATTTGGTCACATCCTTCGTCACCTGCTCCACGTCGGTGCCGTAGATCACCGTGCGCCTGCCCTTGCGGTAGGGGGTGCAGTCGAGGTTGAGGCGCAGCTTGCGGTTGAAGAGGAATTTAAACAGGCTCACCTTGGCATGCCACACCGGGCTCCAGCGCATATCGTACACCCGCGATGCCGTCTCATAATGCGCCGATACGTTGCCGCCGAAATCTCGCGTGAAATTGAATTGCGCTTCGAGGTCAAAGTCCCAAGAGCCCTTCTTCGGGGTAATGTAGTCCACGTTTTTGGAGCGCATCATCTTGTAGGCCGCCGTGAGCTTGGCCGCCACTTTGTCGCCTAAGGGCAGGTTGAGCTCGATTCCGGTGGAGCTGACCCATTCATATTTGCCGTTCTTGGCCATGCTCTGCATCATGCCCGACCCGTCGGGCGCCTCAGATGTAGCGTAGTATATCGGATGCGCCGTGCGGTGGTATAGGGTGTAGACGCTCACCAATCCCATGTATGACAAGGTGGCCACGCCAAGGTCGGAGGTAGGGGTGGAGATCCTTGGATTGCCGATCGAATATGACTGCGGCGAAAGGAACACGGGGTAGGTCGACAGCACGCTGTAGGGCATCTCCTCCATCGAGCGCCTGTATTCGATGTTGAAGAGCGTTCCCTTTTCAGGCTCAATGAGATATGTCAGGCTCAGATCGGGGCACAGCGCCGTCTTTGTCTTCAGCTTGCTATGGCTTTCGCCCGATTGCTTCACCGACATCCAGCTGCTTTCCAGCCTGAGCCCTGCCGACAGCGACAGGCGCTCTGCCTCAAGCGAATACGACACGTATTCAGCCGGCCTCCAGCCCGTCATCTTCAGGTCGGGGACTTCGCCGTAGAATGTGCGCGTGTCTCGGTCGCGCACCCCTGTGTATTGCAGGTCCACGCCCCACATCCATGTCGACTTTCCCGCCGTGAGGGTCATGGCGCCCTGCCACTTGAAAAGATTGGTCCTTGACCTCGAAAAGCCCTCGGCTGTCGATGCCTCCGGCCCCTGCTGCAGGTATGTGTCCTCGGCGCGGACACTGCGCGAGATGTAGTGGGCCGTGGTCTTCAGCGTCAGATTGTCGCGCAGGCGGCTGTCCCATGAAAGGATGGCTGAATATTGATGCTTGTTGTTGTCGGAGCGCAGCACGTCATCGCCCCTATTGTCAGTGTTTTCCGAGATGGTGCGGTCGTCGGTGCCCGTGCGGTAGGCCGTCAGCGATGCTCCAAGGGTGTTGCGCTCGTTGATCTTCCACCACAGCACCAAGTTGCCGTAGGGCATAGTCTGCCATCCGTCATATCGGTCTTTTGTGGTGAATTCCCTGCCCGAAAGGAAGGAATACGCGTTTTCGGTGCGGCCTATCATCTTGCGGTGGTCATATTGCGCCATAGCCGTTATGCGCAGAGGCCCCTGCTGCGTGGTGAAGTATCCGCCAGCCGTCTCGCCGGTGTATCCGTATGCGGGGAGTGTGCGGCCCGTGGCCCACACCTGTCCGTAATACCCTCTTTCTATGGGCTGGCGAAGAGTTATCCTCACCACCGGGCCTGCCGCTCCGGCCTCGCCAGCTCCCGCCGAGTATTCCACCTTCACGCTCTTGATCGCCTCCGAGGGCAGCATCTTGATCTCTTCGTAATTGTCGGTCTTCATGCCGTCGATGTAGAAAGCCGACACTTTGCGCGACAGCACCGACAGGCTCCCCTCGTCGACCTTCACGAATGGCATGAGCGACATCACCTGGCTCAGTGAGCGACCGTTGACGCGGCTCTGATCGAGAGTGGCCACATATCCCGATGCGGTGTGGGTGATGGGTCGCGAAGTCACCACCACCTCGCCCAGCAGGCCGGCCGAAGGCGTGAGCTTCACATCATTCTCGGCCTGCAGCGGAGTGATGCTCGTATCGTATCCGACAGCGCTGACATATAGCAATTTGCCTCCGATGCCGTCAAGCCCCGATATCGCAAACCGGCCATCTGCGTCAGTGACAGCATTGGCCACATAGCTGCTGTCGGCGGCGTTGACCACCACCACATTGATCATATTAAGCACGCCGTCATCATCCCTGACGCTTCCCCTCGCGTCATCAGCGAAAGCCTCCCCAAAAACAGTTGCCGCCATCAACACAGACAAGAACACTCGCAATCTCAAAAAAGCCTCCATAGATCGAATTTTAATTATGATTGATAAGTCTAATGGTATATAGACGTATGAATCCTTAAATTATTGTATAAAAATCAAAAAAATGAATTACAAATATTCGGGATGTACCATTTCGATTCTTCTCGATATTTGTGCATCTTTGTCAATAGAGGAAATCTGTTTGGGGCAGTTGCCGTTATGCTCGATATGCTGTTGATGGCAAAATGTGCAAATGGGAAGTAAATTGCAATCTTTGCATTCATCATGGAATCTGATATCCAATATATTGTGATATTTTGGATTAAACTCAATCTCTCCTGTTTTTGATAGACGGCCTATCATATTTTCTTTTGAAAATTCGCGAGCGGTGCATTTATAGACATTTCCATCATAATTGACTACATAGCAATTCGACATGCTTGCATAGCAATGTGATGGTACACTATCGATATCTGACGAGGATCGGTCTATACCCCCATCAATCCAAGTTTGTAGATGTTCTACCTTTTCTTCAAGCGTTTTATATGCTTTTGCCTGCCAAACTCTCTGCAGAGAAAATCGAATTTTCTCGCTGTCATAGTTTGGCAATGATTTTATGTCTTCAACAAGGGAGAAGAAAGAATCTATATTTTCAGAGGTATAGTTGCATCGGATATTAAAAAACATATCGTTTGCCAACCCCGAATTGATATTTTTCAAAACATCATTATAAGTGCCTCTTCCATTGGCGTAATATTTTGTCTTGTCATGAGTGTCTCTTCCTCCATCAAACGCTATTTGAAAATTGATGTTCGATGCTATATTGGATAGAGAGTTTATGACATGTTCGGTCAACAAAGTGCCATTTGACACGAAATCAAGCTGAAATCGTATCTTTTTTTCATCACACATATCTTTGGCTTTTATTATTATGGGAAGCGCCCTTGAGTGAAATTTCATCAATGGTTCTCCGCCGAAGAATGTCAGATGCAACACCTCTGTCTCGGCATCAGAGATCTTATTAGAAATCAATGACAGAATAGAATTTGTCAGTTCCTGTGACAATTGACTGTTTTTCAAGTGCTCTTCGTAACAATACCAGCATCTTAAATTGCAATCCATGGTTGGATTTATGATCAATCTGAAAATTTTCTTGTCAGACAAGCGATTGATTATATCATTCTTCACCATAGAGTACTCATCCGATTCTGCAGGCACAAGAAAATCTCTTGATTTTAAATCCTCAAATAGTGTCGGATGTATACTTTTGAGGTTTTCAGGTTCACTCCACTGACTTTGGATTATGTTCCAAAGAGCGGGTAGCAACTGTATGATGTTATCATTCTTGATATTGTAAATGTTTATGTTGCCCGTCTTGGATTCGGATACGTGTAGGTATTTTGTCCACTTCATTTGTGTGAATATTGGTTATTGTCGATGGATATTAGCGTAAAATAGAGAGAGGGTGTTGAAAAAGTAATTTCTTTGAGGAAAAAGATAGTTTCTCGTTTTCAACACCCTCATTTGTGAGTATTCGTTTACCCACAACGGTAGCAGAAGATGCTGATTTCAAGTCTTTATCTCTGGATCACAGTTAACCAATCCGTTGGGGTCAACTTCTATTGGGGGCCTGCATGTGTCACACGAACAGTTCTTGTTGTATGCTCCGGCTTTGCTGCAGTTGCCCGTGTTTATGAGGCCTTGGGGGTCTTCTGTCGACCCTCCGCCAGCTGCATATCCACCTGTAAGGACGTTCGCTTCATCAAGTGACAGCTCCTCTATTTTGAGGTTCTTTATTCCTTCCATTTTGATAGATTTTTGGTGAGTTGTATGTTCCTGATTATACCATCCGTTACCGTCGGGATGGGTCAACGCTGAGGTTTTCGCCGGCTTGCCGCAGATGCCGGGTATTGGCCGATACGGTATTGTTTGTATAATCTATCGTGTATAGAACCCGATCAGTTTGCGGTCGGGCAGATTTATCACGATGATCATGCTATTCTCCTCTGTGGTGAGGATTGCGTCGATCAGTTGTTTTGAGTCGGAGGTTGATGCCAGGCATGCATCATCGCTCCAAATCTCGTAAGAAATTATGTCGTCTTCGTTCACGCCGGTTATGGTCATCTCCATATTGGTGAAATCAATATGCCCTATTATTGGACGGGTAGGAATACGGTGTCCACGTTCTGGGGGGTCTTTGAAATCATCATCATCGTCAATTTGTTTAAATTGAATGGCGGTTTGGGCGTTAGCCGCAATTACAGAAATGAAGAGGAATGCCAGGATTGACATCAAGTGTTTTGTAAATACTTTCATATTGGCTATGTTTTTATCGCAAAGGTAGGGCATCCGGTTGTGGTCGCCAAAAAATTTAGAACGGAAAAAGAACGGAAATCAAATTCCGTTCTTTTTCCGTTCTTTCTTGGTGTTACAAGTAGGTCAATCTATAGAGGCAAGATGCTTATAGTAAGCGTATTGCATTGTCGATGGCTCGTATGTCGGTTTTGGCTCCGAAAATCTTGATGCAGAGCGATTCGCGGCGTGAAGAGATGGTGCCCTTGGTCTTTCCGAGCAAAATTACCATCTGCGAGGGAGTGATTCCGCATCGGATAAGGGCGATTGTCTGCCTCTCATGAGGCTTTGGAGTTGCCCCGAAGAGTTGATTGATTTTGGGCCAGAAGTTGGGGTTTGAGAGGGATATCAGGTCAAATATCTGATTCCATATCGGGTCGGTATCAGATATGCTTTTGCCCGTGCCCATCAGGTGCTCCTGGATGGTTTTGTATTCGTCAGATTTCAGAATGGCGGGTGCTACCTCGGCTTTCTGTCCTTGGGTCTGGATCTCATCCAAACGCCTGTTAAGTTCAGTCCTCAGGTCGTCGAAGTTGGTCAGCATCTCTGTCGCGCCGCCTTCATCGCCATTGGCGGTTTCGTCGATCTGCTTCTGCAGATTTTTTATCTTTGACAGGGCAAGGTTAAGCTCTATTATATTTTGCTTTGTTTTCATTTTGTAGTAGAGCGCGGCTATGGCGGCGATCAGGCACACGACAACAATAATGCAGCACCACACGGCAAACATCCGGCTTCGGTTTTCTGCCACTAACCGCTCCCGCTCATGAATCCGGTAATTATACATTGACACTTGCAACAAGGCTAATTGAGATTCATTTTTATTGTAATAATCTTCAAGGGCCTTATGATATCTCTTAAAATACAATGGGAGAGAGTCCGGGTCGGAAAAATGCAATAGGGGTGGTGATAAGATATAAGAGTACCCGTTTCTGCGGTTGTTTTTATCGTTGCTGTGTATAAGTTCATAAGAATAAGCGTATGCCGAATCAAAAATGCCCGCCTTGTAATATATTTCAGTGGCATTGTTTAAGGTATAATTTTTGTAATCAGGTGTCACAGAATCAATACAGCTCCTAACAAGATAAGCGGCTTGTTTTATATTTCCGGATAACTCTTCTGCTTCTGCCAAATTTGATATAATGTTGGCTACGTCTTGATTTGATAATTTTGAGGCAAACTTTCTCGCAAGGGTAAGATGTTTTTTTGCCAAATAACTGTTTTTGTCAGATATATAAATTTTACCGAGCAATTGATTGTCGTATGCAAGACAGAATGTGTCTTTTTCGATTGAGTCAATCACAAGTACATCTTTTATAAAGGGTATCGCTTGGTCGTATAGCCTCAATTTGTAAAGCAGTCTTCCTGTCTGGCTCAAGATGTTGCCGCGCAGAGTTATGTTTTCCTCTATCGGAGACAATTCCAAAGCTTCATGGTAGTATTCCAATGCGGTGGGGCAGTCTCCGAGATCGCTGTAGACTCGTCCGCCATAATAGAGGGCTTCAGGATATAGACCACGCTAGTTATTTGATGAGTAATAGTCGATAACGTCAAGGATGAGGCTGTCAGATTTGTGCTCTCTGTATGCCTTGTCGGCGGCCTTTATCGAAAGGAGGTCATGGAGGTGGCGGTCGGCGTCAGAGAGCGAGGCGCGGTCGATGGCATCGAGCGCGGAGATAGCCTTTTCGGCGGTTTTGGTAGACGAGGCCAGCTCGGAGGCTTTCATGAGCCGGGCATCCGGCTGATGTCCGGAGCAGGCGTGCAGGGCTATGGATATGAGGGATATTATAAGGAGTCGCATGGGAGTCGATAGCGTGCAAAGTGCTTGATTGGTGATTGAATCAAAGTCATCGACTGCAAAATTACTACAAATTTTCAAATAAGCGCATGCTTCGCTTAAAGTTTCGCGTAGATGATGGGCGTCAGAGCAGGCCGAGCTCGATGCGGCAGGCTATGGCCTCGATGCGCGAGTCCTCACGGTCAGCGTCGGGGCGGTATCCGGCCCGGAGGTTGACTCCGCAGAGCCGCCCGAATCCTTGCCAGAACACGGCGCGCCCCGAGCCCAGGAAAGCCCGCAGTATGTCGTAGCTCGACTGGTGCGTCTCTCTCTGTATGAGCTTGATGAGCACCTTGGCCTGTGTCTTTGAAAACCGCTTGAGCGTGGGCTTGTACTGCTCAAAGATGTCGTGCTCCATGCGCTTGAGGTATGGCTCTCGCTCCGCCCGAGGCAGGGTCTCTATATATTCGTAGGTCTCCACCAGGGTTTCGGCTATCATCTTGGCGTAGGGGAGGGTGAGCCTCACGTTGCGCGTGAGGCGGTCATAGGCCTGCCGCTCTTTCTGATTCTTGAATCTTGGCGTGGGAAACACGTAGAGGTCAGTCAGGTAGTATACGATCATGCTGTCGCCGGCCTCGTCGGTGGTCCAGCGATAGCCTTTGTAGTATTGCGGGGACACATCGATCATCTGCGGCCCGGCATCCTGCGCTGTGGCGCAGAAGCAAGCCGCAGCCGCAATCACCGATGCAAGCCACGCGCGCAAACTCATATGAATCGAAAAATCAACGATCTGTAGCAAATATAGACATAAAAACGGGCATCGGCGCTTAAAATTGTGGAAAAAGGCCGATATTTCAAGTATTTTCGCTAAATTTGCCCACTAAATATAAGTAAGCTCATAATCATGGACAAGATACTGCAATATGCCAGAATGCCCCGCGTGTGGGGATTTTTCGTGTCGGTGGCCGTGCTCGCCATCATATCTCTCGCATTTTTCTATCCCGACAACTTCGAGGGCAACAGCCTCAACCAGGCCGATATGATGCAGGGAGCGGCCAATGGGCAGGAAGGAGCGGCATTCGAGGCCCTCACGGGCGAGAAGGCCCTCTGGACCAATTCGCTGTTCTCGGGTATGCCCACGTTCCAGATTTCGCCCTCTTATCCGTCAAACTCCCTGTTTGCATGGATCGACAGCGTGATGGGGCTATGGCTGCCGGCTCCGTCCAATCTTCTGTTCATGATGATGTTCGGCTTCCTGATCATGATGTGCTGCATGAAGCAGCGATGGTGGGTGGGCCTCATCGGCGCCGTGGCCTGGGGCTTCTCGTCATACTACATCATCATCATCGGCGCCGGCCATATCTGGAAATTCGTGACCTTGGCCTACGTGCCCCCTACGATTGGCGCACTTGTGCTGTGCTATCGCGGCAGATACATGCTCGGAGCCGCGCTCACCGGGCTCTTCGCCATGATGCAGCTCAACGCCAATCACCCGCAGATGTCATATTATTTCGCATTTGTCATGGCCGGGCTGTCGATAGCCTATCTGGTAGAGGCAGCCAGGAAGAAGAGGCTCAGGCAATGGAGCCTTGGCACATGCGCCCTGCTTGCCGGCGGATTGCTCGCCATCGGCGCCAATTCGCCCTCTATCTTCACCACTTGGCAATACGCCAAGGAGACAAAGCGGGCGCAGTCAGAGCTCACTCCCCTGCCCTCGGCTGATGACGCCGGGGCTGCTGTGGCAGAGCGCCCGACCGGCGGCATGCCCAAGGCCGACATCGTCAACTGGAGCTACGGGCAAGCCGAGACATTCTCGCTGCTGATCCCCAACATCAAGGGCGGCGCTTCAGCCAAGCCCGTCGGAGGCCAGATGGCAGCCACGCAGATGTCGGCGCTGCCCGACGCCCAAAGCACGGCCACATACGACGCCTACATGCTGCTGCCCTATTTCCAGCAATATTTCAACGAAGGCGAGGGCACCAACGGCCCCGTCTATGTCGGCGCCATCATCTGCGCCCTCTTCCTTGTGGGATGCGTCCTGGTCAAGGGGCCGGTGAAATGGGCGCTTGTAGCGCTCACGCTCATATCGATAGTGCTGGCCTGGGGCCGCAACTGCGAGGGCATCACCGACTTCATGATATATCACTTCCCGATGTACAATAAGTTCAGGGCGGTGGAGAGCATCCTGGTCATAGCCGAGTTCACGATGCCATTGCTCGCCATGCTGGCCCTTGGGCGCCTTGTCGACATAGGCGCCAAGGCCGATGCCGACAAGCGCGAAGGCCTCAAGGCTCTGTATGCGGGCTTCGGAGTGCCGGCCCTGATCTGCCTTGTGGCCTGGTTCGCTCCCGGAGCATTCCAGCACAATGACAATGCCGATCTGCGGCAGATGGCCGGCCAGGAAGTGGACTATCTGACCATGCGCGACGCCTACACCATGTCGATGATATATGAGCAGCTCGGCGACCAGACTCCCGTCAGGGAGACATTCGCCGCCCTCACCTCGCTGCGCCGAGGCATGGTCAAGGACGATGCCATGCGCTCGCTCCTGTTCCTTGCCATCGGATTCGGCCTGATGTGGCTCTATCTGCGCGGAAAGGCCCGCGAGGCGGTGGCCGGATGCGGCATCGGTGCCCTCGTGCTTATCGACCTTTATGGTGTGGACAAGCGCTATCTCTCTCACGAAAGTTTTGCCCCGGCCATGGCTCAAGCGCAGGATTCGGCCCATGCTCCCGATGCCGTAGACCAGGCAATACTCCGGGATAAGGATTTGAGTTTCCGCGTGATGGATATCCCCGGATTTGACCTTCCCGACCGATCATACCACCACAAGATGATAGGCGGATACCATGCCGCCAAGCTCAACCGCTACGAAGACCTCATACGCCGCCGCATGGCTGCCGTCAGGCAATACGGCTATCTCCCCGAGCTGCGCGATGACAGCGTGGCCGCCCTCTATGCCGATGATAACCGCGCGGTGGTCAGCGACCTTCGCGCCGACTATCGCGTGCTCGACATGCTCAATGCCCGATACATCATCACCGGGTCAAAAGATCAGCCAGCAGTGGTCAATACTTCGGCTCTCGGCAATGCCTGGCTAGTAGGCTCGGTCGATTATGTGGCCGGGGCTGACGCCGAGATGGATGCCCTCGCTTCCATCAATCCCGCTGTCGAGGCCGTGGCCGACGAGAAATTCCGGGCTGTGCTTGGCGAGCCTGCGGCTGCTCCGTCGGCCGATGACTATGTGAGGCTGACGGCCTACACGCCCAACACGCTCACCTACGAGACCTCGACCGGCGCCGATGCAGTGGCTGTATTCTCGGAGATTTATTTCCCCTGGGGCTGGAGCGCCACAATCGACGGCGAAAAGGCCGAAATCGGGCGCGTTGACTATGTGCTGCGTGCCCTGCGCCTGCCTGCCGGCAAGCACACTGTGGTGATGAATTTCGATCCGCAGTCGCTGCGCGTCACCGGCGGAGTGGCCTACGCCTGCATCATACTCATCTATCTGCTCCTCGCCGGCTCAATCGGCCTGGCTGCCGTGAAATCAGTAAAGGCCGAAGATTGATGTGGCTTAAGCGATACCGCCACAGCCGTGGATTCGGGGTGCACTCCCCCTTCGCCTTCCGCCTCATCACGGAATGCCTGAGGGAGAAATGCCCCTACTATGCCTATGACGGATTCTCCGGCTTTGAGCAATGCCTGGCCTTGCGCCTGGCCGTCTTCTTCCAGCCGGAGGCCATCAGGCCGCTTGGCAAGGACGTGGCATATCTGGCCAAGGCCGCGCAGAAAGCCTGCCCGAAGGCCATGCCATGCGACTCCCCTGCCCTGAACGGCCTCGATGCCGTGTGCCATGAATTGCTTATGGTGGGGCCTGGAGCCACCGCCGAGGCAGCCGTGGAGGCAGGCGCTGTCGATGGCTCGGCGGTGATGGTCGTCTCAAACAAGGCCGCTGTGGGCGCCATGCAGCAGCGCATGGAAGCCCTCGGCTTCGGCATGTCGTTCATCGACGGCGACAGCGCCATCTTCGCCGTCTTCCCCGCCC
>CANNVE010000040.1 GCA_947525975.1 uncultured Muribaculaceae bacterium | reverse complement strand
CCGGAAGAGGCCGCCAAAAGTGTCAAAATCATGCTTCACCACTATGCCTACGCCCTGAGTGGTCTGGGCTGTGCGAAGGTAATAGTTCTGGTCGTTGTAGCGGTTGTAGGCGCGCAGTCGCAGCGACCCCGATGGGTTGAGCAGATACTCTATGTCAAAGTCTCCCACAAACTGGTTGGTGTTAAGCGATTTGTCGCGATATCCAAAATTTCCGTTGAAGAGGAGCTTATTATCGAGCAATGCCGATGACAGCTGCAGGTCAACCTCCACGTCAGAGAAATCGCCTCGGTCGCTGCGCACATTGGGCGAGATGGTCCAGTTGTCGCTTAGTTTGCCCAGAGCGTTTGACAGCTGGGCCGATATTGTCGATGATGCCACCGAGAAGAGTTCGTTGCCCTTGGTAGTAGACATGTATTCGGGCGTGTAGAATCGGTTGAGAGTCATCAGATACACAATCTGCCGGCTCATCATCTCGTCAGTCGATATGATTGATCGCACCTTGCGGTAGATGTCTTGGTTGAGGTGTGGGAAGGCGAGGTCGAATTTGATCGAGAGGTCGTTGATCTGGCCGCCCACCTTCAGGATGGCGGCGACGTCAACTTTAGTGCTGTTTAGGTCTTTGTCTGTCAGGAATGACTCGTCGAGGTCAGATAGGTTTGCCTTCAGGGTGTACTGCGCGGTGATGTCGAGCTGGCATTCGTAGGGGTCGCCGTCAAAAATGATGCGGCTGCCGGCGTCGATCTTGAAGTTGCGGAAAATCAGGTCCTGTAGGGTGAATTGGTATGATCCGTGGTCGAGTGTGTATGTGCCGCGCATGGCCAGGTCCTCCTCGGCTGAATCATAGACCAGGTTAAGCAGGCCGGAGCCGTATGCCTCGATTGCGTCGCGGCCCACGGGATCCATCACCAGGATAGCCTTTGCCTGCGGAGTGACATTGGCTGTGATGTCGATGCGGTATTCGGTGGGCAGGTCGCCGCTGTCAGTGTTGCGGTGCTTCTCGGCCCAGATCTCAGACTTGGATATTGTCGGCGACTCGAGATATTGGTCGTATGCCTTCTTGGGAGTGACGTCGCGGAAGGTGAGGAACGTATAGTCCTGGGCCACCATCAGGTCGGAAAGCTCAAAGGTGAACACAGATTTCGGGGCTGTGGTGGCGTAGATGCTGATGTCTACATGGCCGGGAGTGCGCTCATCGCCGGGGACGCCGTGCACCCTCACGTGGCTCGGGTCGCGTCCGTAGATTTCGCCGTACCATCGCTGGTCAGGATTGTCTGACTGGGGTATGTTGTAGCAGAGCATTGGCTTTCCGGGGTTGACGCGAATGTCGAAGTCGAAGCCGGCTCTTTTGAAGTATTGGTGGGTGACGCGGCCATTGAGGGTGGCTGATCCGCCCCGGCCATCATGCAGGGTGATGTCGTTGAGCTCTATCAGGCCGGGGGTGAGGTGAAGGCTGTCGGTGGTGGAATACCATGTGTTGGTGTATTCGATCTTCATCCGCAGGTCTTGCGCCAGCAGGTCGCCCTTCATGTTGATATATTTAAATGTGCCGAAGAGCTCGGCTTTTCCTGAAGCGTATCCGTCGATGTCTGAGCAGAAAGCCGACACGAAAGGCTTCATGAAGCCCACTTTCACCCGGTCAGCGTCAAATTTCAGAGATATGCCTTCGTTGGCGGGTGTGATCCATCCGTCTATGACAGAGCGGCGCCCTTCTGCCGAGACGATGTCGGCAAGGAAGTCGAATGATCCTCTGTCGGCGTTGAAGCCGAGTTTTACGTCGGCGTCTCCGAGCACGCAGCCGTTGTATCCGATGCCGTCTACGTTGAATCGGGTGCTCTTTATCTGGGGCGTCTTTGAGAATAGCGCAGAGACATCGACCGTGCCGGTGGCGCTTCCGCAGATGAGGGCCTTGTCGATGTCAAGGGTCTCGAATATGTGCAGCATCTGTATGTTGTCCATCTCTACCACCAGATGGTCGTCGGGGCTGGCGCTTGCCATTCCGTTGATTCTGATTGACTGCCCGGCATCGCCCGGCCCGCCCTTGCCTGTCTGCATCACAAAGTCGCTGACCTTGAGGTTGTGGCCGTCATATTCGATCACTGACTCGACCTTGCCTGCCACGATCGAGGCCGACCGGGTGCTTGAGGCGTGGAAGTCATTGGCGTTTGGCATGATCGTCCATACGGCATCGCCGAAGTTGATGGTGCTGTGGCGCAGGCCAACGCGGGTGGTGACGGCTCCTTCTTCGTCGCGAGAGAATGATGTGTTGAGGTTTAGCTGGCCGTTGATCGGCTTTTCTCGGAGTATCTCCCAGTCTACTTTTGTCGACAGCACACCGTCTATGCCTTCTATGTTGGCTTCGATCTGCATGTCGCCTTTTTTTGTAGGCAAAAGGCTGGTCAGATATGTGTCAGAGCGGCCTGATGCCCCGTCGATGCGGGTGTGCGCGATTGTGTTTCTTACGAGTTTGTTACCGTTGATGAATATAGGGGCGTCTACGTCGAGGCTCATCGTTGAGGCGGCATGATCATAGTCTCCTGTGATTCTGACAGGGTCGTCGAGATAGACGGGCAGCCGGAAGAAGTCGCAGATATCATGGGCGTTGTCGACAGTGAACTCGAAGTCAAACGCATTGTCGCCGCCATGCTCCATGAAAGCCTGCGTGGCCGCGGTCTTTGAGGCTGCTGCATCAATGCTTCCCTCTTGTGCGGGGGCGAGTATGGGCATTGCTCCCGCGAGCGTCTGCCTGATGTCGGAAGGCAGCGATGCCAGGTCGTATCTGCCGCGCAGAGAGCCGTTGAGGCATAGGCTCTCAATCTCTACGCTGTTGAGTCCGGGCGTAAGGTTGTCGGCGAATACCGAGAGATCGCCGATGTAGAGGCTGCGGCCTGTGGTGTCGGCAAATGCTATGTCGGAGAGCTCAGCCGAAGCCTTGAATGCAGACAATGACCTCCAGAGCATCTCGGCGTCGATCTGCGCTGATAGGCTGTTGGCTCCGAGCGCGCCGGCGAGTCCTAATGCAGGAGGATCGATGTTGAATACGTTGGCGTGGGCGTTGGCCGAGGTCAGTCCGTCGCCTGCATTTTCAGCCTCGGCGAATAGCCCGAGGCGCGCGTTGGGGTCGGTCGATGTCACTGATGCTTTCGCTCCCTCGGCGTCAACTTGGGCGGTGATGTTGATGCCGGCGTAGGCGTATCCCCGGTATTCTAATCTTTCAATGTCAATTTTGGCCTCGGCCTTGTCGATCATGCGCCAAGGATTGGATTTGAGCCTTGATTTCAGAGTGGTCGGTCTGAATCTGGCCGATGACTCCAATCTGGCCGTTGCGGAGCCGAGATCTGGATTGTCGAGCAGAAGCCCGAGCTTGGCCTCGGCCAGGTCTGCCTCGGCTTCATACCTTAGCGTGCCGTTGTCGTATGCTCCGGATCCATCGATATGGGCTTCGAGCAGGTCGGAATGCAGGTCGATTCTGAAGTCGAGCCCCTTGGCTCCGCCGTCGATCGATGCGTGGGCATAGGCCGACCGTGCGTTAAGCAGCATGCTCCTCACACGCGCAGAGAGCGCTATCCGTGCTTTCGCAAAGTTCGACAGGAGTCTTACGCAGTCAATCTCGGCCTCGGCTTCAAAGCCCGACAATACGGCGTCGGCAGGCGATGACAGGCCTTTGGCGCAGCCATGCGCCTCTATGTCAAGGCCTTCGACATTGTCATAGACAGTCATTGTCTCTACGCACATGGAGTCAAGCGTGCCGTGGGCTTTCAGTGTCAAGTGCAGGTCGGCGCTTATCTCGCCAAGGCGAGGGTCAAAAGCCCTGAAATCACTGGGCGAGATGTGCGAGCCCTCGTTTATGCCTAATGAAATGGGAAAGCGCGTGCCTATGAGCGGTACGTCGGCTATGGTGTCGATTGATGCGCTTATGTCGGCGAAGTGCATGGCTGACCTCGGCAAATCGAGGTTGAGGCCGCGTATCAGAAGGCTGTCGTTAGAGAGAGAGAAATCTCCGGAAATGTCATCTACTCTGAATCCCGACCTCTCTACGAAGCTGAGCCTGCGCAGCCTCACGCCGTATGCGTCGGTCGACACGATAGGGGCGTGGATCACGGCGTTGACCTCGCTCAGCGCCAAGTGGTTGGGGTCGAAGTGCATCGGCCTGATGTCTGTGCCGTAGACGTCGTATGCAACCGAGCTGTTGAGGATCTCCACGGTGTTGAGGCGCATCATGAAGCGCTTTGCCTCGGACTTTGGCTTGTCGGTGGTGAGATTGCGTATTATGCCGTCGATGTTGAGCGGGCTCTCGGGCGTGGGGCGGTAGACGCGGGCATCAAGGCCGTTGACCGTGGCGTAGTCTATGATTAGGCCCCGCTGCATCAGGAAGTCGACGAGCTCTATGCGGGCTTCCACTTGCTTGAGCGAAAGAGCCTGCCTGCCGTAATCGTCGTGTATCACCACATCATGAAGCGAAAGGCGGCTGAATGGCTTCAGTCGCACGTCGCCGATCTTTACATCTACGCCCAACAGCTTTTCGAGCGAGACCTCGCCTCCTGACCTCAACCGGCTCTGTGCCCAGTCGGTCGAAAGCATCACGTAGATAGTGGCCGGCACCACAAGGCATACCACAAGTAGCGCCACAAGGATGCTGCGCGCTGACTTGATGATCCACCTGCAGATGTTGATCAGGGTCTCCAATCGGGATGCTTTCTAATGTAAGGGGTGTAAATGGTTGTGTCTTATCCGCTTCAGGGCTGCTTCTGGTAGAGGTATCGCTTGATTGAGCGTTTGGGGGTCTTCTCAAATTCTTTATCCATCAGTTCTATGCGCTGCACTCTTGAATAGGAGGGTATGTCAGAGTTGAGCTGCTTGAGATTCTGCGCCATCACCTCATCGAGGGCCTCGGGCAAGAGACCGTCTTTCTCTATGGAGTCAGCGTCGGCATGCACGAGGGCCACGAGCTGTCCGCCATCGCGGCTCACCACGAGCGATTCGCTCACATAGGGGAGAGAATTGAGCACCTGCTCGATTTCCTCGGGATAGATGTTCTGGCCTGACGGGCCGAGTATCATGCTCTTGTTGCGGCCGCGTATATAGAGGAAGCCGTCAGAGTCCATCGTGCAGATGTCTCCGGTGTCGAGCCATCCATCGCGCATGCAGGCTTCTGTGGCTTCGTCGTTCTTGTAATATCCGAGCATCACGTTGGTGCCCTTCACGTGAAGCACGCCCGGCACGGTCGCCGGGTCGGGGCTGTCGATGCGGGCCTCCATGCGGTCTACTATCTTTCCGCAGGCTCCGGGCCTGTGCTCGGCGTGGGAGGCGTAGGATATAAGCGGAGCGCACTCTGTCATGCCATAGCCGATGGCCAGCGGGAACTTGATTTTGTTGAGGAATGCCTCCACGTCTTTGTTGAGGGCGGCTCCACCGATGATCAGCTCCTCGAGCTGTCCGCCGAATGCCTGTATGAAGTTGTCGTTGATGCGGGCGTAGAGTTTCTCGTCGAGGAATGGCACCTTCAGCAGCAGTTTCATCATGGGCTTTTCGAGCACAGGGAACACTTTGTTGCGCACAATCTTCTCGAGGATGAGCGGCACGGCCACTATCAGTTTGGGGCGCACCTCGGCGAAGGCCTTGAGTATTATCGACGGTGAGGGCAGGCGGGTGAGGAAAAATAGGTGGCAGCCGTGGCCGAGGCAGTGTATGAGGTCGATCATCATGCCATACATGTGAGCCAGAGGCAGCATGCACACCACGCCGTCGCCGGGCTGGAGCAGATTGATGTGGTCGAAGCAGAATTGCAGGTTGCTCCAAAGCGCGCGATACGGTATCATCACGCCTTTTGAAAATCCTGTGGAGCCTGAGGTGTAGTTGATGATGGCGAGCTCGTCGGGGCTGTCAGAGTAGAATACCACGTCGTCCTTTCCGAATCTCTCGGGATAGCGCTTGCCGAAAAGCTCGTTGAGATGGGTGCGCGCCAAGTCAATCTCCTTATGGCGCGATACCACGAGCGAGAAATCGTGTATGAGCAAGGCGGCTCCGATGGCGGGCATCTTGTCAGAGTTGAGTTTGTCCCAGATTTCGCCGTCGCAGAATAGCAGCTTGGCGCCGCAGTGGTCCACTATGTGGTGGATGTTGTCAGGATGGAAGTCGGGGAGGATGGGCACTGCCACAGCTCCGTAGGCCATGACTGATATGAACGCCACGGCCCACTGCGCGCTGTTTTTGCCGCATAGCGCTATGCGGTCGCCCTTCTTCACGCCCGCGCGCTCATAAAAAATGTGCAGCTTGGCTATCTTGCGGGCTATGTCTCTGTATTGGAGTGAGATGCCGTTGAAGTCCGTGAGGGCGAGAAGCTCCCAGTTGTCTCGGATGGCATCTTGCATATATAGATTGAAAGAGTCTCTTTTTTGCATGGGAGAAAGATTTTGTCTGCAAAATTAATCAATTTTTTTGGTAAATAAAACTTATTGTCTTATCTTTGCGTTATAATTACGGAAATCGCGAGAGAGCGTCTTCCTACTGCGAAAATTCGACATTTTTAAATATAAGATACAACCACATCAAAGTGGATCGGGAAACTCTACAATTATCTCATCAAATTCCGAGACAAGCTCGGCTGCCGATGGCGGGCCCCGGCCATTTCGCAAGAATTGGCTCCTTCATAGGACAGGCGGATTACAAAGGTTGGCGAGCACTCAAATCCTGTCTTTTCGGAGTTTCATCATATCCTTTGGTGTGGTTCCCGCAAAATCGGAGAAGGGCCCCACTGGGCGTCTCCGATTTTTTTATGTATTCCCTTTTCGACCACTATTTTATTTATGTCAACTGCAAATGCCCCTATCATAAGCTACAGCGGCGTTGAGCTTCGGCGCAAGGAGCTCACGGTGCTGCGTGATGTCAGCTTCGAATTCAAGAAAGGCGAGTTCGCCTATCTTATAGGAAAGGTGGGATCCGGAAAAAGCACCCTGCTGAAGTCGATCTACGCCGATGTGCCCATCGAGAGCGGCGACGCCCGCGTGCTCGGGTATCAGCTGGCTTCGATCAGGCGCAAGGAGGTGCCATTTCTGCGTCGCAACATCGGATTCGTGTTTCAGGACTATCAGCTGCTGGCCGACAGGAATGTGTATTCAAATCTCGATTTCGTGCTTGCGGCCACAGGCTGGACGTCCAAGGCCGAGAAGGCTGACCGCATCGACGAGGTGCTTGCGGCAGTGGGCATGGCCAAGAAAGCCTACAAGATGCCGCATGAGCTGTCGGGCGGCGAGCAGCAGCGCATAGCGATAGCCAGGGCGCTGCTCAACAAGCCGGCATTGATACTCGCCGACGAGCCTACGGGCAACCTCGACCCCGAGACCGGGGACACCATCATGGAGGGCTTGATCGACATTGCCGCAGGCGGCACGGCTGTGCTGATAGCCACGCATAACTGGGCGTATCTTGACCGCTTCCCCGGGCGTGTGCTCAAATGTGAGGGCAAGCGCCTGATTTTGAATTCCTGATATGAATATGAAACGCAATATATCCTTCTTTCTGCTGGCCTGCGTGGCCATTGTGTCGATGGCCCAGGCCAGGCTCGGGTTCGACGGCGAGGAGCATGCCCTTGTGGGCATCTATGTCAAGGATCTCTCCACCGGAAAGGTCATTGCAAGCAACAACGAAGGCGTGGCCATGCTGCCCGCATCTGTGATGAAGACTGTGACTGCGGCCTCGGCCCTGTCGATTCTCGGCCCTGAATTCACATTCACCACCCCGGTCTACCTGTATGGCAGGCCCGATGATGCCGACCCTACGGTGTGGCGCGGCAACCTTGTGATAGAGAGTTGCGGAGACCCCACGATCGACAGCAAGCAGTTTAAGGGCCAGCCTTCCCTGTGGCGGGAGATTTCGCACGGCCTCGACAATCTCGGCGTGAGGCGCATCACCGGCAACGTCATCATACAGCAGACGCTGCTCGACGCCGGATGCCTGCCGAACTGGGAGATAGAGGATGTGCCATGGGCTTATGGCGCAGGGCTCTACGGATTCAATTTCCATGACAATATGTTCGCCTTGTGGCCGGCTACTCTCAAGACCGAGCCTTTCCAGCCCGGCCTGCAGGTGACTGTGGGCGAGAACGAAGACGGCACTGACATGATGCGCGGCATCGACTCCGGCAAGATGAGCATCTGGGGCCGCAATCCACAGAATGCTAAATGGCGCGAAGAGTGCTCGATGCCCGACCCCGCAGCCGCCTATCTGCATCTTATGGGTGAGAACCTCAAGAGCAAGGGTATTGCGGTTGATGGCGAGGAGATCTCCGACGATACGTCGCGCCGGCTCGTGTGCATGCACAATTCGCCTATGTGCCAGGATATGCTGCGCGAGACTCTTGTGGTGAGCCACAACCTCTTTGCCGAGGGCATGCTCAGGGCTTTGGCCGAAGGCGGCTCTCGCTCTGAGGCGCTGAAGGCGCAGGACGACAAACTCACAGCCATGGGCGTCAACACCCGATACAACAAGATACTCGATGGCAGCGGCCTCTCTCGCGGCGACAGGGTGCAGCCGCGCTTTGTGTCTGACGTGCTGCAGGCTATGGCCAAAAGCAAATACGCATCGCAGTATGTGGCCATGTTCCCCCGCGCCGGAGTAGACGGCACTGTGTCAGGCCTCCTGTCAAAGACGCGCCTTAAGGGGCAGCTTGCCCTCAAGAGCGGAAGCATGGGGGCAGTGCAGTGCTTCGGCGGATACAAACTCGACGCGCAGGGAAAGCCCACCCACACGGTGGTGATCCTCGTCAACGCCTTCTATTGCCCGCGCTCGAGGGTGAGGGCGGCGATTGAGAAATTCCTGCTTGACACTTTCTGATTTTATAATATTAAGCAATAACAGATCATAACATGCAAGACATAAATACATTATTGGATCAGGCTCTTGAGATAGAGGGGCTTTTGAGAGTACTTCTGGTGCGCGACGACTCACAGGTGCGCGCATTGCTGCAGCATAAGGCGCAGTCGCTCTCCGCCGCGCTTGCCGACGGCCTATGTGTAGCTGACAATGAGGGTTGCGCTGAGGCTGATGGCCGGTGCCCGATTCCTGAAGAGCAGGAAGCCGCACCCGCTGATGGGCAGTGCGTCCTTGGCGAGCAGATTGACATAGATTCTGATTTTTCGGTCGATATAGTCGAGTTCGAGCCTGAAGAACCGGTAGAGAAGGAGGAGGTGCGCGCGGCTGCCCCATCAGTCGCCGAGCAAGAGGCTCGGACGGCAGAGTCGGTCCAAGCTCCGAAATCGTTCATCACGTTCAACGAAAAGTATCGCTTCGCCCGCGAGCTCTTCAATAATCAGCATGCCCTGATGGGCGATGTGGTTGCGAAGGTGACATCGATGCACAGCCTCCCCGAGGCCTATGACTATGTCATCAACGACCTTAAGCTTGATGAAGACAACCCGGTGGTGATAGAATTCCTTGAGGTCATCGCCCGATATTTCAATAGCCGGACATGAGCGGGACGCTTTACATCGTGCCTACGCCCGTGGGCAACCTGTCAGACATGACGCCTCGCGCCATCGAAGTGCTTGCCGGCGCCGCGCTCATCCTTGCCGAGGATACGCGCACGAGCAGCGTGGTGATGCGCAAATTCGGCATAGAGACGCCGATGGCCAGCTATCACAAATTCAATGAACATGAGGTCACCGACCGCATCATAGAGCGCATAGCCGCCGGCGAGACCATAGCGCTCGTCTCCGACGCCGGCACCCCTGGCATCTCCGATCCCGGATTCATGCTTTCGCGCCAATGCCGTCGCGCCGGGCTTGAGGTCATCACTCTCCCGGGCCCTACGGCTTTCGTGCCGGCTCTCGTGAGCTCGGGCCTGCCATGCGACAGATTCGTGTTCGAGGGTTTTCTGCCTCCCAAGAAAGGACGCGCCACGCGCATTAAGGCTCTCGCCGACGATGACCGCACATTCGTCATCTACGAATCACCCCTGCGCCTTGCAAAGACACTTGAGCAACTGATCGAGGCTTGCGGCCCCGACAGGCCGGCTTCGGTGTCGCGCGAGATATCGAAAATCCACGAAACTACCCATAAAGGCTCACTTTCCGACCTTTTTAAGTATTTTTCGCAAACCCAAGCGCGTGGTGAAATTGTTATAGTTGTCGGTGGCAGAGGACAAGACACCCCTCGTCAGCACCAGAATAAATACAAATCAACTATTTAGTTTATGAAAAAGACATTGGCATTATCTTGTGTTTTAGCCGCCGCCATGATGGCTTGCACAAACCAGAAAGAGAAGGAACAGCTCGCGCAGGCGCAGGCACTGAATGAGTCGACTAAAGAAGAGCTGGTGCAGGCTGTGCAGGAGCGCGACCAGCTGCTCGACCTGATCAACGAGATCGCATCCACCACTGACGAGATCAAGAACATGGAGAATATCGTGTCGATCAATGCCGCCCAGGGCGAGATGAACTCCAACAACGCCGTGGCGTCAGACATCGCCGTGATCAAGGCAACCCTGCAGGAGCGCCGCAAGAAGATAGAAGATCTCGAAGAGACCCTGCGCAAGTCAAAGACATCAAACTCAAAGCTGCTCGGCACAATCGAGACCCTGAAGCAGCAGGTGGCAGACCAGACAGCCCAGATCGAAACCCTCACCGCAAGTCTCACCGAAGCGCAGCAGCGCATAGCCACGCTCGATGTGCAGGTTGATTCGCTCAGCACCCACATCGCCTCTGTCACCGAGGAGCGCGACAGCGTGGAGGCAGTGGCCCAGGAGCAGACCGTGCTTGCCAACCAGTGCTTCTATGCCATCGGCACCAAGAAGGAACTCAAGGATCACGATATCATCGAGGGTGGGGGCTTCCTGCGCAAGTCGAAGATCATGCAGGGCGATTTCGACAAGTCATTCTTCGTGACTGCCGACCGCCGCACGCTCACCGTCATACCCCTCCACGCCAAGAAAGCGAAGGTCATCACCACAAGCCAGCCTAAGGATTCATATCAGATCGTCGAGAACAACGGTCAGGCCGAGCTCCGCATCCTGAATCCCGAAGAATTCTGGGGTGTGTCAAACTACCTCGTAATACAGGTCGATTAAAAATATTTCGCGAAAAATTTGTTAGTTTGAAAAAAAACGCGTAACTTTGCAACGCAAAAAGCAAAGTAGAATCGTTAGCTCAGCTGGTAGAGCACAACACTTTTAATGTTGGGGTCCTGGGTTCGAGCCCCAGACGGTTCACCGAAGGCGCTGAAACATCCCGTTTCGGCGCTTTTCGTTTATAGCCCCCGCCTCGATTAAGCCCGAGGCGAGGAGCGGTTCATGTTTAGCTGTTGCAATATCCTGGCTGAATATAGGGACTTTCACGTCATCTGTTATTCTTTCTGTGCTTGAGTCCTAAAGTTTTCTTTTTATTCAGATTTTATTCAATATGCACGCCTTATTGAATAAAATAGACGCTATTTTATTCAATACAGTGGTTAAATTGAATAAAATGAGCTATATTTGCAGTCAGATAAGACCACAATGAAAAATATAATCTTCAATCAAAAGGCTGAGCGTGATGAGCTTATGGCTCGTACGTACCAACAGCGACAATCCAAACATGATGTTGAGGAACTTCTCACCAATCCGTTGATTAAGCTGATCACCGGCCCGCGGCGTGTTGGTAAATCAGTGTTTGCATTACTGATGTTGCAGGGAAAGGACTTTGCCTATCTGAACTTCGATGATGCACGGCTGTTGGAGAATTGGAATGAGGATTTGGTGATGTCGGCTCTTGATGACATATACCCCGGATATGATTATCTACTTCTTGATGAGGTGCAGAACCTGCCAAGTTGGGATATGTGGGTAAGCAAACTATATCGTCGTGGCAAGAATTTGGTTATCACAGGAAGCAACGCAAAACTTTTGAGCAGTGAAATGGCGACATCACTGACCGGACGCTATCTGAAAATAGATATGCTCCCTTTCAGCCTTAATGAAACAATGAGCTGGAATGACATCGACATTCATGCGCTGCGAGAGGAACAGTTAGCCAAAGCTACCGTACTCGCCGATGATTATATGCGTAACGGTGGCTATCCTGAAACAATAAAAGCGAGAGCCATCACAAAGAACTATCTTTCCACGCTCTTTGACTCCATATTGCTGAAAGATGTTGCGAAGCGGCATAATGTAAGGAATACAACCGACTTGTATAACCTCGCAACCTATCTTTTATCCAATTTTTGTAATCCGGTTTCTTCAAATGAACTTGCTATTGAATTGGGGATGTCGAGTGTCGCTACCACCAAGAAGTTTTGTGACTACCTCGCCGAGTCTTACCTGTTCTTCTATCTTCCGCGCTTCAACAACAAACTGAAGCTGATGAAGAAGGCTCCGCGAAAGGTCTATGTCGTGGATAACGGTTTTGTGCAGAGCACAGCTTTCAACCTCAGCGAGAACCTCGGACGACTTTTGGAAAATCAGGTATTCGTAGAACTCCTGCGCCGAGGCTACGAACCGGGGAACACGCTATTCTACTACCGAACCCGTAACGACAAAGAGATAGACTTCGTGCTCCGCCGCGGTACAAAAGTCGAGCTACTTATCCAAGTATGCTACGACATGACGTCAGAGAAAACCCGCAAGCGCGAACTCGGCGCCCTTGTTGAAGCCTCCGAAGAACTCCACTGCGACAACCTCCTCGTCATTACAAACGACCAAGAGGAGCATATCAAGTGGAAAGGGAAAGAAATCAAAGCTATTCCCATAAGTCGTTTTTAACGACCATAGCCATTGATTATCGGAGAAAAAACAAACTCGGGACTTTCACGTCATCTGTTATTCTTTTTTGTGTTTGAATTTGATGGTTTTCTTTGTGTTGCGTTTGGGATATTTTACTTTGATTGTCACCGGATCATCATAGCCTGTGGCTTCAATGCGTAGGGAGGCTTCTTTTAAAGGATTGTCATCCTCGTCCATTAATCCAGGTTCGTCGTTCCAATATATGCGCAGTACGCCCTTTTCCTCGATCCATATTGGGTAAAGTTCATCCGAATCCTCCTCCCCATATTTGTCGATATATACTCGTTCTATCGTGACATTGTCAAAGGGTAGGGGCTTTTTATCTTCATCGATGATAGATAAGTCAATCGTATTTTGTGGATTGACGGTTATTACCTCGCCCATAAATATGGAATCATCATTGTGCAGCATTATTTCCAATTGAGCGTTATTATCTGATATGACTACGCTTTGGTTTAAGCATCCTACATACAATATTTCTAATGAGTCTCCTCTGCAAGCGTCAATTTGGAAATTGCCATCGATATCCGTGGAAGTTGTTTTCCCTGTCCGCAGGTTTTTTATTGATGCGCCGACCATAGGCTCTCTTGATGCGGATCCGTGTCGTAAAGTATCGCCATCAAGGACAACTCCTTTGACTATGATGGTGTCAGACATTACCTGCGTTGTGATATCCTCTTTATCAAAAGATGTGTCTGGAGCCTGGGATTGCGCGGCAAGAGGGGCAAGCATGGCTATGGCACCTGCCGAGATTCCGGCAAGATTGACCAACTTGCCTGCAAGTTGACGCTTGCGGAGCTGCTGCTCCAAATATCGCACCTCGGCCTCGCATTTGGGGCAAGTGCCGAGGCAGTCTCCCTTGTAGCGACATTCCGATGTTGCAAGCACTATGTCATTCGCCACGGCTATCTTTCGGCGAATTTCCTTAAGTATCTTGCAGGTTTGCTTTCCTCGTGCCATAGTGGGTTTTCTTTTGGATTGGAACAATTGTCTACCGCAAATATAACGATAAAAAATTAATTATAATGATTTTCTGACGAATTTTGATATATGTCGTTGTGTGTCTGATTTACGATGCTGCCATGGGCTCCGCTCCCGATGATCTGGCGGGGATGAAACGTGGAGTGAGGTTTGTGTAACATTTCTGTGGCGCCGGATCAAGAGGAATCGGGTATTGAAACATGGCGGGATGCGATAGAGGGGCTTTTGTCGTAATTTTGTGGAGAGAAATAATACCATAAACATTACACAGATCTTTTATGAAAATTAAATCCAATTTCGCCTTTGCATGTGCGGCTGCGCTGCTGTAGGCCTCTGCTTTGGGGCTGACTTCATGCGACAAGGCAAACGCCAACTCCTCCGCCAGTGGCACCGCCGAGGGCAATGGCACTCAGCTCAATGTGTTTGAGGAGCCTGTCACGGCCCAGGCAATGGCTATCGACGTGATGCTCGACGGCCCGTATGAGAATGACGCATTGGACGGTCGCAAAATTGCCACCATCGACATCTCCGCCGGCTCTAACAATGGAGTAGGGCGCTATACGGTTGATGTGTCGGATGCAGTAGACGGCCTCGACCGTTAGCATGCCATCTACCTCGTTGCCCGTGGAGGCGAAGGCAAGGTGGGTGTGCTCCATGGCCTTGGATTCAGCAAGAAAGGCGAAGAGATGAAACGCCCCGCGGCGCCGACAGTGAAGATCGCGGTTAACGGCGAAGACGTGCAGTTGCCCTGCGCCCCTGCTCGAATGACCAACCGGAATGGATACACCGGCTACGACATCTACGAAGCCCAATACACACTCCCGTCGGAAGCCGGATGACCGCCACCTCCGACAATCCCGAAGTAACGATCTCCATTTCGCAGCCCGAGGGCAATGAAAAAGAGGGCACTGTGAAATTCGATTATCGCGGCGCCGTCAAAACCCACAAAGTGCGCTTCAACTAACCCTCCATCCCTTTAACGTAAACAGAGGCTGCCCGACCACAGAAAGTTAGGCAACCTCTGCTGTATGGGGAGACGGACAGACCGATTGCCGTAAGGCGCAGGCGCGGTGTGATGATAGACTGTTTCGTTTGCGGTTATCCTTAAACGAAGAAAGTCAAGCTTCAAGCTTGACTTTCTATAGGTTGGCGGAGAGGACGAGATTCGAACTCGTGGAAGGGTTACCCCTTCGGCAGTTTAGCAAACTGCTGGTTTCAGCCACTCACCCACCTCTCCGTTGGTTGGGGCGTCTGAATTTTGACTTTGCAAAGTTAGGCTTTTTTTTTGTATCTACCAAATTTTTCTTCGACTTTTTTGGTGCCTTTTTGCGAGAGGCCTATGGATTGAGTGGGGTCATGTGATATCCGAGACGCCAGAGC
Organism: uncultured Muribaculaceae bacterium; assembly: GCA_947525975.1. Classification (GTDB taxonomy): domain Bacteria; phylum Bacteroidota; class Bacteroidia; order Bacteroidales; family Muribaculaceae; genus CAG-873. The sequence continues at coordinate 4,032 of CANNVE010000040.1, read as the reverse complement.
TCGGCGGCGGCACCGAAGTAGTAGAGCTGGTGGAGGCAGCGCACGTAGGCGTTGAATGCGTCGGGGGTGCCCGGCTCGAAGGCTTCGTGGATGAGGGCGTTGTGGGTGATGGAAGCGATGTCGCCCACGAGTTTCGATACTTTGCTTTCGGCTTCGGGCGTCAGTTTGAGTATGTCCTGGCAGATGTATTCGTCCATGTTGTCATATCCGCGCCCTTTCACGAGGATTGTGGCGTAGATGTCTTCAAATTTTGAGTACATCTCCCAGTCTTCGTCCCACATGTGGGCCACGGCCATGCCTATGTACATCATCCATCCGAGCGAGGCTGTGGGGTAGGCCGCGAATTCGCGCGCGCCGTCGGGCAGGTAGGCCATGCAGATTTTTTCCCAGCGCTCTTCGATGTCGGGAGCGTCTGGGAGGATTGGGTCAATCGCTTCTCTGTCTGCGAGGGTGCGGGCGAGGGTGTCGTGAAGTTTTTTCTCAAAAGAGTCGAGTCGTTGCAGATCCATGGCGTGTCAGTTTTTGGGCAGCATGCGGGCGATGTATTTGCCGATGATGTCGAATTCGAGGTTGACGCGAGATCCTACTTCGATTTGGCAGAAGTTGGTGTGCTCGGCGGTGTATGGGATTATTGCTACGCGGAATGACGCCGGCTCGCTGTCGCATACGGTGAGGCTGACGCCGTTGACGCAGACAGATCCTTTCTCTACGGTGCAGTATCCTTGGGCTGCCATGGCTGGGTCGGCCCGGTATTCAAATTTGTAGTAGCGGCTGCCGTCGGCGTCTTGTATGTCGGTGCAGGTGGCTGTGCAGTCGACATGGCCTTGCACTATGTGGCCGTCGAGGCGTCCGTTCATGATCATTGATCGCTCAAGGTTGACGAGGCTTCCGGGCTTCAGGTCTCCGAGATTGCTGCGGTCGATGGTCTCGCTGATGGCCACTACGTCGTATGTGCCGTCGGGGCGAATTTCCACGACAGTAAGGCACACGCCGTTGTGTGCCACTGACTGATCTATCTTGAGTTCGTTGGTGAATGAGCATTTCACTGTGAGCCGTATGTTGCCGTCCTGCTTTATGGCGCCGGTGACGGTGGCCGCTTCTTCTACAATTCCTGAGAACATGGTTGGTGAGATTTTTTTTACTGTTGTACTGAGATTGTTGTTGGCTGGTCGGGATAGAACACGATGTCGGCTATTACAGTGTCGCGTTGCTGTCCCATCTTGGCCGAGCCTTTGGTGATGCCGATGTTGGCCGGCGATGCTATTCCGTGCACGGCGATCTTGAGGTTGAGGGGCGATGGCGCGCCCTCGTAAGTGCCGGTGCTTGATATGTCGATCGATATGTTTTTGCCGTCGGGCGACGCCTTGCCTTTGAAGTTGATGAGGCGGTATTGGCCGTTGGCGAGGGCCGACGCCGAGATGCGGTCGTCGTCGTAGAGCGAGTATTCGGTGTCTGATCCGGGCGCCGGATAGTAGTTTATGGTCAGGCGGGCCGGGTTGTAGTCGGCAGTTGATTTCATTTTGTAGTCGGCCTGCGGGATGAATGCTCCGGCGCGCACGAACAGCGGGAGCTTGTCGAGCGGGGCGTCATATTCGATGGTTGAGCCGCCGGCATAGTGCTTTGTGGGGTCGGAGTAGTCGATCCATGTGCCTTGGGGGAATGTCACGCTGCGGCTTGTGGCACCTTTGTGCATCACCGGTGCCACGAGCACTTCCGATCCCCATAGATATTCGTCGTCGATATCATCATAGGCCGAGCCTGGGCCTTCGCTGAAGTTGAGCGGGCGAACCAGCGGGTATCCCAGCATGGCGTTTTCGTAGGCGATGGTGTAGTTGTAGGGCAGCCAGCGGTATCTCTCCTTTATGAGGGGCAGGATGATGTCGGCGTATTGGGGATAATGGTATGGCTCGGCGTTGTATTGGGCGTGAGTGCGGAGCATAGGCGAGAATAGGCCCAGTTGCAACCAGCGCACGTAGAGCTCGGGGTCTTCGGGATTGTCCTTGTCGACCGCGAATCCGCCCACGTCATGCCCCATGTATCCGAGTCCGCTGAGGCCGGAATTGAGCATGATGGTCACTTGCGGTTGCATTCCCTCCCATGAGCGCGACACGTCGGTGCTCCAGGGGAATACGCTGTAACGCTGCAGGCCGGTGGTGCCTCCGCGCATCATGGTCACGAAGCGTGTGTCGGGATAATTCTCTGTCTGCATGTCGGCCACGATCTTGCTCCAGTCGTTGCCGTATTTGTTGTGGTAGAGGCGTGCCGGGAGTCCGTTGGCGTGGAGGCCGGTCTCGGGATGCACTTCCGGTTCCCCGAGGTCGCCCCACCAGCCTGTTATCCCCATTTCGCTCAGGCTGTGGTATCTGTCTTTGAGCCATGACTGGGTCTTGGGGTTGGAGACGTCGAACATGCCGCCTTCTCCCACCCAGATGGTTACTTCCTGCGGTTTCTGCCCTGTGCTGTCGGCCAGGAGCATCCCTTCGCGGGCGAGCATATTGTAGTTGTCGAGGGCTTTGCCGTTGCGCAGCACGTAGGGCTGGGATATGGCGATCAGGTTTACGCCCTGCTTTTTGAGTTTAGACAGCATTTTCCCGGGATTGGGCCATTGCTTCTTCTCCCATGCCAGGCGGCCCATGTCCTGCTCTTTGCCGTACCAGTAGAGATCGAGCACGATGCCGTCCACGGGGTATCCTCTTGTCTTGAGCGAGTCGATGGCGCCGAGGGTCTCTTTCTCGTTGTGGTAGCCGTATTTCGAGGTGATGTATCCCAGTGACCACAGCGGGGGCAGGGGCTGGCGCCCGGTGAGGGCCGACAGCTGCTCCACCACGCTGCTGATCTCCGTGCCGCCGTTGACGTAGTAGTAGCTTATGGCATCGGGGCTTTCGGTGGTGTATGTGATGCGCGAGTCGTCGCCAAGGTGCATCTTGGCCGCCGCGAAATCGTCAAAGACCAGGGCGAAACCGTCGGTGGAGATGAATAGCGGCATGGTGATGTTCATCTGGTCGATGCGCGGATCGCCCTTGGTGTATCCGTAGTTCTGCCGGTTGTACATCACCAGGGTGTCACCCCTGAGGTTGAGCCGGTGTCCGCGTTCGCCGGCTCCGTAGTATGATCCGGCGGCGGTGGTGTAGAGTTCGATAGTCTGTCCGTCGCTTTCGATGCGGTGCAGTCCGGGATCGCTCACTATCTTGTTGGCTCCGCCGTTGATCACCACTTCGCCTGATGCGTCGTCGAGGGTGACGGTGATTGCCGGCAGCTGCAGCATCTGTGTATTCCCTGTTTTGGAGGCAGTGCCCGGCTCGGAGGCCGGCGCCTGTGCGCAGATCGAGCCGGGAGCGAGGTTCTGCCCCGGAGCGGCGTTTGTCACCTTGATGATGTTGTCGCTTATGGCCGACACTGTCACGGTGCGTCCGCTTTTTGATGTTGTGACGATTGTCTGGGCCTGGGCCGTAGAGAACGAAAAACCGATGGCGGCCATGGCCGCGCACATCGGTTTCAGATAGTTAGATATTTTTGGCATAGATATAAATCTAAACATGAGCGAGGATGTCAGGGATCCATATTGTTGAGGTAGTCCTGCAGCGGTATGGTCGATGCCTTGGGACTGTTGTAAGGATTCCGTCTGGCTTTCTTCTTAAGCGAGAGTCTGGCGTGGGTGACTATGTTCTTGAACTTTTTCGAGTCCTTGAGTTTCGGTCCCCACTTATTTATAAGCGCTTTTCGGTTCACTTTGTTCATGTCGTCGTAGAGGCCCTTCAGCTCGGGGTATTTTTCCATCTCAGATTTCTTCCAAGTGGAGTTCTTGTCGAGATAGGCTATGGCTGCCTTGTGGCCATTGTCGGGCTTTGCTTCCTGGGGCTGTTGCTGTGCGGGCTGCTCGGTGCGGACTTCGGGAGTCTGCGCTTGAGTCTCCTGTGCAGCAGGTTGCGTGGTCTCAGTTGCATTTGGCTGCGTAGCCGGCTCGGCTTCCTGCGGCTCGGCTATCGCTCCCACAGCTTCAGCCACAGTCTGAGCCTGGGGTTGCTCCTGCGC
>CANNVE010000039.1 GCA_947525975.1 uncultured Muribaculaceae bacterium | reverse complement strand
ACGCCGCCGTAGTTGCCGCATTGCTCCGCCTTGTAGGTCCAATGCTTGGTGGAGTACATGTCCCAGATCGTGCCGTCGGAGCGCGTGTCTGTGTCTTTGTACATGGTCCACAGGCCACCGTAACCGACATTATGGTGGTCAAATATCACCGAATTCAGCTGCTCTATCAGCTGCTTTCCCCCTTTGCCTTCGCACGAAGAATAGTATCCTGCGGGGGCCTCTGCATGCGCCGCGACAGCGGCTGCCAAGAAAAAAGAAAGTATAGTGGGTTTCAATCTTTTAGATTTTTGGTTAATCGCACATTGCATAAACAATGTGCAAAATAACAAAAAATAATCCAAAACATCAACCCGCGCCCCAATTTTTTATGCCCTCTAAGGTGGAGGTGCGCCTCAGAGAGGCGCACGGGCGACGAGGGTGGATGAGGGTTGGCCCGTGCGTTTCTCCGAAACGCACCTCCTTCCGCGCCTGGCGCTATCGGGCGTTTGAAAAACGCCCCTCCACGCTAAAAAAATCGGGCACACGACATGATGGTCGTATGCCCGATTAGGGAGTTATGCGATCAACGCTTATTTAGCGTCTTTCCATTGAGGCTGCTGTGTCAACTGAGGGTTGAGTGTGATCTCACCTGTGGGGACAGGATAGGTGTAAACGCGGGGAACGTAGATGCGATCATTGCCGGGGATGGCGTTGAGGTAGTCGCCTACGCGTGCGGTCACTTCGTCTTTCTGTGCTGCGGGCAGATTCTTGATGTTAGCGCCAAGCTTGATGTTAGGATACTTGCTGGTGTCAAGCTTGTCGAGCTGGTGCCAACGCAGGAGGTCCCAGTAACGGAAGTTATTGTCCATAATGAGCTCGCAACGACGGCAGCGACGTACCTCCCAAAGAAGACTTGAAATGCCCATGTTGTTGGCGGGGTCGTTCATGCCAGACAGAGATGCTACGGTCTGTGCAGGCAGCTCGGCACGCGCATAAAGCTTATTGATGGTGTTGTTGAGATCGTCATCTGAAAGATTGCCGAGCTCAGCCTTTGCCTCTGCATAGTTGCAGTAGATCACTGACAGCCAGTAGAGAGGTGCGCTTGTGTAGTTTGAGCCGTTACGGTAGTTGACAGGAAGAGTTACGTTGTCATATTTCTTCACAGTGTAACCGGTGTTGGCGCGGAGCTGAGCCGAACCGGCGCGGCTGTATGTGTACTCAACATCGCCGGCAACGAAGCAGACAACGGTATCGATGGTCTCTGACAGACGGCTATCACGAACAGAGAGCACATCCTTGATTGAGAGAACCTGACCAAGAGCTCCGGTGTTGACACCCTGCGTAAAACCAGCCTTAACCACACCTGCGTCATTGGTATCCATCGTAGTCAGAGCCTTGGGTTTACCATCCTTGAAGAGGTAAGCGTCGAAAGCGTCTTTTGAAAGACCTGCGATAGAGGTGGTCTGGGTGGTGTACTGGATGGTAGAGTGCGTAAGCACGGTGTTCTTGTACTGGCGATAGAAAATCACCTCAGGATTGTTGCCAAGAGCAGCATCAGCAGTGTTATAGGTAGCCTGATAACTGGGGCTGAGGGTATAACCCTTTGCCATTACAGCCTCGCAAGCTGCAACGCACTCGTTGAGCCACTTCTTTGCACGCTCTTCGTTGGGCGCAATGTTATTCTCTGCTTCGGTGCAATACCTACGGTATGTGCCCTCCCAAAGAGCCACGTCGGCCAGCATAGCGTAGGCCATGTCGCTGCTCCATGTGAGCTTTGTGCCATTGCCAATGTTTGCTGCGGCGAACTTGAGATCTTCAAGCACGGCATCCATCACCTTATCACGATTGTCACGTGCCTTATAGAGAGATTCGGCATCGCTGTGGTCTATGACGTAATCATAGTAGGGAACATCACCGTAGCAGCGAACGAGATCATAGTAGCACCAGCCGCGCACCAGGCGAGCGATGCCGATATACTTGTTCTTCTCGGCCTCTGTCAATGTCGACTTGGTCACGCCCTCAATGATAGAATTGGCGTGGCGGATGATCTTGTAGGGATTGTTCCAGCTTGTAGAGCTTGAGGGGAGGTTGACAAACTTCCAGTTGGTGAAGCCGTTGCCAATGCCACCGCCCTGATCGTCAGAAAGGGTCTGGAAGTAGAACCAGCCGCCTGTGCCTGTGCTGAAGCCGGTGAAGCAAGAGGGAGCTACAAGGTAGTCAGTAGTACCGGACGTGGTATTGCCACCATACATCTGGTCGCACTGCATCTGCACGTTAGATGCACTATTCCAATAATTGGGATTGTTTGTATGCTGGTCGAGCGGGAAGCGACTGTCGTTGAGGAAGTCATCGCAAGATGACATGGCAACCGACATAGCCAGAACCGATGCGCCCAATAATATCTTTTTCATATATTGTATGCGTTTATTATATTCTTTTTAGAAAGTGACTTGGAGACCGAACGAATAGCTGCGCTGGATGGGGTTGGTACGGCCCACGGTGTTGCTGCCGCTCCATTCGGTTGTATTGATCTCGGGGTCAAACGGTGATGTGTTCTTGTTGCCGCGATGCAGGAAGAAGAGATTGTCACCGCTGAAGTAGAGGCGCAGGCGCTGGATGTAGGCCTTGCTGGTCCATTCGCGGGGGAAGGTATAGCCAAGGGTTATATTCTTCACGCGGAGGTAGCTGAGATCCTGCAGATACTTGGTCTGGGGCAGGAAGTTGTTCTGGCCGGAACCGATACCCGATACGTTGTTGTCAGCGTAGCAGCCGGGGTAGAGACGAGGATAGGTGTTTCCCTGGTCTACAACATAGCCGGTGATGTTCCACGCGTCGTCATAGATCACGCTGTTGTGCGAGGTCATGTGGCCGTAGTAGATATCATTGGGAGCCTGAGCGAAGGGAATAACCATTGATGAAACGGTCCACATATCGCACTTGCCTACGCCCTGGAAGAACATATCGAGGTCGAATCCCTTCCAGTCGCCTCCGATATGGAATGCATATTCGTAGCGGGGAAGCTGGTTACCGATCTTGATGATATCGCCCTTGTCATCGGCTGTGCCTTTGCCACCGTTGATGACACCATCGCCGTTCTTATCCTTGTACATGATGTCGCCGGGGCCGAAGTGGAAGTTGCCCTGCTCGAGACCGCGCTGGTCAACAACGCCAGGCTTGGGAATGAATGCGCCCTTGTCGTCTTTCTGGAAAGAGCCGTCAGCGTTCTTCACGAAGTCATCTTCTGTATAGTAGCGGTCTGTCTCAAAGCCCCAGATCACGCCGTATTCTTTACCTGAATAGTTAGAACCGATAGTTTTCGACGGGTTGTTCCACTTTGTTACAACGGTCTTGACATCGCTGATGTTGAAGTTTGCGTAAACATTCACGTCATTGAAGCGGTGATTCCAACCGATGGTGAGTTCCCAACCACGGTTGCGGAGGCCGCCTGCATTCTGATAAGGCGAAGATGCGCCAAGCACTGCGGGCAGAGTCACGCCGGGAGCAAGCATATCCTTGTTCTCGCGCTGGAACCAATCGAATGAGAAGTTGATCTCATTCTTCAGGAAGCTAAGATCAATACCGATGTCGGTGGTGCAAATGCGCTCCCATGTGAGAGAAGAAGAAACTACTGAAGGAGTAGAGGCAGCGCGCTGCAGGATGCCGGCTCCGGTCACCCACTGGTAGTTGTACTGACCGATAGTGGAGAGGAAGCGGTTTGTGCCTACGGCCTGGTTGCCGATCTCGCCATAAGAAGCGCGGATCTTACCATTGTTGATGATGTGCTTGAGAGGCTCGAAGTATTTCTCTTCAGAGAAGCGGTAGCCGGCAGATGCAGAGGTGAAGAATGCCCACTGGTCATTTGCGGGGAACTTTGAGCTGCCGTCGTAGCGGCCGTTGAGCTCGAGGAGATAGATGCCCTTGTAGTCGTAATTGAGACGACCGAAGAAACCTGCGGTTGCCCAGTGCGAATCAGCGCTTGAAGGAGCCTGAAGGTCGCCTGTGTAGAGGTTGAGGGCGGGGAGGTTGTTGTCAAGAAGAGTCTTGGTGCGGGCCTGGAATTCAGAATAGCGGTTTTGCTCGGCGTTAGAACCAACCATCACTTTGAAGTTGTGGTCCTTGGCGATGTTGAATTCGTAGGTTGCATAGAGGTTCAAGGTCCAACGCTCGTTGTGGCCGCTGAATTTAGTGGCGGTTGTGTTGGCCTGGGTAACGAATGTGTAAGGGCTGTAGAGGTTGCCGTTCCAGTTATTGATGCCGACAACGGGCAGATAAGCGTAAGAAGCCTCGCTTGTGTGGCGTGCGTAGGTGAAGTCGGCATTGATGGTCAGACCGGGAATCACGGTAGCGCGAGCCCAAGCCTGCATGCGGTTTTGCACGTGCTCGTAGGGAATAGTAGCAGCGTTCTTCAGATAGAGGATGTTGTTTCGCATGTCGTACTGCTCGCCATTCACGTCAACATAGCCGGGCATCTGCAGATAAGCGGGGAAGCGCCACATGTGGCCCCAGATATTCTGGCCAACGTTGGCGGTCTCAATATTGCGCTGTGCATAGCTGAAGCGAACACCTGCCTGCAACCAGTCATAAAGATTGATCTGGAGGTCGGCCTTGGCGTTGTAGCGTCTTACTTTGTCAGGCTTGAAGTTGATAAGGCTCTGGCGCTTTGCGTAGCCGAACGATACGTTGAACACAGTCTTGCCCGACGAACCGTCGATGGTGACGTTATGAGAGTTGCTCGGAGCAGCGTTGTTGACCATGATTTTGTTGAGATCAAAATCAGCATACTGAATCCAGCCGTTGCCATTCTCATTTACATAGAAGTCACCGATGTTGTTCTCGTCTTGATACAGGCGGAGCTCACGATAGCTGTCGATGGGCTTATTCTGCTGCGCCCACTTTTCAGCATAAGGAATAGCATTGGTATAGTACTGACCGAAGAACTCGCCTTCCGAAGCGCCAAGCATCTTGGCTGATTCGTTAGACGCGTAAAGCTGATCGACTGTGCTTGAGAATTCGGGGAGCAGAGTAGCCTGGTTCCAGGCGAAGTTGTTGCTGTAGCGTATCTGCACCTTGTCGCGCTTTGTGCCGGCCTTTGTGGTGATCAGGATGACACCGAAGGCTGCGCGCGTACCATAAATAGATGAAGAAGAGGCATCCTTAAGCACAGAGATGTCCTTGATGTCGTTGGGATCGAGGTATGAGATATCATCCATAGGCACACCGTCGACAACAATCAGCGGCTCTGTAGATCCAGTGAGAGAACCATTACCGCGGATGCGGATTGAGGGAGTGCCGTTGATGTTACCGGTGCCCTGGGTGATGGTGAGGCCGGGGACAGCACCCTGAAGAGCCTTCATGACGTCCTGCTGCGGACGGCTCTCGAGAGCCTGAGCCACGTCAACAGTGGTCACGGCGCCGGTGAGGTTTGCTTTCTTTTGTGTACCATAGCCTACGATTACGAGTTGGTCGAGTTCATCAACCGACGGCTTGAGATAAACCTGCATGCCGGGAAGGGCAGCGGTATCAACAGTCTTGTATCCGACGTAGCTGATGGTCAATGTAGCTCCATTCTGGACACGGATTGTGAATTTTCCTTCAAAATCGGTGTTGACGGCTTTGGCCGGATTACCTTTGACGGAAACGGTGGCGCCGATTACCGGTTCGTTGTTCTCGTCGAGGACGGTACCGGTGATGGTCTGCTCAGTTGGATTCTGCGCCATGGGGGCTTCTCCAGCGTGGGCTGAGAGATAACCGCACATCGGAGCGCCGGCGAGCAGGGCCAAGGTCACTAAAAGATGTTTTCTCATAAAAATTGTTTTTATGCGCCCCCGGCGGCCTTTCCTCCGCCCGGAGCCTGGTTGTGAAATTTTGGATGCGTTTTAGATGGTTTGGTAAAAATACTTATATTTTGGTTAAAATGCTTTAATCCTCACTTTGTCTTTTTTGTTAATTTTACTTAACGATTGCTCTGTGTTTTAGGGGGTTATGTGCATTTTCGCCCTTTTTGACAATAGAGTTGCTATCAAATCTTAACAGTTATTGCACAAAGTTAATATCTAATCGGAGAAAAACAAAACTTTTTAGCAAAAAAATTTTTATCACGCCTGTTTTTTTCGGAATACGCATCTTGGTGAAGGATGAGGGCAGGCAAACGCATACATTCCGCGCCCCCCTCGCCGGGTTGCGCCATCGATGTTGGCGCCTTGAACCTCGGGTTTCTCCCGAGGCTACTATCCCGAGCCCGCTCGCCGCGGGCTTACCTAAAAATGGCAAAAGGTGGAGGTGCGGCTCTCCGAGACGCACGGGCTTACCTGCACTCACATTGATTTACATGCCATTATTTATGCGGTCTGTTTTTACTCGCTCCTTTATCGATACGTGCGCCTCGGAGAGACGCACCTCCACACCCAGCCTGCCGAGCATAAAAAAAGAGCGCCCGGGGGCGCTCTTTTTATGTATATACGGTATGTGGGGGGATCACTCTACGATGGCGGTGTAGGGACGGGCGCTCAGGTCGAGCACCACGGTCTTGAGGCCGCCTTCGGCCTGAACGAGGTTGTCGCCGTTGAGCACAAGGTTGTCGAGGCTGCCGCCGAGGTTGATGTCCCAATTGTCGTTGGCGCGGAATTTCCATTCGTCGCCGGCGTTGAATGTGATTTCGCCGGTCCAGATCAGGAAGTCTTCGGAAGGCTCGAGGTTAGCCTGCGAGCCCCAGCCGTTGAATCCGCCGATGCCTCCGAGGCTTGTGATCTCGGTGAGCTTGTAGGTCATCTTCACGAGGTTGACCTCCACCCAGTAGAGGGCGTCCTTGGCCACGCTGAGGTTGCCGGCGCCGCCATCGTTGGTGAGCTCGCCCTCAACGCCTGTGGAGCCGTAGTTGACGCCGCTCCAGTCGGTCTTCGAGGTGAACTTGAATTCGCCGTTGAGGCGTACGTATCCGGTGTAGTTCACGTAGTCGGTGGTGACGAGGGTCTGCGATGCTGCCTGGTTCCAGCCGTTGCTGTTGCCGGGGGTGTAGAGGGTCTCGATGGCGATTGACAGCTTGTAGGTGAGGTCGCGCATGTTGATCTCGATGCTGTAGGGTCCGGTGACGGTGAATTCGCCTTCGGCGTCGGCCTCGAGGGCACCCTCAAGATCCTCAGCCACTGCGGGGCCGAATATCTTGCCGGCCTCCGACTTGATCTGCCACTTGGTGCCGGGGACGGCTTCGAACACCACCTTGAACACGGGGTCATCGTAGGGGTCGATGTCGCTGTGCTGCATGGCGATCACTTCGCCGCCGTTGACGAGCGAATAGGTGTTCTCGATCACCACGCCTTCGTTGACGGGGGTGAACTGCACGGTGCCGGCGCCGAAGTAGCGCGAGGGGCCGCCGATGAGCACCTGCTCAGAGCCATTTTCGGCGTAGGCCACAAAGCGTACATGCAGGGGCGCGGTGGCGGGGTTGCGGGTCACAGCCTTCTTGTAGGCGGCGTCGAGCTCTGAGCCGAGAGCGTAGATCGAGCGGGTGGCCGTGTCTACGGTGCACTCTACAGATCCCATCTTGGCGAAGTCATCAGTCTTTGAAAACTGCATCACGAAAGCCGGCACGCTCGCCGAGGGGAAATCGGTGACGGCGTATGTGGCCACTTTCACCTCTTCGGGGGTCTCGGAGACGTTGATGGCGGCCTCGTCTGCTACAGTGAGGTTGTCGGCGTTGAAGATGGCCTCCTGGGGGTGGGTCTGCGGCAGCACGTCTGACTCCTCCACGCTGTCGCAAGCGAAGAAGCCGATGCCCATGGCGGCCAATGCCATTATTTTAGTTATCTTTTTCATCAATTATAAGTTTTGATTGATGCCCGGCAGGGCATCATGAAAAATTTACATTTGGTTGCCTTCGGCCACAGTGACCTTATTATTCTTAATGTCTACGATCAGGGTCATCTCTCCGCCGGTGAAGCCCGGGAAGCTGAATGATCCCTTGCCCTTGACGAGTTTGCCTTCCCATGAACCGTCGGTGAGGGTGTAGTCGATGGGGGCGTCGTCGGTCTGCGAGCCATAGGAGTCGGCGTCCCAGCCGGTGAGGGCGGTGTAGAAGCGGAATGACGGGCCTGCAGGCATGTCGAATACGGCGTAGTACACCTTCGATCCGATGGCGTCAGCCTTCTCGAAGAGGCGCCAGTCAGCATAGTGGTCCTTCTTGTCTTCGGTGGGGCCTGACCAGCCTTCGGGGCTGCCCACGAGGTAGATGAATCCGGGCTCGGGCACGGCGAAGTATTCCTTCACCTGGTCGAGCTTGATCCAGTTGCTCTCGATGTACGAATTGCCGTGCGGGCCGATCTGGGCAGTGGCGCGGATGTAGACGGGGCGAGCGGGCTCTTCCACCCAATCTTCCTTTTTCTCTATGCCGCGGAGCCTGCAGATGCCCATGGCCAGGTCAGAGGCCTTGATGCGGATCGAGGCTTCGGTGGGCACTTCGGGGGTGATCTCATAGATCTCGCCGCCTTCGCTCAAGGATACCTGCACGCCGTAGGTGGTTGAGGCCGTGAAGCCATAGTCAGGCTGGGTGCAGGTGAGCACGATGGAGCCTTCGGGCGTGAGCTCGTAGTATTGGCTGGCCAGGGCCGGGGTGTTGAGCACGAACTTCGTCGGGCTCTGGAACACCGGATCAGTGTCGTCGTTGCACGATGTGAAGCCGAGCATCACCGCAACGAGGGCCATGAATATCGATAATTTTTTCATTGTCGTTTGATGTTTTAGGATGCTGTTTCCCTAATCGAAAAATTAATATCCGGGATTCTGTCCCACAGTAGAAGCATACTGGTAGGGGATGGCGTATACGTTGCGGAATTCGGGGGTGCTTACGCCTTCGAGCTTGCCGCCCTTCCAGCTCCACACGTAGCCGCTGCCGGCGTATTTGCCGAATCGGATGAGGTCGCTGCGGCGCCAGCCCTCGAAGTAGAGCTCGCACATGCGCTCCTTCAGCAGGTCGTCGGCGGTGATGGCGGGGGCGTCGGGCAGGCCTGCGCGCTTACGCACGAGGTTGAGGTATTTGAGGCCGTCGCACTGCACGCCCTTAAGCTGGCACTCGGCGAGCATCAGGTAGGTGTCGGCAAGGCGGAACATCGGATAGTCGGCGTCGCACATCTGGGTGCTTCGTCCGGCGTTGGCCTTGTTGTAGTAGTCGTCTTCGGTGGTGTATGTGAATTTGATGCACATGTATCCGTCGGATTTGGCGTCATAGTTCTTGAGGTCTACGATCTCTTCGTTGTATGTGCCTTCGTAGATGAGGCGGCGGAGGTCATTCTTCGCCAGAGTCTTCGAGAGCTCGGGGCGCACGCGCAGGCCCGACCAGGGGTTGGGGCCGTCGAATTCGCCGGAATCCGTCACGCGGCCTGCGCCGAGGCTTGCGAGCACAGCGGGCTCGGCTGACTCGATGTAGGCGGCTGCGGTCAGATAGGTGGTGCCGCCCCATGTCTCATAGGCGCCTGCCTGCTGGGGGAGAGCCCAGATGATCTCTCCGTTGCCTACGTATTTGTCGTTGCTGGCGCAGAAGAGGTATCTGTAGTCAGGGGCGAGCGAAAGGCCGCTGTTGACGACAGCCTGGCACTGCTCGGCGCACTCCTTGTACATGGCTGTGCCGGTGTAGACCTCGGCGTTGAGGTAAAGCTTGGCCAGCACCATGCGGGCTGTCTGCTCAGAGAGGCGGCCATAGACCTGCTTCGAGCCGGGGCGGAGATTGCCTTCGCTGATCACGGCCACGAGGTCGGCTGTGACGGCGTCGAAGAGCTCCTTGCGGTTGTAGGTGGGAGGAGTGGAGCCTGTGGTGGAGTTCTCGTCGACCCAGGGGCCGCGGCCGAAGAGGTCGATCATCTGGTAGTAGGCGTAGGCGCGGAGCACTCGGGCCTCGGCCTTCATGGCCTCCACCTCTTCGTCGCCGAGGAGCGCCTTGGCGGCGTCGGCCTTGGATATGAATTCAGATGTCTGCTTGGCGGTGTAGCACTCGCGCGAGAAAGCGGCGTAGACCCATTCGTTGTCGGTGAGCCACGTGTTAAAGTTGAGGGTGTTGTAGCCGGGGTCGTCCCATTTCTGCGAAATGATGGCCTCGTCGGCAGAGATCTCGTTGAGATTCCAGTGGCAGCGGGTGAATGTTCCGGCGCCGTCGTCGCTGGTGGAGAGATTGCCCTTGTAGAGGAATCCTCCGTAGAGGCTGCTGAAGTATCCGAGCCATTCCTCCTTGGTGGTGAGCTCGGTCTTTACGTTGGGGTCGTCAGGCGAGAGGTCAAGGTCGCCCGTGCACGATGCGGCACCCGCTCCCATGGTCACAGCCATGACTCCCATGGTGATGTATTTCGATAATTTCATATTGATTTGTGTCAGGTCAGTCAAATAATCACTAATCTAAATATATAAATCGCCAATTACCAATTACTAATTACTAATTACTAATTGATCAGAACGTGGCTATGACACCGAGGGTGAAGGTGACAGGGCGCGGGTAGACATTAGAGTCGATGCCCTTGAACACCTCAGGGTCAAGACCCTTGTACTTGGTGATCACAAACGGATTCTGCACTGCGCCGTAGAGGCGGAGGCGGAGCTGATTCTCCAGCAGGTCGGCCCATGTGTATCCCAGGGTGATGTTGTCACAGCGGAGGAAGCTGGCGTTGCGCACGAAATAGTCAGATGACATCATCTCGGTGGTGCGGTCCTGCTCGAAGAGGTATACGTTGTTGAGCAGGTTGCTCAGCGGGGGCACAGCGGTGGTGGAGATGAAGCAGTTGCCCATTTCGTTCTGGTTGTATACGTAATTGCCGATGTTGGCGCGCAGCGATATGCCGAAGTCCCAGTTTTTCCAGTTCACGGTGTTCTGGAAGCTCAGAGTCACCTTGGGGTCGGGGCTGTGGTAGAGATATTTGTCGGCGTCGGTGATCTGGCCGTCTCCGTTGCGGTCAACGAATACTCCCTCCATCGGGGTGCCGTCAGGATTGTACACCTGCTCATATACGTAGAAGCTGTAGGCCGGGTGTCCCTCCTGGTGTTTCTGGATGTTCACGCCGTTGCCGATGCCGCCGGTGGTGGTGTTGCCGCTGTCGTTGAGACGTGTGATCTTGTTGCGGTTCCATGCCACGTTGACGCTGCTGGTCCAGGTGAGGTCCTTGGTGACGACGGGGCGTGTGGTGAGGTTGAATTCAAGGCCGTAGTTCTCAAGGTCGCCGAGGTTGACGTTGCCGGCGTTGCTCAGGTTTGAGCCAGCGGCGTAGTTGCCCCATGTGAGCAGGTCCTTGGTCTTGCGCAGGTAGTAGTCGATGCTGCCGGCGATGCGGTTGTTGAGGAATGCGAAGTCAACGCCGACGTTCCATGTATGGGTCTCTTCCCATTTCAGGTCGCCGTTGTAGGCGCCCGGGGTCACGATCATCACAGGGTCGCCTGTGCCGAGGGGATTGGGATAGCGTCCGTTGAGGTCGGTGCTCACGCCGTAGACGGGCAGGTAGGGGAAGTAGTCTTCGCCCAGGTCCTGCTGACCGGTGATGCCGTAGCCGGCGCGGAGCTTGAGCTCGTTCATGTATGCGCGGGCCGGCTCCATGAATGCCTCGTCGAGGATCTTCCAGCCGATGGCCATCGAGGGGAATGTGCCCCAGCGGTGGTCTTTGCCGAAGCGGCTGGTGCCGTCGCGGCGCACAGTGGCTGTGAGCAGGTATTTGTCAAAGAATACGAAGTTGGCGCGGCCGAAGAATGACACGAGCTGGTGAGGCACGCTGTTGTATACGGTGGGGGTGCGCTGGTATCCGTCGAATGACCATGTGTGCACGTTGCCCTGCTCGTCTACGAATGCAGGAGCGTTGACGCGTCCGTATCCGTGACCCTTTTTCTTGAATTTCTGCCAGGAATAGCCGGCTGTGAGGTCCATGTTCACCCAGTCGAATGTGTGCTGGTAGTTGAGGTAGAAATCGAGCAGCAGGTTGTATTTGGTCTGCTTGTCAAAGCCGATGTTGGAGTATCCGTCCTGCACCGACACGTCGCTCCAGGGCACATTGTGTCCGCTCTTCCAGGCCTGCGGAGAGAAGGGATGGTCCCAATTCTTCTCGGTGCCCTCGGCGTAGTCATAGCCGAGATTGAGGTTGGCGCGCAGGTCGGTGAGGAAAGGCATCTTCAGGTCGAGCTGCAGATTGCCCACGCTCTGCCATACGTTTGATTTCTTGGTGTAGTCATCCACCATCGACACGGGGTTGAGGGCCTCGACGGTGTTGACGGCGCCGCCGGGAGTGTTGGGGTCGGCAAGGGCGCCGCCGGCGATGTATGTGGTCCAGTTGTTGAAGACATTGTCCATGTGCACGGGCAGGGTCGGGTTGAAGCTGATGGCTGTGCCCAGGGCGCCGCCCTTCTCAAAGCGGTTGCCGATGTACGCTCCCTTCACGTTGAACTGCACAGAGAGCAGGTCGTCGAAGAATTTCGGGGTGAGGTTGATGCCGGCGGTGACGCGGTCCATCTTCGTGTTCTTGATGATGCCGTTGTTGTTGGTGTAGGTCACCGACACGCGGTAGGGCACTACGCCCACAGTGCCACCCACGCTCAGGTTGTAGTCGCTGCTGACGGTGGTGCGCAGCACTTCGTCCTGCCAGTTGGTGTTGTAGATGCGGCCATTGGCGCCCAGGGCGCTCCACTGGGCCGATCCCTCGCCGTAGTGGCTGCGGATGAAA
Organism: uncultured Muribaculaceae bacterium; assembly: GCA_947525975.1. Taxonomy (GTDB): domain Bacteria; phylum Bacteroidota; class Bacteroidia; order Bacteroidales; family Muribaculaceae; genus CAG-873. The sequence continues at coordinate 6,959 of CANNVE010000039.1, read as the reverse complement.
TTCTTGAATTCATCGCCGGTCATCATGTCCATCGTCTTGCGGGGCGTGTTGATGTACATGTTGGCGGTGAAGTTCACCTGCGGCTTGCCGCTCTGTCCCTTCTTGGTGGTGATGATGATTACGCCGTTCGACGCGCGGCTGCCGTAGATGGCGGTGGCCGAAGCGTCCTTCAGGATGGTCATGGACTCTACGTTGTCGGGAGCCACGAGCGACAGAGGGTTGCCCGAGCCCTTGACAGCGGTGCGGTCCATGGGCACGCCGTCGATCACGATCAGAGGCTCGTTGGAGGCAGCCAGAGAGGCGCCGCCGCGGATGATGATGTTGGCGCTTCCGTAGGGGCCTCCGTCAGGAGTGACCACCACGCCGGGGCTTGCGCCCACGAGCATGTCCTGGGCCGACGACGCGAGGCCTGCCTCAATTTCGTCAGGCTTGATCACAGCCACAGATCCGGTGGCGTCTTCTTTCTTCACGGCGCCGTAGCCGATGACCACGAGCTCGTCGAGAGCCTGCGACTGCACAGCGAGGGTGATGTCGATGTGAGTGCGCCCGTCTACGCTGACGTGCTGCGGCTCATATCCTACATACGACACATCCAGGATGGCGTTTGGATCCACCTGTATGGTGTATTTGCCATCAATGTCGGTGTTGACGCCGACTCCTTGCTGGCCTTGCACCATGATGCTAACTCCGATGGCCGGAAGCCCGTCAGGCTCATAGACAGTGCCCGTCACGGTGATCTTCTGCGCCAATGCAGGGAAAACCAATAGCATTGCCATCAACACGGCAAGCCAGGCTCTGCGGTTCATTTGGTAACAAATGTCCTTCATGCAACAGTTTTGAATTTGTTAATAATTATAGAATTGAATTTTCTTTTCCGGTATTGAATTTCAGAAAGGAACAAGGGTAGTATTTCAACGTTGGCTAAATGTAAACAAACAATTATAAAGTTTTGCTTAAAAATATTTCACTTTTTTCATATTTGAGCAAATTTAACCATTTGCGTCCAATCCACCAAATATTTTTTAGCAAACGCGCCAATATATCTTATACCTCTATGCGCACGGTTGAATTGCAAATTTTATACATTTGCTATTTGAAATTACAATAATTTGAGTTACCTTTGCACGATATATCACCGAATACGATGAGAAGAATGCGCGTAAAAATACACCGCGAAGGCACCAATTTGCTGATAGTGACTGCGTTGATCATAGCCATCATCAACGCTCCCCTATGGATTTGGGTTGAGCCCAAGGCCATAGCCATCGCGTCTACGTCAATTTTCGCCGTTTTTTATCTGCTCATGGTGAATTTTTTCCGCTCGCCGAAGAGGAAATTCACCGGTGACCGCGAAAACGCGGTGGTGTCAAGCGCCGACGGCAAGGTAGTGGCCCTCGAGGAGGTCTACGAGCCTGAATATCTGAAATGCCGGTGCCTGCAGCTGTCGGTGTTCATGTCAGTGCTCAATGTCCACGCCAACTGGTTTCCGGTAGACGGCGAGGTGATCTACGCCCTCCACCATCCGGGCCGCTTCATGGCCGCATACCTCCCCAAGTCAAGCACCGAGAACGAGCGCAGCACAGTGGTGATCCGCGCCAATGACGGCCAGCTCGTGCTGATGCGCCAGGTGGCCGGCGCCCTCGCCCGGCGCATAGTCACATACGCCGAGCCCGGGGTCGAAGCATCTATCGAAGACCACATGGGATTCATTAAATTCGGCTCGCGCATAGACCTTTACCTGCCTCTCGGCACAGAAATATACGTCAAGATCGGAGACACGGTCCAGGGTGGTGTCACCACGGTAGGCCGTCTGCGCCCCGCCTGCGAGAGCAAGCAATAAACATCCCCACATGATCAAAAAGATTGTATCAAGCATACCCAACACCATCACCTGCTGCAACCTGCTCGCAGGCTGCATGGCCGTGATTTTCGCCTTCAACATCGACCTTCAGATAGCCTCGCTCTCAGGCAGAGAGTGGGTCTACGTCTGCATCTTCGCCGCAGCCGTCTTTGACTTCTGCGACGGCCTCTGCGCGAGAGCCCTCAAGGCATACAGCGACATAGGCAAGGAGCTCGACTCGCTGAGCGACCTCGTTAGCTTCGGCGTGGCCCCCGGAATGCTCATTTTCAACACCATGACTCTCAACGGCGCCCCCGCATGGATAGCGGCAGCCGCATTGATCGTGCCGGTATTCGGCGCGCTAAGGCTCGCCAAATTCAACGTCGACACCGAGCAGAGCCACACATTCAAAGGCCTCCCCATCCCGGCCAACGCCCTCTTCTGGATCGGAGCGTCGGCATGGATAGCCGAGCACGGATACCCATCGAGCGCCGTGATGGCGGCCCTGATCCTGGTGATATCAGGCTGCATGGTGGCCAATTTCAAGATGTTCTCGCTGAAATTCCGAAATCTGGCCTTCCTGCCCAATATCAAGCGATACGCCATCATAGTCGCAGCCATCGCATTCTTCATCTTCTACGGCGTCAGCGGATTCGCCTGGACGATAGTGCTCTATCTCCTCCTATCCCTCTTCTCGCGCAATAACGACGACGAGGACTGACCCATCCGCAACACCCGGCCAAAGCCGGCTTTGACCTTAACTTACTTCTTCAGACATGGAATTTTTAGGCACACTCTTCATAATATTCTTCATCCTGTGGCTCCTGGGCAAGATCCTCTCAAGATATTGGCCCAACATAGCCATGTGGCTCCTGAAGCGGCAGATGCGACGCCAGATGGATCAGGCATTCGGCGCCGCCAACGACCATACGCGCCGCGCGCAAAGAGAATACGACCCCTTCGGCCATTTCCGCGACAGCCGCGCCCGCGCCGAAGAAGAATACGCCCGGAGGCAAAGACGCCGCTCAGGCAAAATCATAGACCCGGCGGTAGGCGAATACGTAGAGTTTGAAGAAATCAGCGCCGCATCGCCAGCCCAGGCATCCGGCGCTCCAAAAATCAAGCCCGAGCCCCAAATCGAAGACGCCGACTGGGAAGAAATCAGCTAAGCCAATCCCCCCAAAGCCTTTTTGTCCCAGAGCTGAGCACCCTCCCCCTCCAAAGCCTTTTTGTCTCTGAGCTGAGCTTCAGCGAAGCTTCTCTCCCCCAAAGCCCCCCTCACGCCATCTTGAAGCCAAATTCATTGATCACCCCCTCGATCGACGGGTGCTCGGCCACCATGTGCTGAAGCACCTCGCGGTTAGTCCACGTCACAGGCGAAGCCCCGCGCTGGGCTATGCGGGCGTCAAAATCGATATTATCATTATGCAGGCTCTGGCGCAGATGTGCCAGAATCTCTAATTTGAATTCATTGATCTTATCTACCTGTATGGCATCATCCACAGGCACAAAGTATCTGTCAGCCTCCACCTCCACAGGCTTGCAGGCAAGCATGGTATTCACCAGAATGCGCTCCGTCGGGCGGGCATCGGCAAAAGCCACCCAAGCGCTGAGCAGGGCCTCCTGCGTATACGGCTGCGCCTGCTTGGGGCCGCTATTGTAGGCCGCCTGCGCCTCCTGCGCCACAGGGGGCTGCGCAGCCCTTCCCTTCCCCTTTATCGAAAGCGAGATCGACGGGCGCTTGATCGGCTGGGCCGCCGCGGGCCTCGCCGCTTGCGGGGCCTGGGGCATAGCCGGAGGCACCACGGGCGCCGCCGGAGCGGGAGCCGGGGACGCAGGCGCAGGCGCGGCCGAAGGCTGCGGGGCCGGCGATGATTGAGCCCGGGGCGCGGCGATAGGCTGTAACTGCCCCTCCCCGTCGCCGCTATTGCCGGGGGAGGGGCTGCATAATTGGCATAGTTTCACGAGCGTCAGCTCCACAAGAAATTGCTTGTTGGCGGCGGCTCTGTAGTTGAGGTCAGCGTCGTTGCACAGATCCATGGCCCGATATATCATCTGCGGCGGGCATTTCCGCGCCGTCTGCTCCATCTGGGCCTTCTCTTCCTCGTCAGTCTCAAGGAGATTGATTGTGGCCGGATGCATGGCCAGCATCAGATCCCGCATATACAGGCCAAGCCCATTGATGAAGAATTGAGAATCAAAGCCCTTGTCGCGCACCTCCTTGTATATCACCAGCGCCGCCGGCACATTCCCTCCGAGCATAGCCTCCACGATGCGTCCGTAATAAGCCGAATCCAGGATGTTGAGATTGTCTATCGCGCTCTGGTAGGTGATATTGCCCATCGAAGCCGCGGCAACCTGGTCGAATATCGACAACGCGTCGCGCATCGCCCCGTCGGCCTTGCGGGCTATCACCCCAAGGGCCGGCGTCTCGGTCTGTATGCCTTCCTGAGAAGCCACCATCGACAAGTGGCTCACCATGTCGGATATGGTGATGCGGCTGAAGTCATAGATCTGGCATCGCGAAAGTATGGTGGGTATGATCTTGTGCTTCTCTGTGGTGGCGAGGATGAATATCACATATTGCGGAGGCTCCTCGAGCGTCTTCAGAAACGCATTGAAGGCCGCCGAGCTCAGCATGTGCACCTCATCGATGATAAACACCCTGTATCGGCCGTCGACCGGCGGCATCTGCACCTGCTCTATCAGAGCCTTCATGTCATCGATGCCATTGTGCGAAGCGGCGTCAAGCTCGATGATGTTGAGCGACGTGCCCGCGTTGAAAGCCTTGCACGATTCGCATTCATTGCAGGCCTCGCCCTGATCGGTGCGGTGCTCGCAATTGATGGTCTTGGCGAAGATGCGCGCGCATGACGTCTTGCCCACGCCCCTCGACCCGCAGAAGAGATAGGCATGCGCCAGCTTGTCAGTGGCTATCGCATGCTTCAGGGCCGCGGCCAGGGGCTTCTGCCCCACCACCGATGCGAAGGTCGTGGGCCTGTATTTGCGAGCCGATACTATGTAATGCTCCATCTTATGGTATTGCTATATATTTGTTCATTCTAAAAAGCCCGCCGCAGCGGCCACGGCCCGGGCAAGCGTCAGTTATACTTCCCGTCGCTGTTGGCCGGAGCGCTCCACGCAAGCCTCATGATCTTGTCGATATTGTCATCGAGAGCGCGCACAGCCACCTGAAGCGACACCCCTACCTGCTGCACCGATATCGCCGACTGGTCAGTGTTGATGCCGCAGTGGCATGACAGCTCCCCGTCCTTGGGGTCGACGCACAGAGTGGTGAACCGGGTCGACAGATTGATGTCATTAAGCAAAGGCACTATCAAAGGCACCGAGCGCTGGGGCACCTTCCCGTCCCACACCACATAGATGAGCATGAAATCATCATCGTCGCGGCCTATGATGCGCACCTGCACAGTACCATTCTCGACATTGAGGCCAAAATCGAAACACGGCACCTCCTCCTCAAACTCGTATGTAAATTCCGCCTCATCGAGAAATTGGCGTATCGTATCTACAATCTGTCCCATCTAAGCCAGAGAAAATATTATCAATTTAATCAGTTTAAACTCCGTGGCAGCGCGCCGCCGGAGTTGCGTAATAGCAAATGTAGCGCTTTTTTTTGGATTTACAAACATTATTGCATACCTTTGTGGTTGATGGAGGAATTGATGCAATATGTATGGCAATTCCGCCTGTGGCCCACTCACGACATGGTCACAGTCGACGGCCGGAGAGTCGAGGTGATTGATCCCGGCACACTTAACCGTGATTCGGGGCCCGACTTCTTCAACGCCAAAATCTCTATCGGAGGCCAGATGTGGATAGGGAACGTCGAAATCCACGTCAGAGCTTCCGACTGGCACCGCCACGGCCACCATGACGACCCGGCCTACGACACTGTCATACTTCATGTCGTAGAGCGCGACGACGCCCGCATATCGCGCAAAAACGGGCATGAGATGCCTCAGATGATCATGACGTGCGCTCCCGACTTCGCCGAGAAATACCACTCTCTCGTCAACAACCACGCCCGCGAGCTCGCCTGCGGAGGCGAAATCAGCGCCATCCCCTCCCTGAACATTGCAGACTGGATCACATCGCTCGGATTCCAGCGCCTGCAGCACAAAGCCGACAGAGTCAAAGACTACATTAGAAAGCACAGCGGAAGCTGGCTCGACGCAATATACATCACCCTCGCCCGGGCGCTCGGATTCGGCACAAATGCCGAGCCATTCGAGATGCTCGCCGTCACCACTCCCCTGCGCCATGTGCTACGTCACTCCGACGAAGGCGAAATGATCGAAGCCTTCCTGTTCGGCCAGGCAGGCCTCCTCGGCCTCCCCGCCGGCCAAAACCAATACCACGACTTCCTCGCTGAGCAATACCGGTTCCTGTCAGCCAAATACGGCCTTCAGCCAAGCCCCAACATCATGTGGAAGCAATCGCGCATGAGACCCACCAACATGCCTCACCGCCGCATTGCCGCCTTCGCCCACATGCTCAGAGACAGCTTCCCCCTGAGCCAAGCCATCCTGCACATAAAAAACATCGAAGACGCATACCGCCTCTTCGACTTCAACCTCGACGGATACTGGGCCCGCCACTACAACTTCAACCCCGAGCCAACCGCTACTCCCGTAAAGGCATTCAGCCGAGCCTCCGCATCAGTAATCATCATAAACTGCATAGCCCCTGTGCTCTACGCCTACGGCGAAACTATCGGCGACACCGACATGCAGGAGCGCGCGGTCGACATCCTACAGCAGCTCACATCAGAGCAGAACTCAATCATCCGCATCTTCGACCAAGCAGGCATAAAAGCCGAAAACGCATTCCAAGGCCAAGCCCTCATCCACCTGCGCAAAGAATACTGCCTCCAGCGCAAATGCCTCTTCTGCCGCTGGGGCCACCGCCTCCTCTCCGCAAAAGCCAAGCGCCGGTAGCGGCGAGCGTGGAGGGGCGCCTCTCCGAGACGCACGGGCAGAGGGGGACACGGATGGCAGTGGGCGTGGAGGTGCACCTCTCCGAGGCGCACGGGCTGAGGGGGACACGGCTGGCGGGGGCGTGGAGGTGCGCCTCCCCGAGGCGCACGGGCTGAGGG
>CANNVE010000038.1 GCA_947525975.1 uncultured Muribaculaceae bacterium | reverse complement strand
GCGTGCCGTAGCGATAAACTCCTCTGAGCAACGCTCCCACAGCGTGGAAGTCTAATCGCAAAATTACAAAAAAATTTTGAGGAAACAATCGGATGTGCTGAGAAACATAAATGGAATCTGCGCATTTCCGGATAAAATCATGGGGTCTCAACATTTGTTGAGATTTTTTATTTTTTTAGGTTGTAACTTTGCGTCTGTAATGGCAACGAAAGGTATCATGAGGAAGATAAATATGTGCATATTGGCGGCGGGGCTGTGTCTCGCTTCGTGCTCTACGCATCGGCTTCCGGCATTCTTCGGGCAGAGGTAGCATGTGGATTCGTACAGCGGCAATGCCGTGAGCGCCTCCGGCACCGAATTGGCGTTTGGCTCTGAATGGATGCTCACGGGTACATCGCTCTTGCAGACTCCCGAACAGATCTCCCGCTATCCGAAATTGGAGGCGCATCTAGCTGATGGAATCGCTCAATTCCCGGAAATCGGGGTTGACTCTGTGCTGTTCTATAATCCGCACCGAGGGCTGCTGTTTGTCACTTACCATCAGGTCAAGCCTCTGAAGCCGACATCGGAGATCAGCCTGCACAATGATTCAGCCGAGGTATACAGCAAAGAATACGCGCGGATATTCGGAGATATGACGTCGCATATCGATGACGATAGCTGGGAGGATGGTCCGTCAAGCTCGGTCTTCGTAAATGTAAGGTACAGGCCCCATGACAAGAGAGTCGTGCTTTTGCAAAGATTGCCCGGACACGACAATAATATAGCGATATTCCAGATATGCGTCACCAACGCGAGGAAGGGCCGGTGGTGGGAGGATTATCCGGCGGGCACTCTGTGGAATGCGGATCTCGGCGATACAGACAACATCGACCAAGTGGCGTCATTTATCCATTCCTCCCGAAACATGGCTGTCGAAAACCTGAGATTGCTGCCCTAAATGCAGGAGTTTGGCTATTTCGCTTTTAAGGCGGTGCAAATCATCATTTTCCAGCATGGCTTTGGACTCATTCAGCCTTATTGTGCCGTCTGAGTCAACTAATATCGTAATGGGTATGCCTCCTGTGGATAGTTTCTTGGCGAACTCACCGTCTTTGTCCCATGCGGTCTCGTGCTTCAGCCATTCCAAGCCTTTGCCTGATGGTGAATTGAAGAAGATGTCTAACTCCGAGCGGCTGTGATTTACGCTTACGGGCAGAAAAACAAATCGGTTGTCTCCCGCAAAACTGTTGATGACTGCAGGCAGATGCGTCGACTTAAGTTCCTCGATGCATGGCCCGCACCAAGAAGCCCAAAAGTTGATAAGAAGCACTTTTCCCATGTATCTATCCTTATAGCTTATTTTTTCCTCGCCATCTTTGAGGTAATTGCCGAGCGTAAAATCAGGGATCTTGTCTCCTGGCTTAAGCCTGGCGGATTCCATAAGGTAGAAAGCGTTAAGCAAAGAGTCTATCTTTGCGATCTCTTCTTCCGGTTTCGTTGTTACTGTGACTCTGCCGGGAAGGGACACGCTGTCTATGTTGGCATAAATGCCGGGATTGATGATGTGTATTGTTGTGTCAGCAGAAGTCCAAGTCTCTTTCGTCCTGATCAATGCGCTGTCAACGTCGATGAAGTCTTGCCGCGACACCTCTATGTCGCCAATAAAAAAGCGCTCGATATTGGCGTATGACAATATCGATATTGCCGTCATTGTGATAAATATCGCGATCTTATTCATTCCATCGGTTTTAGAGGGTATGCTGATTTGCGGTTTGCGATTCCGGGAAGAGGCTGGCAGCATATAATCCTAAGCCCGGCCGGCGGCGGCTTGCCCGAATGCCCCCTATCGAATAGCCGCTTGCATAAAGGTGGGCACGAATTGGATGCCAAGAATAGCCGCTATTCGGAAGAAACTTGAAATTTGAATATCGGCGTTGCCGTTCTCCACGCGTGCAATGTAACTTTGCTCTCGGCCAAGTTGCTCGGCAACTTGTTTTTGGGTGAGATTTAATTCCTTACGACGCTCACGCAGCATATTGCCATAAAACCAAGCAATGGATTCCTCGTCAAATTTCTCTCGCGCTGTGGAGCCAAGCTTGCCATAACGTTTGTCGAGTGCGTCATTGACTGTAGACAATTTCACTAATTTTTCAGAGTTCAACTTTCTCATAATTCAAGATTATTTAATATTGTTTCTGCGATTATTATTTGTTTGCGGTAATCTTTGTTGTCTTTCTTCAAGAAGCCATTTAGCAGAATGATGTTCTTCGCCTCAATTACATTGTCGTGGTCGATGGCGAACAAGACAGTGCGATATTCGTTGCTGCCCACTGACACCCTCATTTCATAAAGGTCAGTGTTTTCGAGGTGTTTGACAAATTTTGTGGAGACGTTATAGACGGTAGCCATTACGTTCATCACATAGTCCATTTTGGTTTGCACCTTTGGCGGCAGCGAATCAAAGAACGCTTCAAATTCAAGCGTTTTGAAAATTGTCCTTACATACCGAGCGCCTGCATCTTCCGCACTCATACCGCAAAGATAACTAATTAGTAATATTTGAACAAATATTTTGAGGAGAAAGTTTTTGAGGAGTGTTAAGAATCAAGAAAAAGGTTCGCTTTCGATTTCATACAATCTTGTTGATTAATATGTAAAAGTCAGGTTGTTGCCATTGGTTTTAGAGGGTATGCTGATTTGCGGTTTGCGATTCCGGGAAGATGCTGGCAGCGGCGGCGAAAAGGCAGGTGCATATAGCCACAGTGAGGATAAAGCATACAATGACCAAGAAGAAATTGTTGCGGATGCTCCCTTTGAGAAAGCGCTTGAGCGCGTTATACGTCACGACCGTGACCATTCCTAAAATGCAATAAGTCCACCAAGGCATAATGATATTGAATTATACGATGAAACAATGTGAGGGTTTTGATATTGATGGATTATTAAAGATTGTTGAGTAGAAAAACTTTAAGAGATTGTAACTCAGGGGAGTCTAAATCCCATAGTTTTTTCTCTTCAAACAACCATTCACCTTTGCCAATATTGTCGCGTTGCTTTTTGTTGAGCCATTTCTGTGACGATACGTATGTGTGTAGTTTTCCTTTTAGGTTTGGAGCTACATATTGAGGAGCCACACAGCATTCAAAGTCATAGAAACAATCGAAGAACAATTGGTGGGAAGAGCGGTTTGCTATTCTGTCAAGTAATGTTTCAAAATCTCCATCATCTTGATGATTTGGGAATAGAAAAATATCGGCGTGCACGCCCTTGGCTGTTAGAGTGGCTTCAATTTCTGAAAGTCGCACTGAAAATCCTCCACCGTTGGCTGACGTGTCCGCATCAAAAATCAAAATATTTCGTCCTCCATTCAATTCAATGTCACGCATTTTATTTGATACATTGGACAAATTGTCTTTTCCTCCGACAGTAATTATCTCATATTTTTCAGGGGCGATATCAAGAGATCGTAACAATGTCAATATGAATACATATTCGGGGGTGGATTTTTTTCCAGTCTCTAACAATATGGCTGTCATCTCATCTCGATATTTTGATTCACACTGTAGGAAAGTTCTTCGATTGTATATTTCACCGATGCAATCTCATCGTTGGGGCGCCGAATTAGTTTATAGGCGGTTATATCGCTATGCGTCTTGCTTGCATCCTCAAAGGCCAAAACAAGCCCCTTGATAAGATCAAGGCTGTGTGTAGAAGCAAATAGTTGGACATTCAATCGCGAGCAGGCTTCGTCGATGGCTTTCCACAATAATGGCATTATGGAATAATGTATTCCATTGTCAAGTTCGTCAACAATCAAAACGCCATTTCTGCTGTAATGAATATCAAGAATCAAATTGAAAATTTTCAGAAAACCGTCGCCCATAACGTTTATAGGTAAACGTGTCTCTCCTCCTAAATTAACCAAAAACTCTTTTCCTACCAGTTGTATATCAATAAGACGTGGTTCTATTATCCGCATCAGGTCGAATATTTTTTCTTCATCTTTGTTCTTGACGATTTGTCCATAGTTGGAGGAATCTATGCTATGACTAAGTTTTGAAGATATGAATCGGGCCACGATACGCTCAATATAATCTGACGCGATATTTTGTGATGCCTGAGTGTTGTTTTCCGGATCGATGAGGACTTCTGACTTGTAAAGCTTTTCAGAACCTTTGCATTTGAAAGTAGTGGAAAAACCATAAGCATACGTTACTGATGATGTTTCACCAGGAACAATATCTTTAAGACTAATGTTGGAATTTTCTCGTTTTACAAGTTGTATGGTCAATTCACGTGCTTCATCGCCTTCTGATTGGATGAAAATGCGATTGTTGATTTCCGGTTGGTGAAATTCCAACGCCATAGTCTGTAAAGTGTGTATTGAAATACCACGCAGTTGATTCATCAGCAGAGGCAATGTCGGATTGGATGGACCAGTCAGCATAAACAATGCTTCGAGTATTGAAGATTTGCCGCAATTGTTCTTTCCGAAGAAAAGGTTTATGCGTCCGAATTGCGATAACTCGGTTTTAACTATTCCACGGTATCCTTCTATTTTCAGACTGCCAAACATTTGATGAAGTATTTCTGATTACATCGCAAATATACGAATTAATTTTGAAAATATATGAGGTAATTTATGATTTAAAAATCCAATAAGATGTACATAATCCGGAATAGTTCGTCCTTGTAAATAAGAAATGTTTTTCGGGGGAATGAAACTGAGGTGGGTCAATAAACTTCTGCCTATGGAAAAGCCACGGATTTCACGGATTGCACAGATTTAAATCATCTGTCATCCGCGAAATCCGTGTCTTGTTTTGACAATTATTCTCTACAGATCCTCTCCGTTTGCTCGGTTCAGCTCATTGTCATAGAACATGGTGATGTAGTATTTGCTATAACCATCTTTGGAAATCATGAACCATACGGGCTTGTGCTCGTTTGACTCTAAAGCGAACTGATATAACAATTTTATGTACTCTTCCTGCATTTCAGGCGTTGGATTGCTTAATTGCTCATCAGTGTATTTTATATTCGATTTCAAATAGCTGGCAATTTGATCAGTATATTTTGACATGGCAACAGAGTCTTGAGCTTCCATTGCCTTAAATAAATCTGATTTTTGATAAAACACGGCCTCATAACGTTTATTCTTTGAAAGCATCTGAATCGAGATATGCTCATCTTCCGGTATGCTGTTATCGTCGAGATACACATAATTGTCATTCTTCATAAACTGCCTGACGAGATTATTGAATCGAATTTTTATCGATGATTCATCCACGCTATTTTTATCACAGACCATTATGCGGCATACTTTATCCCTGTTGGTGACAATATACACGTTTACCGAGCCTCCGTTAAATTGCCCCTCAAGCACATCTTTATCGTAGGCATTAGCCTTGAAGCCTTTGGCCTTGAGTTTCTGCGTCATTTCTGACTTGGTTCCGTCCACGGGAATTCCGAGGAATTTGGTCACATCGTCCTGTGCCATGCAGGCTATGGCATAAGCCAGGATGGCGACGATCGTCATTAATCGTTTCATAGCTTTTATATTGTTTGTGTGATTGGTATTATTGCGCGTTTGTCTGGCTCGGTCGACCACTGCACCTGCCAGGTATTGCCGTCGATGACATCAAGCAGTATGAAGTTAAACATGTTTTGTGTGGGATAAAGCACAAATCTGCCGGGGTGTGAATCTTTGGCGAGTTTAGTCGCGTTGAGAGGCGTCTCGAAGCGGTAGTCATCGCCTTTGACGCTGTATTGCACCTGCCACATCATTCCTGTGCGGGTGTCAAGCTTGATGAATGTCCACATATTACTTGTGGGATACAGCTGAAATGGCGCGGAAGCCGATGTCTGTAATTCGATTTTAGGCGGCTCCAGGCTCTCATTTTCCGCTTGCGAGCAATTCGCTGTCAGTAGCCCGATCGCAAGTATCGATAACACATAGATCTTTTTCATTTTTTTCCTTGCGCTCTCCAGCTGCCACAAGAGCCTTTCATTAGATGCACGAAGCGTGGCACTGCTTAGCCGCATCTTCAGTTTGGAGGTCGTAGGAAACCTTAAATACAGATACAGTGATAGCAGCCCACGCTATAGCGTGAGAACCACTATGCCATCTCTTGTATTTAATCTGAAAATTTCCTACGTTTCCAAACTTCAAGATGAGCATAACGCTTCTTTTCATTCGATATGTCATGGACGGGACGAAGCCCATCCGACCGCAAAGATATGAAATATCGTCGTTTTTTACAAATATTTTTTCGGAGGTTGTTGTTGTTGTTGTTGGCTCGGTTGCCAAAGGCAGAATCTCATCACAAGGACATAGCGTCATATAAATCCGTGAAATCCTTGTGAATCTGTCTTAATCCGTGTTCCTTTGCCAACGGATAGTTAACCCGTGCGTTTCGGAGAAACGCACCTCCACTCACGTTATAACACACAAAGAGCTAGGATTTATCTCCTCTCTATTTATCAATCTAAATCGAATAGGTTAAGGCATATTCAAGAAATCACGTAGGGAAAGCATTTTGATGCCGTTTTGGGTATTCGGCGTCGAATCGAGTAGTGTGACAACCAACTTTTCATAGTTGTCGCCAATCGATTCGAGATTGCCAAACTCTCGGTCGGATGTAGCTTCGTCATAGACATTTACCGCAACTTGAATATATTTGCGTTCCCCGTCTTTTTCGGCTATAAAATCAATATCTTTGCTTCTTTGAAGCATGCCTATCCTTATATCGTAGCCTTCGGTTGAGAGCTTATTGTAAACGGCATTCTCAAGAATTGCTCCTGTATCCATTGGCCGATAACCTACAATATAATTTCTCAGAAGAAATTATATGTCAGAGTCTGTAGCGGAAGAACTAACCTCAAACGATATGGTATAGTCGTCGGCTATTATGGTATATTTTGATTCATCAGAAAAGGCGTTCTCCCAAATTTGAATCTCGTTTCCATTAACTAAGGCAACATCATATCGACCTTTACATTCTTCACTTTGGGACACTTCATACTCGTGTCTGGATACAATTATGGAATTGCCCAGGAAATGTTTTATTTCGAGACATCGAGTAATTTCATCACCCTTGCGTTTGTACTCGAGATCATATCCTTGAGCATCATTTCCAGAATCCGGATTGAGATGCTTGGAAAAAATAGTTACGACTTCATATTCCGACCCTTCCGCCTGTAGAGCGGCTAATACTTTATCTTCCGCTTCATTTCCAATTTTCTTTAAATATGAATCAGATATTTTTCTTCTTGTTTTTCCGTTTCCTCTTCTATTGTTGGCATTGTTCTTTGACGTATCCTCGGTTTTCTTTCTTGTTTCGATTACTGATATTCTTGCCGTATTCTCTTTTTTGTATTTATCAGTTTTATTCACTTCAGGCAATGTCTGTTCTTCGGGAAGAACTTCGAAGGCATGTTTTTCTTTCAAGGCACTGAAGTAATCTTCATTCCCGTCAAAATACAAAAGACTTTCGTCTTCAATATTAAGTTCCAAGCCATCATAGTCGTAATGTTTTGGCTGGGGAGCCATATCAGACTGACACCTTTTAAATTTTTCAGGATTAAAGTCAAATTTAGAGATGATAAACTTGATTACAGCGGCGTTATAATCTGGTGCTATGAGATATCCGCCGTTGGGTTCAAGTGCTGTGTCCACCCAATCGTTGCTTTGGAAATCTGCAATTTTACCTAAATATTGTTTTTCTTTTTCTCGATCACCGAAGAGTCTATGGTGCAAGTTTATTTTGTAATCTAACACGTACTTATCTCGTTCAGCCCTAAGCCTCTGGACATGGTAGAGTTTAAAGTTGATTGGATTGGCTTGGTCCAAAGATATACCCAAATGCTCTGAAATGTATATGCTCTTTCCCTCTTTGATCTTATTGATGTCGAAATCATCTGCCTTATCGTTAGCCGCGAACACCTGTTGCCAAAAGTCGAGATCTCTTTCAGATATGCCAAAAGCTTCCTGACAGGACTGCCACAGATTGAAATTGAAGCTGCTCTTTAGATATTCCAGTTCACAGTCGGTTGATTTTATTATGCGATAGAACTTGTCGATATTTTCTCTGCTGGACAAATTAAGGAGTACACAGAGGGCTTCAGCCGTGGAATTGCAAAATCGCGGGTCGGCAAGGGCATCACCGATAGTATTTGCATTGCAGCACAGCACAGGTCGCTTGTTGGCGAAAATCCAATCTCCATCGTTCAGTTTTTCATCGGCAGTTATGGTATCATTATACTCATAACAATACGTGGCTGATTTGACTACATTGGCCATGATTCTTTCTACGAGGGACTTCTTGTCTTTGTCGTAAGTATCACTATCTCTTGAATCTTTGCAAATAGTGGCCAGGATAAAGGGCTTGCACCTTTGTAGAAGTTCGTTTAGCTCGCGTTCCAGACGCTCATTCCTCTGTTGTTTAATCAGGTGAACTTCGAGATCTTTGACACGCCGGCAACCAAAAAATCTGTTCACCTCGTCCTCTCCGTCCCTAAGTTGTAGAGAAAGAATTGGAATTTGTGATCGTAACTTTTCAGAAATCCCATTGTTGCTATAAAAAATCGCTCTCGAATCCTTTAACATTGTATCGCCATTATGCTCACATATCATGGATAGTTTGACATCATCAGGAAGTCTGTTATCTCCGCCCATGGCAACAAAAGCCATTTTTATCCTATGATAGAATTCCTTTATTCCATTAATGTCTCTTGTTTCTTTATATTTGTCTGCTCTTGTGTTGATTAAATCATATAGCTCTTGAGGTGAAAATTCCGCAAAGGTGCTTTTCGCTCCAAGTCTTTTCAACATTAATAATACCAAATCGTCCCTATCGTCATATTCAAAATCCTGGTCTGCCTCTCCTGCCCATTCTTTTGTAGAAATGACATACTTTGACAGTTTCTTTGCTTCAGTTTTTGTCTGAAGTAGGAATGATAAATAGTTTGTTTTTAATGGTTCGGGACCAAACCATCCTCTACCGTAGTACCATTTTAGCCCTATATTAGATGTTATTTGAGATGTAAGCCCAGATGCACAAATTAATCGTATTAAATCATTGAGGCTGAGTTTTTCCCATTTATCAATACCTTTAGGTATCATAACTGCGTTAACTCCTTTCCCCACGCGTGCCGATGAAGCGTTATTAATCGCTTGTTCTGAAATTTTGTTTTTAAAGAGATACTCGCGATCGTCTCCATAACAAACCTCTTCTTCTTGAAAATATCTTCGAACACCAAGTTCCTCATAGAAATCTTGAACTTGGTGATAAATTGCGTCATTATCATCCGTTTCATCTGAAATTAAGAAGTCAGGGAAGCAAACATAGTCATTTGCCTCGTAAATAGATGATGAGAGGTTCAAGTGTTCAAAGCCCTCGGGAAAACGTTTGTCACCAAATATTAATTCTTTGGCCGGACGCCAGCCCCCAGATTCAGTGGGCAGATAGCACTCCATATTAGATTTTTTAAATTCAGTGGGGTTTTCAACATATAATTTGAATAAGCAATTTATTAACTGATTGATTTTTTGAGGTCCATAGGAAACATTGGCACGTGATAAGACCAACATTCCTTTAATGCCACTAACGTCTGACGCAGATATTGTTGTTATCCTTTCGTTGAGCTCTGTTGCTATCGCTCTGACTTGTTCAAGTTCCGAACCAGTTTTACGGAATTCAGCCAATAAATAATTTTTCAATTCATCGTTTACATATTTGATATCCTTGAAATTCGGAATATCGGCAATCTTTCGTCCGGTGTTTAGATAAGATCTTCCCAGGATGATTTTTCCGTCATCATCTTTTAGCAATGGAATTTCAACCTTTTGCTGACACCGACTATAATAGTCAAAAACAATTTTTATCAGCCTGGCTAATGAATAATTATCAGTAAGGGATGCTGCAAAACTTTCGATATGACTTATGGCATTATAGTCTTGATTGTCTTTAAAGTCATCAGGAGCACCCGGAAGTCTCATATTGCTAAATAGCACAGAACCATTGTTATTTACCACGAAATCAAAAAAAGAGTCATCGAAATAATAACAATCGTTGGCTTTGAGGTAGCCGCCGGATAAGAGAATCGGGACATATTCCTTGTCGCAAGTATTTCGCATAAGTGCGTTTTTTATTTCAGAAACGTATCCGGCGTATTCTCTTCCTGTAAAGAATCCGTTTACAATATTGTAAGCATCCCACCCATGGCATCTGTTTTTTACGGCATCAGCCAAGACAATCATTCGCTCGGCCACCAATAGCATCATCTTCGAATTAATTTCCTCTCCAGACTGGATTGATTTGCGCGAAGCGTTCAGTTCCAGTGTAGCATGAATAATGCAGGGAAACGGGAATTCTTCGTCGGTTGGGAAGAACGTAAAAAAGTTATACGAGTTTCGGCGATTGTCTTTGTTAAGATTGAACGCCGCGGCAACTTCATAATTTCGGCCACCAATCCTACCGTTCTCACGAGAAACAAGCCACTTTTGACCATTTATTTCACATATTTCAATACCATTTTCATCTGAAATTATTTTAAGGCTGTAACTATTTTCAACGTCGTCAATAACTATTCTAATATTACGTAAATTGTGCAAGAAAAGTAACGATTCTGGCGAGAACTCCCTAAGGGCTTTCCTGATTTTAACGCCTGCTTTATCGGGGACATAATCCAACTCTATAGAGGTCGTTTTAGAATCAGAGCCTACCCATTCAGTAATTTCGGGAATGCGAAGAATAGGTAGGGGGACTACGTGTCCGTCTTTCCGTGCTTCCTTTTCATATATTTCCGGTGTCGAAATGGACTCTCTCAATTCTTCCCAAAAATTGTGTATCACATCTTCCCCGAAACGCACAATGACGTTGTCACTTTTAAGGGTGATTTCAGAAGTCCAATTTAGGATAGATTTAAATCCTAAACCTTTGGCGCCTATCAGCTGCCCTTGATTACTTTCATCATTTTTCTTCGGGCTGAGATAAGATGCCATTATAGAGCGCATTCCCTCTTTTGTGAAAACTTGAGTGTTTTCACCGTAATTATTAATTACAAGTTTATTATGTTGACTATCCAAAATGATTTCAACGGAATCACTTTGTGCATCATCGGCATTCTGGAGGAGCTCAAGTATCTCGCGACCTTCGTAGTCTCGATAATTTTGATTTTCAAGACGATATTGTTCTAACCATAGCAAATTATTTTTACTCGACCTATATGCCGATTTGGTTTCTTCAAGACAGTCTTTAAGGTATTTGATATCCATAAATATAATGTATTTATTTAGTTATGATTGTCAAAAATATGTCAAGCGGTTTGGGAGATTCCGGTATTAGGGCTGCATTTTACTGCTTGTTAGTTTTTGTAAGTTTTTAAAAATCAATATAGGCTTTGTATAAGCCTCATCTTGTCAAAAAATAAGTCACTATCCAGATATAGTGCAAATATAGTGAAATTTAATCAATCTCAATCAATTTGTACTTATGAAAAATATAAACAAAACGGAGTGTAACCTTTTGAGTTACACTCCGTGTGCGTTGATTTAGATATTTCTAAATTGATGGATTACTTCACTTCTTCGAAGTCTACGTCGGTGACGTGGTCATCGCCGGGGGCCTGCTGTCCGGGCTGGGGGCCTGCTTGGCCTGCTTGCTGCTGCTGAGCCTGGGCCTGGGCGTTGAGGATGTCTTGCTGGGCTGCGCCGAATGCGGTCTCGATTTCCTTGATCGCGCGGTCGCATGCGTCTACGTCCTGAGCCTTGTGGGCCTCTTCGAGCTGGTTGACGGCTGCCTCGATGGCTGCGCGCTTGTCAGCGGGGATCTTGTCGCCGAATTCCTGCAGCTGCTTGCGGGTCTGGAATACCATGGCGTCGGCCTTGTTGAGGGTCTCGATGCGCTGCTTTTCCTTTTCGTCGGCAGCTGCGTTGGCTGCTGCCTCGTCCTTCATGCGCTTGATCTCGGCGTCGGTCAGGCCTGACGAAGCCTCGATGCGGATGCTCTGCTCCTTGCCGGTGGCCTTGTCCTTTGCCGACACGTTGAGAATGCCGTTGGCGTCGACGTCAAATGTCACTTCGATCTGCGGGATGCCACGGGGAGCGGGCGCGATGCCGTCGAGGTGGAATTTGCCCAGAGTCTTGTCGTCCTTGGCCATGGGGCGCTCGCCCTGCAGCACGTGGATCTCTACAGAAGGCTGATTGTCGGCTGCGGTAGAGAAGGTCTCGCTCTTGCGCACAGGGATGGTGGTGTTGGCGTCGATGAGCTTGGTCATCACTCCACCGAGAGTCTCGATGCCGATTGACAGAGGCACTACGTCGAGAAGCACGATGTTCTCCTTAACGTCGCCCGAGAGGATGCCGCCCTGGATGGCTGCGCCCACGGCTACCACCTCGTCAGGGTTAACGCCCTTTGAAGGCTCCTTGCCGAATATCTTCTTTACGATCTCCTGGATGGCGGGGATACGTGTAGAGCCGCCCACGAGGATCACTTCGTCGATTTCGCTTGCCTTGAGGCCTGCGTCTTCGAGGGCCTTGTTGCAAGGAGCGATGCAAGCCTGGATGAGGCTGTCGGCCAGCTGCTCGAACTTAGCGCGTGTCAGGGTCTTTACCAAGTGGCGGGGAACACCGTCGACGGGCATGATGTAGGGCAGGTTGATTTCGGTGGATGTAGAGCTTGAAAGCTCAATCTTGGCCTTTTCGGCGGCTTCCTTCAGGCGCTGCAGGGCCATGGGGTCCTTGCGCAGGTCAACGCCGTATTCGTTCTGGAACTCGTTGGCTAGATAGTCGATGATCACATGGTCGAAGTCGTCGCCGCCGAGGTGGGTGTCGCCGTTGGTAGAGCGCACCTCAAACACGCCGCCGCCGAGCTCGAGGATAGAGATATCGAATGTGCCGCCGCCGAGGTCGAATACGGCGATCTTCTGATCCTTGTCGCTCTTGTCGAGGCCGTAGGCCAGGGCAGCAGCGGTAGGCTCGTTCACGATACGCTTAACCTTGAGGCCGGCGATTTCGCCTGCTTCCTTGGTGGCCTGGCGCTGTGAGTCGTTGAAGTATGCGGGCACTGTGATCACTGCCTCGTCGACAGTCTGTCCGAGGTAGTCCTCGGCAGTCTTCTTCATTTTCTGCAGGATCATCGCAGAGATTTCCTGCGGGGTGTATACGCGTCCGTCGACTGACACCTGTGCCATGCCGTTGGGATTCTGCGATACGGTGTAGGGCACACGCTTCACGTCCTCGGCTACGTCAGCGTAACGCTCGCCCATGAAGCGCTTGATTGAGTAGATTGTGCCTTCGGGGTTGGTGATGGCCTGGCGCTTTGCGGGGTCGCCCACTTTGCGCTCGCCGTCTGATACGAATGCTACGATTGAAGGAGTGGTGTTGCGTCCTTCGCTGTTAGGAATAACTACGGGGTCTTTGCCTTCGAGGACTGACACGCACGAGTTGGTGGTGCCAAGGTCGATACCTATTATCTTTCCCATAATTTTTTTGATTTAGATCGTTTATATGTTTTTATTTGTTTATTTCAGTTCTGGTGGAAGCGCGTCGGTCGGATGCGCTTTCAATTATCTAATAAACAAATGTCGCACCAAAATGTTTTTGGGTTAATCATTATTAATGCTTGCGCCCGGCGGCATTTATCGGAGGGCGTGCGAAAAGGTTGAGCCACAATCCTGTATGCGGACTGTGGCTCAAATGGGGCGTATGACAATGCGGAGGTGACAAGGTGTCAGATGCGTGTCACATCTTGATGCTTTAAGTCGGAAAAACGGTGTATTTTGCGTAGGTAGCATGCCGTGAGGATGTCGGTGCGGGTGTCAGGCCTGGCGTCGAGGAGGTCGATGTCGGGATGATCAGTGTAGGCCTTGCGCATTTTCGCGAAATCGCGGTGGGCGCGCCATACGGCCCCTGCATTGCCGAAGTCGCCCGCAGCCACGAATTTGGCCCAAGCCAGAGTGTCGAGCAGACGGCGCACCAGCAATTTGCGTCCGCGCGTGGAGTCGGGCAGATTTTTGTGCATCATCAGCAGCGAATTGCGGAAGTTGAGGTATGTCTTGCGTGGGTTTGAAGCCGGGAGCGATCCGCCTCCAAGGTGGTAGACAGTGGCTGCCGGCACTGCGGCTATCCTGCCGCCCGCAAGCATCAGGCGCCAGCAGAGGTCGATCTCTTCCATGTGGGCGAAAAAGGCCTCGTCGAGGCCTCCGGCGGCAAGGTATGCGTCACTTCTCACCATCAGAGCCGCGCCGGTGGCCCAGAATACTTCTATGGCATCGTCGTATTGTCCGGTGTCGGTCTCGCAGGTGTCGAAAATGCGTCCGCGGCAATATGGGTATCCGTGCTTGTCGAGAAATCCGCCGCTCGCTCCGGCGTATTCAAACCGGCTCTTGTCGGCGTAGCTCAGTATCTTGGGCTGGGCAGCCGCCACAGAGGCATTTGACTCCATGAAGGCCAGCATAGCCTCGATCCAGCCCGGTGCCGGAGCGGCATCGGAGTTGAGGAGCATGGTGTAGGGGTATCGAGTCTGCTCGATCGCGAGGTTGTATCCGCCCGCAAACCCGTAGTTGCGGTCGAAGGCCAGCGTTTTTGCCTTTGGCGCTATCTCAGCCACCGCTTCGAGCGATCGGTCGGTGCTGCCGTTGTCGGCCACGATCACGTCGGCAAGGTCGAGATTGGTGTTTGACATTACCTGTGGCAGAAACTCGCGCAGGAGTTTCTCTCCGTTCCAGTTGAGTATGATGACCGCGACCTTCAATTTATTTCGTATTTATGGGTTGAGAATTGGTGTTTTCGATATTCACGGGTATCTTCCAGCGCTTGTGGGTCCATAGCCAGATCGATGGCTGGCGCTCGATGGTGGCCTGCAGCAGGCGCGTGTATTCGGCAGTCACGGCCATCGGCTCCGTGTCGGCGACATTCTCGGCTATGAGCCTTATTGATATGTTGTAGTGGCCGCGGCCCAGTTTCGTCATGTCCCAATACACGGCAGCCATGCCCAGGCGGCGCGCCACGGTCTCGGTGCCTGTGATCATCGCTGTCGGATGGTTGAGGAATGTGGTGACGTAGGTGGGGTCGCCGTGGCTCGGCTTCTGGTCAGACATGAATCCGGTGATCGACGGGATGCCGTCGCGCTTGAGGGTGAGCAGCTCGCGCAGGGTGCGCTGCTTGGGCACGGAGATGGGATTGAAGCGTCCTCTGATCTTCAGCATCAGGGAGTCAAACCATTGGTCGCGCAGAGGGCGGTATACTTGGCAGAAAGCCGCGCCGGTGCCTGCGACGGCATAGTTTGGCATCGAGCTCCAGAGCGTGATCGACGGCGCCCATTCCCAGTTGAAGCAGTGGGAGAAATACGCGGCTATCGACCGGCCTTCGCCAAGGATGCGGTCCACGGTCTCCATGCCGTCGAATGTCATGCGGCGCTTTATCTCCTCATCGGTGATGCGCAGCAATTTGATCGACTCGAATACGTAGTCGGCAAAGTCACGGTAAAATTGACGGGCTATGCAGCGCAGCTCCTTTTCGCTTTTGCCGGGAAATGATTCGCGCAGATTCTTCATCACCACTTTCCTGCGGTAGCGCACCAGATGGTAGGCTATGGCGAAAGCCACGTCGCTCAGGGCGTAGATGGCCCTGAATGGCAGGCGCGCTGTGGCGTTGAGCAAAGCTTGCAGTATGGCGTGGAGTATTTTCATCGTAGGTCAGGCGTTGGGAGCGAGGCTGCCGTTGAACTCAAGCGTGTCGGGGTCGAGCGAGTCGAGACGGCACATCACTATCTTGTTGGCCAGCGATTGGTCGGCGGGTATGTGCACGCGCAGGTAGTTGTCGGTGAAGCCTGACATCATGCCTTGCTCCGACACGGTGTGCTCCACCAGCACGGGGCGCAGAGCACCGACGTATTTCCGGCAGAAGCCGCGCAGTTTCTCTTCGCTTACAGCCAGCATTTCGTGGTCGCGACGCTGCTTTTCCTGAGCCGATACCGCATGGTCGATGGCCAAGGCGCGTGTGCCGGGGCGCTCGCTGTAGGGGAATACGTGCAGCCTCGATATGGGCAGCGACTCTACGAAAGCCTTCGACTCGGCGAAAAGCTCTTCGGTCTCTCCGCGAGCGCCGACGATCAGGTCTACTCCGATGAAGGCATCGGGGATAGCCTTGCGTATGCGCTCTATCTTTTCGCGGAAAAGGGCGGTGTCGTAATGGCGGCGCATCAGCTCGAGCACACGGTCGCTGCCGCATTGCAGCGGTATGTGGAAGTGGGGCATGAATGCCCGCGAGCCGGCGCACCAGTCGATTATCTCGTCGGTGAGCAGATTGGGCTCGATCGACGATATGCGGTATCGATCTATGCCCTCCACCTTGTCAAGAGCCTTGATCAGGTCGAAAAAAGTGTCGGATCGGCCTTTGCCGAAATCGCCGATGTTCACCCCGGTGATCACAATCTCCTTTCCGCCTTGGGCGGCGGCCTCGCGAGCCTGGCCCACAAGCTGCTCGATGGTGCCGCTGCGGCTGCGTCCGCGGGCGGCGGGTATGGTGCAGTATGTGCACCAGTAGTCGCAGCCGTCCTGCACCTTCAGGAAATAGCGGGTGCGATCCCCTTTGGAGCATGACGGGGCGAATTCGCGGAAATCGCGCGATGCGGTGTGCATCACCTGCGGCACGGCTTCAGCGCCGTGCTCGATGCGATGGGTCACGAAGTCGGCGATCTGCAGTTTCTGGTTGCTTCCGGCCACAAGAGCCACGCCGGGCAGCGAAGCCGCCTCCTCGCATTTGAGCTGTGCGTAGCAGCCTGTGACCAGGATTGCGGCCGACGGGTATCGGCGGTGGTAGGAACGTATCGTCTGGCGGCATTTGCGGTCGGCCACCTCGGTGACAGAGCAAGTGTTCACCACCACAAAGTCTGGGTCTTCCCCGGGCATGGCGCGCGTCACGCCGCGCTCCTCCAGCATGTGGGCGAGCGTTGACGTCTCGGCGAAATTGAGTTTGCAGCCGAAGGTATGGTAAAGGGCGGATGCTCCGCCTCTGCTGTCAGTGGTGTTCATCGATCATTGGTGGGTTTGAAGCCAAGCGGGCCTTAAGGACCCAAAAAGTCCCTACGGCCCGCTTGGTTATGCTGATAGAGATGGGGCGATCAGTGTATCGCGGCCTTCATGGCTTCGAAGGCGCGGGCTATGCCCTCGGCGTCTTTGCCTCCGGCCTGGGCGAATCCGGGCTGGCCGCCTCCGCCTCCCTTGATTTCCTTGGCCGCGGAGCGTATGATGGCGCCTGCGTTGAGGCCGCTCTTCACGAGGTCTTCGGTGATCATCAGCGTCAGCAGGGGCTTTTGCGCGGGATCTACTGTGGCTCCTATGAACACGGTGTGCTCAGGGCTCTTGGCGCGCACGCCGAAAGCCACGTTCTTCACGGCTTCGGGCAGCCTCACTCCGGTCATTGTCACCACGGTGATTCCGTCTACAGTCTCGGCCTTTGCCAGAGAGTCGGCCACAAGGTTGTTGATGCGCTCCTGGAAGTATTCCTCCACCTGCTTCTTCATGGCGGCGTTGTCTTCGATCGACTTGCGTATTGCAGCCACCACGTCGGGGGTGTTGTTGAAGAATGCCGCCACATCCTTTGCCGTGTCGGCCATCGCGTCAAAAGCGTTCTCTACGTTTTCGGCAGTGATGGCCTCGATGCGGCGTATGCCGGCTGCGATGCTGCTTTCCGACACAATGCGTATCATGCCGATGTTGCCGGTGTTGGGCACGTGGGTGCCGCCGCAGAGCTCTACAGAGTCGCCGTACTTGATCACGCGCACCTCATCGCCGTATTTCTCGCCGAAGAGAGCCATCGCCCCCATTTCGCGGGCTTCGGCTATCGGCATATTGCGGCGCTCGTCGAGCGGTATGGCCTTGCGCACGTTGGCATTGGCCAGATGCTCCACCTTGCGTATTTCTTCAGGGGTGAGTTTCTGGAAGTGAGAGAAGTCGAACCTCAGCACCTCGGGCGACACAAACGAGCCTTTCTGCTCTACATGCGAGCCGAGCACCTGGCGCAGGGCTGCGTGGAGCAGGTGGGTGGCCGAGTGGTTGGCGGCTGTGGCCATGCGCGCTTTCCGGTCGATGGCTGCTGTGAATTTGGCCGAGGGGTCAGACGGCAATTTGGCCGAGAGGTGCACTCCCATGCCGTTTTCGCGCTTGGTGTCGTAGATTTCGATCACCTCGTCGCCGCAGGCCAGAGTGCCGCGGTCGCCCACCTGTCCGCCCATTTCGGCGTAGAACGGGGTCTTTTCCAGCACTATCTGGTAGTATTCCTTGCCCTTTTGCTTCACCTTGCGGTAGCGGAGTATCTTGGTGTCGACCTCAAAGTTGTCATATCCCACGAATTCCTGCTCGCCTTCGTTGACTGTGATCCAGTCGGTGGCCTCGACGGCAGCGGCGTTGCGTGCGCGGGTCTTCTGTGCCTCCATCTCCTTGTCAAATTCGGCGTGGTCGAGGTCCATGCCGTTCTCCTTGAGGATGAGCTCGGTGAGGTCCAGGGGGAAACCGTATGTGTCATAGAGCGTGAATGCCTCCTTGCCCGAGATTTCGTTCTTTCCGGCCTTGCGGGCTGCGCTGATGGCGCTTTCGAGCAGGCGTATGCCGTTGGCCAGGGTGCGCAGGAAGGTATCCTCCTCTTCCTTGATCACCTTCATGATCAGATCACGCTGCTGGGCTATTTCGGGGTAGGCTTCGCCCATTGATTCGATCAGGGTGTCGATGAGACGGTACATGAATGCGTCCTTCTGGTCGAGGAATGTGTAGGCGTACCTCACGGCTCGGCGCAGGATGCGGCGTATCACGTATCCGGCCTTTGCGTTTGAGGGCAGCTGAGAGTCGGCGATGGAGAATGCTATGGTGCGCACGTGGTCGGCGATCACGCGCATTGCGATGTCCACCTTCGCGTCCTCGCCGTATTTCTTGCCCGAGAGGGCGGCGATCTTGTCGATCAGGGGGGTGAAGACGTCAGTGTCGTAGTTTGAGGTCTTTCCCTGCAGGGCCATGCACAGGCGCTCAAATCCCATGCCGGTGTCGATCACCTTTGCCGGCAGGGGCTCAAGGCTTCCGTCGGCCTTGCGGTTGTATTGCATGAATACGAGGTTCCAGATCTCGATCACCTGCGGGTGGTCATGGTTCACCAGCTCGCGTCCGTCGATCTGCGCGCGCTCGGCGTCGCTGCGCAGGTCGATGTGGATTTCCGAGCAGGGGCCGCATGGGCCGGTGTCGCCCATCTCCCAGAAGTTGTCATGCTTGTTGCCGTTGATGATGTGGTCGGCGGGCAGGTGCTTTTCCCAGAATCCGGCTGCCTCGTCGTCGCGGCTCAGGCCTTCGTCGGCAGCGCCCTCGAATACAGTGGCGTATAGGCGCTTGGGGTCGAGCTTGAGCACGTCCACGAGGTATTCCCATGCCCAGTCGATGGCTTCGTGCTTGAAATAGTCGCCAAACGACCAGTTGCCAAGCATCTCAAACATGGTGTGGTGGTACGTATCCATTCCCACCTCTTCGAGGTCGTTGTGCTTGCCCGATACGCGCAGGCACTTCTGCGAGTCGGCCACGCGGCGGTATTTTGCAGCCTTGTTGCCAAGGATGATGTCTTTGAATTGGTTCATGCCGGCGTTGGTGAACATCAGCGTGGGGTCGTCCTTGATCACCATCGGAGCCGAAGGCACGATGTGATGTCCTTTGCCGCGGAAGAAGTCTTTGTATGACTCTCGTATTTCCTTTGCAGATAGCATATAGCGTATATGATTTTTGTTTATGTTGCGTAAACTTGGATTCAGACTGCAAAATTACTAAATCTTAAGGAAATAATCAATCTCTGCCCACTGATTTTACCTACTGATTTTGCAACCGCCTCCCGAGTCTGCTTCTTTGTGGGTTAAAAACTACGATTGTCAGAGATTTTTTTTATTTTAGGATTGCCCATTTGCCGGTTTTGTCAGAGCCTTCACGAGCGATAAATCCCTTTTTCTTAAGTTCACTACAAGCACGTGCTATAGTTGCTTGAGATAAGTTAAACATATTCATTAGGTCAGAATACGTAACCTCTCTATTACGCTTGATAGCGGTATAAACTTTGTTTTCAGTTGCATTCAGACTATTTACACTGTCATTTACACTGTCATTTACACTGTCATTTACACTGTCATTTACA
>CANNVE010000037.1 GCA_947525975.1 uncultured Muribaculaceae bacterium | reverse complement strand
CGATCTCGACAGCCTTATGGCAAGCATAAAGGAGGCCGTATACAAGGCCGGCGCGTCTGACAATCTGACAATGTGCATCGCCCAGATCGTAGACGGCGCCCTCCCCGAGCCCGATGCAGCATACTTCAACACTACCGAAGCGATGCTCGACGGCTCAATGCCCTCCCCTTCGGCCATGCCCGGCAAATCAGCCGCTGCAGGCAAGATGCCCTGGCGCATGATAGCCATCGTGGGCATAGTGGCGGTGGTGGCGGCTGTGGCCGCAGCTCTCTTCCTAAGAGACAAGCCTGATGACCCGACCACAAAGGAAAACGCCGCCGAGCAGATAGAGGAGGCTCAGCCCCAGCCCGCTGCCAACGCATCGCAGGCTCCGGCCTCAAAACCGACCAAGACACAAAAGCCGGCCAAGGCACAGACTGCGACATCAACCTCCGAATCACAAAAACCGGAAGAAGAATCTGGCATAATAAGCGCTGTGGGTGCTCTCAAGCAGGAAAAAACCGACACTGCCGCATCCTCAAAGCCCACAAGGCCAAGCGCTGTCAACGCAATCACCAGTTCGGGCAAAAAGACCGAGGAAAAGCCCGAAGAGCCACAAGTACCGGTGCAGCCGGCTCCCGAACCCACCGACAAGCCGACTCCTGCCCCCACCGACAAGCCAACTCCCAAACCCTCTGACAAACCGACTCCCGAACCCAAAATTCCAATCAGCCCAGGGGAATAACACCATATCCCGACAACACATATCAACAAACTCACACGGAGGCTGTCTGACACTTGTCAGACAGCCTCCGTCAGTAAAAAGCGAATACGACTATCCCGAGGCCGCTCACCGCGGGCATAACCTTGGCTGCTCCTTAACCTATGGAAGTCGGCAATGGTTGGCCCGTGCGTTTCGGAGAAACGCACCTCCACTTACATAAAATCTCCTATTGACACTATGCTCCAGCCTTGAGCTTTCCACTGATTCTACGACAATCTATCCATATTTTTCGCTTTTTTCAATCTTCTTTTTATTTTTTTTGGATAAAAATTTGTGTTTTCACAAACTATGTATAACTTTGCAAGCAAAAGCCGAAAAATTTTTACGAATCGTAGATTTTAAGATAAGTTCTATCACATTTTTTCATTAAAGCCAAAATTCACGCCTCTCTCATAACTATACCGAAAGGTTCCGATCCAAGGCGCAATTCCATCAAATCCATAATCAATATGAGGAAAAATCTACTCAAGGTTTGTCTTATGACATTTATTTCCGCAAGCGGTGCGCTTACAGCAGCTGCGGAAACATTCACCGTTGACGGCGTCAACTACAGCCTGCTTGATGACGGCAGCGGCGTCGAAGTGTACGCCGGCAAATACACCGGCGACCTGGTGATACCCCCAACCGTCAAGAACGGCGCCATAACCTATAAAGTCGTGGCCGTGGGAAAGGATGCCTTCAGCTACAGTGAGGTAAAGTCGGTAAAGCTCCCCAACACCGTGCGCATCATCAAGGAGATGGCGTTCAACTGCTCTGATGTGGAGAGCGTTGACATGGGCACGGGAATTGAAGAACTGCAGGAAGGAGCATTCTCTGTGGTGCGCAGCCTTTCATCCCTGTCAGAAATTCCGGCAGGCTGCGTCAGTATCGATCCCAACGGGGTGTTCCTTATGAACACATCACTCAAAGCGCTTAACGTGGCGCCTGACAATCCGATGTATAAATCAATCGACGGCGTGATATACACCAAATCGGGCCGCACCGCCCTCGCTTTCCCCTTTGGCAAAAGCGCGGAGTTCGCATTCCCTGACGAGGTTGACACCATCAGCGCCAACTTCATGAACACCAACAAGGCAATAGAAAAGATCACATTTCCGGCCAATCTCAAATTCATAGACCGAAACGCTTTCACTTACTGCACCAACATGGTGGCCACCAACGATCTGCCCCAATCGCTTGAGGTCATCGCGGCCAACGCATTCTCCAACTGCCGAGTGCTGGAGGTGACTGTGCCGAGCAGCGTAAAAGAGATAGGCATGACAGCCTTCAACAATTGCTATATGCTCCCCGAGATATACATCTCAAATAAACTCACAAAATGGGGCGAACAGACATTCTACCAAAACAGAGCCGCGAAGACTTTAACCATCGAGGCCAATCCGGAGAGCATAAAGGAGATACCTTTCGTTTCGTTCAAGGGCTGCAATTCACTTGAGGAGATCATCGTGCCGGAAGGATACGAAAGCATCGGCGGGGAGGCTTTTCTCAGCTGCGCGAAAGTGAAGAAAGTGGATCTGCCATCCACTCTTGCCACCATAGGCTCATCCGCATTCGGCACATCCGCCCCCGATGTCATCATTGTCAGGGCAGAGGTGCCTCCTACGGTGACCAACCTCAACTACTATCTATTCAGCCCCAACTGCCTTGAGACAGCCACCGTATATGTCCCCGCCGCATCAATCGACGCATACAAGGCAGCCGGCATGTGGGAATATTTTACGAACTACAGGCCGCTGACCGAATACAACGGCATCACTGATGTTGACGGAGACACACAAGCCGAGGCCGTGTCCGTCACCTATTACAATCTGCTTGGCGCAGAAGTGGATGCTCCTAAGCATCCTGACGGCAAAGTGTACCTCGCACGCACTCTCTACAGCAACGGAGACATCAAGACCATCAAATTCATTAACAGATAACACCGACCTAAAATGAAACCTAACATAAAAAGCATCATATGCGTCTCTTTGGCCGCGGCAGTCGCATCATCGGCCCAGGCTGAAATCCTGTCGCCGGAAGCGGCACTGCAGAGGGCGCTGAAGCCTGCCGGCGCTAAAGAAGGCACACGCTTCGCCAAAAAGGCCGCGATGGGAATAGAGACTCCGCGCCTGGCTTTCACGCTCACAGACGACGCGGATACGCCGGCGGCATACGTGTTCACCCCGGTGGGGAGCGCCGAAGGATTCTGCGTGGTGAGCGCAAGCGACCTGACGTATGAGGCAATACTCGGATATAGCGACAATGGCGCGTTTGACCCGCAGAATATCCCCTATAACATGCGCCAATGGCTCGACGGCTATGCGGCCCAGATCGCCGCAGCCGAGAAGAGCGGATATTCGCGCGGCGCGTATGCCCGACCCAGGGCTGCCATGGAAAAGCAGCCGATACAGCCATTGGTGACTACCTACTGGAACCAAAGCGCCCCATACAACGACCTTTGCCCCATGCTCAACGGCAGGCGCTCGGTGACCGGATGCATGGCAACAGCTGAGGCACAAGTACTCAACTACCACAAATTTCCTCGTCAGGCCACCGGCACCGTGTCATACAAATGGACGAGCGGCGGAGGCAACCTCGAATGCCAATTTGACACCATCCCGCTGCAGTGGGACCAAATGGCCAACATCTACAACGACCAAACAACGCCAGAGCAAAACAAGGCAGTGGCCAACCTGATGCTTGCCTGCGGATATGCCTCAAAGATGAACTACTCGCCCTCACAAAGCGGAGCCACATCGGTCGATGCCGCACAAGGCGCCTTCAACTATCTGGGATGCTCGCAAGTGGGCATTGTGCTCGGTGATTGGCTAAGTTTCGAAGATCTTAACAACTATGTCTACGACTACCTTGTCAAAAACGGCCCGCTCCTCTATTGCGGCCAAAGCAGCGGCGGAGGCCATGCCTTCGTGTGCGACGGATACAACGGCGACGGCTATTTCCATTTCAATTGGGGATGGGGAGGCATGTCAGACGGTTATTTCGTGCTTAACGCCCTCAATCCCGGCTCGCAAGGCATAGGCGGAACATCATCGGGCTACAACACAAGCCAGCAGCTGCTCCCCGGCCTGTACGAACCAAAGCCTGCCGAAGAATGGACTCCCGTGATGGCCGCAGACGCCGGCATGGTCATAAGCCCGGACTACAACACTGTGCTCGGCGACACCATCATCGTGGGCACCACCGAGGAGACAGGCGGATTCTGGAATTTCAACATGGATGCCGTCACCGTGACCTACGGCCTTAAATTCGTGAAAAACGCCACAGGCGTTGCCACATATCAGGAATGTTACGGCATCGTAGACCGCGAGCTCGGAAGCATGCGCGGCTGGAGAGAATATCCCATGGTGGTGCCCGAAGGCCTCGAAGAAGGCACCTACAGCGTCTACGCGGCATGCAGAGTCAATGGCAAAGAATGGCAGGACTTCCTGGTGGAGCAAAGCGTGCAGACTTTTACGCTGGCCACCGTCAAAAGCGACAGCATCCTATTCGAAAAGCCTCGCCCCGCCGATGTTGAGGTTTCCAAAATAGAATTTGGCACTCCACTCTACGCCGGAGGCGGTTTCACGCTCACCGCAAGCATCGAAGGCACCGGCGACCGTAATTTCTACAGCAAGATCGCCCCTGTGCTCGGCGAATATTATGGAGATGACTTCGTGAGCGATTTCCAGGGGGCGGACATAGTGGTCAGCGCCAAGGCCGGCGAGGAGTCGACATTCACCTACACAGGAAACTTCACCAACCAACGTCTGAAGGGCAAATACACACTTGTGTTTGTGGTATCGGAGACAGGCAAAATCATAAGCGAGCCCATCGAAGTCACCATCAACCCATATCCGGGCAAGGCGACGCCCTCGGCCTCCCACGCTGAAATAGCCAATGCCAATAGCGTCGACCCCAACAATGTGCGCGTAAAGGCCACCGTCACATCCGAGACCGGCTACTTCTCCGAGCATCTATATCTGGCTGTAGGCACCGAGACCGACGGCGCATTCTCTCTTATCAACCGCATGGAATCGCCCATATATTACATCCTGCCAAACGCATCGGCCGAAGTCACATTCGGAGGCGCACTTTCGGCCACCGAAGGTGAAATCTATGTGGCGTATCTACAATATTATGACGCCAAGACCCGCAAATACATCGACATAAGCGGCCCAATGTCATTTGTTATCAAATCTGCCGGCATCGGCGCTGTAGGATCTGACGACATGGATACCCGGGGAGACTACATCAATCTCAAAGGCATCAACATGGGCAGCGACAGAGACCTCTTGCCGGCGGGCACATATATCGTCGGCGGCAAGAAAGTGATTGTGAAATAACTACCCCATCATCACATTTGCTTAACGAGGCTGCGGGCATCGCCACCCCGCTGTCCGCAGCCTCATCCGGCAAATACCAATAGATACAACCAACTTCTCTAACCCACTAAAATTCTTGTGTATGAAAAAGAATTTACTCAAGATTTGTCTTATGACAATGCTTGCCGGCGCCGGAGTCGCTACCGCGCGGGCCGAAGTATTCACTGTTGACGGCATCAACTACACACTGCTCGAGGACGGCAGCGGCGTGGAGGTGGCCAAGGGCTCATACAAAGGCGACATGACGATTCCTGCCGTGGTGAAAAACGGCGCCATCACCTACAAGGTGGTAGGAGTAGGCGAATACGCCTTCCAGGATGCGGAGGTGACCTCGGTGAAACTGCCCAACACAGTGCGCATCATAAAGAAGGCCGCTTTCAACGGCTCAGACATCGTCACACTCGACATGGGCACAGGCATCGAAGAAATTCAGGACAACGCCCTCTCTGTGGCCCGCGATCTGGAGAATCTATCGGAGCTTCCGGCTGGATGTGTCAAATTGGGCGCGGTTTTCGGCATGAACGACAAGCTGAAGGCCATAAACGTGGAAGACGGAAACCCGATGTACAAATCAATCGACGGCGTGCTCTACACCGCTTCAGGCAAGACCGCGCTCGCCTATCCCGTAGGGCGCGGCACTGAATACGACATACCCGAAGGTGTGGACTCGATCGCGATCGACTTCATGAATACGAATCAAGCCATGGCCCGCGTGACATTCCCTTCTACGCTCAAATACGTAGGCCGCTCAGCTTTCGTGTATTGCACATCAATGGTGACCAACGACCTCCCCGAGGGGCTGGAATACATAGGCTCAAGCGCATTTTCAAACTGCCGCAAAATGGCAGCGAACGTGCCAGCGTCAGTCAAGTCGATAGGCATGTCGGCATTCAACAACGGCTGGGCCATAAAGAGCGTGAAAATCGGCAACAAGCTCGAGACATGGGGCAATCAGGCATTCTATCAGAATAAGGTGCTTGAGTCAATAGAAATAGAGCCATATCCTGAAAATGTGAAAAAGATACCTGATTTTTCGTTCCAGAATTCGGGTCCCATCAAGGAAATCGTCATACCCGAGGGGTATACCGAAATCGGCGGTTACGCATTCTCAAACTGCTCTTCGGCAAAATATATCGACATAGCCTCCACGGTCGAGACCATCGATGTGGCTGCTTTCAGCAACATCAATGCCGACAAAATTGTGGTGCGCGCCGCCGTGCCTCCCACCTATACCAACCAGAGCTACTATCTTTTCGGAAACAAGAATCTTGACACAGTGCCGGTCTATGTACCCGATGAATCGATTGAAGCCTACAAAAGCGCCTGGATGTGGAAATTCTTCAAGAACTATCTGCCGTTGTCGGGGCTTGCCGGTATCGACGATGTGGCCGACGGCGACGCAGTGGCAGTGTCCACACGCTATTTCAACCTCCAAGGCATCGAGGTGCCTGCTCCAGGCTATGCCGACGGCAAGGCATACATCGTGAAGACGACATACGACAACGGCAAGGTCGAAACCAAGAAATACGTCAACCGCTGATACAACGGCCTCGCCTGTACCCTCCCCGGCGCATTTTGAAGTGCGCCGGGGGTATTTCTTTTTTGGTATTTACGGGGATATTGCCTATTTTTGCAATGCGATGCCGGGAAGCCGGCACCGCGACCAATCATATCATTTTGCATAACGCCTTAACCAAAATCAAAATGCCGCAAACTTCGACACCCAAAGCGTCATCGCGCCTCCTCGCCCTCGACATACTTCGAGGCATCACCATCGCGGGAATGATACTTGTGAACAACCCCGGATCATGGGGCAACATCTATGCACCCCTGGCCCACGCCCCGTGGCATGGACTGACGCCCACCGACCTGGTGTTCCCGTTCTTCATGTTCATCATGGGCATATCGACCTATTTTTCTCTCCGCCGCTATGACTTCTCCTGGTCATGGCCGTGCGTGGCCAAGATATTGCGCCGCACGGTGGTCATCTTCCTCATAGGCCTCTTCATAGCGTGGTTCGGGCGGATGCTCGCGGGCATGCGCAATCCGGAGGTGTCGGTGATGGATGCTCTGTTTGATTTCAGCCACATACGCATCCTCGGCGTCATGCCGCGCCTGGCTCTCTGCTACGGAGCCACAGCCCTGCTGGCCGTGCTGCTCAGCAAGCGCCAGCTTGCCCTGACAGCTGCCGGCATCCTTGTCGCCTACTTTCTGGTGCTTCTCTTCGGCCACGGATTTGAATTCGCCGACCACAATGTGATTTCGATCGTTGACCACAAGGTGCTGGGACCTGACCACATGTATGCCGACACCATCGACGGCGTGCGCCTGAAATTCGACCCCGAAGGCCTGCTCTCCACTCTCCCCTCCATTGCCCACTGCCTCATCGGCTTCCTCTGCGGCAGCCTGATCGTGTCGACCAAAGACAACAACCTGCGCATCAACAAGCTCTTCATCGTGGGCACAATCCTCACATTCTGCGGCCTGCTGCTGAGCTACGGCTGCCCCATCAACAAGAAAATATGGTCGCCGACATTCGTATTCACTACCTGCGGCATGGCGGCCTCCTTCCTCGGGCTGCTCATCTGGATCATAGACATCAAGGGCCACAAGCGCTGGTGCCGTTTCTTTGAGGCATTCGGTATCAATCCGCTCTTCATGTACTGCCTCGGAGCCATCCTTTCCATATTGATAGGCTTCATACGTGTGCCGTCGGCCGAAGCGCAGAGCGGCATGATATCGCTCAAGGGATACATCTACAATCACCTGCTGACACCCCTGTGCGGCGGAGACCCGACGCTGTCGTCTCTGCTCTTCGCCCTGCTCTTCGTGATGCTCAACTGGTGCGTGGGCTACATCCTCTACCGCAAGCGCATCTATATAAAGATCTGACCGGGGGACCGGTAGCCTCAGAGACGACCTTGACTGTCTTTGACCTCTAACGATTGGAAGATTGCAAATAGTCTTATCGCACAACATTGAAGGGAATATAAATTATACGCGTCGAATATGGCATTACCGATAAATATTGAAGATTTGCTCAATAAGAGAAAAATTGAGTCTAATCGTATCGAATTTAAAGCGGGATGGAATCCGGATAAGATCTATCATACCATATGCGCATTCGCCACTGACTTGGAAAACACAGGTGGCGGATACATACTTGTGGGCGTAGAGCAAGACGAAAATGGCATAGCAAAGCGCCCTGTCAAAGGCGTGCCTTTAGAGTCAGTCGACGGTATTCTCAAAGATATGGTAGGATACGACGCAAAAATTTCATCTTCCAATCTTCAATCAATATCCTACAACACAAAGGTATCTCCAGAAGAAGTCGATGGACAAATCATCCTTGCCATCTGGGTACCATCGGGTCCGAACAGACCATATTGTGTGGCCGAGAGCGTCGTCTCTAAGAAAAAGTCGCCGATGAAATACTATATACGCAGCAAATCCTCTACAATTGAGGCTAAAGGCGAAACTCTCGATGAAGTAAGAGAACTTGCCAACCGGACGCCTTTTGATGATAGGGGCAATGAATCAATCACGATAAACGACATTTCAGGCGTATTGGTGTATGAACATCTCAAAAATGTAAAGAGCAAATTGGCTGACAATTTCATCAACAGGCCCCTAATGGACATACTTGACGAAATGGACCTGCTTGTCGGGCCTTCTGAAAATCGTCTGATAAAGAATGTTGCGGCCATGATGTTTTGCGATCATCCTGAAAAGTTCTTCCCTGTAACACAAGTAGACATTGTGCTTTTCCCGGAGGGCAGTATTGAAAACCCCGACTTCATGATTGAAGTTCCCAAAATAACGGGGCCTGTGCCGAAAATGATCCATGAGACTTTATCCTATCTCCGGACAAATGTCATGAAGAAACGGATCGCAAAACCAACTGACGACGAAAAGTCCGCCAAAACATACAATTATCCTTATCAGGCCTTTGAGGAGGCGGTTGTAAATGCCTTATATCATCGTGATTATCAAGAACGGGAGCCTGTAGAGATCACTATTGAGCCCACACATATCGATATATTGAGCTACGCAGGACCTGACCGCTCCATAAGCGCTGAGGCTATCAAGGCGGCAAAAAAGCTTAAGGCTCGCAGATACAGGAACCGCAGGCTTGGAGATTTCCTGAAAGAACTTGACTTGACCGAAGGGCGGTCAACCGGCATACCTACAATCCAAAAGTCGCTCCGAGACAATGGATCTTCGCCGGCAGAAATTGACACCAACGAAGACCGCTCATATTTCCTGATGACCATACCATGCCGCAAAGACATGATAAGCACATCAGTGGGCAACATAATCAGGCAGGTTGACTTGGACACAAATTTAGGACAAGTCAACAGCCAAGTAAAAGAATCTATCATCCAAAGTCTTATCCCCAACAAAAGCATTCTATCGCAACTACTCGGACAAGTTTTTGGCCAAGTCTTGACCAAGTCAAATATTCCAGACAAACAGCTGCGCCTGATATCCGCTTCCATAGATCTCTTATGCCTGCTGAAAGACGAAAGTCTTTCAGCAGGCCACTTAGCCAATGCTCTGAAGATAAATTCAGCCAAACTCCTTAAACGAAATCTCCTGTCACCATTGATGGGAGCGGGTTATGTGGAGATGACCAATCCTGACAAACCTACAAGTTCAAAACAAGAATATCGACTTACGGAACAGGGACAGAGATTATTTGCGAATTCATAACACAAATAATTGACGAAATACATATTTTCAAGGTTGTTAAGGTCAACCAGAAAGAGGCGTGAAGATTCACGCCTCTTTCTGTTAAAATGCGGGAATGTTTTTGTGGGTGACGGTTAATTGTGTAATTTTGCAGTGATCAATCCTATCAAAAAGACATTTCAAGACATGAAATCACTGATAATATCAGCCGCGCTCGCTTTGGCGGGCGCATTTGGCGCATACGCGCAGACTATAGAGGAGGACGGTAGGCTCTACACCCTGCGCGACACCGTGATGAGCATACCAGAGTTCCCGGGCGGCGATGGCCCAATGCGCATGTACTTTGACGCTCAGATCCCCAACCCGGGCATACAGGGACGCGACCTGCCCGTATTCTGCACCTTCAAGGTGTCGCGCTACGGCGAGATCGACTACGGCGGCATCGAATTCCTGCACAAGCAGCCCGACGGCACATTCACCGCCGGTGGGCCTGCCACCCCCTACGAGAAAGCCGTGAAGGAGGCGATCAAGAAACTGCCCGGATTCATCCCCGCCGAGACTTTCGACTATTGCGTGGCCTTCCAGCATGTGCTCACGCTCAACGCCACCATCGACGACTACATGGAGGTGAAGGAGGCCGCGCCCGAGGTGGTGAAGCCCCGCCCCACAACTCCCTACGCCGGAGGCAAGCGCAAGGGTCCGTCGCGAGCCGACGGCATCTACACCAACATCGACCGCGTCGAAGCCACTCCCCAATATCCCGGGGGAACCAAGACGCTGTATTCCGATCTGAAGAAGGTGATGCACGTGCCTCATGTCTACAGCCACCAGAAGCGCATCTACTGCTCATTTGTGGTGATGCCGAATGGCGACATCGACACTTCCACCATAAAATGCGTGCGTAATGTCGACGGCCACTACCGCGACGCCGAGCAATACACCACTTGGGAAAAGTGCATAATGGAGGGCGTGGCCCAGCTGTCAGGCTTCACGCCAGCCAGAGCCGAGGGCAAAAACGTGCCCTACGAGTATGTGCTGCCATTCATCTTCGGACGCTGACGGATCACCCGTTTTGCGGCACTTGGGGATAACGGACAAAACGACCTCGAAAATTCCCAATTTTTATTTCTCTGATTTTAAGTGTCTTATCATTTTA
Organism: uncultured Muribaculaceae bacterium; assembly: GCA_947525975.1. GTDB lineage: Bacteria > Bacteroidota > Bacteroidia > Bacteroidales > Muribaculaceae > CAG-873. The sequence goes on along the minus strand of CANNVE010000037.1, from coordinate 10,996 downwards.
ATGCAATTTTTCTTGAAAAAAAGTTGCTGAAAAATTTGGAGAATCGAAAAAAACGCCGTAACTTTGCAACGCAAAACGAAAGGAACGGCATCGAGATGCCAACAAATCCTTAACGAGGTGCGGTAGTTCAGTCGGTTAGAATGCCGGCCTGTCACGCCGGAGGTCGCGGGTTCGAGTCCCGTCCGCACCGCAGAGAATGAGTAATTGACAATCGATAGGTTGCGTTACTCATTCTCTTTTTTGTTTGCCCTCCTTAACCGGGCCATCGACATCCGCTCGGCCACCAATCTTTGACAATAGACCTCTCGATATGACCAGGAAATTGACCTACGCGCTCGTAGCCATGATCGCAGCCGCTCTGCTCTGGAGCTGCAGCTCGACCAAGCACGTGCCCGAGGGGCGCCTGCTGCTCGACAAGGTGACCATAAGCGTAGACAACGACTCGGTCAAGCCATCAGACCTATACAACTACCTGCGGCAGACCCCCAACCACAAGGTGCTCGGATTCGCAAAGATGCAGCTCGGCATCTACAGCCTTTCGGGGCGCGACACCACACGTTGGTACAACCGCTGGCTGCAAAAACTGGGGCACGCGCCCGTGGTCTACGACCCTTCGCTCACCACGGTATCGCAGCAGCAGCTCAGGCAAGCGCTCGTCAACAAGGGATACCTCCACGCCGGCGTGGAGGTAGACTCAGTGGCCAACCATCGGAAAAAGCGCATGGAGCTGACCTACAACGTGCATACAGGCAAGCCCATGCGCATAGCCTCGGTGAGGTATGACATCCCCGACACGGCGGTGGCCCGCATCTTCTACGCCGACACAGCGGCGCTGCCCCGCATCGACGGGAGCCTGCTCGACCGCACCCTACTCGACCAATACCGCACCGACATCGCCGCCCTGCTGCGCCGCAAGGGGTATTACGCATTCGCCAAAGACTATGTGACTTTCGTGGCCGACACCGTGGCCGGCGAGCGCGACGTGGCCCTCACGATGCACATAAATCCGCCACTGCAGCCCGAAGCGGGAGTCGAGGCCGATATCTCCGAGGTCGTTACGCCAGGCGCCACTGTGATCGAAGACAAATTCACCTACGCGTCATCGCCCGACCCCGACCACCATGTATATCGCCTGCGCAACGTTTACTTCGTCACCGACTACAACGCGCAGCGCAGCGGGGCGTCGCTCGACTTCGCCGACCGCGACACCGTCGACGCCAAGGGGCTGAAGATACTCTATGGCCCGGACCGATACATCAGGGCCGGAATCCTTGAAGAGAAATGCTTCCTCCGCCCCGGCGACCTCTACAACACGCGCAATGTGGAAAGCACCTATGAGGCCCTCAACCAGCTGGGCATACTGCGATACGTCAACATAGTGCTCGAGCCGGTGGCCGACTACGGCCTCGACGCATACATATTGCTGTCGCGCAACAAGAAGCAGGGCGTCACATTCGAACTCGAGGGCACCAACTCGGAAGGTGATCTCGGATTCGGAGCCGGCATCACCTACCAGCACCGCAACCTCGCCAAGCGCTCCAATCTGCTCACCGTGAAGGTGAGAGGGGCCTACGAGCACATATCGGGCAACTACAAGAACCTGATCAACGACCGATACACCGAATTCGCCGGCGAGGTGGGCATAACGTTCCCGAAATTTGAATTTCCGTTTCTCACGAGCGAATACAAGCGCCGCCGCAAGGCATCTACAGAGTTCGCCCTCTCGGGAAATTACCAGGAGCGTCCCGAATACACCCGCATCATAGCCGGCGCGGCGTGGAGATACAAATGGAGCCACCGGCGCGGCACCAGGCGCACACGCTATCAGTTTGACCTGATAGACATCAACTACGTGCGCCTGCCCAAGAGCACGCTCAATTTCCTCGACTCCATAGCCCCGTCAAATCCCCTGCTGCGCTACAGCTACGAAGACCACTTCATCATGCGCACAGGCATCAACGTATACGTCTCCAACAGGCGCATACCCTCGTCGTCGATCGAAACCGCTTCGTTCCAGCCCTCGATACGCACATTCCATGGCTCGGCCGAATTCGCCGGCAACGTGCTCTACGCCCTGTCAAAGATTTCGGGCCAGCGGAAGCATGAAGACGCCTACAAGGTATTCGGCATCCAATACGCCCAATATTTCAAGGCCGAGGCCGATTATACCTACACCATCAACTTCAACCGCCGCAACTCTCTCACGTTCCACGCCGGCGGAGGAGTGGCCGTGCCTTACGGCAACTCTTCGATGGTGCCTTTCGAGAAGCGCTTCTACGCCGGCGGCGCCAACGGCGTGCGCGGCTGGGGAGTGCGCACCCTCGGGCCGGGAGCCTATGACTCGAAAAACTCAGTCACCAACTTCATAAACCAATGCGGAGACATCCTGCTCAACCTCAACATGGAATACCGCGCAAAGCTATTCTGGGTGTTTGAGGGAGCGCTATTCATCGACGCCGGAAACGTCTGGACCATCCGCGACTACGAAAACCAGCCCGGCGGCGTATTCCGCTTCAACAAATTCTACAAGCAGCTGGCCGCCTCATACGGCATGGGCCTGCGCCTTGACTTCACCTACTTCCTGCTGCGCCTTGACCTCGGCGTGAAGGCCCACAACCCCTCCATGAATCAGGATTCATGGCCATTGTTTCACCCAAGCTGGCGGCGCGACGTCAATTTCCACTTCGCCGTCGGCTATCCGTTCTGACCGCCATCAGCGCGACAACACCCCCTCCGATATGAAAACCTACGCGATATTTGACCTCGACGGCACCCTGCTCAATACGATCGAAGACCTCGGCAATGCCGTGAACTACGCACTGAAAGAGATGGGATTTCCCACTCACGTGATCACCGCCTACCCTGACATGGTGGGCAACGGAGTGCGCAAGCTCATAGAGCGCGCCCTGCCGGCGGGAGAGGCGTACCCACAGATCATAGACCGAATGCTCGTGCATTTCAGCAAGTACTACGACGAGCACTGCTGCGACACCACTGTGCCCTATCCCGGCATACCCGAACTGCTGCAGAAACTCACCGCCAACGGCGTCAATCTCGCCGTCACGAGCAATAAGTACCAAAGCGCGGTCACACAGCTCGTCGGCAGGTATTTCCCCGAGGCCAACTGGAAAGCCGTGCTCGGCAACACCGCCGGCATGCCCCGCAAGCCCGACCCCTCGATAGTGTTCGCAGCCCTGAACGAATGCCCCACACCCAAGGCCGACGTGCTCTACATCGGAGACTCCGGGGTGGACATGGAGACCGCCAGGCGCGCCTGCATAGAATCAGTGGGCGTGACATGGGGATTCCGCCCCGCTGCAGAGCTTAAGGCCACGTACGCCGACCACATCGTCTCTGATCCCGACGACATCCTGACCATCATTCTCGGATAAGCGCGCGGGCGCCTTCCCAAGGCCCGCTTTAACATTTGGTAAATTGAAGTTTTTTCTTTAAATTTGCCATCATGTTGAAAGCTTTTTTCCATAATATAACCATACTCGCTGTTTTTCTGGCATCATCGCTGGCCGGATGGTCGCAAATCAATACCGACCAGGTGCTCAGGGTGGGCCAAAACGCGCTTTATTTCGAGGACTACGTTCTGTCAATCCAATATTTCAACCAAGTCATCCAGGCAAAGCCATATCTGCCCCAGCCATATCTGATGAGGGCGATAGCCAAGCTCAACCTCGAAGACTACAGGGGCGCCGAGGAGGATGCGTCGAAGTGCATATCGATCAATCCCTACCTGCCCGACGCATGGGAAGTGAGAGGCGTGGCCAGGCAGAATCGCGGCCTCAACAACGGAGCCATAGCCGACTACGACCAAGCCCTCGCCCTGCTGCCCAACAACCGCAACATCCTCTTCAACAAGGCTCTCGCGCAGGAAGACGAAGGCCTAAACGCACAGGCCGACTCTACGATAACCGAAATCCTCAAGCACTACCGCAACTACGACAAAGCCTATGTGGCAAGAGCCAAACTGCGCCTTGCCGCCGGCGACACCATCGCCGCCGAAAAAGACATAGACCGCTCAATAGAGCTCAACCCCAACTCGCTAAATCCATATCTGCTGCGCGCATCGATAGCCATAGACAAGCACAAAGACTATGAGCGCGCCCTCGCCGACATGGACAAGGCCATCAAGCTCGAGCCAAGAGTGGCAGGCCTATACATCAACCGCGCATTCGTGCGCCATGAGCTCGACGACTATTTCGGAGCCATGGCCGACTTTGACTATGCCCTTGACCTCGAGCCTCTGAGCTCGACGGCGCTCTTCAACCGCTCCCTTCTGCTGATGGAGGTGGGCGACAACGACCGGGCGCTCGTGGATCTCACCCGCCTGCTCAACATCACGCCCGACGATGAGCGCGCACTCTACAACCGCTCGATCGTATACAGCGAGAAGCGCGAATTTGACAAGGCCATAGCCGACATCTCGGCTGTGATCGGCAAACTGCCGGCATTCTCATCGGCCTATTTCATGCGCAGCGAATTCTACCGCGAGAAAGGAGACATGAAGCACGCCAAAGCCGACTACGAGCACGCTCTGGCCCTGGCCAAGAAGAATGCCGCAGCTCCGGCCGACGGCATCATCGCTTCGGACGGACCCTCCGGCCAGCGCCCCGACGACACCAAGCCCGAAGAGCTGACGCGCGAAGCCGCCGCCGGCAGATTCAACGCCCTGCTCACCATCGACAATGACACCCGCATCGACGGCGACTACAACAACCAGGCTATCCGAGGCCGCGTGCAAGACCGCGACATGCAGATCGACATAGAGCCTTACATCGAGATATCGCTGTATTCATCGCCCGGAGAGCTGAGCGAGAACACATACTCGATGAAGGAAATCGACGACATCAACTCCTCGAGGATGCTGAGGTCGATGGTATTCGTTACCAGCAAGCCCGTGCGCCTCTCTGACACAGATCTGATCAAGCGCCACTTCGAGTCAATCGACTACTACAACTCATACATAGCCACACACAATCCGCGCACCATCGACTATCTGGGCCGAGCCCTCGACCTTATCACCGTGCGCAACTACGACGCTGCGATAGCCGACCTCGACAGGGCCGTGGCCATGAGCCCCGACCACGCCGTGGCATACATGCTGCGCGCCCAGGCCAGGTACTACCAGAGGCTCGAGGCTGAGCCATACGCCTCGCCCGATGACAAATCATCGCTCTCAGGCTCAAGGCGCGAGACCCTGACAATAGCCCTTGCCGACATCGACAAAGCCATCGAATATTCGCCCCGCACTTCGGCCCTCTGGTACGACAAAGGAAACATACTCTACGCCATGGGCGACCTCGATTCGGCCATGGACGCATACACAAAAGCCATAGAGACACAGCCCACGATGGGCGAAGCTTACTTCAACCGAGGCTACATCAAGCTTAAGACCGGTGACGAACAGGGAGGCATCGACGACCTGAGCAAGGCCGGCGAGCTCGGAAAGGTCTCGGCCTACAACCTGATAAAGCGCGTAAGGCGAATACGCTGACACAAATCCAGGCCATCACACACCGATATCCAAATTCAAAATATACATACAATGCTATCTGACAAAGACGCGGCCTTCCTGAGCAAGAAAGGCATATCTGAAGAAAAACTCAACGAGCAGCTTGCTCGCTTCAGAACAGGATTTCCCTATCTGAAACTCCACTCATCGGCAAAAGCGGGAGCAGGCATCCTGCGCCTCGACGATGAAATGCAGCGACAGGCCGAAGCCCGCTGGCAGCGCTATCTGGCCGACGGCGGCGAGGTGTGCAAGTTCGTGCCCGCATCCGGAGCCGCTTCGCGCATGTTCAAGGCCCTATACGCCTACGTAAACGGGGCTGACGCCATGCCCAAGCCCGGCAGCGACCCCGACAAACTGCTGGCCAGCATCACCGAGGCACCTTTCTACGCCGAGCTCAACGAAGCGCTGAAGCGCCTGCACGGCAAAGACGCCCTTGAGCTGATGGCCGAGGGACGCCACAAAGACGTGATAGCCGGCATAATCCTGCCCGAGGGCCTCAACTACGGCGCCCTGCCAAAGGCCGTGCTGTCATTCCACAAATACCCCGACGGCAGCGTGCGCACACCCCTGGAGGAGCAGCTGATGGAGGGCGCGCAGACAGCCGCCACCGACGGACGCGTCAACCTGCACTTCACCGTATCGGCCAACCACCAGCAGCTCTTCGACGAAAAGCTGGCCAAGGCTGTGCCTGCCTTCGAAAAGGCCACCGGCCTGAAATATGACGTCAGCACCTCGCAGCAGAAGCCCTCTACCGACACAGTGGCCGCCACCCCCGACAACGAACTCTTCCGCGACAAGAACGGAGACCTCGTATTCCGACCCGGAGGCCACGGAGCGCTGATCGAAAACCTCAACGACATAGAGTCGACCGTAGTTTTCATCAAGAACATAGACAACGTGGTGCCCGACACCAAGCGCGAAGCCACCATACGCTCAAAGCGTGTGCTCGCCGGCGCTCTCATGCTGGCTCACGACAAAGTGGACACATACCTGCGCCGCCTGCGCGACGGCCATTACAGCGAGCAGGATCTGCAGGAAATCTGCGCATTCCTGAAGCGCGAATTCTTTATCTACGCCGACCAGTATGACACGCTGAAAGGCGCAGCCCTCGCCGACTTCCTCATGGCCAAGCTCGACCGCCCGATGCGCGCCTGCGGCATGGTGAAGAACGAAGGCGAGCCCGGCGGCGGCCCCTTCATCGCATACAACACCGACGGCACGGCATCGCCCCAGATACTCGAATCCACGCAGATCGACACCTCAGTGCCCGCATACGCCGACATCATGGCCCAGGCCACTCACTTCAACCCCGTTGACCTCGTATGCTACATAAAGGATATCGACGGGAAGAAATTCAGCCTGCCCCAATACGTTGACCCCAACACCGGATTCATATCGTCGAAATCGCTCGACGGACGCGAACTCCGTGCCCTCGAGCTCCCGGGCCTCTGGAACGGCGCCATGAGCGATTGGCTCACCCTATTCATCGAGGTGCCCGGCGAGAGCTTCAACCCCGTGAAGACCGTCAATGACCTGCTGCGCCCCGCCCACAGATATTGATACAAATCCACTTTCAAGCTTAAACTTAATAAATCTGACGCTTCGGGAGCTTTCCTTCCGAAGCGTCGCTATCCGCGAAATGACCTATACATACGACCAGGCCTACGAAGCCTCGCTTAAATACTTCGGAGGAGACCAGCTCGCCGCCCGCGTGTGGGTGAGCAAATATGCCTTGAAAGATTCAGAAGGCAATCTCTACGAACTCACGCCCGATGATATGCACCACCGCATAGCGTCGGAGATAGCGCGCATCGAAAACAGATACCCTAATCCCTTGTCGGAGGCGGAAGTGTTCGACGTGATGCGCGACTTCAGATACATCGTGCCCCAGGGCAGCCCCATGAGCGGCATCGGCAACACTCACCAGGTAGGCTCGCTCAGCAACTGCTTCGTCATCGGCATCGACGGCCACCCCGACTCCTACGGCGGCATCATCCGCATCGACGAGGAGCAGGTGCAACTCATGAAGCGTCGAGGTGGCGTGGGCCATGACTTGAGCCATATACGCCCTAAAGGCACAGCCGTCAATAATTCGGCCCTGACCAGCACAGGCCTGGTGCCATTCATGGAAAGATACTCCAACTCCACCCGCGAAGTGGCGCAGGACGGACGCCGTGGCGCCCTGATGCTAACCGTCTCGATCAAGCACCCTGACTCCGAGGCATTCATCGACGCCAAGATGACCGAAGGCAAGGTGACCGGAGCCAACGTGTCGGTGCGCATCACTGACGACTTCATGCAGGCCGCCGCCGAGGGAAAGCCTTTCGTGCAGCAATATCCCATCGAAGGCGAAGCGTCAGTGACAAAGGAGATCGACGCAGCGGCCCTGTGGAACAAGATCATACACAACGCATGGCGCAGCGCTGAGCCGGGAGTGCTCTTCTGGGACACGATCAGGCGCGAATCAGTGCCCGATTGCTACGCTGACCTCGGATTCGAGACCATATCGACCAACCCCTGCGGCGAGATTCCGCTATGCCCCTACGACAGCTGCCGCCTTCTTGCCATCAATCTATATTCATACGTGAAGAATCCGTTCACGCCTCAGGCCGAATTCGACTATGACCTGCTGCGCAGCCACGCCGCAAAGGCTCAGCGCATCATGGACGACATAATCGACCTGGAGATGGAGAAGATCGACACCATCCTCAACAAAATCGACTCTGACCCCGAGCCGGAGGAGGTGAAGCAGTCAGAGCGCCATCTCTGGGAGAAGATACGCTCGAAAACTCTTAAGGGACGCCGCACCGGCGTGGGCACCACCGCCGAGGGCGACATGGTGGCCGCAATGGGCTTGCGATACGGCACCCCCGAGGCCACGGAATTCTCTGTCTCGGTGCACCGTGCACTGGCCCTGGCCATTTACCGCGCATCGGTCGACCTGGCCAAGGAGCGCGGAGCATTCGAGATATTCGACGCCGAGCGTGAAAAGAACAATCCGTACATCAACCGCCTGCGCGAAGCCGACCCCGGGCTCTACGACGACATGGTCCGCCACGGAAGGCGCAACATCGCCTGCCTCACCATAGCCCCCACCGGCACCACAAGCCTCATGACCCGCACCACTTCGGGCATCGAGCCGGTGTTCATGCCCGTCTACAAACGCCGCCGCAAGGTCAACCCCAACGACGCCGAGGTGCGAGTGGACTTTGTCGACGAGACCGGCGACGCTTTCGAGGAATACATAGTGTACCACCCAAAATTCATCGACTGGATGAAGGTGGCCGGACTCGAAGTGCATGACAATTACACTCAGGAAGAGATCGACGACCTCGTGGCACGATCGCCCTACGCCAAAGCCACGGCCAACGACATCGACTGGCTCGAGAAGGTGCGTATGCAGGGCGCCGTGCAGAAATGGGTCGACCACTCCATCTCCGTCACCATCAATCTCCCCTCGGACATCACCGAAGAGACCGTGGCCAAGCTCTACATGCAAGCATGGAAAGAAGGCTGCAAGGGATGCACCGTATACCGCGACGGCTCGCGCAACGGCGTGCTGCTCGCCATCGAGAAGAAGCCCGCCGAATCGCCCATCGCCGCTCCCGCCCATGTCAGCAAGCGCCCCAATGAACTTGAGGCCGACGTGGTCCGCTTCCAGAACAACAAGGAGAAATGGATAGCATTCGTGGGCCTAATCGACGGCAAGCCCTACGAGATATTCACCGGCCTCGCCGACGACGAAGACGGCATCTTCTGCCCGAAATCTGTCACTCACGGCAAGATCATCAAGGCCGTTGACCCCGAAGGCAACAAGAGATATGACTTCCAGTTCATCAACAAGCGCGGCTATAAGACCACGATCGAAGGCCTGTCATACAAATTCAACCCCGAATACTGGAACTACGCCAAACTCATCTCCGGTGTGCTCCGCTACGGCATGCCCATTGAGCAGGTGATAAAGATGGTCGACGGCCTCGAGCTTAACAGCCAGTCGATCAACACCTGGAAAATGGGCGTGGAGCGAGCCCTCAAGAAATACATCCCCAACGGTACCAAAGCCGCCCAATGCTGCCCCAACTGCGGCAACAACACCCTCGTCTACCAGGAAAGCTGCCTCATCTGCACCTCCTGCGGCACCAGCAAATGCGGCTGACCCAATCCCCACTACGGAAATACTGAGGCATGGCTCTTTCAGAGCCATGCCTCAGTATTTTCAAGTATTTTATGGTTTAACGCTCCAAAATTATTAAATATCATTGATATCAACTCGACCGATGCTCAAAATAAGCTTACATAAATGATGGTTATAACTTTGCTATCAGTTCATCACCGGTTATAACATCCATCTTAGAGAATGCGAAAAGTTTCTTTCCAAGGTCTTTCAATGAGGCTCCGATATGATAGACTTCCTCATCAATTATCATGAAGCGATCGTGTGCTTTCTGATAATTATGTAAGGTTACTCCAGTATATTGAGCATTATGAGCGGCAACATCTTGGCGAAGTTGTCGGGAAATCTGCCCATCATAGATGTCAACAGTCACCCCGGCTTTACGTTTCGATAATTGGAGCAGAACTGTATCATCGATATAGTTGTCAATGATGACGATTCTCTTATGTGCTTTGCGGATTAGGTCGGCGACAAAAACATAAGCATCGAAAATCTGGCCTTGAAAGAATATCCCTTCTTTGGGTTGTATGGAACTTTTTATGACAAAGTCTACTTTCTGATGCAGATCGAGCAGTTGTTGGTCATGTTCTGACAAGCGCCTGTCGATTCTATCCTCAAGCAATAACATCCTTTGATTCACAGAATATCCCCTTAAAAGATGCTCTTTTATGATTCGGTTTGCCCATTGTCTGAATTGTGTACCTCTCAACGATTTCACCCTATATCCGACTGATATTATGACATCAAGATTATAGAACGCAACCTTTCGCCTGATTGTTCGGTTGCCTTCCATTTTAACTGTCAAGCATTCCTTGACAGTTGAGCATTTCTCTAATTCTCCTTCTTTATAGATATTGGATATGTGAAGACTGACATTCTGTTTAGTGACCTGAAACAACTCTACCATTTGCTGTTGGCTGAGCCAGACAGTTTCATCCTCGACTCGCACGTCAAGCTTAAGTTCATTATCAGGTTGGTAGATGATAATCTCATTATCATCTGAAATCACAGTGTTATTGTTCTTATCCATATTTGTTCTTTTAGAATACAAAAATACGGAAATTTGTTTATACAAGCTTTTTTCCTCGCCGCCAAAAACTGACACTATATAAAAAACACCGGGAGGCTGCGGTGTTTTGCCGCGAGCCTCCCGGTGTTTTGGGGTAGGGGTCAGATTAGTTTTTCGAGGGGGTCGGTGCCTGCGGCTATGGTTTCGTCGGAGACGGTGTAGTTCTGGAGGTCGCCGGCGAAGTAGCTGTCTCTTATACACATCTCCGAGCCCACGAGACTAAGGCGAA
>CANNVE010000036.1 GCA_947525975.1 uncultured Muribaculaceae bacterium | reverse complement strand
CTTTTCCCCAATCCTCCAAATTTTTCGGCCGCTTTTTTCTGAAAAATTTTCATTGCTTCCGACTCCCGTCTGATTTACAGAGGGTTACAAATTTAACTTTTTCCATGGATAACGAAGCCTTGATACGACATAAGGGTGCGTGAAGCCGCCCCTGCATCAGGAATGGCGAAAAAAAGCATGAATCATTGTTTGCAAAATCTGTGTCAAAAAAAAATAGAATAGCGCCATTGCGCTGTGAAAAAAACGACAATCCACTCAATATTTGTTATAGTGCCCACAGTCAAACAATAATATTCCCGCATTTAATTGATTTAATTATTGATTTAATTATTGTTTACTCGCGCAAGAGAATATTCACTCATTTTTTTGGAAATGAATTTGATTTGCCGTATCTTTGCGGTGTTTTATATCTTTATACCAATATATACGGGTATTTATAACCAAAACAGGCGCCCCAAGCGTGGGGCCAACACCTTAAATATATCAGAAACATTTACATATTTTTGTTAATCAATTTTTTATGGCAGAAAAGAAAGAAAAATTGTTCGACATGTTCCCCGGCATCTCTTACGAGGAATGGCGAGCTAAGGTTGAGACAGACCTCAAGGGGGCTGATTTCGACAAGAAGCTTGTATGGCGGACTAATGAAGGCTTCAACGTGCAGCCGATGTACCGCCAGGAGAATATCGCAGATCTGAAGACCACCGACTCTCTTCCCGGCGAATACCCCTACGTGCGCGGCACACGCACCGACAATGACTGGTTCACCCGCCAGGAAATAATCGCCGATACCCCCTCAAAGGCCAACGAAGTGGCCCTTGACGTGCTCAACAAGGGCGTGAACTCGCTCGGCTTCAAGCTTGAGGACGTGTCGATGGAGTCTGTCAAGACCCTTCTCAACGGCATCATGCTCGGCGCCGTGGAGATCAACATACGCTGCTGCAACCGCAAGGCAGTAGAGCTGGCCAATAACCTTGTGGCCTACATCAAGGAGCAAGGCGCCACCGAGACATTCCGCGGATCGATCAACTACAATCCTTGCCGTCCCTGCTTCCATCACGGAAAGAAGATGCCCGAGTGGGCTCTCGCCAACGCAAAGGCCCTTATGGACGCAGTGAAGGAAGTGCCCGGAATCAGGGTGCTCGCCGTAGACTCGGCCGAATTGAGCAACTCCGGCGCATACATATTCCAGGAACTCGGATACGCCATGGCATGGGGCGCCCAGTGGATGACTGCCATGACCGACGCCGGATACAGCGCTGACGAAGTGGCAAGCCGCATCAAATTCAACATGGGCATTTCGTCGAATTTCTTCATGGAAATCGCCAAATTCCGCGCGGCCCGCATGCTCTGGGCGCAGATCGCCGACCAATACAAGCCTGCAAGCAAGGAAGCATGCAAGATGGTGGTCAACGCCGAGACATCGAAATTCAACCAAACCATATACGACGCATACGTCAACCTGCTCCGCAGCCAGACCGAGGCATTCTCGGCGGCAGTGGCCGGCGTAGACTCAATCACCTGCGTGCCCTTCGACACCCCCTACAAGACTCCCGACGCATTCTCTGAGCGCATAGCCCGCAACCAGCAGCTGCTGCTCAAGGAAGAGAGCCACCTCGACAAGGTGGTTGACCCCGCCGGCGGCAGCTACTATGTAGAGACACTGACCGTGGCCATCGGCTCCGAGGCATGGAAGCTCTTCCTTACCACAGAGGAGGAAGGCGGATTCTTCGCACTCGTCAGCGAAGGCAAGGTGCAGGCAGCCGTGAACGCAAGCTGCGAGAAGCGCCACACCGACGTGGCCCGCCGCAAGGAGATACTGCTTGGCACCAACCAATACCCCAACATCAACGAAAAGGCAGCTGACAAGATCGAGAAGAAAGAAGCATGCGGATCATCATGCTGCGGCGGTGCCGCAGGCGAAGGCACAGCCCTCTGCGGCAAGCGCGCCGCCACCGACTTCGAGGAACTGCGCCTGGCCACTGAGGCAGCCCCCAAGCGCCCGAAAGTGTTCATGCTGACCATCGGCAATCTGGCCATGCGCCTCGCCCGCGCCCAGTTCTCGACCAACTTCTTCGGATGCGCCGGATACGAGATCATCGACAATCTCGGCTTCAACACCGTGGAAGAAGGCGTGGACGCCGCTCTCGAAAAGGGCGCCGACGTGGTGGTGCTTTGCTCAAGCGACGACGAATACGCCACACTCGCTCCCGAGGCTTACAAATACCTCGACGGCAGGGCTGAATTCGTAGTTGCCGGCAACCCGGCCTGCACCGAAGAGCTTAAGGCCGCAGGCATCAAAGACTTTGTGCATGTGCGCTGCAACGTGCTCGACACACTGCGCGACTTCAACACCAGGCTTCTCAAGTAACGACAAAAGAGAAAACAGACATGAAACCAGATTTCAAAAACATCAACATAAGCACAGACGCCTTCGGCGCGCAGCACAAGCCCGTGGCCGCAGGCGAGGAATGGCTCACCCCTGAGCTGATTCCCGTAAAGCCCATCTACACCAAGGAAGACCTGCAGGGACTCGAGCACCTCAACTACGTATCGGGCATCCCCCCCTTCCTGCGCGGACCGTACAGCGCCATGTATCCCTTGCGCCCCTGGACCATCCGCCAATACGCAGGCTTCTCGACAGCCGCCGAGTCAAACGCATTCTACCGCCGCAACCTGGCATCGGGCCAGAAAGGCCTTTCCGTGGCCTTCGACCTCGCCACACACCGCGGCTATGACGCCGACCACGAGCGCGTGGTGGGCGACGTGGGCAAGGCCGGCGTGTCGATCTGCAGCATCGAGGACATGAAAGTGCTCTTCGATGGCATTCCCTTGAACAAGATGTCAGTGTCGATGACCATGAACGGCGCAGTGCTCCCCGTGCTGGCCTTCTACATCAACGCCGGCCTTGAGCAGGGCGCCAAGCTCGAAGAGATGGCAGGCACGATACAAAATGACATCCTGAAGGAATTCATGGTGCGCAACACCTACATCTACCCGCCGGAATTCTCGATGAAGATCATCGCCGACATCTTCGAGTACACCTCGCAGAACATGCCCAAATTCAACTCGATCTCCATCTCGGGCTACCACATGCAGGAGGCAGGCGCCACCTGCGACATCGAGCTCGCATACACCCTGGCCGACGGCCTCGAGTATCTGCGCGCAGGCGTCAACGCCGGCATGGACATCGACAGCTTCGCTCCCCGCTTGTCATTCTTCTGGGCCATCGGCATGAACTTCTTCATGGAGGTGGCCAAGATGCGTGCCGCCCGCATGCTCTGGGCCAAGATCGTGAAGCAGTTCAACCCCAAGAACCCCAAATCGCTCGCCCTGCGCACCCACTCGCAGACATCGGGATGGTCGCTCACAGAGCAAGACCCCTACAACAACGTAGGCCGCACTTGCATCGAGGCCATGGGCGCTGCCCTGGGCCACACACAGAGCCTCCACACCAACGCGCTCGACGAGGCCATCGCTCTCCCCACCGACTTCTCGGCACGCATCGCCCGCAATACACAGATCTACATCCAGGAGGAGACAATGGTTACGAAGCAGGTTGACCCCTGGGGCGGATCATATTACGTGGAAGCGCTCACCAACGAGATCGCACACCGCGCATGGGAACACATCCAGGAGATCGAAAAGCTCGGCGGCATGGCAAAGGCCATCGAGACAGGCCTGCCCAAGATGCGCATCGAAGAGGCCGCGGCACGCGCCCAGGCTCGCATCGACTCCGGACGCCAGACCATCGTAGGCATCAACAAATACCGCCTCGACCACGAAGACCCGATCGACATCCTCGAAATCGACAACACAGAGGTGCGCAATGAGCAGATAGCCCGTCTCGAAGAGCTTCGCGCAGACCGCGACGAAGCAAAGGTGAAGGAAGCTCTCGCCGCCATCACCGAGTGCGTGCGCACAAAGAAGGGCAACCTCCTCGACCTCGCCGTGAAGGCTGCAGGCCTGCGCGCCACCCTTGGCGAAATTTCAGACGCCTGCGAGGAAGTAGTAGGACGCTATAAAGCAGTAATCAGAACAATATCAGGAGTGTACTCGAAAGAAACAGCCGGAGACGCCGAATTCAAGAAGGCGCAGGAGATGTGCGCAGACTTCGCGAAGCGCGAAGGTCGCCAGCCGCGCATCATGATAGCAAAGATGGGTCAGGACGGCCACGACCGCGGAGCCAAAGTGGTAGCCACCGGCTACGCCGACTGCGGATTTGACGTCGACATGGGCCCGCTCTTCCAGACGCCCGCCGAAGCAGCCCGCATGGCTGTGGAGAACGACGTGCACATACTCGGCGTATCTTCGCTCGCCGCAGGCCACAAGACCCTTGTGCCCCAGGTGATCGAAGAGCTCAAGAAGCTCGGCCGCGATGACATCATGGTCACCGTAGGCGGCGTGATTCCCGCACAGGACTACGACTTCCTCTACAAGGCAGGCGCAGCGGCCATCTTCGGCCCCGGCACACGCATCCCGGTGTCGGCCATCAAAATGCTCGAGCTGCTTGAGGCAGAATAATCGACATACCGAAAAAAGGAGGCGGCGCAAGCCGTCTCCCGTCACCCGACTCTATGGCTAGAGAGATGGCGGCTTCTTGCTGAGGAAGCCGCCATCGTTTTTTTATTGATTGAGTTTTTCGAGGCTCGCCTTAGCCAAATCGTTGCCTTGCTCTGCAGCCTTAAGCCAATACTCCTTAGCCCTATTCACGTCCTTTTCGACTCCTTGCCCCTTAAAATACATATCGCCAAGCTGAAACTGCGACATAGAATCACCGTTATCCGCCGACTGCCTGAACCACTCTGCCGCCTTTTTATAATCTACCGGCAAGACATCCTTTATTCCCGTCATATAAGAATAGCCAACCGAGCATTGGGCGGCGGGATGCCCCTTCTCGGCCGCCTTCATGCAATACTCAAACGATTTGGCGAAATCCTTGTCTACGCCGGCGCCTAAAAAATACATATTGCCAATCTGCATATTCGCCTCGGCAACACCCATTTCAGCAGCATCGACGTAATACTGCATCGCCTTCTCATAGCTCTGCTCCACGCCCTTGCCATTAAAATACATCATGCCAAGCTCAACCTTTGCCAGGCCATTGCCATGACCAGAAGCTTTAAGCATCCAATCAAAAGCATCTCCGGGGCTCTCCTTGAGCCTGAAACCTTGAAGATACATCTTTCCCAAAAGATACTGCGCGTAGGAATCATCGGCATTGGCCATGTCATACAGCGTCTTGAAAGCATACGTCATCCCGGACATTTCGAGACCCGGGACTGTCATCAGCGGAATCTTGTCGGAAAAATCAAGCTCGCCCTTTGATGCCGCCTGGTCATACCATAAACAAGCCTTGCGCATATCTGCCGGAGTGCCCAATCCATTGGCATGCATCACGGCCAGCCTTAACTGAGAGTCACTCACTCCATTTTGGGCGGATCTATCCAGCCACTCAAAAGCCTTGTCGAAATCCTTCTGCACCGCATGCCCGTAATAATACATCATGCCAAGTCCACGCTGCGCATTCTCCATACCCTGCTCAGCGGCTTTCGAAAACCAAGCGAAAGCCTTATCGTGATCTACCTTCCCATACTTCTCTTCATAAAAATACCATCCCAGATTATTCTGCCCTTCGGGGTTTCCGGCCTCTGCCGACCTGAGGGCATACTCCACAGCCTTATCAATATCATTCTCAATGCCAGTCCCGTCAGCATATATGTAGGCCAAGACATTCATTGCACCAGTATTACCCACATCCGCGGACTTCAAAGCCCATTTGAGAGAGTTTTCATAATCGCCAAACTGAGTCAGGTAAATCATGGATGCAAAATACTGCCCACTGGCATTCCCGAGTTCAGCAGCCTTAAGGCTCCATTCAAGCGCCTTGTAGGCATCATCTTCCACTCCTAAGCCATTAATATACGCGAATCCAAGCCTACAGCAAGCCACGTCATCGCCCTGTGAGGCTGATTTAAGGAGGTATTCATTGGCTTTCTGATAGTCAACCTCCACGCCCAATCCATCTTGATAAACAATGCCAAGATTGCGCTGAGCCTCGGCATGACCTTGCTCCGCAGCCAGCAACAACCATTCAAGCATCTTACCATAGTCCTGCTCCACTCCAATGCCATTATAGTACATTAACCCAAGCAGTGCCTGGGCATCAGAACTGCCTTTCTCGGCGGCCTTTATTGCGTATTCATAGGATGTCTTCAGGTCAATATCCACACCGAAACCCAACTGATATATTTTGGCAAGCGCAACCATGCTCTGCAGGTGTCCATTTTTAGCCGCCTTCTCCAAAAGTTTGCATCCCTTGTCAAAATCCGTCTTCACTCCATACATATTCTCGACATCAGAGACATCGGAAAAATCAGAACCAAGTTCATGACCATTGAGCATACCGGCATTTATATACATTCTGGCCATCTGAAATTGCGCCTCGGGATTCTTCGGGATTGTGAGATAGAGGTCGAGGGCTTTGGCGTACTGCAAGGAATCCATTGCCTCGGAGGCCTGCTTGAGAATTTCCTCTTCGGTCTGCTTCGCCGCGGAAAACGAAGAAGCATGTGCCGATGACACTGACGCGGAGACAACCATCACAGCCACCGTGATGATCGGTATCAAGAAAGATAATCGTTTCATAAAGATGTGATTTTTTGAGATTCAATATGCGAATATATCCGGCACAAAGTTAAGAAATAAAATTGATTGCATAAAGATTCGCTGAAAAAAATATGGAATACCGCACACCGAATGGAGGAATTTTATTAAATTTGCAAATGTCAACAAGCCATGAACATTCATGCCACTATGGGTGTTGACACTTATAGTGAAATTTTACCTACATCAAAATATTATGAAAGTTACTTTCAACATCGACTACCGCACCCATTGGGGCGAATCGGTGTATCTCACAGGAACCTGCGATGCTCTCGGGGCATCTGACTTGGCCAAGGCCGTTAAGCTCGAGCCTGACGGCGACGAGCATTGGAGCGCCGAAATCACCATGCCGGACGCCGCATTCGAATACGGATACATAGTGAAGCACGACAACGGCCATGTGCGCCGCGAATGGGGCGCGCCGCGCTCATTTGTCCCTTCCGGAGCAGGCGAATACCGCATCTATGACCGTTGGCAAGACCTGCCTTGGGACAAGCCATATTACTCCTCGGCCTTCACCGACTGCATCTGCCGGCGCAGCGATCGCCAGCCCCGCCCCGCTTTTGAAAACGGCAAGCTCACCCTACAGGTCTATGCCCCTATGGTGAATCCGGACCACCGCGTGGCCATTTGCGGAGCGTCGAAATCCCTCGGCTCATGGCAGCCGGCCGACGCTGTGGTCATGAGCGATGCGCAGTATCCACTATGGTCGGCCACTATCGACCCCACGGAAGACCTGATGCCCGGGACTGAATATAAATTCATAATCATTAGCAAGGCTTCGGGCGAAGCCGTATCATGGGAAGGCGGCGACAACCGCAGGCTGCCCGTTGCAGCCGCCGCCGGAGTGGCCACCTTGGTGTCGGGCATGAGGTTCATCAACATGCAGGCCCCCTGGCGCGGAGCCGGCACGGCGATACCCGTGTTCTCGCTCCGCAGCGACAGCGACTTCGGCGTAGGCGATTTTTTCGACCTCAAGCCGATGATCGACTGGGCCGCATCCACCGGCCAGAAATTCCTGCAGATACTGCCCATCAACGACACCACGATGACGCACAAATGGACAGACTCATACCCCTACAACGCCAATTCCACCTTCGCCCTGCACCCGCAATACCTCAGGGTGAGCGAACTCGGCTCCCTGCACGATGCCGAGAGGCAGAAACACTATGACGACCTGGCCCGAGAGCTCAACTCGCTTAGAGAAATAGACTATGAGCGCGTCAACAACACCAAGAACGCCCTGACCCGAGAGCTCTTCGAGCAGAACGGAGCCGAGGTGACAGCCTCAGCCGACTTCAAGGCCTTCGTAGAGAAAAACGAATCCTGGCTCACGCCCTACGCCGCCTTCTGCGTGCTTCGCGACAGATACCAGACCCCCGAATTTGAAAAATGGGAGGAATACGCCGTCTACGACGCCGAAAAGATAGCCGACTTCGTAGCCCGCAACTCAAGCTACATCAACTACGTATACTACATACAATATTACCTCGACAAGCAGATGCGCGAGGTGCACGAATACGCCCGCTCAAAGGGCGTGGCCATAAAGGGCGACATCCCCATCGGCATATCGCGCACCTCTGTCGACGCATGGATGTATCCCCGTCTCTTCAACATGAATTCCCAGGCCGGCGCTCCGCCGGATGATTTCTCCGTGCTCGGCCAGAACTGGGGCTTCCCCACCTACAATTGGGAGGAGATGGGCAAGGACGGCTTCGCATGGTGGAAGGCCCGCTTCAGCAAGATGAGCGAATACTTCGATGCGTACCGCATCGACCATGTGCTCGGGTTCTTCCGCATATGGGAGATACCGATGGACGCTATCCACGGCCTCCTCGGCCACTTCAACCCTGCCCTGCCTTTCACCGCCGACGAGCTCCGCAACAGCTACGACTTCTGGATCGACCCCGATCTGCACACCACGCCCTACATCATGGACTATTTCCTGGGCGACTTCTTCGGCGAATACACCGACATGGCCCGCGAGCGCTTCCTGATCTCGGTGGGATATGGCCGATACAGGCTTAAGGAGGAATTCAACACACAGCGCAAAGTAGCCGACTATTTCGCGCGAGAGGAGAAAAACGAGATGAATACGCGCCTGTGCGACGCCCTGATGGGCCTGATCGACGATGTGCTCTTCATCCCTGACCCTCAAGAGCCGTGGAAATACCACCCCAGAATCTCGGCGCAGTTCACATACTCATACCGCTCGCTCACCGACTATGAGCGCTGGTGCTTCGACCGCCTCTACAACGACTTCTTCTACCATCGCCATAACGACTTCTGGTACGGCAAGGCCATGTGGAAACTCCCGCCGCTTATCGACGCCACCGATATGCTCGTGTGCGCCGAAGACCTCGGCATGATTCCCGATTGCGTGCCCGCCGTGATGAGCGCCCTTGAGATAATCGCCCTTGAGATACAGCGCATGCCTAAAGACCCGAGGCATGAATTCGGCGACACCTGGCATTATCCCTACTACAGCGTTTGCACCACTTCCACCCACGACATGAGCGGCATACGCGGATGGTGGGAGGAGAACCGCCAAAAGACGCAGGATTTCTATAACAAAGTGCTGCACCACGGCGGCGTGGCTCCGCAATATGCAGAGCCGTGGATCTGCAAGCAGATACTCGAGCTCCACACCAAGTCGCCTTCGATGCTCTGCATCATACCACTGCAGGACTGGCTCTCGATCGACGGCAACATCCGCCGCGAGAATCCGCTTGAAGAGCAAATCAACGTGCCGGCCAACAGCCGCCACTATTGGCGCTACCGCATGCACCTGACTGTGGAAACACTGCTTGGGCTGTCAGGCTTCAACTCTGAGCTGCACCATATGATATCCGAAAGCGGACGCTGACGCCATCGCGATCATAACCGCACATCGGGGAGAGAATCTACAACAACGATTCTCTCCCCGATTTCAATTGTTACAGTTTCACAATTAATTTTCAAAAGAAATTTTCGTCAGCCAAAACATTACACATCAACAACATTTACCCCCCCCCCCTGTAGACAATCTGTAATTTTTAGGCCATACATTTTGAAAAATCGTTCAATTACCCTACCTTTGCATCGCGGACATATCCTCAAGCCAAAGATTCCAAGCCCGATTGATACGCTTGGTGCACAGCGACAACAACCAATATACCTATTTGCGATGAAACATTTTGCGATTCTATTTTTAGCCTTCATCTGCGTCATAAGCGAAATTTCGGCTAGAACCATACATGGAGAAGTACGGTCAGACAATGATTCGACAATCATTGTCGGCGCCACATGCCGCCTGATGTCAGGTTCGCAGTTTATCAACGGCGTCACCACTGACAATGATGGAGCATTCGTCATCTCTACCAATGCCAAAACGAAATTGACGCTTGAAATATCCATGCCCGGCTTCAATGCCACCGAAATTGTGATAGAATCAGACAAGAACGTCGGCGTAGGCACTGTATATTTGTCGGAGGCTGCGACACTGAACGACGTGCAGGTGACCGCCAACTCAATGATCGATGCGAAAGGCCGCACAATCATCTTCCCCGGCGGCTCGGATGTGAAAGCGTCGTCGACTGCGATAAGCCTTTTCCAGAAACTGCCGCTTGCCGGCTTGGAGGCGAACCCAATCAACAGGTCGCTGTCGGTCGACGGAGGAACTCCGGTGATTCTCATCAATGGCATACCATCATCAATCGACGATTTCAACGCTTTACAGCCAAAGGACATCGCGAAAATTGAATTTTCGCGCATCACTCCTGCCCGATACGCCGACCGTGGCAATCACGGATTCCTCAGCATCACCCTTAAGAAGCGCAACGATGGCGGCAAAGTCTACATTTGGGGACGAAGCGCCGTCAACACGGCATTCGTCGACGGCAATGTGCGCGCTTCATATCACCAAGGCCCCTCGCAGTTCACCCTATCATACAATCCGTCATGGCGCAACTACCAGCAAGTCTACGACAACACGACGGGCAGCTACATTGGCGATGATTTCCGGGTAGACTACGAAGAGCATGACCGCAATCCCTTCAACTACCATTATCACAATATGGCGTTGAAGTATGATTACAGCCCCAATGCCGGCACTCTTTTTTCCGCCTCATTCCGCATGACTCCCAGCTATAATAGCAGGCGAACTATCGCTAACACCACCGACTCCTACCTCGGCGAATACGAAAACCGCAATCTATCGAAAAGTAAGGATCTGTCGCCGTCGCTCGACCTATTCTTCAAAAGAGAATTCAACGACAGAAACGCCTTGGAACTGCAGGTGGTGGGCACATTGAGCACAAGCGACTACAGCCGCAAAAACAACTACATTTACAGCGACGGCTCCACTTCCGACTATATAATGGATGTAGACAGCCGCCGCCGCTCCCTGATCAGCGAAATAAACTACACGCATCAGTTCAGCGACAAGACATCGCTTTCGGCAGGCTATCAGAATACCGTGTCGCACAGCACCAACACATATATTACCACAGACTACAAACCAATCCTCACAGAGAACAACAATTATCTCTACGCCCGCATTGGCCAGCAGATAGGCAAGGTCTACGTCTCGGCATCTACGGGCGCGAAACTCTATTGGATAAAAAATGACCTCAACAAGCGCCATTTCATCCGCAATCTCACCACGCTGCAGCTATCCTGGAACATATCAAAGAAATGGAATCTCGCCGGCGCTTTCCAGTATTCGCCGAGCATACCTTCGCTGTCAGCGCTCACCGACTATCCGCAGCAACAATCTCCATATCTGATATACAACGGAAATCCTGATCTTAAGGTATCGCAGAATTTCAGGTATCAGCTCATGCCATCATTCCAGCACAAGAAATTCAGCGCATCGCTGTTGATGACCTATCGCCATGTCGGCGACTTTGTGATGAACGATCTATTCTATCTCGGTGACAAGATGTTCCTTTCCCAATCAATCAACGCAAGGAAATCATGGTATGCGGGAGCGAATCTAAACATGAAGATCAGCGACATACATGGCTTCGGGGCCAATGTCAACATCGGAGTGGATTATTACGAGACCATGGGCGCGGATTGGTGCCACCATCTCACATCGCTTGACGCAAGCTTCAGCCTGTGGTGGAACAATGGCCCCTACACCATCTCATATTGGCGCAAAATACCCGGAAAATACCTGAGCGGCAATTATGTGGGAAAAGACGAGAACGGCGATGCGCTCAGCTTTGAATATCAGCCCGACAAGCATTGGACTTTCGGTGCCAACTGGATGTATATGTTCGACAAGAAAGGCACCAAATATCCCAGCTGGGGATATTCAAGCGTGAATCCGTACTACAGCGAGCGCTATATAAAGAACAACGGCAACATGGTGGTGCTTTCAGTCAGCTATTCAGCCGACTTCGGCTCCATCTTCCGCTCCTCGCGCCGCACCCTCAACAATTCTGACAACAATTCTTCATTGCTTAAGATGTAAAGCCGGACAACTCATAATTATTTTTAATCACACGCAATAGGATTATTTTTCGTATTTTTGCATCGTTGAATTTGAATATGATGCAGATGAGGACGATATTACCTGTAGTTTCGCTATTGATTGTGTTGGCGCTTGCAGCTTGCTCCGGCTCGGGCCGTCAGCGCGCATCAGCCATTGCCAGAGCTGATGCCTTGGCCGGCCAATATCCCGACAGCGCCCTGGCCATGACCAGAGATATCGACCCCTCTGAACTTAAAGATGACTCAATAAAGGCAAAATACTACGTAGTGGCGGCGACTGCGCACAAAGCATTGGAGACGTCGATGGCCTCTGATTCGCTCACACGCTTCGCATATGAATATTACCGACACCGCGACACCGCCATGGCCGCCCGCAGCGGAGACCTCTACGCCATGCATCTATTCTGGAACGGCAACGGACAGTCCTCGCTCGCCATACTCGATTCGCTGATCGCCCTGCCCGGCCTCCCCGACCGAGTGATGCAGGAACTGCTGAAATCAAGGATAGGCATCGGAGGCGCTGAATATGACTGCGCGCGCAATATTCCGCACATCAAGCGTATGCTGGCCATTGACAAATCGCCCGAGGCCCAACTATATTACAAATATGAGCTGAACCACAATTATGCTTTCTCGGGTCATTCAGATTCCGCTCTCATGGTGATCGACGACCTTATAGCATACGCCAAAGCCAATGACCTCGGCAGCGAGCGCTACCAATTCACCTACGAGAAAATCGGAATCCTTGAAGAACTCGGGCGTTATGAAGAGAGCAATGTAATAGCCGACTACATACTCGACCATGACCCGCATCCATCGGCCATACCGTATCTGCGATATTGGAAATCGCTAAACCACTTC
The DNA here is from genome assembly GCA_947525975.1 of uncultured Muribaculaceae bacterium. Classification (GTDB taxonomy): domain Bacteria; phylum Bacteroidota; class Bacteroidia; order Bacteroidales; family Muribaculaceae; genus CAG-873. The sequence continues at coordinate 9,019 of CANNVE010000036.1, read as the reverse complement.
AATATGGGCCACTTCGACCTCGCTGCCCGCGAACTGGCTGTGGCCGACAGCATTGCCGCCGCAAGAGACGATGTGGACTACAGCTACTACGAAAGCTTCGCCGGCCACCTGCGCGACATCATAGAATACAGAAAGACCGGAAAGTTGAGCCTGAACCAACTGGCCAAGCAAAACAATGGCCAGAAAGACCGAATTGACCGTATGGAGACGATACGGCGGGAAGCAGAGACCGACGCCCTGAGGGCTGAAAACAAGGCATTGCTCCTAAAGGCGCAGAACGAAAGAAAGACCGCCATCGCAATCATCGCTGCCCTCACCGCCCTACTCGCCACCCTCACCGCAGCATGGAGCTCGCAGAAGCGCAAACGCAAGATCATCGAGGCCGAAGAGAGAGCCGAGGCTTTGCAGAAGATGGTGGACGACATGAAATCCACGGCGACTCCTGCCGAAAAGCATGACCGGCTGCGCCACGCAATGCTGCAGCAAATAGGCATAATAAAGATGGTGGCCGAAGCCCCCACCGAGCAAAACCGCGATATGCTCCGGAAAATATCTTCGATCGACGGAGACACCAACGGCTCGCTTGTGAACTGGCCTCACGTTTACGAAGCCATCGACAATCTATACGACAACTTCCACGCAAGGCTTCATGATCGCCACGGCGACCGGCTGACGGAGAAGGAAGAGCAAATCATAGTGCTGATGGTGGCCGGATTCTCTACCAAGGAAATCGGCGTGATCACGGCTCAGACCACAGCTACCGTCTACGTGCGAAAATCGTCGGCGAGAAAGAAGCTCGGAGTGCCCGAGAAGGAGGACATTGTGGCCTTCCTGCATTCAGAGGAAGCCTCATTAAGCGCGCATTAAGCCCATCAGCAAGTGCATTAAGACATTTAAGGCCCGCTACTATTGATTATAAGCACGTTGCGCATCCACCATTAAGAGCTTGAGATTTGGAGCTAAGATACGTTTAGCCATAATTTTGCAGTACGAAATCATCAATCAATCTACTGCAATATGACTGAAAAAATCTCACGCCTGATCATGGCCACAACCCTCACCGCCGCGATCACATGCGCCGCTGCGCAGGAGCCCGCCGACACCCTCGCATCGCATGACCTTCAAGAAATAGTAGTAAAGGCGCCGCGCGTAATACGCAAAGCCGACATGGACGTATACTACCCGTCGGAAAGCGCGGTGGCTAATTCGAAAAACGGAACGCAGCTGCTCGCCAATCTCATGATTCCGACTCTGACAGTGACAGACGCCCTCAACTCAATCAGGGCGGCAGGCCGGGAAGTGCAGCTCCGCATCAATGGCCGAGTCTCTACCGCTGAGCAGGTGCGCGCCCTCATGTCCACGACAATAAAGAGAGTAGAGTGGATCGACAATCCCGGCCTGCGCTACGGCGGAGCCAGCTATGTGCTCAACTTCATTGTGACCAATCCTGAACTCGGGGGATCACTCCAGACTGAAGGCAGACAAGCCCTCAACGCGGCTTGGGGAGAATATTTTGCCGACAGCAAATTCAATAACGGGCCATCGCAATTTGAACTTGGCGCCACATTCAAGCTCACCGACCACGTGAAATCCCACCGCGAATACGCCGAGACATTCACCTACCCCGACGGCAGCTCACTCTCACGCACAGAGACACCGCTCGGCGGAAACATCGACAACACATTCGGCAAACTATGGACGCAATACAGCTACATAAAGCCTGACACCACTACATTTATGCTGGAGGCGAGCGCCGACCACACATTCACCGACCGCCAAGCCACCACCGGTCTGCTGACGCTCAACGACGGCACCGCCGACATCTTGCTCAGCGACTCGCGTGGCGGCAATGGCACCACGCCTCGGCTATCGGCATACTTCGAGCATAATTTTGGCAGGAAGCACACGCTCGTCATAGACTTCAACGCGTCACTGTATTTCGGCAACGCGTATTCCGACTATTCGGAGCGGACGCAGGAGACGCATACCGATATACACACCCTCATCAGAGACCGCAACCAGGCATATGCCATTGAGGCCGACTACATACGCAAATGGGAAAATTCGCGCCTCACCGCAGGCGCATCCTACCGGGCCAACCGCAACCGGTCGGCCTACGAAAACCTCGGCGGCAAGATATTCCACCAACGCCAGGACAAGGCCTACTTCTTCGCCGAGTATTTCCGGCGCATAGGCAAAGTAACTGTCACAGCCGGCCTCGGCGCCCAATACACCGACTTCAAATTCAGAGAGACCGGCGAAGGCAGCCATTCGTGGGACATGCGCCCTCAGGCCACCGTGACTTATGCCCCGGCAGGCAATCACCGATTCAGGCTCAGCTTCGAGAGCTGGCAAACGGCTCCTTCGCTCTCCGAGTCAAACGTGGCGCCGCAGCAGATCGACGGATTCCAATGGCAAATAGGCAATCCCGACCTAAAGACTTCGACATCCTACATGCTCACGCTCAGATACAATTTCAGCGCTGACATGGCAGCCGGCACATTCGGCATCCGCGCATTCTCAAGCCCCGACGCCATCGCCCCCCGGCTCTATTGGGAGGGCGACAGGCTCATCACCACCTACGAAAACAGCCGTGGTCTCAGCAACCTTTCATTCTTCCTCGCCCCGCAGATTGAGATCATACCCGATTGGCTCATGGCCAGCGGATACATCCAATACCGCGTGGAGCGCATGAAGGGCACCGGATACAGCCTCCACAACCACAACTGGAGCGGCAACGTCAGCCTGATGCTTTCCCATTACGGATTCCAGATCGTGGGCCAATACGTGAAGGCCCAGCGCGACCTTTGGGGCGAGAAAATATCGTGGGGCGAAGACCTGTCGATCATACAGCTGACGTACAACTGGCGCGACTGGCAGTTTGGCGCGGGCATCATCATGCCTTTCGGGAAATATGACCAGGGATCGAAAATGATGAGCGCCTGGAACACCAACGAGCGCCACACGCGCCTCGACATGCGCATGCCCTACATCAGCATAAGCCACAATCTGCAGTGGGGACGCCAAAAGCGCGGAGCACACAAGCTGGTCAACGCCGGCGCAGACGTCGACGCATCTACCGCAGCCGGCAGATAGCGGCCCGCCACAAATGCGCCGGGAAAAAGAGCCAAGACAAACCCGAGGCCTTTTCTCGGCGCATTTATTTTGTAGTTATTTCAAAATTTATTAATTTTGCTTATACAAAATTTGTGAAATGCTATATTCAATGACAGGCTTCGGCCGCGCCGTGGCCGAGACAAACGGAAAGAAAATTGTGGTTGAGATCAAATCGCTCAACAGCAAGCAGATGGATCTCACTTTGAGACTGCCGCAATCGCTGCGCGCGGTCGAGCCGGAATTGCGCTCGTTGGCCTCGACCGCCCTTGAGCGCGGCAAAGCCGATATGTGCGTATCGGTGGAGACGCAAGGGGCCGCCGCCAACACCCAATTCAACATAGAGGCCGTGAAAGCGTATAAGCACCAGATCCTTGAGATTGCGTCAGAGGCCGGTCTGCCCGAGCCCGCCGACTGGTACTCGGTGCTGCTGCGCTTCCCTGAAGTCACCCACGCTGACTCGCTCGCCGAGGCTTCAGACGAAGAGATGGAAGCAGTGAAGCAGACATCGGCCCGTGCCATAAGCGCGCTGATGGACTACCGCGCCACCGAGGGAAAAAAACTCGAAGACTTCTTCGCCCTGCGCATACAGCGCATCGCCGACCTCCTGGCTCAAGTGCCCCAATACGAGGAAGCGCGAGTGGCGCAGATCAAAGACCGCATATACGACAACCTCTCGAAACTGAATCAGGCGGAGTTTGACCATGGCCGTTTCGAGCAGGAGATGATATACTACATCGAAAAACTTGACATCAACGAGGAAAAGCAGCGTCTGAGCCAGCATCTGGCCTACTTCCTTGAGACAATGGCCCTACCCAAACCCGGCCAGGGCAAAAAGCTCGGCTTCATATCGCAGGAGATGGGACGCGAAATCAACACCCTCGGATCGAAAAGCAACCACGCCGAAATGCAGAAAATCGTGGTGATGATGAAAGACGCCCTCGAGCAGATAAAGGAGCAGGTGCTCAATGTGATGTAGCCCCCGGGCGAGCAAATTGAAACTCTAAACAGGAGCAAAAATATATATGAGAAAAGGCAAGATCATAGTGGTGTCAGCGCCTTCGGGCACCGGCAAATCAACGATAATCAACAAAATACTCGATTCAGGCGAATTCGACCTGCACTTCTCAGTGTCGGCCACCAACCGGCAGCCCCGCCAGGGAGAGGAGCCGGGAGTGAGCTATCACTTCATGTCGACCGAGGATTTCCGCCAGGCGATAGTCAACGGCGACTTCGTGGAGTGGGAGCAGGTGTATCCGGGCCGCTACTATGGAACTCTCAAAAGCGAAATCAGCAAGAAATGCGCCGCCGGCCACAATCTTGTCCTCGACATCGATGTGAAAGGCGCGCTCAACGTCAAGAAGATCTATGGCGGCGACGCTAAGACCATCTTCATCAAGCCGCCGTCGATCGAGGCTCTGCAGAAGCGCCTTGAGCACCGAGGCACCGAGGCGCCCGAGATAATAGCCGAGCGCGTGGGCCGCGCCGAATATGAATTGAGCCTCGCTCCCGAGTTTGACACAGTCATTGTCAACGATGACCTTGATACTGCCGTAGAGAATACCCGCCGCGAAATAGGCAAATTCCTCGGCACCATGGCCTAAACTATCGAGAAGATGGAGACAATCGGCATACTCGGAGGGTCATTCAATCCTGTGCACATAGGCCACATGATGATTGCCAGCTATCTGACTCAATGGAAGATAGTTGACAAAGTGTGGCTTACGCTCTCGCCCCTGAATCCGCTCAAAAGCCCCGACGAACTCATCCCCGACCTGCGACGCCTCGACATGCTTAAGCTGGCATGCGCCAACGTGCCCGATGTGCAGATATGCGACATCGAGCTCTCGATGCCCAGGCCATCATACAGCATAAACACCCTCAGATTTCTGGCGAGGAGATATCCGTCAAAGAGATTCAAACTGGTGATCGGAAGCGACAATTGGAACGTATTTGACAAATGGCGCGACCACGAGGCCATACTCGATGACTTCGGCGTGATCGTATACCCGCGCCCCGGCAAAGAGGTGCAGAACCGCTTTGTCGACGGCATGGACCTGGTGATGTCTCCGTCGATCGACCTCTCGAGCACATTCATCAGAGCAGCCATAGCCAAGGGCAAAGACATGACAAGCTTCCTGCCCCCGGGCGTGTATGACTACATAAAGAAAAACAACCTATACCTACCCCGCTCATGACCGAATCAGCACTGACCAACAATCAGCTGGCCTTTCTCGCCCTCTCAAACGAATATTGCCACGCCGTGGAGTCGGCATCCGAGACCGACCGCGAAGACTTCGTCTCGGCGATGCTCAGGCTGCTGCCGCGCATATACATCTCGGCCACAGACCTCACAGACTCGATTCTTGGGCCGGAAGCCTATCTGCCACAGTCGCTTGAAGAAGACTATTACGAATCGGTGCGCAGAGCCATGGAGATGCTTTTTGGCGAGGATGACACTTATCTTGAGGTGTTTGAGGAGGACATGAAATACAGCGACACGCCAATAGCCGCAAGCATATCCGAAGGCCTCGCCGACATATTCCAGGTGCTTTACAATCTCACAGAATACGCCAAGGACGCCCCCATAGATGACATTCCGGCAGCGCTCGACAGCATAAAGGAAGATTTCGGCGCCTACTGGAGCAAAAGCCTCTGCAACGTGCTCCGAGCTCTCAACGCCCTGAAATACGCTTGAGAGCGGGCGCGATATATCACGCCCATACATAATCATAACACCAAATAATATTATCAATATGCGCGACCTTCTCACCTTTCTCGACGATTCTCCCGTCAATTTCCTGGCTGCCGCCACAATCTGCGACGAACTCGAAAGCGCAGGATTCACCAGGCTCAATCCGTCAGAGAAATGGCTGCTGACGCCCGGAGAAAAATACTTTATCACCAAGAATGACAGCGCCGTTTTCGCATTCATCCTTGGCGACGACCCTCTCAACGGATACAAGATCATCAGCGCCCACAGCGATTCGCCATGCTTCAGGGTGAAGCCGCATGCCGAGATGGTGAGCGAAGGCGGCATACTTAGGCTCAACACCGAGGTCTACGGCGGCCCAATACTCTACACATGGTTTGACAGGCCCCTATCGTTGGCCGGACGTGTGATCCTGCGCAGCGACGACCCACTGCATCCCGAGACAAGACTGATGCACATACGTCGCCCGCTGCTCACCATCCCCCACCTCGCCATCCATTTCAACCGCCAGGTCAACGACGGGAATCCGCTATCGAAGCAGCGTGACATGCTCCCGGTGATAGGCATCATTAACTCAATGGCCGAAGAGCACAATTTCGTGCTCAACATGATAGCGGCTGAAATAGGATGCCATCGTGATGACATTCTCGACTTCGACCTCAGCCTCTTCGACACCACTCCGGCCTGCCTTCTCGGCGCCAACGACGAATTCGTGACATCGGGCCGCCTCGACGACCTGAGCATGTGCCACGCCGCTCTTTCAGCGCTGCTCACATGCGACGAAAACTCATCGATGACCCGGATCATGGCCATCTTCGACAATGAAGAGACAGGAAGCGGCACAAAGCAAGGCGCCGCGTCGCCGATGCTCCGCGATCTTATCGAGCGCATAAACCTGTGCATGGGCGGAGGCCAGGAGGACCTGCTGCGAGCTATCAACCGATCGTTCATGGTGTCGGCTGACAACGCTCACGGCCTTCACCCCAACTATGTGGGAAAATATGACCCCACCAATCACCCGCTGCTCGGCTCCGGCCCTGTGATCAAGATCAATGCCAACTGCAAATACATGACCGATGCCGATTCGGCTGCCGTGTTCCGCTCAATCTGCGAGGAAGCCAACGTGCCCTACCAATATTTCGTGAATCACAGCGATGTGGCAGGCGGAAGCACATTGGGCAACATTCTCACCTCGCAGATACCCCTGCGCGGCGTAGACATGGGCGCGCCACTCTGGGCCATGCACTCGATCAGGGAGACAGCCGCCATGGACGACCATGACTTCACCATCAAGGCTTTCAAAAAGTTCTACGAAATCTGATGCCCGCAAATCAGGATTTTCTCTCAAAAATAGCCGTGCGCGAGCCGCTTGACATCCTTGCGCGCTCGCTCGACACCGCCTCTCCGACCTTCGTGCGCATCAATGCCGCGAAAATCAGAGAGGCATCCACCCTCCACCGCATAGCCCCATTCCTGGGGCAGAGGGTGCCATGGTGCGCCACCGGGTATGCGCTGACATCGCGCCCGGGGTTCACATCTGATCCGGCCATGCATCAAGGCCTCTACTACGTGCAGGATTCATCGTCTATGTCGGTGACTGCAGCCGTTGAGTCGGCGGTCTCGCTTCTTGGCCCAGGCCCGCTGCGCTGCCTCGATCTTTGCGCCGCTCCCGGCGGAAAGACCACAGCGGCGCTTGCGGCATTGCCCGCCGGCTCAATCGTCGCGGCCAATGAATATGACTACAAGCGCGCCGAGATCCTTGCCGAGAACGTGGCCAAATGGGGCATACCCCGCGTGGTGGTGACCCGAGGCGACACATCGCGCTACGCCAATCTGCCAGGGAATTTCGACATCGTCATAGTCGATGCGCCGTGCAGCGGCGAAGGCATGATGCGCAAAGACGCCAAGGCGGCCGAGCAATGGTCGATGCAGTTGGTCAGAGAGTGCGCGTCGACCCAAAGGGAAATCCTCGACAATGCCTGGACAGCCCTCTCGCCGGGCGGATGCTTGATATACAGCACCTGCACATTCAACACAATTGAAAATGAGGCGAATGTGCGGTATCTGATCGACTCGTTTGACGCCTCCCCGATTGAAATAACCGCGCTTGAAGAAGCCAAGGCCTGCGGCGTAAAGCCGGGCATGGATTGCGATTTCCCCTGCTATAGATTCATCCCCGGCCATGTGGAGGGCGAAGGCCAATTCATAGCCCTGCTGCGCAAGCCCCACAGCGCAGCCGCCGCCAAGCGCGCCCTAAAAGCCGGAGCCAAGGGACGCAAGGGCGAGAAAGCGCCAGCGATCTCGATCAATTGGCTCAAAGGCGATTGGCGGTATTGGATGAAGGGAGATGAAATATTCGGTGCTCCGGCGTCGGTGGCCGATGACATACGCCTGATAGCCGACAAGACCGACTCTATCGCCCCGGGACTGCATGTAGGCACCATGAAAGGGCGCGACATTGTGCCCGCCCAGCCGCTGGCTTTGTGCGCCGACCTGCGCCTCAGCGCATTCCCCACGGCGGATGTCGACTACGACACAGCCATTTCCTATCTCCAGCGCCAGGCTCTCACGCTCAATGACGCACCCAAAGGGTTCGTCTTGATCACTTACGAAGGGCGACCATTGGGATTCGTAAAGAATCTCGGCAACCGCGCCAACAACCTATATCCCAAGGAGTGGAGAATCGTAGGAACGGTATAAAATCGCCACCAGGCCAGAATCAACCGCCGACACATAATTATGTTTTTTTAATTATGCATTACATATTTTAAAAACTATTATTTAACGGATTTTTCGTATCTTTGCATCTAATTTGATTTCAAAAAGATATGAAAACATACATACGCACAATACTGCTTGCGGCCATGGCTGCGGCCGCGATGGCGTTATCGTCATGCGGGAAAAGCGACGAACCCGATGCCCCGGCCACGCACCGCACCATCCTCGTATACATGCTCGCCAGCAATAACCTCGGGAATGACGCAGGCAACGATTTTGACCGTCTCGACCTCGACGAAATGCTGCGCGGAGCCAGAGCCGGAGCGCTAAACGGCGGACGCCTGCTCGTGTACCACGCCGACTACACCGGCGATCCGCAGATGAAAGAAGTGACTCCGCAAGGCATAGTCACCCTGAAGACATACACCGACGGCCAGCTTTCGGTCTCGTCAAACCGCATGTCAGATGTTATAA
>CANNVE010000035.1 GCA_947525975.1 uncultured Muribaculaceae bacterium | reverse complement strand
GGGTATCGGAGCCTATCATGTAGAGGGGCTCGGCCTACACTGACGAATCGAGATATACGGCGTCAAACGTCATATCGGCGACATTGAATGTGAGACGGTATTTTCCGGCCTTTGTCACGAGCCATTGATCGTCGGGATTGTCGGTGTGGACCATCTGATTAGAGGCGACACCCTTCTCCGACACTTCACAGTCGGCCATAGCCGGGCGATAGAACGGGGCGCCGAAATCCTTGACATCGCTCGCCTTGAATGTGCCTCGGCCAAGCTCGCCTTCCCACACGAATACATTTTCGCTGCCTGCGGCTTCCTCTATCTCGGTGGCGGCATCCCAGCTCCAGCCTCCGTCAGTGGCAGAGCCTATCATATAGAGCTTTGCCGCAGGTCTGAAGTCGCCTGTGTACTGGGCGGCGATGGTCCAGTTCTGCAAGTCAAACGTCAGCCTGTATATGCCCGGCTCTTCTATCTGCCATTTATTGTCGGGGCCGCCGGTGAATACGAATGTCTCGCTCTCGACGCCGCTCCGCCCTATCTTGCATCCGTTGGTCTCCGGGCGTATGAATGAAGCGTCCCAGCTGCCTGTGGTCAGGCAGGCTTTCATCTCGCCGGCTGTGAGCGGGCCTTCGTACACAAAGATGTAGTCAGAGAGTTTCTCGACAGGCGTAGGGTCATCAATGTTCCACCCGTTGGGAGTGGCGTCGCCCACCATATACAGCGCATCGGCGACAATCGGCTCAATCGCGGGCGCGTCAGGCTCCTTCAGATAGTCGGCGCTCATAGTCCAGTTGCGCAGATCAAACTTCAGGCTGTAGATTCCGGCATCGGCCACTCTCCATTTGTTGTCGGGGTCGCCTGCATGCATGGCGAAAGCCGTCTCGGCCACTCCCGATTTCGTGATTTCCGTGCCTGCCACGGTAGGGCGTATGAAAGGCACATCCCAACTGCCCTTGGCCATACACAGCTTCATCTCGCCGGCATTGAGCTGGCCCTCCCACGAGAAAAGCAGAGGGTCGTCGGCCGAAGCCTCAAGCGGAGTCGGAGCGTCGATGCTCCAGCCGTTGGCGGTGGCATCGCCAACCATGTAAAGAGTGGATGTCTTGATCGGGAGATTGCCCTCGATGATAACCAGGTCTTTCTCTCCGTCACAACTTGCCGCTCCGATTGTCAGCATCAGTCCTGACATGACTGACAATATATTCTTAAGTTTCATGATTTCTAATATAAATGATATTTGCGAGTGAGTTGTTATCTGCCGTATCCCGGATTTTGCACGAGTATGGGGTTGGAGTTCAATATGGTCCTTGTGATGGGGAAAATCGCGGTGTGGTCATCCGTGTCGGGGGTCTTGTCCCACCATGCGCCGGAATTGAACTTTCCGAATCTCACCAGATCTATGCGCCGACGGCTCTCGGCGAAGAACTCACGCCCCCACTCCGCCAACATCTCTTTCTCGTCAAACCTCACGTTTCCTTCCGGAGAATAAAGCACATCGTCAAGGTCGGCGCCGGGATAATTGCGCTTGCGCACCGAGTTGAGGAGCTTGGCGGCACCATTGCGGTCGCCGCCGCGCATCTTGCACTCGGCAAGCGAATAGATTATCTCGGGCAGGCGTATCTCGGTATAGTCGCTTTCGAGCTGATTGGCATCGTTGTCGTCATATAGGGGATACTTGACGAAATGCCATCCCGAATTGTGGTCGCCGTTCTGCAATTTGCTGGTCTTGTTGGCAGGCCACTTATCGGGAGCCATCGACTGGAAGCTGCCCACAGCGTCGCGTATGTAGAGGTCATAAGGCTGCTCCGGAGCGCGAAGCCTCTTTGTGGCCCCGGTCTCCTTGTCGGCATATTCGAGGTATCCGAAAAGGAACATGCCTTCACGCCTGCTGTCGCCGAGATTCCTGTAGAGCTTCATGCGCTCGTCGCCCGGATACTTCCTGAAATTCTGTATAGGCATGCCGAGCTCATAGCCGTAAAGGTCGCCATTGAGGTCATAGCTCGGAGAGGCTGCATATTTCGTGTTGTGGCCTATGCCTGACTTTGTGTCATTGAAATAGTCGGCAGCCTTTGCGGGAACAGTCCAGCCGTAGGTCTCTCCGTCATATTGCCAATGCGTGTATCCCTTTGAAGCGGGAAATCCGAATATCACTTCATCGCAGGCGTCATTGTCCCAGTCAAAGGCGGCATCCCAGCGGTCAGCCACAGCATAGTCTCCGTATTTGCCGTCGATGATGGCCTGGGCGTATTCAGCGCAATCGTCATAGCGCGCCTGGCCTGTATAGACCTCGGCGTTGAGATAGAGACGCACCAGCAGAGAGGCGGCAGCGGCCTGTGTCCATTGGCCCTGCAGCTTGGCGTTTGTGCCGAGGCCGGTTTTCTTCACCAGAAGCGATGTGCACTCCTTAAGCTCGCTTTCGATGAATCTGAAAACCTCGGCCGGCTCAGCCTGCGGATTATTGGGCATATCGCTGTATGTGGTCACAAGAGGCACATTGCGGAATGCATCGAGAAGCCTGATGTAGAACCACGCCCTGAGAGTGCGGCACTGAGCCTTGAGATTGTCAAATTCGAGCTGAGTGAATCCGAAACGCTCGGGCGTGAACTTATTCAGATCTTCAATCACCAGATTGCACTGCATGATGCCCTGGAAGCAGCCGTTCCACTCGGTCTGAGCCTCGCCGAGATCATCGACAGTCCAGGTATGATAGTGTATGCGCTCCCACTTGCCGCCGTCGTACCACCAGCCGTCGCGCGTGGGGGTGATGAGCTGGTCGGCAGAGAGCTCATTGAGCACGTGGCGGCTGCCTATGCTCCAGAATGCGTGCTCAAAGGGGCGGAATGTGGCCCTGATCACATCCATCTTGGTGTTGTAGTAGTTGTCTGACCCCACCTGGTCATAGAGAGTCTCGTCAAGGTCAGTGCATCCTGCGAGCGACATGATCGAGATGGCCGCAAGCGCTATATTATGTATAAATTTCATTTCCGATGTTTTTATGTTATTAGAAATCTATCTGCACGCCTGCGATAAACTGGCGGGTAGTCGGGTAGTACGAACGGCTGCCCTGGGCACCTGGCTGCAGGCCGTTGACTTGATAAGATGACGGATCGACACCGCTGAATTTCGTCAGCGTGAACACATTCTTAACTGTGCCATAGACCCTCAGCCTGTTGAGGAAACGGCATTTCGACAGATTGAGCGTGTATCCGAGCGTGACCATGTCGAGCTTGAAATAGTCACCCTTCTCAAGGAAGTAGTCGCTCACCACCGGAGCCGCGTTGGGCGACACGTCAAAATTCTTCCCATAGGCCTTTTTCAGCACATTGCCGTTGAAGTTGCGGGTGCCGTAGTAGAAATCGTGGATATTGAAGATATCGTATCCGAAGGCACCGCGGAAGAAGAGCGAAAGGTCGAAATTGCGGTAGCGGAAATTGTGGCTGGTCGACATGGTGAATTTAGGCATGCCGTTGCCCACCACGCAGCGGTCTTCGTCGGTGGCCTGCGCGGCGCGGATGATGTCGCCGTCCTTGTCGTAAACGAGCCATTCGCCCTCAGATGTTATGCCCGCGTACCGCCACATGTAGAAGTTTCCGAGCGATTTACCTTTCTCTATGCGCTGCAGATTGTAGAATGGATACGGGTCTTCGGTGCCGCACACGTTGTAGTAATCCTGGCCTACGTATTGCGAATTGCTGAATTCAACGAATTTATTGCTCATGAACGTGCCTACCACGCCGAAGCTGTATGAGAAATCCTTACTGTCGACAACATTGAAGTTGAGATCGAATTCAAATCCGGTATTCTTCATGGTGCCTACGTTGACGTAGGTCTCGTCGTGGATGTTCGGAGGCACGGGCACTTTGTAGTTTCCGAGCAAATCCTGCTGACGGCGGTTGAAATAATTCAACGATCCGTAGATGCGGTTGTTAAGCACAGAGAAGTCGAGACCGATGTTCCAGTTCTTGCCCTTCTCCCATTTGAGGTCAGGATTGACGTTCTTTCCCGGGCCCCACACCTTAAAGTATTTTCCGTTGTAGAAATAATATCCGAAGCCGGTCATTGTGTTTATCGACAGGTAGTTGCCGAAATCCTGATTGCCTGTGACGCCATAGTCGGCCCTGATCTTAAGGTCATTTATCCAATCTATGCCGCTCATGAATGATTCCTGCGATATGCGCCATCCGGCCGATACAGCCGGGAAATTTCCCCATTTGTGGTTCTGTCCGAATTTTGACGATCCTTCGTGGCGGAGCGACGCCGTGAAGAGGTATTTTCCCTCGTAGTCGTAGCTCACACGCCCGAAGAAGGCTATAAGCTTGGAATCGTTCTTATAGCTGGCCATCATCACTTCGCCCTCTTCCTTGGCCCATTCGCCTTGGCCGAGGTTGTCGGCCCCGAGGCCGTCGTTGGGGAAGTCCTTGTTCTCGGCGCTGAAGCCCGAATTCTGGGTGTACTGATACGAATAGCCCACCATAGCCTTTAGATTGTGCTTGTCGGCGAATCGGGCGCTATAGTTGGTGAGCCATTCCACCACGTACTGGCGCTCTTTTGAATATGACCGGCTGGCCACGCCGTCGTGCCCGTCGTTGATCGAGCTGGTGCTCGTCGACGGACGGAAATAAGAATTGTTGTTGCTGTATTGGTGGTCGGCAAACATCACTTGCGTGGTGAGGCTGTGGTTGCTGTCTCCGTCCTTGGCCAGAAGGGGCAGCAGATTGAGCCTGACGGTGCCGTCCCAGTCGAGCAGCTTTGTGTCGGCATGGTCTTTCTCAAGCAATTGTCGCTCCACAGGATTGCTACCCACTATCTGACCATAGAAATTGTAATACTGCGATGGATTTTCCAGATTCATCAGCGGAGTTGTAGGGTTGGCTTCGAGAGCATCCTTGAATACGCTCCAGTCAGCCTGATCGCGGTATATGATGCGCGGAGCCACATTAAGCTGTATCGTGAAGAGGCCTCCCTTTGTGGTGTGCATCACAGAGGCGCGTGCGCCGTATTCCTCGCGTGCCGACCGCAGGTCTATGCCGTTGGCGTCGCGATAGTCAGCGCTCACGCGGTAATTGCTGCGATCGTTGCCTCCGCTCACAGTGAGCGTGTGCTGCATCGTGAATCCGGTGCGGGTCACAGCGTCAAACCAGTCGACATTGCCGCCAAGGTCCACGCCCCTGTCGCCCCAGCCTAGGCGCACATCGCGGAAATCCTGCGCCCTCATCATGTCAAGATCCCTGTTGGCTACGTCCCATGCGAAGGTGCCTGAATATGACGTATGGGTCTGGCCGTCTTTGCTGCCTTTCTTCGTGGTGACCACGATCACGCCGTTTGAGCCTCGGGTGCCGTAGATGGCCGACGCCGCTCCATCCTTAAGGATGTCAAACGACGCTATGTCATTAGGGTTGATATTCGTCAGGTTGCCGCCGGGGACGCCGTCGATCACAATCAGCGGGCCAAGGCCGGCGGAGCGCGATGACACGCCGCGTATCTGTATGCTGGCCTGATTGTTGGGATCGCCCGCGCCGGTATTGGTGATCGATACGCCCGGCATCTTTCCCTGAATCATCATCGACGGGTCAAGGGTGCTGACCGAGAGGAAGTCCTTCTCGCTGACATGGGAGATGGCCGACGTCAGCTCCTTTTTATCCATAGTGCCATAGCCTATGACCACTACCTCATCGAGCACTTCGGAGTTTTCTGACATCACCACGTCGAGGGTGGTTTTGCCGTCGACAGCCACCTCCAGATCCTTAAAGCCTATATAGGTGAAACGCAAGGTCGACTTTGCGTCGGCAGATATCCTGTAGATGCCGTCAATGTCGGTAGTGGTTCCGGTCTTGGTTCCGGGCACAGTGACGCTTACGCCTATCAGCGGTTCGCCCGCAGGATCGCTGACTGTTCCCGATATGCTGATTTGCTGGGCCGACATCGACAGCGCCGACACCATCAGCAGCAATAGGGAAAGAAGCCTTAATGGCAATTTGCATTTTTCCATTTCGTGATATTAGTTTAATGAAGTTTACTGCAAATTTATGCACTACTTTCGTTCCCATCAACTCCATGTATTCAAAAAGTAGTGATTTAAAGGCAGTAAAATCCTGCGTATCAAACCAATAGCACCAGCCATCCCGGCGTTTTAAGTAGTGGCTTTCATAGGCGTTTCCCGGGGCTTAAAAGCAAATTTCCGCGCCTTAAGGCGCTCCCGCGCCGTTGCCCCGCGCCAAGGAAATGAGCGGCGAGGTCAAGTCAATTTTCCCGACGCCCCTCTGCCTATCTTAGCCACTTCTCTCTCCAAGGCTGCCCTATCGCCCTTTGCCTTGTTTCTAACCTTGGTGCGGTAATTATATATGGTGGTGAGCGAATACCTTAGGAATTTGGCTATTTTGTCACTGTCAGTGATGCCGAGGCGTATCAGCGCGAAAATCCTAAGCTCGGTGTTGAGTGTGCCCTGCTTCTTTGGCAGTATGCGCTCTTCAGGCAATAGAAGATTGTTGAAATCCTCTACAAATGTAGGGAACAGATTGAGAAACGTCATGTCGAACTGCTCATAAAATGCCTTTAGCTCGTCTTCGATGAGCTTGGATGACTTCACCAGCTTTTTCAGTTCGTCGTTTTTCCCGGCATTCACGAGCTTGGCTATAGCCTTCCTGTATGTGTCGAGCATTCCGATATGCTCAAGCGACTGATCCATGTATTGGCAGATATATACCTCCTTGAGCTCGGAGATGTCGGCGATGGCGCTGTAAGCCTCCTGCAGCTTGCCGTTTGACTGCATAAGCTGCCGGTTCAAATCATTGAGCTTGTCGTTTGACTCCACGAGGCGCCTGTTGAGCTCGTTGAGCCTATCGTTTGAGTCGGTCAGACGCGCGTTGAGCTCGCTGAGCTTATTGTTGGCCTCCTCCACCTTTCTGCGCCCATCGGCAATCTTGAGCATCTGCTTGCGCATGTAGAACAGCAATACTACCAATACCACTGACATAAGCGTGATGATCATGATGGTGCGCTCAAGCGTCTTTTTCTGGGCATGGACAGTCTCTACGTATATGCGGTTGATCATCGGATACGAATCATTGAGCTCGATAATCCTTTGCCGCGCGTTGCTCTTTGCGGCATCATCGACTGCTATGGTCAGAAACCTGTACGCCCTCTCCAGGTCGCCTTCCTGATAGAGCATCAAAGCGAGCTGCCTCAAAGCCACATACTCCCTGACCGCAGTCTTCATATCAGAAATCGCGGATATAAGCAGTGTCCTTTTCTGGTTTTCGGTGTCATTGATTTTTCCATAGGCGTCAGAGAGCGTAAAGGCGCAGATGGCCATTTCGTGCTCCGACAAGTCGTTTTCGGCAATGTACGATTCGAGCATGTCAATAGCCTCCTTCGGGCGGTTATGCACATTGAGCTTATCGGCCTTTATAAGCGCGTAGAACACTGACCCGGGGTCATTGACCGTCAGCAATGAGTCGCGGTATTCATCCGTGAGCCTCTCATAAAACTCTTTTTCCTCCGCGAATGTGACGAAACTGGCAAGATTGCCATAAAGCGTGCGCTTCGTATGGAAAAAATATGCCTTCAGGTAATCAGGAAGATCTTTTTGGGGAATGGAGTCAACGAGAGCCAACGCCTCATGATACATGCCCACGTTGTTCATGATATTGGCTTTGTTGAGCATGGCGTTCAAGGTCAGATT
The DNA here is from genome assembly GCA_947525975.1 of uncultured Muribaculaceae bacterium. Lineage (GTDB taxonomy): Bacteria > Bacteroidota > Bacteroidia > Bacteroidales > Muribaculaceae > CAG-873. Next base: position 15,035 of record CANNVE010000035.1, on the reverse strand, counting down.
CTTGTCGCCTATCTTATTGGCCAAAGCCAACTGCCTTTGCGACATCACATAGGCCGAATCAGCGTTGAACGAATGATACTCTGAATACAGGCGTCCCAGCGCGTCAAACCGCTCCCTGTCATCTTTCACGCTGTCTTTGAGAGCCTTATGCAGCCCCGACAGACACTCTGACTTCGATTTGATATATATGTCTCGATTGGAAATGACGCTATCCAACTGAGCCATAAGCAGTTCAGTCGATTCGCGCCTATCCTGGCCCGATGCCGGGAAAAAAGCGATTAAAATTATAATTATTAGACAGAGCCTTTGCATGATAAAATTCAATCACAAAAGTACATTTTTTTCCGCAATTATACAATCTCACGCTGTATATTGTAGCTATCCACCGCTTTTTTAACATATTTCCCATCTGATGATTGGATTCAAATCACTATATTCGCGGTCGAAAACAGAATTTGCTCTATAGTCATGATTGAAACCGAACGCTTGATATTGAGGCATTGGCGCGCCACAGACGCCGCCGATCTCTACAGATACGCATCTGACCCGAGGGTGAGCGAAATGGCTTTGTGGCCAAGTCACGAATCGATAGAAATGAGCCTTATGGTGATCCGTGATTTTTTCTCACCCAATCCTCACTGCTTCGCCATGACCCTTAAGGACACCGGAGAGCCCATCGGCTGCATCGGGCTTGTGCCCCAAGGCGAAGAGAACTATTGCGTCAGCCCCGCCGAGCGCGAGGCCGGATATTGGATCGGACATGAGCATTGGGGGCACGGCCTGACGTCTGAAGCGCTGCACGGCCTGGTAGGATATTGCCGTGACGTCTTGGGGCTTAAGTCGCTGCTGATCACAGCCGACGCCCGCAACACGGCGTCGCGCAGGGTAGCCGAGAAATGCGGCTTCACCCTTGTCGGCAATTATATGCATGACGATGTCGAAAGCGTCGCCTACAGGCTGATTTTAGCATGACTGCCATGCATCCGCCCTGCGCTCATTGACCTCCGTTTTGAAATATTTCGTAACTTTGCAGTCTGAATGGCCGATGGGCCATCCGTCAGACTTACGATAATTTTTTCAAGGAAAAATGAGTGACTTAAAAATCAAAGGGCACCTGGCCATGCTGGGAGCCAATTTCACCTGGGGACTGATGGCACCGATAGTGAAACTCGTGCTCGCCTCGGGCGTGATAGCGCCTTTCTTGCTGGTTGATTTCAGAATGGCCGGAGCGGCCGCCCTGTTTTGGCTGACATCATTGTTCACGCCCAAAGAGCATGTGCCCGCCAAAGACATATTGAGGCTGTTCGGGGCCGGAATGCTTGGCGTGCTGTTCAACCAAGGGTGTTTCATCGCCGGAGTGAACCTCACCACCCCGAGCGAGGCGAGCCTCGTGACCACCACCATGCCTATGTGGGTGATGCTCCTGGCATGGGCTATACTCCGCGAGCCGATAAGCCTCACGAAGGCCGGCGGCATCGCCATAGGCGCTGCCGGTGCGCTGATACTCGTGCTTGGCAGCAACTCCGTGAGCACCGGAGCGCCGAATCCGGCTCTCGGAGATTTCATCGTGCTCATGGCTCAGCTCAGCTACGCCCTATATCTCACCCTCTATCGCAACTTCATACGCAAATACTCGCTCGTCACCATCATGAAGTGGATGTTCCTGTCCGCCTCCGCCGTGTCGCTGCCGTTGTCATCGGGTATGATAGCATCTACCCGATGGTCGATGATCTCCGCCAACGAATGGCTCGGAGTGGCCGCCGTGGTGATCGGAGCCACCTACATAGCCTATATCTGCATCATGATCGGCCAAAAAAATCTGCGCCCCACCATTGTGGGCATGTACAATTACGTCCAGCCCATCGTGGCCACAGGCGTAGGCATCTGGCTTGGCATAGACCGCTTCACTTTTGTCAAAGGCATAGCCGTGGTGCTGATATTCAGCGGCGTATGGCTCGTCACCGTAAGCCGCGCCCGCACACCCGCTGCCAGATAACAGTCGCATGGCCTCAACATCCGTTTTTTTCTTACGCGGATGTCACTTCAAATCATGGATCTTCAGAATCGGCTACACCACATTTTTAAACCACAGACGCTCTGAAAAACCATTCACCGATTACGAAGAGGCTCGAAGCATAGCGTCGACTGACACCACTGACTCACATTTCCGTTACCAGGAGCTGTATGCCGCATTGAACAGGCTTCCGGGAAAAGAGAGGATGTCGGTGCTGCTTTTCTACATGGAGGGATATTCCGTTAAAGAGATAGCTGAAATCGAGGAGACATCGCAGGATGCGGTGAAACAGCATCTTTCGCGAGGCCGCAACCATCTCCGAGGCATTTTGTCAAACCAATAACCCAATCAAAATGGAAGACGATAAGATTAAAGATCTGTTAGGCTCTTTCCAGCCCGAAATATCACCTTCAGCCCGATTCATGGATAACCTGAAGAGAAATCTGGAGGCTGTGGAAATCGTGAAGCTTCACAATCGCGCACTCAAGAGGCGCAACCGCGTGGCTGTGGCGATAGCCGCAGCGTGCGGGTTCGCCATGGGCTTGATCGTTGCCCCGTTGCTGCCCGTGATCGAGGCTTGGGCTTCAGATATCAGTGTCTCTTTTCCAAGCCTCCCGGTAGGCCGCATCTCCGTAGACTTCAGCATAATATCGTGGATAGTCGCTGCCGCCGCCTGCATCCTGACATCAATCAACGCATACGAAATAGCCATGGCCAAACTCGCCGCAAAAGACAGCGACGCCACATGATGCCTACGCAAATCACACAAAATCTTTTTGCCTGTGAGATATTTATTTTGAGATGTTAATAATAATGATTAACTTTGTGTTATCTTACATTTTGAAAAACGAAATGAATGCATTTAGATTAATTTTAACGGCTTTGTTTGCGGGCCTCATCTCTTGCGGAGGGCAGAATAAAGCAGACTCTAACGAGGCGCAAAGCGAGTCTCCCGCATCACAAAGCGAAGAGATTGTCTCTAACAATGAAGACGCTGAAGTGATCAGCAATGTCTACAGCAAGTTCGTGTTTGCCATTGAGACGGATGGGAAAAATGACCCGACGGATTATTTCACAGCCGGTGCGCTGAAAAAACTTCAAGACGAATATGAATTTGACTGCGAAGACGGCCCTTGCTATGCTTTCTATGCGTTGAGAACCAAAGAGCAGGATTCCAACCCCGATTCGGAAGATGTATCACAGGTTTGTAGCATCGAGCCTGTTGGCGACGGGTGGTATACCGTATCGTACTTGGATATGGGTTGGTCAGGCATGACCCGCATAAAGATCGTCGATGGAAAAGTTGATGACTATCAACGATGCGTAGCCGATCTGTGATAAGCATTCGGTTGTCATCCTTAATCCGATGATTCCCATGGCTATTCATGGATATAATTGGACTTCAACAATTTTTTATCCGCAAGAATTTTGTTTTTGAAAAAGATTCGCTAACTTTGCGACACCAAAAGTGATTTGGCCGGAGGCGGACGCGGATTCTCGCGTGAGCCAAAGGCTGAAATGTCTGCTGATCATGAGGCTTTTTAGTCTGAAGGCAAAGAGTTGCCCATCAGCCGCCCCTTATCGCAGACATCCGGAAGTCCGGTGAAATCCCGGCACAGTTCCCGCTGCTGTAATCCCCGAGCCAATCTATACGATTGGATTCTTTCCCGATTATGCCACTATGCCTTATGGCCTTGGGAAGGCGCGAAAGAATGGGCGAGTCAGAAGACCCTCTTTTGGCAATGGATTGCAGCGCAGACGGGAGGTTCTGAGTGATACATGAGTGATACATACGATAATCATTTTCGTTTTCTTCATGCCTGAACAAGGTTAATGTATCAACCCCATAGCCCCGCCGACGCCTGCATGGCCGTTGCGGGATTTTTTTTTGATAATAAACCACAATACATGGTACATGAATAAAACATTTACTACTATACTACTTTTATTGGGGGGTATGGTCATGTGGGCCGCTCCCATCGACGTGAAGGTGACCATGAACGCTGCCAGCACCACCATGTCTCTTTCGAGCATGGAGACACAAGCCGGCATTGAGATTGGCCAGCCTACCGACAAAGTCTACACCTTTCAGGCCGAGCCTGGCGAATACCTGCTCACAGGCATCGACAAGAATGGAGCAAGCAACGGATCAATGGTGCTGACTATCAGCGAACAGAACTCCGACATCGCTATCTTCACCCTTTCGGCCAAGGCTTCGAACAAGAATTGGGTGCTCGGCGAGGACTACACCATCAGCATCGCAGGCAATCTGCCTGACGGCAGCCCGCGCACCACCAACCCGGCTCCGGACGCAGCCAACACAAAGCTCACTTTCCTGATGCAGAAAGGAGATTTCTATTCAGTCGATCTGCTGCCTTCAGAAGCGAGGGCAGCAGAAGGATATATGCCTTTTTCGCAGTCGGGATCGGTGACTTTCAACTCCAACATCAGCAAACCCATCCCCATGGGATATGAATTCACGCTCACCGCTCCGAAAGAGGCCACCGTATCTGTCGGAACCAAAATCGCGCATTTCGTGCCTTTTGCCCCGGTTGCCCCCGAATCTGAAAGCGTTGAGGGGAACAATAAGGTGTATAAATACCGTCTGGCCGAGAAAGCAGTGTACTGCTATCGCGTGAGCGCGCCCGGCAAGGTCACATGTTCCTCAAAGATTACCATGACTGCAGCGCCGATGACCGTGACAGTCAGCGCTGACGACCTTGCTGGCAATACGCAGGCGATCGACCGTGACCCGCAAAGCAACAAGGGATACAACGTGGCCGACATATTCCTCAACGCCGACCATCGCGGACAATTCGCCATGAAAGCCGGAGAGAAGAAGCAGCTGGTCAGCCTACGCGCCTGGCAGATCACAGACAACACCACAAGCAACTACTTCATAGAGCCAGACTACCGCTTCACCGTGATAGGCCTCGACGGCAAGACCTCGTCAGACGTGATCTCAATCGACGCCGACGGCATGATCACCGCCAAGAAAGCCGGCGATGCCATAGTGATGGTGACATACGACGCCATCAATGCCCCCGGCCAGCTCGGCGGCCCGTCATTCAGCGCCCTTTGGCCCGAAAACACAGGCGTGGCCATCGTGCGCGTTGACGCTCCCGCATCCGCAATCAAGCCCGAGACCCTCCTCCACGCTGACCTCAACACTGACTCAAACCAGAAACTTTCCGTCGGGAACATCGATGCCGAGCATGACGTGCTCTACTTCACCGGCAACGCCGCAAACTACACCTTCAGCCCCAAAGGCGTGGCCGAGGTGCTCGTAGCGTCGCCCGCCATATCTGACAACGGCATAGCTTACAGCGGATTTTCAGCCGACGGAGTCAAGAAGAACGCCAACGGATCATACACCGTCGATATCACCGAGGGGCGCAACATCATAAAGATGACCGACGCCGCCGGAAACGCCGAGTATCAGGTGGTGCGCGGCAAGAAATTCTCATACTCTATCGTCAACAATACCGCTGAAGGGGAAAATCCCAAGCCCGGTGATGAAGTGACTGTGAAGTTCGAGACCATCTACCATCCCGCTCTCAAGCTCGCAGGCGTATACAATATGTACGCCAACCTCACTTTCGCCGGTTCTGACGGAGCGGAATACAAAGGCGCAGCCGAACAATATCTATTCCACTCGAAAGAAAACACCCAGTCAGTGACACTGACCATTCCCGCCGATTGGGATCCGGCCAAACCTTTCGTCCTCGGTAACGGAGCCGTGATGTGCAGCGGATTCGGCGACCCCTATGGCGGCCACCGAGAAATCACCTACACATCGGGCAAGAATCCTAATTTCGCCGCACAACAGCGCAAGGCTTATTTCGGAGCATTCCCCGAGATTCCCCTTTACAAGCCCGGAACTTCCGCCGACGAAGGCATCGTTCTTCTCACTTTCGAAGACGCGGACTATAAGGGCAATGTCGAGCAGGCGCCTTTCCGCCCCGAAGGCATGACAGCCTCCAACTATTGGACTTCGCTAATCGACAGCAAGCAATACAACGGCCCTATGCTCTACGGCAATGTGGCTTATGCCTGGTGCGATGCCAACAACACAGGCATCAGCGGCGGCATCAACGAGTCGTATGGCGAATACATGTTCTGGAACGGAGGCGCTGTAATCTCTAACTACACCACCAACACACTGACAGATATCGACTACACAAAGCAGTTGATGGCCTACACGCCCGACGGCGGCAATGGCGGCGCCGACGGCTCGGCCAACTTCCTCGTTTGCAATGGCAACCTCAGCGAATACAGCGACAGCCGCCCGATATTGAAATTTGCCGACGCAGATGCCAAGCCCCTCTACGCTTACATCAACCTCAACGCATACGCGCTCAATGCGGCCAAGTTTGGATCTGGTTTCTCGCCCAAGCCCAAGGACACCGACTATGTCGACATCGTGGCCGAGCCTCTCGACGAGAATGGCAATTCGCTGGGCGAAGGCGTGAAGATACGCGTGCTCGATGGCCCTGACAAGATCGTAGAGACATGGACCAAATGGGATCTCAGCGCTCTCGGAGCATGCCGCGCCATTCGATTCAACGTGCTTTCTTCTATCGCCAACGAGTACGGCCTGACCTTCCCAGCATATTTCATGCTTGACAATATCGCCGTGGAAAAAGACGGATCGCTTGGCGTAGACGCTCCGGTGATCGACAATGCCGACCGGCATGACGATGCCATATACACCATCACGGGCATACGCGTGAAGGAAGCCACTGCGCCGGGCATCTACATCATCAACGGCAAGAAAGTTATCATCAAATGAAAATAGACAATTTTTTCTTTTCTGCACTCTTTTGCCTCGTCCTTGCTTCGTGCAACAAGGACGAGGTGATTGAGCCAGACTCCCCCACCGACAACCGCCGGCCTATCACAAATCTGTCTTCGGCGTTCCAGGACATGGTGTATGAGTACACCCCCGCCCCGGGCCAATTCATCAACGAGCTGAAGACCGGCGGATTCACAGGCGAGGAGACAACGCCCGACGCTGCATGCGCCTACGCGCTTGAGCGCCTTGACCAGATGAGGTTTGTCTCCCTCGGCGCTTTCGGCGGATACATCGTCATCGGTTTTGACCACAGCGTGGTCAATCTCGGGACAGGATATGATTTCAGCATCATGGGAAATGCTTTCAACGCGAAACGCGGGTCGTCAAACGAGCCGGGCATCGTATGGGTGATGCAAGACACCAACGGAAACGGCAAGCCCGACGATACATGGTATCAACTCGCCGGATCGGAATATGACGCTCCGACCACCGTCCACGACTATACGGTAACCTACCGCCGCCCAGCAGCAGACAGAATGCCCGTGGAGTGGGTCGACTCGGAAGGGGCGACCGGCACCATCGACTATCTGCCGGCCTACCACAACCAGGCTTCATACTATCCGGCATGGATCACTGCTGACTCGTATACGCTCTCCGGCACGCGCCTTGAGCCTCGCTCCGAGTATGACGAAGACACGGGCGAATGGGCCAACAACGCATATCCTTGGGGATATGCCGACAATGTCGGATCTGACTGCATTGACAAAGGCATTGAAGACGGCGAGGCCCAGGCCGTCGGATTCAAAATCTCCAACGCGGTCGACGCCTCAGGCAAGAGCGTGACGCTGCCTTATATCGACTTCGTGAAAGTGCAGACCGCCGTGATGGCAAAATGCGGCCGCATTGGCGAGAACTCCTGCGAAGTGCTTTCATTCCGCGATCTCAATCCCGCCCTGCGATCAGACTGACCATCGCCTATGTATTTTAATCGAAAGAGAGCCATGAGCCTTCCCGGCCCGTGGCTCTCTTCGTTCATTGTCGTCAGTCGGCTGCCCGCAGGTAGGCCAAATGCTTCTTGGCCTCTTCATTGCCCAGCTGCGCCGCGCGCTCAAAATATTCGATGCCTGCGTCGATGTCTGTCTCCGTGCCCCTGCCGTAGGCGCAGGCCACGCCAAGGGCGTTGAGCACCATGCCGTTGATCGGATTCCATAATTCGTCGATTCCGGCTTCGGCCTCAAGAAGCAGCTCAAAAGCGCGCTCATCGTCCTGCACCACTCCGAGGCCATCCTGATAGCAAATGCCGAGATATGCGGCCGACCGCTCTTGCTGCTCGCAGTCCGGGTTCTCATAAGCCTTCTCAAACCATCCCGCTGCCTTGCCGTAGTCAACCTCCACGCTGCCCCATCCGTCGAAATAATAGTATCCCACCTGGAATTGCGAGGCCGGGTGGCCGCCTATGGCTGCAACCTCGTAGAAGTTGAATGCCATGTCGAGATCCTTCTCCACTCCATCGCCGTTTTCATAGCAGAGGGCAGCATTGTACATGGCTTTGATTTCACCGCGCTGCGCAGCCGCCACATAATACTTGATCGCCGTCTCAGCGTCGCCTTTATCATACTCTATGTGCAGGCCGTAATCATTGCACAGCCCCGGCGACACCCCGGCGAGCGCACGGAAATACGCCTCGTATGTCTCCTCAGGTATTTCGCACAGCCCTGACTTCTTGATGTCGACATAATTTCCCCATCCCATGCACACGCGCCCGTTGAAACTGCGCTCATAGTAGGCGCGCGCTATCGGATAGGCGAATGCGTTGTATTCGTCTTCATTTTCAAATTTATCGGCAAGCTCGGGCTCCACCATCAGATAGTCGCCCCAGAAATATACGTTTCCGATCATATAACAGCAGAAGGCGTTGCCGCGGTCGGCCTGCTCGCGCACTTCATCGAAAGCCTCCTTGAATGATGCGAAAGGCATGCCGCGCCTCACAGCCGGAGTGAAATTTCCGCTCCTGACGGCGCACAGCACTCCCGAGGCGCTCCCCATAAGGGCGCTCTTCTGCATCAGCATCGATGCGTTTTCATCATCAGTCTCGAATCCGCCGCCGCTCCATACGTATTGCGGGCCCATGAAGCAGCGGGCTATGAAGCAAAGCGCATCGGCATCGCCCTGCCGGGCAGCATGCATGAGCATCTGAAAGCCCCTGCGCATTTCTTCCTTATCGAAGCTGGTCCAAATCAGATCTATTGCCTTCACCACCGGAAGACTGAATTTTCCGTTCATCGTTGTCTAAGAAACTAAAAAGTAATTTTTCAAAATAATCAGTCACATCAAACCGCTCCCAGGGAGCGGCCACTTCGGGATATATCCGCTCCATCGAGAACTTCCAGAGACAATCGCGCAGGGAGTCGAAATCAGTGATCACGGCCCGGCACCCGGTGGCCTCGGGCTGCCCCCACCTCACCCATTCTGCCTTGCAGGCAGGGCGTCCGTCGGCGTAATCGCTCCGGCGTATGTGGAAATATCCGCCTCCGTCACCGTTATGGGTGTGAAGCATGCTCTTCGACTTCCCTTCGATGATGTTCTCGAAAGCGGCTATCACATCAGAGAAGTCAAAAAATCTGAATTCTTCCTGATCCACCATGAGGGTTGATTTCGCCTTCCGAGGCGCAGGCTTCAGTTCATCGCAAGCCCATCCCCGCATGTCGGGAACGGCGGACCGCTCAAAGAAGTCGCACATCATCTCTACAGCCTCATCGCAGGCATAGCCCGATCGCGACATGCGCATCACTGTGCCTTCAGCCTTGAAGAACACTGCCATGCGCGAATCGTCATAGTAAGCCATGGCGAAGGCAGGGCTTCCCGTCACGACCGATTGCTCCGGCCTGCATTTCTCAAGTGTCACAAAACGGTTGGCCTTGATTTCATAAACAGCCCTGTATATGCGGGCAATCGTCACATTAGACGTGCGCTCATCGCCGTCCTCGGTGATGAGCACATGCATCGGCTTGATGGCTGAAGCCCCAGGGTAGACGCCTCTGGGGTGTTTGGGGTCAAACATATCTGCTGTCTGATTTATTTATTGGAATATCGCATCACATGGCAAAGTTATCGCAATTTTGGGAATTTATACACCGCCGATCAAAAAAATTAGCGGTCCCTCGCACCATTTACGGCTTTTCGGGACAACATGAACCATAGCGCCGACTAATTTGTTTGTCGGTTAAACAACTATTATATTATGAAGCAAAAAGACAGAGCCATGCTGTTGATCGTAGATCCACAGGTAGATTTTGTAGCGGGATCGCTGAAAGTGCCCGGAGCGGAAAAGGCCATGTCGGCCCTCGCTGAGCACATTGATGATGCCGGAGCCGGATATGCCGCATGCGTGATCACCGCCGACTGGCATCCGGCAAAGCACATGTCATTCAGGTGCTCAGGCGGAGAATGGCCCCGTCATTGCGTGGCCTACAGCATAGGAGCGGCGATATATCCTCCGGTCTATGACTCTGCTCTGCGCAGTTTCGACGTGATTGAAGTGCTCACCAAGGGGCAAGACCTTGATAAAGAGGAATACTCGATATTCGCCAACGAGGAGTCTGCAGCGAAGCTCTGCTCCATGATAAAAGACCTCTGCATTGACCGCATAGACATTTGCGGAGTGGCCGGCGACGTATGCGTCAGCCGCACTCTTGAAGACGGCATAGCCAGATTCGGAAAAGAGCGTTTCAATGTGCTGACCCGATACAGCCCATCGCTCGACGGAGGCGAAACACTTAAAGACATCATCAGCAAATACAATCTGAAATGCGACCTATAATCACACATTTCACCGACGACGATCTGTACAAGTTCACGATGTGCTGCGCGGTGATAAAGAATTTTCCACGCGCACGGGTGAAATACGAGTTCACCGACCGTCGCGGCACATCCTATCCCGCCGGTTTCGCCAAGGCTCTGAAAGAGCAGATCGAGATGCTTGAAGACCTGGCCATCACTGAGGAAGAGGTGGCTTTCCTCAGGCGCCGCTGCTCATACATGCCAAGCTGGTTCTGCACATACCTGAGGGGATTCCGCTACAGACGCGACTGGGTGAGCATTGAGCAAGATGCTTCAGGACGCCTGTCGGTAAGATTCGAGGGACTGTGGGCCGACACCATACTCCTTGAGGTGAAGGTGCTCGCGATCATTTCAGAATTGTATTTCATCATGACCGGGCAGGCCGGCAATGCCGACTACGCCGATTTCTATAGCCGGTCATACCATAAGGCCGAAAGGCTGCTTGCAGCCGGATGCTCCTACAGCGACTTCGGCACACGCAGAAGGCTGTCATTTGAGGCAGAGGACGTGCTTGTGAAGGCAATGACCGACTGCTGCCGGTCAAAGCCATGGCCGGGAGCCTTCACAGGCACGAGCAACATATATTTCGCCATGAAATATGACCTCACCCCCATCGGCACCATGGCGCATGAATTCGTATGCGCGATCGCCGCGATGTACGGCCCGATGATGGCGAACCACATAGCCATGGAGCTATGGCGCAAGACATTCAGAGGAGCGCTGGGCACATTCCTCTACGACACATACGGATGGGATATCTTCAGCCTTAATTTTTCAGAAGACTTCGCGCGCCTGTTCAAGGGCCTTAGGGTAGACAGCGGCGACAACCGTGAGCAGATGAGGCTGATTGCAGACAAATACCGGTCGCTCGGCATAAACCCCGCCGAGAAGCAGATAATCTTCAGCAATGCTCTCGACACTGACGAGGCCATAGCACTGCAGCGCGATGCCGCGGCCATGTGCCTTCCGTCGTTCGGCATAGGCACACATTTCACCAACGATTTCCCCGGTGTGCGTCCGCTCAACATTGTGATAAAACTCGTAGCCGCGAAGATCACCGAGCAATGGACATTCTACAGCGACACATGCAAGCTCAGCGAAGATCACGGCAAATACACCGGCAAGCCCGAAGTGGTCAGACGCTTTCTCGACATACTGCACATCGACCGCAAATAGCGGCATGCCCCATAGTCCATAAGGCTCCCTTATTCAGGGAGCCTTGCTTTTTTAACTTTTATATCAGCGGTTATTCCAAATTTTGTTGCTAACTTTGATGTCTGAAACCAAACATCGAAATGGAAACCGATAACAGACCTCACTACCGCAAAGGAAAACTATACTTCAGATACGGCACCATGGGATCAGCCAAAACCGCTATCCTCCTGGCTACAGCCTATAACTTCGAGGAGCGCAAACTCAGCTTCCTGTGCCTGAAGCCCGTGATCGACACGCGCGAGCTCGATAGCGTGATACGCTCGCGCATCGGCATAGAGCGCCGATGCGAATGGATATACCCCGACACCAACCTCTACGACCTCGCCAAAGACCTATTCGTCAAATCCGGATCGGTGGTCGACTGGTATCTCGTCGACGAAGCGCAATTCCTCTCCGAGGCTCAGGTCGATCAATTGGCGCGCATTGTCGATGACTTTGGAAGCAACGTCATCTGCTATGGCCTTCGCACTGATTTCAAAAGCCACCTATTCGAAGGCTCACGCCGCTTGTTTGAGATCGCTGACACTATCGACGAAATCAAGAGCACTTGCAACTGCGGCCACAAGACCATCGTCAACGCCCGCATTGACGCAAACGGCGACATCGTGGAGGAAGGAGCGCAGGTAGAGATCGGAGGCGATGACCGCTATGTGGCTGTGTGCCGCAAATGCTGGCGCAACAAGCGCATCGAGCAAGCAGAGCGCGGATCGCTACCCCTGTTCACCCACGAGACAGTAGAGCACTGATAAACCAACCGTAGCATGAAGGTCATCGACAAACAGACTGTGCAGCGCATCCTTGACACCGCCGACATCGTAGAGGTGGTGAGCGATTTCGTGAGCCTGAAAAAAAGAGGAGCAAACTACATAGGCCTTTGTCCGTTCCACAACGAGCGCACGCCCTCCTTCTCTGTCTCAAGGGCTAAAGGATACTGCAAATGCTTCAGTTGCGGCAAAGGCGGATCAGCGGTGGGATTCGTCATGGAACTGGAGCAGATGACCTACGGCGAAGCCCTGCGCTATCTCGCGCGAAAATACCACATCGACATCGCTGAGGTAGAGCTTACCGACCAAGAGAGGGAAAGCGCCAATGAGCGAGAATCGATGCTCGCCCTCAACGCTTTCGCGGCAGAGCACTTCGAGCATAACCTCACCGACACGGCCGACGGACGCGACATCGGCCTATCTTATTTCAGGCATCGTGGCATAAACGACGCCATGATAAAGAAATTCAGGCTCGGATACGCCATCGACAAAAGCAACGACCTGCTCAACGCCGCACTTAACAAAGGATTCCATGACAAATATCTGATCGATACCGGCCTTTGCTCCAAATCTGATCGCGACGGAAATCTCTACGACAGATTCCGCGGGCGTGTGATCTACCCGATTTTCACCATCTCAGGACGAGTGGTGGCCTTCGGCGGACGCACTTTGCGCTCTGATAAGCAGGTGGCCAAATACGTCAACTCACCTGAATCCCAAATCTACCATAAAAGCCACGAGCTTTACGGCCTATACCAGGCAAAAAGCTCAATCGCTAAGAAAAACAAGGCGATCCTCGTCGAAGGATACATGGACGTCATATCCATGCACCAGGCAGGAGTGGAAAACGTGATCGCATCCTCCGGCACATCGCTCACCGAAGGCCAGATAAGGCTGCTCCATCGCTTCACCGAAAACGTCACCGTCATCTATGACTCCGACCCGGCGGGCATAAAAGCCTCACTTCGAGGCATCGACATGCTCCTGGCCGAAGGGATGGCTGTGAAGGTGCTTCTGCTCCCTGATGGAGACGACCCCGACTCATTCGCCCAGTCCCACTCATCTTCGGAGGTAGAGGAATACATCGAGAAAAACGAGACCGATTTCATACGCTTCAAGACCCGCATCCTGCTCAAGGACGCAGGCAATGACCCAATACAACGTGCCCGCGTCATCGGCGACATAGTGCGCTCGATTGCGCTTATCTCCGACCCGGTGACCCGCACCATCTACATCCAGGAGTGCTCAAGGATGCTCGACATCGACGAACGCACTCTATCGCTGCAGCTTGAAAAAGCAACAGCCGAAAACACGGAAAAACGGCAGGCAGCCGACAAACGAAGCGCATACACCGCTCCTGCAGAAGCCGAAAGGCCTCGGCAGGAAATAAATCTGCCCATACCAGACGCACAACTGCGACGCTCTGAATACGCGCTCACGAAATACATAGTGAAATACGGTCTTCTCTCAATAGCGCTCGACATGGATGATGACGACGACCAGACGACTGCCGACAATAGCATATCAGTGCTGTCATTCATCAAGTCAGAGTTGGAAAATGACGAGATCACATTCTCTGACCCGGCCTGCGACAAAATATACAGAGCGGCCATTGACCTATGCGAAAACCAATGGCCATCTGACCTGATTAAGGCGCAGGAAAACCTCGACCGGCACCGCCGCGCCTCGCTCGCACAAGGTCAGGAAGAAATACGGCTGCAAGCCAAAGACCTTGCCGACATACAGGCACGCGAACAGCAACTCATCGAAACCCTCGATGCCGAATACAACCAAACCCTCGATGACTTCAAGGCACAGTATCTCGAGGAAATATTCCTATCATCGCCCGATGACGACATACGCAAGACCGCCACGCAATTGGCAGCAGAAAAATACAAACTGAGCAAAGTGCACACTAAATACTCGCAAGTCGAGACAGAGCGCGACCGTCTTTCCGAACTCGTATACCGTGCAGTCCTCGAGCTCAAATTCGCGATACTCGACAGCCAGATCACAGAGCTGAACACAGCCATCAGCTCCACAAACAACGACCCTGAAACAGCACAGCGCCTGCTACAGGAAATATTCGAACTCTACAAACTCAAGGCCGAATTCTCAAAACTCCTCGGCGAGCGAATCGTCAACCCCCTCTGACACGCCTTTGTAGGGGCGCGATAAATCGCGCCAACAATGCCCGAATTGCCTCCTGCTATGGTGGAGGGGCGTAAATATGTGGAGGGTCGCCTCTCCGAGGCGACCTGTCTAGCCTGCGCCAGGCTTGCGGCTATTGCGCTTCATTTGTGGCAAATGGCCCGGGCGCTTCGGAGAAGCGCCCCTCCGCCCCATTCCGCTCCTTTTTGTTAATGCGGGCGCGATTCATCGCGCCCCTACTGCGACCCGCGCGCTT
>CANNVE010000034.1 GCA_947525975.1 uncultured Muribaculaceae bacterium | reverse complement strand
ATTGCGCTCTCTCTTGTACTACTTCGTTCTCTATTGTAAGTCTTTCAATGTTCTTTCGGGACTTGTCCCGGTTTTGTGGGTGCAAAGTTAGGAAGAATTTTTGACATGACCAAATTTATTTTTGATTTTTTTCAAACTTTCTTTTTGGTCATCCGGCTCTCTTGCCGTCGTGGTCATTTCCGTTTTGCGAGTGCAAAGTTAGGAGCTATTTTTGAAATGACCAAATTTTTTCCAAACTTTTTTGAACAAAAATTGCATTTTATTTGTTACCCGACTTCTATGCGCGCTGCCAAAATGGTTTTACATAACTGAATCACAGAAATTTATCCGTTATCACAACCACCATGAGGCATAAAACCTGAAAAAACACCTTTACATGGAGATCGCCCCATAGCAGTCCATCATACGAAAGATTAAAGGAAAGAATCGCACTATACGCAATGGTGAAATTTTCCGCACCTACCATTTTTTTTCTTGATGAAAGAGCAGGATGAAAGGAGAAAAAACTCATCTCATCCTCGATCAGGCTCCCGGAAACCGAGCCGAGAAGACAAAACAAAGAGTGCGTACGAAAAAAAATAGTGCGATTTGACACCTAATATATTTTTTTGTTGAAGTTTTATGGTTATCTTTGTGCACGAAATTAGGTTTGTCCATAATATGTACACAACGCGTGTACATATTTATAATAGAAAGCGCATATACAAAAATACCCGATAACGCCATTTAACGCATATTGTCGATAAGGATGAAAGAAGCAGTGCACATCGCCACCATCGTAAAGATGGATAGCGCCAGCGCCACCCTCCGCCTGCTCGATGCAGGCGAAGGATGCGATTCGTGCGCCTTATCTATGCTGTGCGGCAAGTCAGAGACAGTGACTGTGCCGGCATCAGAGGCTACAGGGCTGAAGGTCGGCGACAGAGTCACGCTCAAGGCCGGCAGCCGATCGCGCTTCCTGGCCATGACGCTGCTCCTGGGCGCTCCCCTCGCGCTACTTATCGCCGGCCTCGCCATAGGCTCGGCTTCTGGGCTAAGCGACGGCGCCAGCGCTCTCATTGGCGCAGGCCTGTGCGGCCTTTGGTATAGCGCGCTCTACTTCATGAAAAATACCATCAGACGGACCATCAAATTTGAGATATCACATACAAACGATCAATAGCAACACATGTCGATAGGAACATCAATAGCGGTGCTTGGCGGCATTGGCGCCATAGGCGCGCTGGCTCTCAACCGCGTGGCGAAGAAATTCCATGTGGAAGAAGATCAGCGCATATCGCAGGTGGAAGAATGCCTGCCCGGGGCCAATTGCGGAGGATGCGGCCAGAACGGCTGCCATGACTTCGCCGTGAAATGCGTGGAGGCAGGCAGCCTCGACCAGCTTTTCTGCCCGGTAGGCGGCCAGGCCTGCATGGCCAAGGTGGCCGGCATACTCGGCGTGGGCGCCTCCGGCAACGAGCCCAAGCTGGCCACGCTGCGCTGCGCCGGAACCCCGCTGACCAAGACACATCTCAACGTCAGATACAGCGGCCCGAAAAATTGCTCGGTGATGAACCTCACCGCCGGAGACTATCTCTGCCTCAGCAGCTGCCTGGGATGCGGCGACTGCGCCAGGGAGTGCCAATTCGGAGCCATCACCATCGATCAGCAGACGCATCTGCCGCTCATAGACGCCGAAAAGTGCTCGGGATGCGGCCGATGCGCCATCACATGCCCGCGCGGCGTGATAGAGATGCGCGACAGAGGCGTGCGCGGCAGGCGCGTATGGGTGGCATGCGGCAACTGCCTTAAGGGCGCGCAGGCGCGCAAGCAATGCGCCACCGCCTGCCTCGGATGCGGGCTCTGCGCCAAGGCCTGCCACTTCGACGCCATTATCATCGAAAACAACCTCGCCCGCATTGACGCGGCCAAATGCAAGGCTTGCGGAAAATGCGCAGACGCATGCCCGACCCATGCCATACATAAAACCGGCTTCCCCGCCAAAAAAGCAACTACCGATTGACGATGAAATTTCCTTCTTTCAAAATAGGGGGCATTCACCCGCCCCAGGAAAAGACAACGCCGGCCGACAAAATAATCCACGTAGAGCTGCCGCGCCGGGTGAGCCTCCTGCTTAAGCAGCACGGCGGAGCCGAGGCCGCTCCCATCGTGGCCAAGGGCGACCATGTCGACCGATGGCAGAAAGTGGCCGAAGCCACCGGATTCATATCAGCGCCTGTGCACACGCCCATATCGGGCATTGTCAAGGAGATAGCGCCGGTGACAACCCTGCAGGGGCGCCAGGCGACGGCCATCACTGTCGAGGCTTCAGACGCCGACCACCTGGCCGACGAAGCATCACGCCTCGAACAGAGACAGCCATACGACTACTCGCGACTGGCTCCCGCCGACATCGTGGGCACAGTGGCCGACGCCGGAATAGTGGGCCTGGGCGGAGCCACATTCCCCACTGCCGTGAAGCTTTCTCCGCCGCCCAACACCAAGGCCGAGCTGCTGATCATCGACGCATGCGAATGCGAACCCCGCCTCACCTGCGACGACGTACTGATGCGTGCCTATCCCGAGCAGATAGTCGAAGGCATAGAGATCATGATGAGAGCCGCCGGGGTAGACAATGCCATCATCGGCATAGAGAACAACAAGCCTGAGGCTTACGCGGCGCTTAAGCACGCCTGCGATGATTTCAACATGCGGAAGGCCGCCGAAATACGCAACAAGGCCAACACCGAAAGCAACCATCTGGCCCGCATCACCATCACGCGCCTGCAGGCGAGATACCCGCAAGGTTGCGAAAAGCAGCTGATCTACGCGCTGACAGGCTGCGAAGTGCCTTCGGGCGCACTGCCCATCAGCGTGGGAGCCATAGTGCAGAATGTGGGCACGGCATACGCCGTCTACAGGGCGGTGGCCATGCGCGAGCCCCTGACCGAGAGAGTGGTGACAATAGCCGGAGCCGGCAACTACATGGCCCCGATAGGAATGCGCGTAAGCGACCTCCCCGCCGGTGAGGGCGCAATATGCGCCGAAAAGGCCGACGTGATATCCGGCGGCCCGATGATGGGGCTGTCATGCGCCACTCTTGACGCACCGGTGACAAAGGGATTGAGCGGCATCTGCGTGGTGGAGCCGCTCTGCTACGACCCCGAGCCATGCATACGCTGCGGCAAGTGCGCATACGCATGCCCCATGGGCCTGGAGCCTTATCTGATCTCCACCTACGGGCGCCTCGGATACGCTCCGGAGGCGAAGGAGCATGGCGCGATGGACTGCATAGAATGCGGATCATGCTCCTACACATGCCCATCACACCGCCCGGTGCTCGACTTCATACGCCTTGCCAAAGCCGACATCCGCAAGAAGAAAATATGACAAAACAGCCGTGGCGCCCCCGATAGCGCCCGCCAGAAAAAAAATATAAGCCAACCATCTACATGTATACGCCCACAAAGGAATACATCCTGCGCAATTCCCCCCACATACGCACGCGGCTGACATCGCGCATGTGCATGTGGCACGTGATCATAGCGTTGCTCCCGGCCACGCTGTGCGCATTCTACTACTTCGGCCTGCCGGCCATCAAGGTCACGGCCATATCCATAGCCTGCTGTCTGCTGTTTGAGTGGCTGATAGGCAAATACATGATGTCGAAGGCGAGCGGAGCGTCGATAGCGGCGGCAGCCCTCACCGGCCTGTTGCTTGCCCTCAACCTGCCTTCGACCCTCCCGCTCTGGACAGTGGCCATAGGCAGCATCGCAGCCATAGGCATCGGCAAGATGTGCTTCGGCGGCCTTGGCTGCAACATATTCAATCCGGCTCTTGTGGGCCGCGTGTTCCTGCTCATATCATTTCCCGCTCTGATGACCACATGGGCCGTCCCCGGCGGCGGATTCGAGGCCGACGGATCCACCGGGGCCACCATCCTAAGCGCCCTTAAGGAGGGTGCGGTGCCCGATGCGTCATACGGCTACCATGAACTGTTTTTCGGCAACCGAGGCGGCTCCTTGGGCGAGACCGGAGCCTTAGCCCTCCTCATTGGCTTCGCCTACCTGCTGTGCATGAGGGTCATCTCCTGGCACATACCCGTGGCGATAATCGTCACCGTGGCGGCCTTCGACCTCTGCCTGGGAGTCCCAGCCGGCATCGACATACTCAGCGGCGGCCTATTGCTCGGGGCCATATTCATGGCCACCGACTATGTCACCTCGCCCATCGACAAGAAGGGAATGCTGATCTACGGCGTGATGATTGGCGCAATCACAGTGTGCATACGCCGCTGGGGAGCATACCCCGAGGGAATGTCGTTCGCCATCCTCATCATGAACGGCTTCACGCCTCTGATCAACCTATGGTGCAAGCCGCGCAGATTCGGCCACCGCAAAACGCGAAAGGAGGTGGCGGCATGAAATCAAATATGCTCACCATGACGCTGTCGCTCACAGCGATAGCCTGCTGCATGGGGCTTGCGCTGGGCCTTGTGCACAAATTCACCGCCGAACCCATAGCCATGCAGCAGGAGGCACAGCGGGCCGAGGCCCTCGAGGCCGTGCTGCCCCTGACGGAAGGAGCAGCCTTCGGAGAGCCTGAGGAAATCACCGTGAACGGAGACAGCCGCCCGGTGACTCTGTATCCGGCCATCGGACCCGACGGCAGCCTCCTTGGCGCCTCAATCCAGACATGGACAGTCGACGGATTCTCGGGCGAAATCATCGTGATGGCCGGCATAGACGCAGAAGGCCGAATCACCGGATACAGGGTGCTTCAGAGCGGCGAGACACCGGGCCTCGGCGACAAAGCCTCCCAATGGTTTCAGGCCGACACAGAAGCAGGAGCCTCCGGCCACACACGCAGCATCATTGGCACGTCGGCACCCTTGAAAGTGACGAAGGACGGAGGCACAATCGACGGAATCACCGCAGCGACCATCACATCGAGGGCCTTCCTTGACGCAATCAACCGCGCGCGCTCGGCATGGGAAATCTACGCCTCCGGAGCAGACGAAGGCACTCTCCAACACTGACACAATAAAGACATCTAACGATGAACGCTTTAAGAATCATATACAACGGCATTGTCAAGGAAAACCCCACATTCGTGCTGGTGCTTGGCATGTGCCCCACCCTCGGCACCACATCAAGCGCCATGACCGGCATGTCGATGGGCCTGGCCACCATGTTTGTGCTGATGTGCTCCAACACATCTATCTCGGCTGTGAAGAGCCTGATTCCCGCGCAAGTGCGCATCCCCGCCTACATCATACTGATAGCATCGTTTGTGACGGTGCTGCAGATGTGCATGCAGGCGTGGCTCCCGGCCCTCAACGCATCGCTCGGCATTTTCATACCGCTGATCGTAGTCAACTGCATCCTCCTTGGCCGCGCCGAGATGTTCGCCTCGAAACACGGCGTATTCGACTCCCTGTGCGACGGCATAGGCATAGGCCTGGGCTTCACGCTCGCCCTGACCCTTCTGGGCAGCATGCGCGAAATCCTTGGCGCAGGCACCATTTTCGGAGCACGGGTCTATCCCGAGAGCTACGGTTCGCTCGTGTTCATCCTCGCTCCGGGCGCCTTCATAGCCCTCGGGCTAATGATCGCCGCCTACAACAAGATAAGGCGTTGCCAATGACATCCTATTTCCTCCCCACCAAACGATAGCTATGCTGACTTATCTCTCAATCATAATCACGGCGATATTCGTCAACAACATTGTATTCGCCCAATTTCTCGGCATCTGCCCCTTCATCGGGGTGTCGAAAAAGCTCGATTCAGCCACAGGCATGGGCATGGCCGTGGCTTTCGTGATGGCCCTGTCGACTTTGGCCACCTGGCTCCTGCAGCACTACGTGCTCGTGCCCCTCGGCCTCGGATACCTGCAGACCATAGTCTTCATCCTTGTTATAGCCATCCTTGTGCAGATGCTCGAGATCATGCTCAAGAAGATAGCGCCGGCGCTATACGCCGCCCTGGGCGTGTTCCTGCCGCTGATCACCACCAACTGCGCCGTGCTCGGCGTGGCCATCATAGTGGCGCAGAAAGATATGCCCCTGCTGCAGAGCGTGGTCTACGCCGTGGCCACTGCCGCCGGGTTCTCGCTCGCTCTGGTGATAATGGCCGGCATACGCCAGCAGCTCGAGATCTCCGATGTGCCCCGCCCAATGCGCGGAGTGCCCATAGCCTTGATCACTGCCGGCCTGCTGGCCATGGCCTTCATGGGTTTCTCCGGAATAAAGATCTGAGCTCCGGCTTCAGCGGAACCGAACATAAGCCACGGCAAACGCGCAGGCCACCAAGGCCACTGCCACCATCAGCTCAACCCGCGTGAAGACCCGCTCACGCGGGTAGTTGGAGCGACGAGCCACCACATATAGGCCTATGCCGCTTACGTAAAACACCGACGCGTACATGAGCATATCGGTGCCTGCCGCATACAGCATCCACAGGCAATAGCCCGTGCAGACAGCGCCCAGCGCCCTCAATCCCCACTCACGTCCTCCATAGCCCGGCCCGAGATATTTCCGGGGATTGGTGGTGGCCTTAAGCAGAAACAGCCCGCTGAAGAAATATGCGGGAAGCACCATGGTGCTGGCGATGTCAATCGTGGTCAGATACACACTCTCGGCTCCCGCCACCACGAAGATGAAGACCTGCATGGCCACCGTAGACACCAGCAGGCTATAGACAGGCATGCCGTTGGCATTAAGTTTCTTGAACACGGCCGGAAACAAGCCGGTCTCGGCGGCGCGATAAGGCACCTCGGAGCATATCAGAGTCCATGACGCCCAGCCGCCGAAGAGCGAGACTATCACCGAAATCAGCACAAAATAGTAGGCCCAGCCGCCGCACACGCCCTTGAGCACATAGGCCAGCGACGGATTTTGCAGCGATGCGAGCTCAGGCTGCGACATCACTCCAAAGCACAGCAGCGAAATGAGCACATAGAGCAGCCAAGCGCACAAGAATCCCAGCACACCGGCCTTGCCCACATCCGACGCCTTGCGGGCCCTGCCCGACATGGCCATCGCCCCCTCGATGCCCAGGAAGCACCAGAGCGTCACCAGCATGGTGCCGCGCACCTGATCTCCGAGAGGCCCGATCGACGGCGAGCCCCAGAAATCAATCTCAAACTCCTCCACCCGGAAAAAAGCCACCAGAAGCGCCACGATAACGGCCAGGCACAGAAACTTAAGCACCGTGATGCTATAGATCAGAAGCGTGGCGGTGCGCATGCCGTTGATGATGGCGAAAAACATGATCCACATCATCGCCGACGTGAACAGCACCATGTAGCGCCCATGTTCGAGCAGCGCGGGAAAGAAAGCGCCAAGCGAGTCAGACAGCATCACAGCATAGGCCACATTGCCGAAAGCCGAACAAAGCCAATAGCCCCAGGCCATATTGAAGCCCGCGTAATTGCCAAATCCTTCGTGGGCGTATTGGTAGATGCCTTCCCTGCGGTCGGGACGGGCATCGGAAAGCCTCTTGAAGGTCAGTACGAGCGACATCACGCCAAAAGCCGAGATGCCCCATGACAAGGCTGTGGCTCCGGCCGAGGCCCCGTTGGCCATATTTTGGGCGATATTGAATATGCCACTCCCTATCATAGAGCTGAATACGATGAACATCAATCCCATCAGCCCAAGTCTCTTTGTTGACCCTGACATTGCGTAAAAGTGATTGTATAAATCAATTAAATTGTACCTATAAACCTAAAAACGAGCACAAAATTAATCAATTTCAGTTATTTTAGAAAATTTCACTGATGAAAAAAGGCTTATCTGAGAAATAATTTCGCTAATCAGGATGATTAATTTAACATTTTGTGCTAAAATTACTATCCAAGAGTAATTTCATGTAATATTTCTTGTTTTCCGCAAAAAGATAAGTTATATTTGCAAACAAAACTTTATTTAACCAAAATTTTGTAATCTATGACCTTAAATCACCTTTATGTCATCCTAACCATCCTGTCTGTATCCATGACGGCAATTTCATGCAGCGATGGTATGGATTCAACTCTACCACAACACGAAGAAGAGGCTATCTTCGAATATGCCGACGAGTGGTCTGTTACCCAAAATGACATCATAAACGTCATTGACCAAATGAATCCCAAGGGATCATCTCGCGCCCTCAATTATAAGATATCTCCTCTAAACGATGCCAATGGTACAACCGCGGCATACGCAGTAAACTTTGGACAAAACGAAGGATTTGTCCTAATCAACGCCACAAAAAAATATGACCCCATTTTAGCGTTTGCTGAATCCGGACACTTCTTCACTGAAAAGAAACATTCTGATGGTTTAACTAATTGGATTAACGAACAGATTAATCATATTTCGTCAGTGGATGCCCTTCCTGCGGATACTATAGCTAAATTCGCAAAGAAATGGGCCTACTATTGCGGTCATACGTCTAAAAAATCGTTAGACAAGAAAGAGTCATCACGAACATCTTCTTCCTATAACGATGAATACGCAGAAGCTTTTGACCAATACTTGCAACAACGCAACAAACTAATAAGCCAAGGATATGAGGTATTTGAACCTACAGACCTAAGTCAAGATGCAAACAACACAATCGCTCAATATGTAGACGCAATGACATACCCCGGATATGAAGATATCAGATACCAAATTTACATATTGGCGGAAAAGACAGAAGACAAGTCTACAATAATCAACAATTTTGTAAAATCGACATGGACTCAGGAAAATGGTTACAACATGGCATTCACAAACCCCAACACCGGGTTATTGGCCCCTGCCGGATGCGCAACAATAGCCGCAGGACAAATCATGCGATATTATGAATATCCCGAAAAATACGATTGGGACGCCATGCCACTGAATTATGCCACTAAAACTACTTCCGAATTCTTACGTGACCTGGCTCTTACCGCAAGCCAATCATTCTATTTAGACAACTCTGGAATTTCTCCACAAAACATTCATTCCGCTTTTCAAAAATTTGGTTACAACGTTAAACTTGATTCTTTGTCCAATGAAATTGTTTATCAAAATCTAAAAAACCGGAAACCAGTGTACCTTAGGGGAAGCATGGCAGGTACATATTTAGGTCACGCCTGGATTGCGTCAGGTTATAAAAAGGAACTGTATCACTACAAGAAAGAACTCTTTATCTTGACATGGCCAAGACAATACGATGGCGTTTTAACATATGACGTAGATTCATTCTTCGGTTCAGATTATGTATATTACAACTGGGGATATAATGATGGATATGATGGTTTCTACAAACTCTCTCAATGCACGAGTGGTGATGGTGCTGACTATTCTTCTGAACGATTGATGATATATAATATCGAACCTAATAAATAAACATTATGAAAAGACTATTTTCAGTGGTCGTGGCCTTGACCACGATGCTTTGTGGAATATTCGCTCAAGGCACAAAAAAGGTATGGCAAGATGCCTTTTTTGCGGAGGTTGATTACAATTTCGCCCTTAATACCAATAACTTTATTGATAAAGGTTACTATAACCAACGACCGCATTCTTTCTCTGTGTCCGGCGGTTATCAATGGTTCATAATAAAAGGGTTGTATGTACAACCATCCGTCCTACTTTTCTTCGGACAAGAAAAGCATGGTCGAGGGCCACTTGACGGAGGTTATGCCAAAGAGGTTACCTTTACATTTAAAGAGTACGGCGTTGGGGTTAACGCACTTGCCGGATATTCATTCCCCATCAAAAGCACAAACTCCTTGAATATATTCACAGGTCCCAAAGCGACTTACGCCTTCCGCTTTGATGAAGAATACGATTCTGCAATACAGCATAATTGCCACCACAAAAGAATGATGTGGTATTGGAGCTTAGGCGCGCAGTTCAATTTATTCAATCACTATTATGCGAAGGCATCAATCGACTTCGGGCTTGTGAAACAAAACTTTTATTACTCCCAGACCAAATTCAACCGCCTTGAATTCGGCATCGGATACAGGTTCTGAACCGATAAAATAACACAGTCAGCATCTTTAGGGCATCCGGCAGGATGCTGAATTATAAACACAGCATGACTTCACTGCGCTAAGTCATGCTGTGTTACTATAATGGGGATGGAGGTATTCGCCTTAAAGCCGAAGGAGCCTTGTTCGGCTTCATTTCCAGGCATCCCTTTACCTCAAGGTACCACCGATGATGGAATAACGCCAACAACAATTAAGTTTAAATTCTCTAAAAAACATACCGGAACAATCAATTTCAGTTATTTTAGAAAATTTCACTGATGAAAAAAGGCTTATCTGAGAAATAATTTCGCTAATCAGGATGATTAATTTAACATTTTGTGCTAAAATTACTATCCAAGAGTAATTTCATGTAATATTTCTTGTTTTCCGCAAAAAGATAAGTTATATTCGCAAACAAAAACTTTATTTAACCAAATTTTTGTAATCTATGACCTTAAATCACCTTTATGTCATCCTAACCATCCTGCCTGTATCGTTTCAAATAACTTCTTCCTATAACGATGAATGCGTAGAAGTTTTTGATCCTTATAATAACGCAACAAACTAATCAACCAAGGATATGAAGTGTATGAACCTACAGACCTAAACCAAGATGCAAACGGTACAATCGCCCAAAATGTAGGCGCAATGACCTATCCAGAATATGAAGATATCCAATCGAATGATGATATGTAATATTGAACCTAATAAATAAACATTATGAAAAGACTATTTTCAATGGTCGTGGCCTTGACCACGATGCTTTGTGGAATATTCGCTCAAGGCAAAAAAGAGGCATGGCAAGACGCCTTTATGGTGGAGGTTGATTATAACTTCACGCTCACTAAAACCAACGACTTTTTCTACAAACAATACTATAGCCAAAGTCCACATTCGTTCGCTGTAGCCGGCAGTTATCAGTGGTTCTTAACAAAAGGATTGTATGTTCAACCATCCGTTCTACTTTACTTCGAGCAAGAAAAGCATGGTCGAGGGCCACTTGACGGAGGTTATGCCAAAGAGGTTACCTTTACATTTAAAGAGTACGGCGTTGGGGTTAACGCACTTGCCGGATATTCATTCCCCATCAAAAGCACAAACTCCTTGAATATATTCACAGGACCCAAAGCTACTTACGCCTTCCACTTTGATGAAAAATCCGATTCTGAAGAACCTATGCAGCACCATTGCAGCCACAGAAGAGTGATGTGGTATTGGAGCTTAGGCACACAATTTACCTTCCTGAGCCACTATTTTGTGAAGGCATCAATCGACTTCAGCCTTGTGAAACAAAAATATTATTATGATGAAGAAAAATTCAACCGTCTGGAATTCGGCATCGGATACAGGTTCTGAACCGATAAAATAACACAGTCGGCATCTTTAGGGCATCCGGCAGTATGCTGAATTATAAACACCGCATGACTTCACTGCGCTAAGTCATGCGGTGTTACTATAATGGGGATGGAGGTATTCGCCTTAAACCCAAAGAAGCCTTGTTCGGCTTCATTTCCCGGCATCCCTATCCCTCAAGGAGGCACCTATGATGGAATAACGCCAACAACAATTAAGTTTATATTCTCTAAAAAACATACCGGAACAATCAATTTCAGTTATTTTAGAAAATTTCACTGATGAAAAAAGGCTTATCTGAGAAATTTTAATTAACTTAGCGGAAAAATAAACTGAACATATAGGCGAGCCAAAGCGTTAAAAATCTAAAGCCCGCGAAGTGACGCGGCGCCAACCGGATTTTCAACTATATAAAGCTTAATTATTATGGATGACAAGGCAAACGGCAAGAACAACGCCGAATTTAACGAATACCGCCGCCGCATGCATGGCGACGAAAACGCAGAAGAAGGACGCAGCGTGGTGCCGTCGCCCTCGCGCTCTGTGGGCATAGCCTTCGGCATATTCATGATCATCGTCTATGTGGGCGTAGGAGTGCTGCTGCTGATCAATTTCTTTGATTGGACCGTACTGGCCTGGGCGCGCTACGCCATGGGCATCCTGCTCATCATATACGGCGTATTCAGAGGATACCGCATGTTTATAGGCTCAGGCCCTTACGAAAAATAAAGACGATTAAGATATGCATCGACATCTGACATACCTTTGCGCGGCAGTGATGGCTATAGCCTTCACTGCCTGCGGCAAATACGAGAAGCCGAAAAGCTCCCCTACGATAGGCACATTCGAGATGATGTGCGACGACTCTTTCGAGAACATCATGGAGCAGGAGGTCGACGTATTTGAATACCAATATCCCGACGCCCACGCCCTGGTGAAATACGCTCCGGTGGCCGAGGTGCTCGACTCGATGCTCAACGGCGGGATACGCACCATCTGCATTCCCCGCGAGCTCACACAGGCCGAATGCGACCGGGTGAAGAAACGCACCCGCCAGACTGTGCGCCAGCAGCGCATAGCCGTTGATGCCGTGGCATTGATCGTGAACCACGCCAACCCTGTGCAGTATCTGTCGGTCAAGGAAGTGGCCGCCGTGCTTTCGGGCAAGGCCAAGACCTGGCAAGATCTCGACCCGTCATATCCCGACAAGCCCGTCAACATACTCTTTGACAAAGCCGGATCGTCGATGATAGGATACATGCGCGATTCGCTCCTCACCGACACCGGCGACACACTGGCCTCGCTCTACGGCCAAGGCTCGGTGCGCAAGGTGATCGAGACCGTAAAGGCCGACAAGAACGTGATCGGTGTGGTGGGCGTGAGCTGGCTCACGAGCGACCTCCGCGATTCAGCACCGATCGACTCTCTGGCCAAGGACCTCAACGACGAATCGACATCGGCCGATATGGGCATGATCGACGAGCAGGTAAAGGCCTCGGGCGTGAAAGTGCTCGGCATACGCACAGGCACCAACATCTACAAGCCATTCCAGCAGAATATCTACAACGGCTCGTATCCCTTCACACGCTCGATATTCCTGGCCACCACCAACCGCGGCGGCCCCGCATCAGGCTTCTACTCTTTCGTGACGGGATACGTAGGCCAGAAATTGCTGATGAAGACCGGCATAATGCCCGCCCGCATGCACATACAGGTGGTGGAGCTGATGGAGTGACACGCCGCCCCGGCATGGCTCCCCTCCCCGCTTTAATCAAAGAATAGAAACATCAACATCAAAAACAATCAATAATAAACCATAAAACAAAAAGAATGAACGTAAAAAGCATCCTGACCGGCGCTTTCATCTGCGCCTCGCTGGCAGCTTACGCCGACGGCTACAAGGACGGCATCGAATACTTCAAAGCCGGACAGTACGCCAACGCCAAGGAACTCCTTGAGCGCAACCTCAACGCAGCCGGCACCGACAAGGCCCTGTCATACTACTACCTTGGCCAGATCGACCTGATCAACGGTGACCGCAACGCCGCCAAGGCCAACTTTGACAAGGGCGTGGCAGCCAACGCTGAATGCGCTTACAACTATGTGGGACTCGGCGCGATCGACCTGCTCAATGGCCAGAAAGGCGCTGCCGAAGACCAGTTCAAGTCCGCCCAGAAGGTGAACAAGAAAGACTACGAAATCCTCGTGGACATAGCGCGCGCATACTACAACGCCGACCCCGTAAAATACGAGAAGGAGATGAACAAGATGCTTGAAGAGGCCCACAAGAAATCAAAGCACACCGAGCCATCGATCTACATACTCGAAGGCGACATGCTCTTTGACGCGAAGGACCTCGGCGGCGCAGCCGGCAAATACGAGCAAGCCATCACCTACGAAGTTGACAACCCCGAGGGTTACGTGAAATACGCCAACGCTTACATGGGCGTGAATCCGCAGTTCGGCGTGCAGAAGCTCGAAGAACTCCTGACAAAGCAGCCCACCTCGGCCCTTGCACAGCGTGAGCTCGCCGAAAAATACTACGAGACCGGACAATGGACCAAAGCCGCGCAGCAATACGGCAAATACATCCAGAATCCCAACCACTTCCCCGAAGACAAGTCCCGCTACGCAGTGCTCCTCTACGCCAACAGCGAATACCAGAAGTCGCTCGACGTAGCCAACGAGCTCCTGGCCTCAGAGCCCGACAATTTCGTGATGAACCGCATCCGCGTACTCGACCTCTCTGAGCTCAAGAACTACCCCGAAGCCATCACCGCTGCCGAGAAATTCTTCACCCTCACCCCCAAGGACAAGGAGAAATTCTCGCCCATCGACTACACCACCTACGCCGCTTGCCTCTCGGGCAACGGCCAGGACTCGCTCGCCATCATCCAATATGAAAACGCTGTGAACCTCGACCCCTCGCGCTCTGACAACTGGAAGCTCCTGAGCACCGCCCTGAGCAGCGCGAAGAAATATCAGCAGGCAGCCGAGGCTTTCCAGAAATCCATCGAAAACAGCGAAGACCCCAGCCTCAACGACTACTACACCGCCTCTGGACGCTGGCAGATGGCTGCAGGATCGACCGATGACCCCGAAGTGCGCAAAGCCGACGCCGCAAAGGGCCTTGAGGACATCAACAAGGTGATCGAAGGCGCTGCCTCGGAGGATCCCGACTTCTTCCGCCGCAAGGCCATCCTGCAATTCCT
Organism: uncultured Muribaculaceae bacterium; assembly: GCA_947525975.1. Classification (GTDB taxonomy): domain Bacteria; phylum Bacteroidota; class Bacteroidia; order Bacteroidales; family Muribaculaceae; genus CAG-873. The sequence continues at coordinate 11,353 of CANNVE010000034.1, read as the reverse complement.
GCAGAACGACAAGGCCGTGAACGAAGATGTGCGTGACTCTTACGAGAAGGTGATCGCCATTCTCGACGCTGACCCCGCATACGCTGATCCCTCAAACCCCAAGAATAAGATCAAGCTCTACCAGGAAGCCTACCTCTACATCGGCAACTTCTATCAGAATACCGAAGACCCCAAGTACGCTGATACAGCCGACGAACTCCAGAAGGCAGCCTACGAAAAGTCAGACTACTACAAGTCTCTCCTGCAGAAATAAGCCTCAGCGCCTGTTTCTCGACATATAGGATATCTAACAGCATCCGGGGGCCATGCGCCTCCGGATGCGCTTTTTTTCACCAAGGCCTCCAACCGCCTCCGCGCCCTGATGGGGATACGCCCGCAATCACCACGCCGAAATAAACATAGACAATGAAAAAGATACTCTACGCACTATTGCTGATGATCATGACAGTGTCATGCGCATCAATCAAAAAGACGCCCGAGGAAAAGCGCGCCCAAGCCATGCGCGACTCCATCGAGCACGTGATGACCCTTGAAGCGCTCCAATCGCGCCGATACATGGTCACGGCCGACAAGCTGTCTTTTTCGCGGGGCAAGATGCTGCACGTATACCCCTCGACCAACTTCCTGCTGGTGTCAGGCGACAGCGCCACCTACCAGATAGCCCCTGCCAACGGCGGCGGATTCAATGGCGTAGGCGGCATCACAGTCGACGGCACGATAAGCAACTACAAAGAGAGATACTCCGGCAAGGGTGAAGCCTTCATCACATTCACCCTCCTCGGGAGCGGATGCTCGGTCGATGTCAGCATCAACCTGCCCAAGCAGGGCAATGACGCCACAGTCAGGGCACAGGCATCCCTCGCCAAATACAGCTCCACTCTCTACGGAGACGTACAGCCCATCGACCTCACGCAGGTGGCCCACGGACTTTCACGCTGACAATTATGCCCGCGTTTCAACTGAATAAAATCACCTTCTGACCCTGACACATAATGAGCAATACACATCGTCTCATCATCATGCTGCTCGCAGTGATAGCAGCCTCAATGACCGCGCAGGCGCAATGGCGCTATGGCATCAGGCTCGGCGGAGCCTTCTCCCGCCCCACCGGCTCAAACGAATTTTGCGAACTCAAAGGAGGCAACGGATTCAGCGGAGGCCTCGCCTTCGAATGGCAGATGCCCGCCGGCGGACTGGCAGTGGGGGCATCAGCCTTATACGAGCGCCGCAACACATCAGCCGGGATGCTGACCGACGGCGCCCAATCGCCCACCCGCACATACTCCACGATCGGACGCAACTACATCGCGGTGCCGATCGACATCAAATACAAATTCGGCATTCCGGCCATAGGGGGCCTCGCGGGCCCATACGTTTTCACCGGCCCGGACCTGGCCTGGCGTCTGGACAGCGGCATAGGCCCTCGCACGCATATGGGCTGGAATGTGGGCGCAGGCTTCGACATCATCAATTTCGTGCAGGTGAGCGCAGGCTACCGCTTCGGCATCACCAACATTGGCAAAGACGTAGCCGAGAAGTGGCGCGACAGCGGCGCCTTTGTGGCTGTCACCATCCTCTTCGACTTCTGAAAACTATGATATTCGGCGCCGGAATTCCGATAAATAATTGGATTCCGGCGACTTTTTTTGTACGATATCGCCCTATATTTCAGTTTTCAGTCCATATTGTCTCAAATAATCACTAACTTTGCGCCCAAACACGCAATTTTGACGACAACGATGATATATCCCGATACATTTGAGCATAAAGTAGGGTTTGACGCCGTGAGGCAGATGATAGCCGGCCACTGCATATCCACGCTTGGCCAGGCACGAAGCCATGAGATGGCATTCTCCACTGATTTCGACACCGTGAGCCGCCTGCTCACTGAGGTAGACGAGATGATCAAGATACAAAGCGGAGACAGAAACTTCCCCCTCGCAGGCATACATGATCTCACTCCCCAGCTGAAAAGCATACGCGCCCTCGGCACCCACATAGCCGAGGCCGACCTGCTGCGCCTGCGCACATCGCTCGAGGCCATCACGGGCATCACAGCCTTTTTCTCGGCGGTGCGCGACCCTGAAGGGCGCACCCCCTATCCCGCACTCGACGCTATCGCTCAGGGATTCGGTATGTTCGCGCCCATCATGCGCGACATCGACAGGCTCATAGACAAATTCGGCAACATCAAGGACAATGCCTCGCCCGAACTCGCGCGCCTGCGCAATTCGCTCACCGCCATGCAGGGATCGATCAATTCGGCCATGCGCCGTGTGATCTCACAAGCCGTAAAAGACGGCTTGCTCGACGCTGACACGTCTCCCGCCATACGCGACGGCAGGCCCGTGATCCCCGTCTCGCCCATGAACAAGCGCAAGATTCCAGGCATCGTGCACGATGAGTCGGCATCAGGCAAGACCTACTTCATCGAGCCGGCGGCTGTGGTGGAGGCCAACAACCGCCTGCGCGAGCTGCAGATGGAGGAGCGCCGCGAAGTGCTCCGCCTCCTTGTGGATCTCGCCGACCGCCTGCGCCCCCACGTGCCCGCCCTGCTGGAGGCTTACTCGATGCTGGCCGACTTTGACTTCATCAACGCCAAAGCACGGTTTGCCACAGAGATAGGCGCGACCATGCCTCATCTCCACTCCGACACCGAGCTCGAATGGTACCACGCCTGCCACCCCGTGCTGAAACTCACCCTCGAAAAGCAGGGAAAGGAAGTGGTGCCACTCGACATCTGGCTCACCGACAAGCAACGCATACTCGTGATTTCAGGCCCCAACGCCGGAGGCAAGTCGGTGACGCTGAAGACCGTCGCAATCGTGCAATATATGGCCCAGTGCGGCGTGATGCCGCCTGTGTTTGAAAACTCGCACGTAGGCATTTTCGACAGCATATTCATCGACATAGGCGATGACCAATCTATAGAGAACGAGTTGAGCACCTATAGCTCTCACCTGCGCAACATGAAGCAATTCCTGGCGCGCGGCAATGACCGCACCATGGCCCTCATCGACGAATTCGGCTCCGGCACAGAGCCGCAGATAGGCGGCGCCATAGCCCAGGCTGTCCTGGCCCGCTTCCTCGAGATGGGCATGTGGGGCGTGATCACCACCCACTTCCAGAATCTCAAGCGCTATGCCGGCGAGACTCCCGGCCTGGCCAACGGATCGATGCTCTACGACCGCCACCTCATGCTTCCGCTCTTCCGCCTCAGCATCGGCACCCCGGGCAGCTCATTCGCCATAGAGATAGCCCGCAAGACCGGCCTTCCCGAGTCAATAATAAAAGGAGCAGAGCAGATTGTGGGCAGCGACTACATCAACCTCGACAAATACCTGCTCGACATAGCGCGCGACCGCCGATACTGGGAGAACAAGCGACAGAAGATAAAAGAAAAAGAAAAGAAGGTCGACGCCCTTATAGACCGATATGAGGAGGACGCCGAGACATTGAGGCAGAAGCGCCGCGAAATCATCGACGACGCCCGCTCGCAAGCCAAGGAAATACTCGAAAAAAGCAATGCGGCCGTGGAGCGCACAATCCACGACATCAAGACAGCCAACGCCGAGCGCGAGAAGACTCTCGAAGCCCGCCAGAAACTCGAGCGAGAAAAGCGCGCGATAGCCGAGGCCGCAGCCACCGACGAGCATCCGATGCTCAAAAAGAAACGCAAGGCAAAAGCCCAGGCCGAGCAAAAGCCAAAGGCCGACACCAAGCCCTTGCAGCCGGGCGATCGCGTGCAGCTCGACGGAGCCGGCACCGTGGGCGAAATCCTCGAGATCAACGGCAACAACGCCGTAGTGGCATTCGGCATGCTAAAGACCACAGCCAAGACATCGCGCCTGAAGCGCACGCTGAAGCAGATACCCACGGCAGCCTCCAAGAGCATATCGATAGTGTCATCGTCTACATCCGAAGCCATACGCCAGCGCCAGCTCAACTTCAAGCCCGACATCGACGTGCGTGGCATGAGAGTGGACGAAGCCGTGCAGGCCATCACATATTTCATCGACGACGCCACCCAATTCAACGCCGGGCGAGTGCGCATACTCCACGGCACCGGCACCGGCGCCCTGCGCCAATACATACGCGACTACCTCGCCACAGTGCCATCCGTGGCCGACTATCGCGACGAAGACGTGCGCTTCGGCGGCGCCGGCATCACCGTGGTAGAGATGCGCTGACTATCAGCATAGTGGGCATATACCAGGGAGGCTATTTCGGCGAAGAGGCTGTCAATGCGGGCTTCCGACTCGGGAGTGTCCTTCACCAGAATGGCGAGCGACGCTCTTCTGCCATCTCCGCAGCTGAATGCGGCCACATCGCCTGAAGCCATGAGCACGCCGTCGGGGCGACGGTCAGACAGCCCTGACTTGTGGCCGAGAAAACTGCCTTCAGGCAATCCGGCCGAAATCTTACCTCTGCCCGTGGTGCTCTCGCCAAGCAGCCCCATGAGATACCTGCCTGACGCCGGGCTCAACACCTGACCGTCGTAGACTCTGTCTAACAGCGCACACACAGCCAAGGGACTCGACACATTGTTGTAGCTGCGCAGTATGTCATCGTGCATCGACGCTTCGGTCTCGGTCAATACCACCCCGCCAAGGCCAAGATTGCGAATGCTGTCATTGACGGCTCCTATGCCTCCGGCAAGGTCGATGAGGATGTCGCAGGCATTGTTGTCGCTGCGGCACACCGAATACCTCATCAGCTGATCCACTGTCATATCTCTGTCCTCGCCCGCCGCATCGTCGCGCATAGGGCTCCATGTGTTGGGAAGCAGTCGCGAATACGGCACCGTCAGCACTGAATCCACCGACATTATTCCAGCATCGGCCTGCTGCATCAAGGCCACAGCGATGTGCAGCTTGAACACGCTCATCAACGGATAGTCATTTGCCTGATTGACCGTCAGCGTGTCTTCGCCGCATATCATAGCCACACCCACCTCTGCGTCAACCTCCCCGACAGCCGATTCGATACTATTCCTTAGTTCGCCGATGCCGTCATGCCCGTCTCCGTTGCTGCGCCCTGAAGCGCAAGCCCACGCCAAAGACATAAAAGCAAAGCCACAGACCGCAAACAAAAAAATCTTCCTCATAAAAAAATTGATTGACAAAACGCAAATTAAAGAAATATCTATGCTCCGGATATATTGAGGTGCGTTTCTCCGAAACGCACCTCAACGCATTTGACGGAAAAATCAGTCGGTGACTCCGCCGCCGAGGGCGCGGTAGAGGTCGATGACGGCGAGGCGCTCGTCGCGGATGGAGCGTATGAGGCCTATCTGGGCTTCAAGATAACGGCGTTGGGCGTCGAGCACGTTGATGTAGATGATGGTGCCGGCGCTATACTGCAGGTCAGCGAGATCAAGGTATTTTTTCGCGGCCTCGACCAGATTGAGCTGCAGGTCTGACGCTTTCAGCGCCTTGTTGTAGGCTGTGCGCGCATCGCTCACCTCGCGGAAGACAGTGAGCACCGTCTGCTCATACTGGTACACAGCCTGGTCGTATGCGTCGATGGCTGCCTTGTACTTTGCCTTCTTCTTTCCGAAATCGAATATCGGGCCGAGCAGATTGGCGCTCCAATAGCCGTAGGGCGATTGCAGGAATCCGGTAAGCTGGTCATTCTCCAGTCCGCCGGTGAGGGTGATCGACAGCCTCGGGAATCGGTCTGCGTAGGCTACCCCCACCCCGGCCATAGCCGCGCGCAGGCGCTGCTCGTCGGCCCTGACGTCAGGGCGCCGCATCAGCAGCTCAGACGACAGACCGCCCGAGAGGCGCCCCATCTTCGGAGCCACGTCAGAGTCATAGCGCATCATGAGCGAGTCAGGATATTGGCCCATCAGGAAAGCCATGGCATTCTCTGCCTGGGATATGCGTTTCTCCAGGTCAGGAATCCTGGCTGCGGTAGAAGCGTACTCCACCTCGGCCTGGCGATAGACTGTCTCTGATGTAAGGCCGCCCTCAAAGCGTATCTTGGCCATGCGCACACCTTCTTCGCGGGTCTGCAGGGTTGATCGCACGATGGCCAGCTCGCCGTCGAGGGCCACGAGATTGTAGTATGTCGAAGCCACCTCGGCCACAAGCGACATCTGGCGGGCACGGTATTGCTCCACAGCCGACAGATACGTGGCGTAGCTCTGACGCTTGGCCGAACTCAGCCGGCCCCATATATCGGCCTCCCACGAGATGGTGGCCTTGAGACCCACCTCATAGTCATGGGCGCCTGAATGGCCGCCATAGTCGTCATATTCGTCCTGCCCGTAGGCCGAGGCCGAAAGCTGCGGAAACAGAGCCGCACGGTCGATGCGGAAATAGTGCTCAAGCTCGCTCGCCCTCGACCCCTGCATCAGGAGCGACTTATTGTTGGCCAATGTGCACTTTATCATCTCGCACAGCACCGAATCGCCGTAGAACTCCCACCACCGCATATCGGCTATTGACGCAGAGTCGGCCTGCGAGAAGTAAGAGTCAGGCGGAAGGTCGATCGAAGCATGCCGCAGCCCCTTGGTGCCCGAGCATGCCGACAGAGATGCCGACAAAGCCAGGATGGCAATGGCCGCAGCGCCGGTCTTTTTAAGCTTATTGAGTTTCACACGCTTGAACATAGCCTTGAATTTATAGATCCACACGAAGAAGAATGGCACGAATATTATGCCGAAGACAATAGCCACGATCATGCCGAAGAATACGCCGGTGCCTATGCCTCGGCGGCTCTCGCTTCCGGGGCCGGTGGCCATCACCAGCGGGATGAGGCCGAGGATGAAGGCCAAGGATGTCATGATGATCGGGCGGAAGCGAAGCCTTGCGGCCTGCTTGGCGGCCATCAGCGGAGTCGCGCCTTTGTCAACTCCGTCCTTCGCGAACTCGACTATAAGGATCGCATTCTTGGCCACAAGGCCTATGAGCATGACAAGACCTATCTGATAGTAGATGTTATTCTCCAGGCCGCACATCCAGATGCCAAGGTAGGCGCCCAGGCCGGCCACAGGCAGAGATAGCAGCACTGCCACAGGCACAAGCCAGCTCTCGTAGAGGGCCGCAAGGAAAAGGAACACGAATGCGAATGCGAGGCCGAGCACCATGCCGGTCTTTCCGCCTTCGTGCTTCTCCTGATATGCCAGTCCGCTCCATTCCACTCCAATGGTGGGCGGAAGATTGTCGCGCACTATGCGCTCGAGCTTATCCATGGCCTGCCCCGAGCTGTAGCCGTGGGCTGCCTCGCCCGATATTGTAGCGCTCTGGAACATATTGAATCGCTTCATGGTGCCGGGGCCGGTGGTGAACTTGGTGTTGCCCAGGGCCATGATCGGAATCATGGTGCCGTTGTTTCCGCGCACGTAGAACATATTCAGGTTGTCCCTTGTGCTTCGGTAGGGCGATTCGGCCTGCAGATATACGCGGTAGATGCGGTTGTACATGTTGAAGTCATTGACATAGACCGAGCCGGTGAAGGCTTTCATCGTAGAGAAGATATCGCTCACGGGAACTCCGGCGAATTTCGCGCGGTCGCGGTCAACGTCGAAGTATAGCTGCGGAATGTCAGGCTGCATCGAGGATGTCAGCCCGTTGAATTCAGGCGAGCGCGACGCTATGGCCATCACCGTGTCGACGGCTGCCCGCAGCTCGTCATACGACGTATTGCCCCTTGCCTCAAGCATCATCTCGAAGCCGCCCGAGCTGCCAAGGCCCGGTATCACAGGCGGAGTCGACAGGAACACCTTGCTTTCGGGATATGACTCAAGATGCTCGCGCACCTGAGCCATGACATCATACACGTCGCCCGTCTTGCGCTTATCCGACGGCTTCAGTATCACTGTCATCTGGCTGCGCGCCGAGCTTGTGCCCATGCGAGGGCTGCTGCCTGTGACATTGAGCACATACTCCACGTCGGGATGATCCATCAGGTATTCGATGGCGCGGTCGGTGACAGCGCGCGTGCGCTCGATCGTGGCGCCCTCGGGGAGCTCGAGTTCTACGGTGAAGTATCCTTGGTCTTCCTGAGGCATGAAGCTCTGCGGCACCACGCGGTTCATCAGCCAGATGCCGATGAGAATCACGCCGAAAGCCACAAACATGCGGCGGCTGTGGCGGAACGTCCGGCTCACAGCCCGGCTATAGGCCGAATTGCCGGAGTCGAGCCAGCGGTTGATGGCGCGGAACACGCGGTTCTTGGGCTTTCCGCTGTCAGGGCGCATCAGCAGAGCGCACATCACCGGGCTGAGCGTGAGGGCCACGATGGTGGAGATTATCACCGAAACGGCGATCGTGACGCTAAACTGCCGGTAGAGCTGACCTGAAATGCCCGAAAGGAAGCTCACGGGCACGAACACCGCGCATAGCACAAGCGACATGGCCACGAGCGCGCCTCCGAGCGAGGCCATGGCCTTCTTCGTGGCCTCATAGGGCGAAAGGCCTTCGACATTGATGAGGCGGTCCACATTCTCCACCACCACAATGGCGTCGTCGACCACTATGCCGATGGCGAGTATCAGTCCCAGCAGGGTGAGCATATTGAGCGAGAAGCCGAATATGAGCATCACGCCGAATGTGCCTATCAGCGATATCGGCACGGCTATCACCGGGATCAGCGTGGCCCTCCAGCTCTGCAGCGAGAGGTAGACCACTATGATCACAAGTATCATGGCCTCGAAAAGGCTGCGGTAGACATGGTGGATCGACTCGGAGATGTACTCCGTCATGTCGAACGGTATGTTGTAGGATATGCCTTCGGGGAAATTCCGGGCAATCTCCTTAAGCTGCTCCTTGATGAGGCCCGACACCTCGAGGGCGTTTGCCCCCGGCAGCATCGTCACCTCAAGCACGGCGGCATTGCCGCCGTTGATGCCGCTCTCGGTGGCGTATGACGAGGCCTCGAGCGATATGCGGGCCACGTCCTTCAGCCTGATGATAGAGCCGTCGGGGTAAGCCTTCACCACGATGTCTTCAAACTCGCTCACCGACGAGAGGCGACCGCGGGCGGTGATGGGGACAGTGACGTCTACGCCCTCCACTGGAGCCTGGCCAAGCACACCGGCAGCCGATTCGCGGTTCTGATCCTGCAGGGCGCTCTGTATGTCCTTTACAGTGAGTCCGAGATTGGCGAGCTTATCGGGCTGCACCCATATCTGCATGGCGTAGTATCGGCTGCCCACGTTTGACACATGGCTCACGCCGGGCACGCGACGTATCATATCCACCACATTGAGCGTGGCGTAGTTGCTGAGGTATATTTCGTCAAACTTCGGGTCGTTTGACAGCAGGGTGATGGTCATGAGCTTGCCCGACGCCTGCTTCTCGACCGAAATGCCATTGCGCACCACCTCGGCAGGAAGGCTCGACTCGGCCTTCTTGAGGCGGTTTTGCACGTCGACTGCGGCCAGATCGGCGTCAGTGTCAATATCGTATGTCACCAGAGCCGAGAAGCCGCCATTGTTGGTGCAGGTAGATCCCATGTAGATCATGCCGGGCGAGCCGTTGAGCTGCTGCTCTATGGGAGTGGCCACAGCCTGCGTCACGGTCATGGCGTCGGCTCCGGGATATGAGGCCGAGATCCTGACCACAGGCGGCACGATCTGCGGGTATTGGTCGACAGGCAACAGCACCAGGCCGATGCCGCCTACAATGAGTATCACGATCGACATCACGATCGAGAATACCGGACGGTCTATGAAGAAATCAGATTTCATCAATAATGCAGTTTCTTAAATCAAAATGTGACTTTCTGTCCGTGCTTCACCTTGTGGAAGCCGTCAGAGATGATACTCTCGCCGCTGTCGAGGCCGCGCTCCACTACCGTGAGATTCATGTCAATCTGCGGGCCAAGCTCCACGAGGCGCTTCTCGACTACGCTGTCGGGGCGCACCACAAAGATGTAGGCTCCGCCCTTCTCGATCTCAAGAGCCTTGTTGGGCACCACCACCGCGCTGTCCCTGACATCGAGGAGCACCCTCACCTGGGTGTATTCGCCCGGGAGCAGCTGTCGGTCGGGATTGGGCATCTCGGCTCGCACGGAGAATGTTCCGGTCTTGGGGTCGACCTGCGGGTCGGCGAAGTCTACGAGACCCTTATATGGATATTCGCGTCCGTCGGCCAACTTCACGGTGATGTAAGGGTCGAAATGCCTCTTGCCGTCGTTGACGCCGAGATCCACGTTTCTCTCTTTGCCTTTGAGGTAGTCGAGGGCCGTCATGCTGAAGTCAACGCGCACGGTGTCGGTCTTGACCACTGTGGCCAGGAGCGAATTGTTGCCGGGGCCAACGAGTGTGCCGAGGTCAACGCTGCAGTCAGAGATGTATCCTGAAATGGGCGACGACACCTTTGTATATCCCAGAGTCATCTGGGCCTGCGTCAGGTCGGCGCGACACACGGCCACGTCGGCCACAGCTCCCTCATAGGCTGCGATGGCGTTGTCGAGGTCAAGGCGGCTCGCTGCCTTCTGCTCATATAGCGGGCGTATGCGGTTGAGGTCGCGCTCGGCCTTCACGGCCTGCGCCTCGGCCTTCTTTAGCTGGGCCAGGGCTTTGTTGGCGTTTGCCTGATAGAGCCTGGGGTCAATGACAAAAAGCGTCTGGTCTTTTTTCACATAAGTGCCTTCCTCGAAAAGCATCTTCTCGAGGTATCCCTCCACACGGGCGCGAATCTCCACGAACTGCTGGGCCCTGATGCGGCCCACGTAGTCTCCATATATATTGACCGACTGCGCCTCCACGGGCTCCACGCTCACGATAGGAGTGTCAACGGCGGGCTGGGACTTGCGCGACAGCGCTATCCACAACACTATGCCGGCCACAACGACCACTATTGCGGCAAATAGCCATTTGTATGCCCACAGACGAGCAGAACGCAAACCTTGCGTGGTCTTTTTCTTTGTCATAGGAATAACTTTTTGTGATAATATAGTTGAAAACGTCTTTTTTCACGCACTTATTGCGCTACTCGCAATAAAACACTGATGAATTCGCTAATGTTCGCATTTCAGCGCTAAAGAGCCTAAAAATCGAAAAGGCCCCGGGCTTTCCGGGGCCGAATATTTGACATATGCCGATGGCTGATGGTCAGAATTTGAATCCGGTGGAGATGACCAACTGCGAGTTGTGGTCAGTGATTTTCGACTGCGGAGCCACAAATCCGTTGAAATTCGTGAAAGCGTGATATTCGCTTTCGCGGGAGCGGTAGACATAGGCGGCGTCGATGTACCATTGCTTGTACTTATAGCCCATGCCGCAAGTGATGCTGTATACGCTCTTGTCGAAGCTGTATGACGGATCAGTGCCCGATGTGAGCACCTGTATCGTGCCGTTCTTGGCCTCGCTCTTGACGTTTGTGGTCTGCACGTTGTATCC
>CANNVE010000033.1 GCA_947525975.1 uncultured Muribaculaceae bacterium | reverse complement strand
GATCCGCAACCGCGCAGGCGTGGAGGATCTGGCTTCCAAGAACACAGGCAACTTCAACAGCTTCATGGCCGAGCTGCGCCGCGAGCGCGCCGTAGAGCTCTCTTGGGAGGGACACCGCTTCAACGACCTCCGTCGCTGGCTGCTTCTCGACAAGGCTCCCTACAACATCAAGACTTCGCAGGAATTCACCCGCGCAGGCGAGTTCGACGCAAAGAATCCCGAGAATAACGCCGTGAGCGGCTGGCGCGAAGAGGTGATCCTGACGCGCAGCTTCAGCGATAAGCACTACTGGCTGCCCCTGAAGCTTTCAGACGTGAACATGTCGCCTGACTTCCCCCAGAATCCCGGCTGGTAATTAAATCCAATCATTTCATAAGGAAATCATAATGAAACTTTCATATAATACCATTCTACTCAGCGCTGCGGCCGCAATGACGACTCTTGGCGCGGCAGCCCAGGAAGTGGTGGCCGTCGACACCACGAAGGTGCACATCGCCTTCCGCGAAGTCGACGCCAAGGCCCTGGTCGGCGGCACAGAGCAGGTCAATGTAGAAGAGCTCTCAAAGCTGCGCTACAGCAACTATTCGCTCTCTGACATGTCATCGTTTGTGGGCGGATACAATGGCCAGCTCTGGAATCAGGGCGATGCTCTCGTCCTCGTCGACGGTGTGCCCCGCGACGCCAACAACGTGCTGCCCTCCGAAATAGCAACCATTTCATTCCTCAAGAGCGCGCAGGCAACTGTGCTCTACGGTTCGCGCGCCGCAAAGGGTGTGATCCTCATCACCACCAAGCGCGGCAACGACGCCACAGGCCTTTCGGTCAATGTGCATGGCAACGCCTCTCTCAACGTGCCCAAGAGCTATCCCAAATACCTTGGCTCGGCAGAGTACATGACCCTCTACAACGAGGCTCGCCTCAACGACGGCCTTGAGGCAGCCTTCACTCCCGAGGACATATATAACTATTCGTCGGGCAAGAATATCTACCGCTATCCCAACACCAACTTCTTCTCTGACGATTACCTGAAGAAGAACTATATGTTCTACCAGGGAACAGCCGAGTTCCGCGGCGGAGGCAAGTTCGCCACTTTCTATGCCAACATCGACCTCTACCACAATGATGACCTCATCAACTTCGGCGAGGGAAAGGACAATGGCACCACACGTCTGAGCGTGCGCGGCAACATCGACCTCAAGCTCAACGACTGGGTGGGAGCGTGGATCAACACCAGCGCCACTTTCTATGATGTGCGAAGCGACCGGGCCAACTATTGGTATGAAAGTTCCAGACTGCGTCCCACCAACCCCGGTTCGTCGCCCCTCGTGCCCCTGATTCCGATTGACATGCTCGATCCCACCGACCAGGAGCAGATGACATATCTGAAGAATTCTGGCTATATCGTAGACGGCAAATACCTGATCGGCGGCACGCAGAACCATGCCACCAACCCCTTCGCCGCCATGTACGCAGCAGGCCACAACACCTTCACCAGCCGCCAGCTGCAATTCGACGCCGGCGTGAAGCTCAATCTTGACCGCCTGCTCACCGGCCTGCGCTTCCAGACTCAGTTCGGCGTGGACTACAGCACAAGCTACAACACATCGATCGAGAACGAGTACGCCACATACGAGGCCACTTGGGACGACGCTCTTGGCAAGGACATGATCGCCTCGCTCAAGAAATATAACATCGACAAGCGCACCGCCACACAGAAAGTGAGCGAAAGCACCGAGCGCCAGACCATCCTCTTCAACGCTTTCTTCGACTACACCAGGACATTCAACGATGACCACAACGTATACGCCATGCTTCTTGCCAACGGCTACCAGCAGAGCTATACCGCGCAGTATCACCGCACCAGCAATGTCAACCTCGGCATCGACCTGAGCTACAACTACGCCGGCAAGTACTTCGCCGAGTTCAGCGGCGCCGTTGTCCACTCTTCGAAGCTCGCTCCCGGACACCGTCAGGCCTTCTCGCCCACAGGCGCTCTGGCATGGCGCATCTCTGAAGAGAACTTCCTCAAGGACGTGAGCTGGATCGACGACCTCCGCCTTAACGTAACAGGCGGCGTCACCCACCAGGACATCGACATCGAGGAATACTACATGTATGAAGACATCTTCACCTCGACCAACACATGGTGGGGATGGAACGAAAGCGCCAACGCCCTGCAGACATTCGACAGCCATCGCGGTCGCAACTACAATCTCACCTTCATCAAGCGCAAGGAGATCACCGTTGGCCTCGACGCCTCGCTCTTCAACCGCCAGCTGCAGCTCCGCGCCAACTACTTCAACACCACCACCGCAGGCCTGCTCGGCATCCCCGCAATCGAATATCCCAACTACTTCCAGACATGGTGGCCCGTGAGCGACCTTCGCCCCTACGCCAACCTCAACGACCAGCGCCGCCAGGGCGTGGACTTCGGCGTGCAGTTCACCCGCAATTTCGGTGACTTCCGCCTCAGCCTCGGCGCAAACGGCATGTACTCGACATCGAAGAACACCAAGGTGAGCGAGAACGTGGAGTATGACTGGCTCAAGGGTCAGGGACAGGCCGTAGACGCCATGCGCGGATACCAGTGCCTGGGCTACTTCCAGAGCGAGGAGGAGATCGCCAACTCGGCTGTGATCAACAGCAACACCAAGCCCGGCGACCTTAAATACAAGGACCAGAACGGCGACGGCATCATCGACGGCAAAGACCAGGTGGTGATCGGCAAGTGGGGCGCTCCCTTCAACTACGGCGTCAACCTCTCCCTCGGCTACAAGGGCTTCACCCTCTTCGTGGCCGGCAGCGGCAACGTTGGCGGCAACGGCATCAAGAACAACTCTTACATGTGGGTATACGGCGACGGCAAGTACAGCGAGGCTGTGCTCGGACGCTGGACCCCGGAGACTGCCGCCACAGCCACCTATCCCCGCCTCACCACCCAGGGAGGCGAGCTCAACTTCGTCACCAGCGACTACTGGATGTACGATACCGACGCATTCTACCTCAACACCGTGCAGCTCACCTACGACTTCCCCTCTAAGTGGTTCGCCAACAAATTCGTGAAGGGTGTGCAGCTCCATGTGCAGGGCAGCAACCTGGCCACAATAGCCAAGGAGCGCAAATACATGGAGATGAACGTAGGCTCGGCTCCTCAGTGCCGCAGCTACAACTTCGGCTTCCGAGTTGACTTCTAAACCTTAAAGACACTATCAAGACAATGAAAAAGATATTTGCAATACTTGGTCTGGCTTGCGTGATGGCCTCGTGCGATGACTTGTTCGAGCCTGCTATCGAGAACAACCTTGGTCTCGACGCCATCTACACCAACCCTGACTATGCCGGCAACCTCCTGGGCAACGCCTACACGCGCCTGCCCAACGGCAGCTACAGCTTCAACGACGTGGCTACCGATGACGCTGTCAGCAATGATGCCACCAACAACTACCGCAAGCTTGCTGCCGGCACCTGGACCAGCGACAACAATCCCTTTGACCGTTGGCAGAATTGCCGCGCGGCCATCCAATACATCAACCTCTTTATCAAGTGCGCCCCCGATGTGCACTGGAACGATGACGAGACCCTCAACCAGATGTTCCTTGACCGACACATGGGCGAGGCCTACGCGCTGAGGGCGATGTTCACCTACTATCTGCTGCAGTCTCACGCCGGATACACAGCCGACGGCGAGCTCCTCGGCATTCCCGTGCTCACAGAGCCGGAAGACCAGAGCAGCGACTTCAACTTGCCCCGCAACACATTCGCCGAATGCGTGAAGGCTATCGAGGGCGACGTGGCCAAGGCCGCTGAGCTCCTGCCCGGTGAATACGGCGACGCTGCCGAGCTGGCAAAGCTTGAGGCCAAATACGGCACCAACATGGTGACCCGCGTATTCGGCGAGAATTTCCTCGGACGCGTTTCGGGCCGCATCGCCCAGGCATTCCTGGCCCAGACCTACATCATGGCCGCCAGTCCCGCCTACAGTGCAGGCTCGGGCGTGACCTACGAGATGGCCGCCAATCAGGCAGCCAAAGTGCTTGGCTACGCCGGCGGTGTCAACGGCATTGACCCCACGGGCTTCACATGGTACTGCAACGCTGACGAGATACAGAATCTCGCCAACGGCTACAGCCCAAAGGAAGTGCTTTGGCGCGGAGAGAAGAGCGAGAACGCCGATCTGGAGGAAAATAACTATCCGCCCACGCTCTACGGCAAAGGCCAGATCAATCCTTCGCAGAACCTCGTGGACGCATTCCCCATGGCCAACGGATACCCCATCTCCGACCCCAACTCGGGATACAACGCCAATGACCCCTACGCCGGACGCGACCCGCGCCTCGCCACCTACATCACCTACAATGGCATGACCTGCGCGCTGGAGAATACAACCGTGTACACAGCCGCCGACGGCACTGACAATAACGCCCTCAACAAGATCGCTACCAGCACACGCACCGGTTACTACCTGCGCAAGCTGCTGCGTCAGGACGTGAGCCTCAACCCCAACGGCGTCAACAAGCGCTATCACTACACTCCGCGCATCCGCTTCACCGAGATTTTCCTCGACTACGCCGAGGCTGCCAACGAGGCCTGGGGCCCCACTGGCGCCGGTAGCAACGGATACAGCGCATACGACGTGATCAAGGGCATCCGCTCTCGCGCCGGCGTTGGAGCCGACAATGGTGACGCTTATCTCGAGCGCTGCAAGGCCGACAAGGAGGCCATGCGCGAGCTCATCCGCAACGAGCGCCGTCTCGAGCTCTGCTTCGAGGGCCATCGCTTCTGGGATCTGCGCCGCTGGAAGGCCGACCTCAACACCACTGTGAAGGGCATGAGCATCACCAACGGGCAATACACCGTGATCGACGTGGAGACACGCAACTACAAGGACTACATGTACTATGGTCCTATCCCCTACAGCGAAATACTTAAATTCTCCAACCTGAAGCAAAATCAAGGATGGTAATATCTTAAATGCACAAATTGATCAAAGAAAATGAAAAATTTATATAAAATCATGATTGGCGCAGCCGCGCTCGCAGGTCTCTCGGCCTGCGAGAACGGCAACCAGGAATTCGACGATTTCGACACCCAGAATGTCTATTTCGCCTACCAGACTCCCGTGCTGACCCTCAGCCTCGGCGAGGACGGCGACTATGATACCTCTCTCGACAATGAGCACAAGTTTGAGGTCTACGTCACCCTCGGCGGCGTAAACACCAACAAGCAGGAGCGCACCGTGGAGGTGGAGATCGACAACTCCCTGGTCGATGGCCTCACTTTTGAGAACGGAGACCCCGTGCTGGCTCTTCCGCAGGAATATTACACCATCGAGAGCACCAAGATCACCATACCCAAGGGCAAGGTGATGGGCGCGATGATGGTGCAGCTCAACGACGCTTTCTTCAACGACACCAAGGCTGCATCGCTCAACTACGTGCTGCCTGTGCGCATCGTGAGCGCATCGACCGACATCCTCACCGGCACTCCCAAGGACGGTGTCACCAACCCTAACCTCGTGGACCCCAACGACTGGGCCAAGGCTCCCAAGAACTATACTCTCTATGGCGTGAAGTTCAAGAACACATGGACCGGATCGTGGCTGTCGCGCGGCACCGAGTCCACCACCATCAACGGCGTCACCACCGACCGCGTGCACAATGCCGGATACTGGGAGAAGGAAGAGATACACTATCTCAACTGCAACACAATCAACACCTGCATCTACCCGATGTCGACCAATGTGCCCCAGATCAAGGCTGACGGCAGCATGGGCGAGCTCAACATCGCCTGCGACCTTCTGCTCACATTCGCCGCTGACGGCAACATCACCGTGACATCCGACACCCCCGGCGTCACCGCTTCGGGCTCGGGCAAATACACCTACCACGGTGCTCCTCAGGCATGGGGCGGAAAAGACCGCGATCTCATTGACATCGAGTTCAACTACTCTGCCGCTTATGACTACAACCTCGCCACCGGCGCTGCAGGCAGCCTCGCTGTCAAGGTGAAGGAGCAGATGGTATACCAGAGCAAGCTCAACAAGCTTGAAACATTCACTTACAACGTCAACTAATCTGATTCCCCACAATCATGAAACATATCAAATATGCGGCTGCGGCGCTCACGGCAATCTCTATGGCTGCCTGCGCTGACACCGATATCCGTGAATTTGTCGTGGAAAAGCCCGAGTCGATAACCGACTATGAGTACCTCAACGCCTACGGCAACCTCAAGGATTACATCGACCGCACAGCTCACCCCAATTTCCATCTTGGCGCGGCCATCGCGGCAAATGACTATAACAAGATGGGCCAGGTATACCGCGTCACCAACGCCAACTTTGACCAGATCACCCTGGGCAATGCCATGAAGTACGCTTCATGCGTGGCCGATGACGGCACGATGGATTTCTCTACCGTGCGCACCACGGTGGAGAATGTATACGGCGCCGGCCTCGCCCTCTGGGGCCACACTCTGGCCTGGCACGCCCAGCAGAATACCAAATGGCTCAACTCGCGCATCGCCGACCAGGAGATTTCGGGCGGCGAGGAGACCGTGGTTGAGGACAAGGTGCAGACATTCAACGGCATGTCAAAGTTCCCCTTCTTCGTGATGGGTTACGAGCCTGCCATCAACGCCGACGGCAACCTTGAAGCCAGCAATCCTGATGGCGGATGGTACCAGTTCTTCATTGCCGACGGCGTCACCATCAATCCCAAATATGAATATCAGGTGACTCTGCGCATGCGTGCATCTGAGCCCGGCGAATTCAACCTGCAGTTCGGCAACTGGGGTGCCCTTTCAGAAAAGAAGGCCAGCTATCCCGAAGGCGGAGAGTGGGGCGATGTCACAGTTAAATTCTCAGGTCTCGACGCGAATCTGACCACAGGCTTCAGCGTAATCCAGCCCGGTGTGTACAGCGGCACCGTAGAGATCGAGTCGGTAACCATTTCTCACATCGAGAGCACCGGCGGCAAATACATCAAGTCGTTCCTGACCAACGGCGATGCCGAGGGCGACGACGTGTCATGCTTCTTCATGACCGAGAGCGGCGATGGCCCCAAGGCTGCCCGCATCGGCGAGGCCGGCACTGGCGCTGACGGCGTAGGCCACGCCTACGTGGTGGAATGCGGCGCCAACCCCGTGAATGAGTGGGATACGCAGTTCTTCATCGTCACCCCCGGCAAGACCTGGGCTGCAGGTGAGGAATACACCGTTAAGTTCAAGATGCGCGCTTCTGAAGCCCGCACTGCCGACACCCAGGCTCACAACAAGCCCGGCGGCTATATGCACTGGTCGTTTATCGGGTCGCCCAGCTTCACCACCGAATGGACCGAATTCAAGGCCTCGGGCGTGATCGGCGCCGAGCAGGACGGATGCTCTACCATCGCATTCAACCTCTCGAAGGCTCCCACCGCCTGCACCTACTGGTTTGATGACATCGAGTGGGGCGTGGAGGTAAGCGGCAACACCCGTCCGCTCACCGAGCAGGAAAAGAAAGAAATCCTCACCGCCGAGATGGAGCGCTGGATCAGCGGCATGATGGAGGCCACCGAGGGCAAAGTAGAGGATTGGGACCTCGTGAACGAGGCTATCTCGGGCGGAGGCGATAACGGCTACGGCTTCTATCCCCTGCAGAGCGATCCCTCGCTCTCAAGCCCCAACGACTTCTTCTGGCAGGATTATCTTGGCAGCATCGACTATGTGCGCACAGCCCATAAATACGCCCGCCAATACTTTGAGGAGAACGGCGGAAATCCGGCAAACCTCAAGCTCTTCATCAACGACTACAACCTTGAGAGCGACTGGGACAACAACAAGAAGCTCCGCAGTCTCATCCACTGGATTGGCCGATGGGAGGAAGACGGCGAGACCCGCATCGACGGCATCGGCACCCAGATGCACATCTCCTGCTACGAGAACGAAGCCACCCTGGAGAGCAAGAAGAAGCACATCGAAGAGATGTTCCGCCTGATGGCAGCCACTGGCAAGCTGGTGCGCGTCACCGAACTCGACATGGGCTATGTCGACGCTGACGGCAACAGCCTCCATGCCGGCGAGCTCACCCTGGAGCAGGAGAAGCGCATGTCAGATCTCTATCAGTTCATTATCGAGAAATACTTCGAGCTCATCCCGGCCGAGCAGCAGTACGGCATCACCTTCTGGTGCCAGACTGACAGCCCCGAAGACAGCGGATGGCGCGCCGGAGAGCCCGTGGGCATCTGGTATCGCTCTTACAGCCGCAAGCCTGTATACGCAGGCATCGCCGACGGATTGAGCGGCATTAAGTGATAATACATGGGGAGCAGGCCGCGCAGGGTCTCCGACCCGGCGCGGCTCCAACCTCTCGCTGATCAAGACAAGACTTTACAATCAAAATTTGTGCATGAGGGGAGCGCGCTGTGAAGCGGGCTCCCTTTTCTCCATTATCAATTTTTACGGGACGATGAGCCAAATTATTCAACTAAAATCGTTAACTTTGTGTCTAAATAAACCGAATTCAAACATCATGCATTTGCCTGAACATAATACCATGCTTGAGCGGGTGCGTCGCGCCGCGATCATCATCGCATTTGTTTTAGCCGCCTATGGATCGGCCGCCGCCCAGCACATGCATTTCTTCACAAGCGATTCTCAGTTGTCAAGCACGCTCATCAACAAGGTGCTCTATGACAGCGACGGCTTCCTTTGGGTGGCCACAGAAGACGGTCTCAACCGCTTCGACGGCTCGCGTTTCAACATCTACCGCCACGTGCCGGGTGATTCCACTTCGCTCGCCGACAATTACGTCTCCACGGTGTTTGAAGACGCCGACAAGAATGTGCTGGTGGCCACATACGCCGGCGTGCAGGTCTATGACCCCGCCACTGACTCTTTCCGGCCTATCGATGTGCAGAGCAGCAACGACCGAGGATATTCGGTCAGCGACATCGTGATCACATCCGACGGCAGGCTCGTATTCGGCGGCAGGGTGCTTGCCGAAGGCGTGGTGCCGCAGTCAAAAAAGATTAGATACAAGAAGATACTATATTCAGAGCCGGGCCTTCAGATCAAGAAGCTTGATACCGACGCCGAGGGGAGCGTATGGTTCACCTCAAACCTCTACGGCGGCCTCACTCGCCTGTTGGCCGATGGGTCGGTCAGGCATTATTTCGATTATCCCGACGCTCCGGAGCCACTGTCGATATGCCACACTCCGTCAGGCGATTTCTTCGTTGGCACTCAGGATAATCTGCTTATGCGCTACGACGCAGAGGCCGACGACTTCGCTATCGTGGGGCGCGCTGCGGCTCCGGTCACGGCTCTGATGGCCAATGCCGACGGCGTGCTGCTTATCGGCACTGACGGCGCCGGCATGACGTCGTTTGACCCCCGTCGTCCGGAGGCAGGCTTGTTTGAGCTTGACTTTGTAGATCAGAACTCGCGCATGCAGAAGATACACAGCATTGACTTCGACGAATACGGCAACCTTTGGATCGGGCTATATCAGAAGGGCCTCGTGATGGTGCCTACCCAGACAGATGCGTTCATGAATCTCGGGCGCGAGGGCATGCAGTCAAAACTCATAGGCGAGGCATGCGTCACCACGGTGTTTGTCGACGATGAGAACTACCTGTGGGTGGGCACTGACTATGACGGCATCTACCGGGTGAGCCCTGACCGCAACAGCAGCGTGCATTTCCGCCCGACTGCGACATCGCCGTCGGTGATCAACAAATTTTATGTCGACTCCCGTGGCGACCTCTGGGTGGGCACCTATGACAAGGGCTTGGGGCGACTTGACCGCAACACGGGGGCTTACTCAAGGATCGACATGCGCGACCGGCAGGGCAGGGTCGTCAACCGCGTTTTCGACATGCTCGAGGGGGCCGACGGCGACATGTACATAGCCACAATGGGCTCAGGCCTCTTCAGGCTCGGGGCCGATGGGCGCGCTGTGCCGTTTGACTCTCCCGACGAATACAACGAGTGGATCACATACATGGCCCGCGACGAGGCTTCGGGACGCCTGTATTTCGGCACGTACAACGGTCTCTTTGAGGTAGAAGGCTCCCGCATCAGGCACCTTGTGAATGATCATATCATCACATCGATCCTGATCGACGACAAGTCTCACACGCTCTGGGCCGGAAGCAATCACGGCCTGCTGAAAGTAGACATCTCCGACGGCTCTTATGAGCTGCTGCCGGGTGTGATCGACGGCATCGTGCATGCCGTCGAGGCCGACGGGAGCAATCTGTGGCTGAGCACAAACTCGGGCATCTTCAAGTACGACACGCGCTCGGGCGTAGTGGTCAACTACAATTACAACGATGGCCTGCAGGGCAATGAGTTCTACAAGGGAGCTTCGTGCTCTGACAGGGGTGGCGACATATATTTCGGCGGCATAAAAGGCGTGACGTATTTCGATCCTGACAAGGTGGAGGGCTTCAGCACCCTGGCCAATGTGCGCATCACCCGCTTCTACGTGGGCGGACGCGAGATCAAGGCCGGGCATCCGGTGTCGGGATATATTCCCGTCACTGACATGGCTGTCTTCCAGACCGATACGTTCAGGCTTGGGTCGGCCGATGACTCATTCTCTCTCGACTTCAATGTGCGCAATCCGTTTGCTCACGCCGCGCCTACGTTCTATTATTCGCTCGACGGCGGCGATTGGCAGCAGATACCCGCGCAGAATACCGCCACCTACAGCCAGGGGGCGCGCCTTTCGTTCTCCCACCTTCGCGCAGGCACTCATGAATTGCGCCTGAAGGCCGAGGATAAAGGAGCCGCGTCGGAGGTGAGGGTGGTGTCTATCATCATATCCCCGGCCTGGTACGCCACGTCATGGGCAAAGGTGCTTTATGTGATTTTCGCGCTCGGCGTGGCCTTGGGCGTGGCATGGTATCTGCGCCGCAGGCAGAAGCAGCGCCTGCAGGAGATGGAGCAGAGGCACGAGGCTGAAGTCAAGGAGGGCAAGCTGCAGTTCTTCACCAATGTAAGCCATGAGATCAAGACGCCTATGTCGCTGGTGATAGGCCCGGTGGAGCAGCTCATAGCCGAAGACAAAGATGAGGGGCGCCAGCAGATATACCGCATCATCCTGCGCAACAGCAACCGCATACTGCGCCTTGTCAATGAGATAATGGACCTGCGCAAGATCGACAATAACCGCATGGCCATGCAGTTCACGCGCATGCGCATGGTCGATTTCATAATGGACCTTTACCGCACATTCGAGCCTGCCGCCCGCAAAAACGGCATAGACCTATCATTCGAGCATCCGGGTTGCGACGATCTGGAGGCTGACATCGATGTGGAGAACTTCGACAAAGTGGTGATGAATCTTCTGTCTAACGCCATCAAATACACTCCGCGCGGCGGAAGCGTGAAGATAAGCGTGGCCGCCGATGATGCCGGCACTCCCGGCGCCAAAGTGCGCCTGTCGGTCACCGACACAGGCGTAGGAGTGCCCGAGAAGGATAGGGAGCACATTTTCGACCGGTTCTACCGCGTGGCCGACAATTACGCAAGCGGCACGGGCATAGGCTTGCATCTGGCCTCAAGGCTGATGGCTCTCCACGGTGGCCGCCTTTGGGTGGAGGACAATCCCGCAGGGAGGGGATCGCGCTTTGTGGCCGAGTGGCCGCTTCGCTCGGCCATGGCCGAGTCATCTTCTGCCCCGCAGAAGATGACTGCTGAAGCCTACGAACCCAAGGAGCGCCGCATCGACGACATTGTGGCGCCCGAGGCCGTCAGGCCCGACGGCTCCGGAAAGCGCAAGGCCCAACTGATATACATAGTGGAGGACGACAAGGAGATTTCGTCTTATCTGTCGTCGAGGCTCGGCGCTTCATACAGAGTGGAGACATTCGAGAACGGACGCCTCGCCCTCGACGCCATCCACAAGCAGATACCAGCCCTGGTGATCACCGACGTGATGATGCCGGTGATGGATGGCCTCACGCTCACGCGCAAGATACGCGACAACATCAATTTCAACCACATACCCGTGATCCTGCTCACGGTTAAGACTCGCGAGACTGATGTGGTCGAGGGCTTTGACTGCGGAGCGGATGACTATATCGCGAAGCCGTTCAATATCAGCATCCTGCTTAAGAAGGTGAAGAGCCTGCTGTCGGCGAGGGAGCGCCTGCGCAATGTCTACTCGGGCCAGCAGGATCAATCAGACAAGGTAGAGGCTCCGCAGGCCGTGAGCCATGACGACCAATTGCTCGAGCGCGTCCTCAAGGTGGTCAACGCCAATCTCGGCAACAGCGACATCACGATCGAGACGATTGCTCAGGAGATAGGCATCAGCCGCGTGCACCTGCACCGCAAACTGAAGATGATCACCAACCAGACCACACGCGATTTCATACGCAACATACGCCTGCAGAAAGCCGCCGAGATCATGAAGGGCGCCCGCCTAAATGTGTCGGAGGTCAGTGTCATGGTGGGCTTCAAAAGTCCCAACTCTTTTGCCACTGTATTCAAGGAGATGTATGGCATGACACCGTCGGAATACATGGCCGCGCACCACGAAACGCCAAAATAGGCGCTGTGCAACAAGGCGTGAGGTTTCTGTTACATTAATCTTCGGCTTATTGGGGTCATTTTCACTATATTTGCAGAGAAATATCATTTACCACCACTGTAAATTTTCCCATGAAAAAGATTTCCAATATCGTCTTTTCCGCGTTTGCTTTTGCGGCTGTAGGGTGTGCGTCTACCACCGACACAGCCGATGCCCCTCTCAAAGATGTCTTTGACGGAAAGTTCATGATCGGCTCTGCCGTCAACGCGCATCAGATTGCCGGGCATGACTCTTTGGCCCTCGACATAGTGAAGAAGCATTTCAACACTATCGTGGCCGAGAATGTGATGAAATCAGGAGAAATACATCCGCTCAAGGATGCCTATAACTGGGCTCCCGCCGACAGCTTCGTCAACTTTGGATGCGACAACGGCATGTTTGTCGTGGGCCACTGCCTGGTGTGGCACTCGCAGCTTGCTCCGTGGTTTCCGCTCGACGCTGATGGCAAATATGTCTGCGCTGATACTCTGCGCTGCCGCATGCGCGATCATATACATGCGGTGGTAGGCCGATATAAGGGCAAGGTGAAGGGCTGGGACGTTGTCAACGAGGCCATCGTTGAGGACGGCTCATATCGCAAAAGCCCGTTCTATGAAATTCTCGGGGAGGAATTCATACCGCTCGCGTTTGAATACGCCCATGAGGCCGACCCCGACGCCGAGCTCTACATCAATGACTACGGCATGAACGTGGCCGGGCGCCGCGACACATACGTCAAGATCGTCAACGATCTTAAGAGTCGCGGACTGCGCATCGACGGCATTGGCATGCAGGCCCACATCGGCATGGACTATCCCGATCTGGCAGAGTTTGAAGAGTCGCTGCAGGCTTTCGCCTCCACCGGCTGCAAGGTGATGATCACAGAGCTCGACATGAGTGCCCTCCCCACTGTGAGCCGCTCGGCCAATGTGGCCGACATGGTCGACATGAAGCAGGTGGTAGATCCCTATCCCGACGGCCTGCCCGCAGAGGTGTCGGACGAATGGAATGCGCGCATGCTCGATTTCATGCGCCTGCTGCTCCGCAATTCTGACAACATCAGCCGAGTAAATGTGTGGGGCGTTGAGGACGGATGCTCCTGGAAAAACAACTTCCCTGTGCGTGGCCGCACTGACTATCCCCTTTTCTTCGGCCGTGACTATCAGATGAAGCCATTCCTCGGCACTCTGTCGGCCGAGCTCGCCAAGAAATGACCTTGACCATCTCCGCAAGATAGCATTCGCGCCCTTCAGCCATCGGCTGGAGGGCGCGCTTCATCTCTATCTGGAGGGCATTATGCGGCGCAAGCGCAGTTGGGCGCTCTGCAAGGGAAAGCGCAGGGTGAGTATGGCGCCGTTGGG
Source organism: uncultured Muribaculaceae bacterium (assembly GCA_947525975.1). Lineage (GTDB taxonomy): Bacteria > Bacteroidota > Bacteroidia > Bacteroidales > Muribaculaceae > CAG-873. Next base: position 12,660 of record CANNVE010000033.1, on the reverse strand, counting down.
ATCGAGCTGGGCGTTGCAGTCGCGTTGCAGTGTGTTGCCGTCGGCGTCGGTCCAGCGCATGTCGAAATTTCCCGAAAAGATGGTGGGGGAGAGATGGCCTTTTATGGCCAGGGGGCGCCATAATGCAGAGTTGGCTTCGGCGCCGCCCATGTACACAATGTCATATCCGCCACCGGGCGACTTGACCGTGGCAAGCACATAATGGCCGCCTAAAGAGGCTGAGCCGGGGCGTATGTCGCGGTCCATGTATTCCCAAAGGCCCTCGGCCTTGTCGGCTGATGCGCGTATTGATTCCATAAGCGCCTCCTCGCTTTCGTAGTCGGCGGTCTCGATCCCGGGCATTGCATCGCCAAGGGCCGTGAGGCGTTGGCACATTATCTGACTGTCGGCTATCAGCCATACGCCGGAGGGGCCTTCTGTGGCGTAGCCTACGGCGTATGTGCCCGCTTTTGTACGCACGCGTGCAGAAAAGCCGTCGTAGATCAGCTGCACAGATTCATATCCGGTGCTCGGGTCGAATGCGTGCTCTTCGGCTGGGCAGTCGATGCCTGCCTTCATGGCGCCGATAGTGAGCACGGCCTTTCCGAGATAAATGTCATCGTCGTGGCCGGTGAGCGATAGGCGCGCGTAAGAATAGTTGAGCGAGTCGGCGGCGTTCCACGCCAGCGTGGCCGAAGCGCGGGCGTGAGGCTCGGGCTGGCGGATGCGTATGTGGGCGTTGACCCTCGCCGGCCTCTGGGGCATCGTGCCAAGCACAGTGATGCCCGGCTCAGCGAGCAGGCACGGCTCATACCAGTCATTGCGTTGGGCGACGCTCGACAGGGCCGCAAGCAAAAAAATCGTGCTTATCCGTCTCATGCCCACAAAGATAGCGAAATAAGCGCGCCCCACAAACAAATCCACTGAAAAAATGCCGAAAAACCTACAGAAGTTGGTGCCGCCGGGCCCGTGCGTTTCGGAGAAACGCACCTCCACCTCGAGTAAGCCCGCGGTGAGCGGGCGTGGAGAAAGTAGCCTCGGGTGAAACCCGAGGTTTGAAGATTTCTCTCGGATGACGCACCCCGGCGAGGGGTGCGCGGAGGCTAACGCATACATTCCGCGAGCCTCTCGCCGGGTTCTTTCAGGGTGGAGGTGCGTTTCGAAGAAACGCACGGGCTGACCTACAATGGCCCCCTCAAAAAAATAGCGTCCCGGTCCCGGACTCGCCGGAACCGGGGACATGGGACACAAAAAAGGCATCCCGGATTGGGATGCCTTTCGAGGTACCAAGCAGAATCGAACTGCTGTAAACGGTTTTGCAGACCGGCGCCTCACCACTCGGCCATGGTACCATGCTGGTGATTTCGAGTGCAAAGTTAAGGCAAATAGTTTGATTTTCCAAATTTATTGACAAAAAAACTTCAAAAAAAACTTTTTGCATGGCCAATATTTGTGTGCGTGGTTAATTTTATTTACCTTTGTGGTGTGAGATATGCGCCTGTGCATGGGCGCCGGCACATATTGCGTCCGCAACCAATCCTTACCCCATATATCATGAATATTTCAAAAACTTTATTGACTGCCGCCTCTCTGGCCTTCGCCATGCAGGGCGCTCAGGCAGTGGAGCTGAATCTGCAGACCAACAAGGTCGGAGCAGAAGTGCAGCCCACGATGTACGGCATCTTTTTCGAAGACATCAATTACGGCGCCGACGGCGGCCTCTATGCAGAGAAGATCAAGAACCGCTCTTTTGAGTTTCCCCAGGCGCTGATGGGCTGGCAGGCCTACGGCAATGTGAAGGTCATGAACGATGGCCCATTCGAGCGCGCTCCCCACTATGTGCGCCTCGGCGATCCCGGCCATGGCCACAAGCACACCGGCATCACCAACGAAGGCTTCTTCGGCGTGTCGGTGGAAAAGGACGCCGAATATCGATTCAGCGTATGGGCTCGTGTGCCGCAGGGTGGCGAAGCCAAGATCAAGGTGGAGCTCATCGACCCCAAGACTATGGGCGAAAGCCAGAACAAGGGCGACAAGACCATCACCATCGACTCTAAAGAATGGAAGAAATACACTGCCGTTATCACTCCGTCAGAGACCATCAAGGAAGGCCAGCTCCGCATTTTCCTCGTGAAGCCCGAAAAGGCTGAGGTCGACCTGGAGCACGTATCGCTCTTCCCCGTTGACACATGGAAAGGCCACGAAAACGGCATGCGCAAGGATCTGGCACAGAAGCTCTATGACCTGCATCCCGGCGTATTCCGCTTCCCCGGAGGCTGCATCGTGGAGGGCACGGACCTCGACACCCGCTATCAGTGGAAAAACACTGTGGGCCCGGTTGAAAACCGTCCGACTATCGAGAACCGCTGGCACTACACATTCCCCCATCGTTTCTTCCCCGACTATTTCCAGAGCAACGGCCTCGGATTCTATGAATATTTCCTCCTGAGCGAGGAGATCGGCGCAGAGCCGCTGCCCATCCTCAATGTAGGCCTTTCTTGCCAGTATCAGAACAATGTGCCGGAGGCTCACGTGCCGGTTGACCAGCTCGACCCCTACATACAGGATGCGCTTGACCTGATCGAATTCGCCAACGGCGATGTCACCACCACATGGGGCAAACTTCGCGCCGACATGGGCCATCCCGAGCCTTTCAACCTCAAGGTCATGGGCATCGGCAATGAGCAGTGGGGTCCCGAATACGTGGAGCGTCTGGAGAAATTCCTTCAGGTGCTCAGGAAGGAGCATCCCGAAATCAAATACGTAGGGTCATCAGGCCCCAACTCCGAAGGCAAGGATTTTGACTATCTCTGGCCTGAGATGACGCGCCTCGACGCCGACCTTGTCGACGAGCATTTCTACCGCCCCGAAAAGTGGTTCCTGGAGCAAGGCGCCCGCTATGACAATTATGACCGAAAGGGCCCGAAGGTATTCGCCGGCGAATACGCATGCCACGGCAAGGGAAAGAAGTACAATCACTTCAACGCCGCTCTGCTTGAGGCTGCCTTCATGACTGGCCTGGAGCGCAACGCCGATGTGGTGCACATGGCCACCTACGCCCCCCTCTTCGCGCATGTCGATGGCTGGCAATGGCGTCCTGACATGATCTGGTTTGACAATCTTGAGTCATTCCCCACCGCAAGCTACTACGTGCAGCAGCTCTACGCCACCAACCCCGGCACCAACGCGCTGCCCCTGACCGGCAAAGACGGCAAGCCTCTGACAGGCGCTGAAGGCCAGGATGGCATCTTCGCTTCGGCTGTGCTCGACGGCGCAAGCGGCGAATACGTGGTGAAGGTGGTCAACACAGGCGAGACAGAGCAGCCTCTCACCATCAACTTCAACGGACTGAAGAAAAAGGAGGGCATCGTGGGCGCCACAGTCACCACCCTCCACGCCGATGATCCTCTGGCAGAGAACAGCCTTGAAAAGCCCAACGCTGTGATGCCTGCAATGGAGCGCATGGCCATCGACAACCGCCAGGACTGGACAACCGTCATCCCCGCGAAGACATTCAAGGTGTACCGCTTCCAGAAGAAATGATCTGCCATGTTAGTGGAGGTGCGTTTCTCCGAAACGCACGGGTCAACCACCATCTCCACTGTATAAATGGATGATTATTCACTTCCGCCTAAAAACAATAGGGCCGCCTGACAATCAGTCAGGCGGCCTTGCTGTATTGTGGGTACAATGGACAAGCCCGCGGTGAGCGGGCTCAGGATAGTAGCCCCGGGTGAAACCCGAGGGGCAATGCGTCAACAAGAATGTTGCACCCCGGTGAGGGGTGCACGGAATGTATGCGTTATCCTCCTCGCACCCCTCGCCGGGGTGCGTCTTCAAAAAGAAAACTTCAAACCTCGGGTTTCACCCGAGGCTATTTTCCCTCGCCCGCTCACCGCGGGCCATCCTGAACTGCACCCCAAAAGTTAGACAAAAAACTTTTGGGGTGCAGTTCAATCAGTCAGGCGGCCTTATTGCTATTATTGAGCTATCTTTCAGATCTGGCGGAGTATCGACGGGTCTTTGATTTTGGTGTCTTCGGCGAAAAGAAGAATTTTTGAGATGATTTCAGCCGTCTTCGGGTCTTCGTCGAGGAATGGCAGGAATATGCGGCCACGGCTTTGCGAGTGCACGGGCAGCACGGCTATCTGCGCTCCGCCTTCCTTGTGTATCACGCCGCTGCCAAGGTGGATGTTGTATGACGCGAGGCTGCCTGCCACTTTTGCGAAATTGCCCGCGACAGTGACATTCGTTATGCCGAACATAGGCATGGCGTGCTCCACGATGGCGCGGCGCATCTCGATGGTGGAGTGGCTTGTCTCGGGATCTACGCCTCCGGCGTGAGCCACGCTCACGGCAAGGTCAACATCGCGCATGATCTCGGAGAATACGATGGGCATGATCTCTGAAATCTTCTTATCCTTGAAGGTGCGGCGGTCATGGAAGGCGACGTATTCGAGCGTGGGAGCCTCGATGTCTGACGGCGAGAACCAGTCGGCCATCGCATACATCACGGCTGTGACATCGCCGTGGAAGCATACCTTTTGCAGGCCATTTTCGTAGTCTACGATCCATTGGCGCTTCTTGAGCACGGCCACGGCGCGCGACGGCATTATCTGATTGCCGGCATAGCGGGTGGTCTGTGTCATGGCAGCCTCCTCGGCAGTGGGCACGTAGAGCTCGCGGAACACTTGCTTGAACGGCTGCCTCCACTGACGGTCGAAGATCGCTTTCTGGAAATCGCTCCACACGCCTGCCTCCATCATATCGTAGGGATGAGCTATGCGCAGTGTGTCGGTCGGGGCTATCGCGGTCTCCTCGCCGTGGGCGGAAACGAGCGATGCGCCGTCGGAGCCGGGAAATCCGAATGCTCCGCTGTCATTGGCCATCACCAGGCGCGACAGCATGTCCCAGATGATGGGATTTTCGCGCAGGCGGCCTATCTCTTCGCCGGTGAACGCTGCTGACTCCACCATGGCTTTCTCCAGCAGGGCCCTTCCGCGCACGTGCTGCTCCTTAAGCTGCTTGTGCACCTCGCGCAGGCGCTCCACGTATTTGTCTTTTTTCAGTCGTGCCGGTATGCTCTGCAGCCTTTTTCCCTTGCTCTCCATCACCAGTTCGGGAGTGCTGTCCGTGAGCGACACGTAGGCCGTGACGCCATCGATCTCTTTGGGCGAGAGGTATTCGGCCACTTCCTTCACCAGGTCGGCCTCAAGGCTCCATGTCATGCGGGTGGCGTCTCCGAATCCTGCTGTGCGGGCGAGATTGTCGAGCGCTAGCTTCACGGCCCTGCCCTCGCTCGCCTGGCGCTGGGCGCCGAATTGCTTGCTTTCCTTCAGGAAGGTGTTGAGCATGGCGTATCGCTGACGCATATCCTTGATGCGGTTGCGCCCAAGCGGTATCAGGCCGAGGGCCACCACAAGGTCTTTGTTCCTTTTCTCCACGATATCTTTCGTGACATCCTTGACCTTCAGGATGCCGAGCACGGCATCGGAGAGCTTGCGGGCTCGGGTGTGGCGGTTGCCCTCCGAGATGTATTTTGCGGCGTCGTATACCACCTCGAAACGCTTCTTGCCGAGCAGCCTGTAGACTTCGTCGAACCAGGCAGTGTCGAATGCGCCGTCGGCGAAGTCTTCGGGGGCCACCGACGTATAGCGTGAAATGCGCGATTTGACATTGTCGTCGAGGTATTCGCCCGTGTGGGCCAGGAAGTAGTAGGCGGCGCTCGTGAGGCCTTTCCAGCCGATGGCTTCCTCCACGAGCTCGAGCCATCGGGGCGAATACATGGCCGCCTCCACAAGGCGCTCATCGGTGATTCCGGCTTTGGCGGCCATTTCCCGGAGCGTCGCAGCGGTGTCGTCCTTGGCCGGGCACGATGCGCGGAGCAGCCGGCTGAACATAGCCCTCTTTCCGTCGCCGGCCGAGTAGAGGTTGTTGATGGGCTTGTCCTTGCCGAGGCCGAGCAATATGTCTATGAAATGGCTTATGCCGGAGATCACCTGTATCTCCTTGGCCAGGTGCGAGACCACGGTGGGCGTGTCGCCGCGCTTGAGCTCAATGTCGAGGATGCGCTCTACGGCAGTGTTGACCAGGGCGCACTCCTTGGGATTGAGGCGCGGGAAGTCGGGCTGGCGGGCGTAGCGTTTCGGCGCTTCCGGCAGGCGAGAGGTGAGGGCCATCACGGTCGATGGAGAAGCCTCGCGTCCCATCATCTCGCGCCATACGTCGCTGTCGGCGATGTGCCCTTCGCGCCATAGGCGCAGATACTCCATGGCGTTGACCGTGTTGAAGTCTTTATTGAATCCGAGTTTCCTGTATATCTCATATCTGGCGGCGAATGACTCTATGAAAAGGTCGTCGGCGCATGATGTCCATCTGTTGGAGAGTTGCTCATACAGCAGGCGCAGGGGCCACACCTTGTAGATCGGGTATGAAGCCTCCCTTTCCCATCTGTATGCTCCCCGCTTGTAGGTGTGCGCCAGGTCGGCCTTGTCTGCGTCGAGCGCCACTGCCGACATCACATCTGCGCATATCCTGTAGGTCTCGGCGTCCTCGCCGTATTCCTGGTAAAGGCATTCGCATACTTCGTAGGCAAGCGAGTAGTAGGGCATTTCGCTCACATCTACCGCCTTGCGGCCCAAAGCGTTGCTGACGAGGCGCTTCAGGGCCGGGAACAGCGATGTGTCGGCGAATTGCATCGGCTTGCGGTGGAATGCCGCGCCCAGGATGCGCTCCATCGTGTCGAAGAATGGCGAGTCGAACGGATTGGTGTACGATGCGGCCAGCAGCAGCCTGAGCATGTCGGGCGCATTCCCGATTTCCTTCTCGTAGAATTCCTTCCACACTTCGGGCATGGCGAGGGCTTCGAGCTTGAGGCCATATTTATTTTGCTTCACGCAGTTTCCGAGCCTGCATGATTCGCCCCAGTTGTTGGTGAATTCATGATCGGCGTTCTTTTCGATTATTTCCATTATGCCGATCATCAGCCTCTTCGCCTTGTCAGGGTCGGCGAATGTGAGGGCTTTCGCGGCATTGAATCCGGCGGGCCTTGTGACTTTGATACCGATCTCCTTGTCTGGGTCGTAGAGGCCGTATCCGTTGGATGTGCTGTATGTCGGGTCGCCTGTGCCTGCCGAGCCAAGGATGCTCTCGATCAGCACTTTCTCCTTCGATGTGGGGCGCTGCATGGCCTCCACCTCGGGAAGCAGGCTCATGCGCAGGTCGGGGCGCTCGCCCTTGTCGATCCAGTTCTTGATGATGTCGAGGCCAGCGAGGCGGCGGTCGGCGGTCTTGTCGGCCAGCAGGCGCTTTACGCTCGCTTTGGCCTCTGCGTCGGGCAGAGATGACAATATCGATATGACGGCTACCCTCAGGCTTGATGCCTTGAGGCGCAGGTGGCTCTCGAGAGCCAGGTAGTCGGCGGGGAGCAGCTTTCCGGCTTTGTGCAGGTCGGTCACTATGGCGCAGGCCGCCTCTTTGGCTTCAGTGCCGCGGTCGGTCATCGCCGCCACGGCGTATTCGATCTGCTTTCTTGACGATGCGTCTTTAAGCAGATATTTTATGAATCCGGCGCGCGTATACGGCTCCATCCATTCCACAAGGTCGAGGGCGGCCTCCATTAGCTTTTGCGAGTCAAGCAGAAGGGCGATCTTGCCGATAAGCTGTGCCACTTCGCCCTTCGTCAGTTCCATCCTGATCCAGGGGAATACGTATGGGTCAAACGTCTCCTTCGGCTTCATGCTCTTCAGCAGCGTAGTCAGGTTGGCGCAGTCGCGCAGGGCTTCCTCGCGCGAACCGAAAAATTTTGACAGCGGTGGCACCGGCGATGGCTCGCCGTACCAGCTCACGTAGAATCCGGTGAGATACATCGGCAACGCTCCGGCCATCACTCCGTGGTCGGATATGCGCTTCTGAAGTGCTTCTGACACTATGCGTCGCTTGATCGCCGCCGAGCCTGTGGCGCTGAGCAGCAGCATGGCAGCCTCCACCCTATAGGCCGGAGCGGAATCGATGAGTCTGCGCATCGGCTCCTCGATGTCGCGCACGTCGTAGAAGGCGGTGGCCCACAGGCCGAGATATACTTCCATGGCGTCGTTGCTCTCGATGGCCGCCTGACGGGCCTCGGCCGAGGTGACATACATGAGCGCCAGGTCCACAAACTTGTCGGAGATGCGCTCGGGAGCATCGATTTCGCCAAGGCCGGTGGCCACGGCCAGGCCGCGCTTGACGGCGGCGTATCGCTGCAGGCCATTGTCTTTTATCACATTGAGAATATGCACGAAGCTGCATGGCCGTCCTTCGTCCATGGTCTCCACGATGGCTTGGCGCAGGCCCTCCTGCAGGCGGGCCGCGAGCAGCAGCTTTCCTTCGATGTCGAGCAATTGGCTGTTGCCGCTCATGGCGATAGCCTTGAAGTGGGCGTTGGTCACGCGGTTGGAATTGTTTTCCGACATCATGGCATCGGTGAGATAGTCGATGCACTGGCGGTCTCCGGCGTCGATTTTGGCAGCGAGCCATGGCGTGATGCAGAGCTCATATTCTATGTCCCGTGCCTGCTCGGGGGTGCGTCCGCCGCGCAGTATCTCGGCTGCCGACAATCCGGAGGCCTTGAGTTTGACCAGCGCCTTGATGTCGAGCACCAGGCTGTTGTTTATGTGCATTTCCGGCAGCGGGCATCGCATTGATCGCCTTGAATAGCCGTAGGTGTAGGGCGATTCGGCTTCCAGCCTCATGTATCGCTGCAGCAGCGCAGCCCATTCCTCGCCTAAAAGGAATACTGCGGCGTCCTTGAGCTCTCCGTCAAAGAGAAGGGCTATGTCAGTGAGCCTGTGCCTGACGGCGTAATCCATGAGCGCTCCCTCGAAATCGCAGTCGCCGTGGTAGTTGCTGTCTATGTCATGCAGAAATTCGCTGACGATCTTTCTTGATTCGCGGTTCATCCGCTTGTCTTTGCCGAGATTATCCGCGAGATAATCGAAATAATTGCCGCAGAGTTCGTTGACTCCGTCTCTCCATGATATTTTCATAATATAAATGATGATTTTAGGTCGTTACCATAATCTTCCGGCGAGCAGGGTGAGCCTCACCACAGTGAGCGTGTCGCCATCCTTCAGCTCTATGGCAGAGTCTTTGTCGCCGAGGGGCGCGCCGTTGAGAAACATACGGACAAGCCCGTCGTCGTAGCATTGCAGGGCGTTGGCTATGGCCTCCTCGGGATCGGCCATCCTGTCGTTATACACGATTCCGAAAGCCACGCGTCCGGTCTCGGCTAGCGCCGCAAGGCAATCGTCATCGAGCCACGCCCGCGCCGTGTCGGCGTGGTCGCTGTCGGGGGCATCTGAAGCCCTGCGGTTGAAAGCCTCCACCATCGCCCTGACGGTGGAGGCGATGAGCATCCCCACAGTGCCGGGATTTCCCTCAATGTCCATCTCGACGGGTGCTATCGTCTGTCGCGCGCGTCCGGGCTTTTTCTGTTCAAAAAATACTTTCATCGCGTCAATCGGTAGATATGTCGTTAGAAATATTGTGCGTATCGTATGGCGGGGAATGCCGATCCCTCGCCCCGATTGCAAAGATATGGATTAATTCTAAAGAATCGTCAATGAAGGTGCGAAAAAAACGACAAAAGGCCCCGGCGGCCTTCCCGATCAAGCTGGTGCTTGCGCGGGGCGGCTGCCGGGGCAGATATGTGTCTCTTAGGAGAGGGATGTTACTTTCCGGTGTGGTTGAAGGCTGTGGGCCTCAGGGGCACGTTCTTCTCCATCTTCACACGGGTGGGGGTGGGGTATTCGAGGGCGTTGAGGTCGGCGAGGGCGAACTTGATGTCGTTGAGCAGCTGGTCGGCCATGTCGCGGCTGAATCCCTGCTTGCAGAGGGCGCGCATCACCACCATTTCCTCTATGTTGGCGGGCATGGTGTATGCCGGGATCATCCAGCCCTTCTGCGCCAGTTTGTCCTGGAGGTCGTAAAGGGTCCATTTGGCTGTCTTCTGGAAGTCAGGCTTCATGCGCCATACGAAGATAGGATTGGGCAGCTCCTGGTTGGCGTAAGGCTCGAATTCGGCCATTGCGGATACTTGCTCCTTGAGGTATCGGGCCACCATCAGAGAGTTGTACTGCACCTGCTTGTATCCTTCGAAACCGAGGCGGATAAACTGGTAGTACTGTCCGAGAATCTGGGCGGCGGGGCGAGAGTAGTTGAGGCCCACCTGTGTCACTTCGGCGCCAAGATAGTTGACGGTGAATGACATGTCGGCCGGCAGATATTTCTTGTCTTTCCAGACCACCCAGCCTAGGCCGGGATATACGAGGCCGAACTTATGGCCCGATGTGCTGATCGAGAGCACCCACTTCAGGCGGAAGTCCCATTTCTTGTCGGGGTCGAGGAAAGGAAGAATGAAGCCGCCCGAGGCTGCGTCGATGTGTATGCAGACTTCATTTCCGGTGGCGGCGTTGTATTTGTCGAGCGCCGCGTCGAGCGCCTCTACGTCGTCGTTGAGGCCGGTCCAGGTTACACCCATGATAGGCACCACGCATATGGTGTTTTCATCGCACATCTTGATGGCGGCGTCGATGTCGAGGGTAGGATGCTCGGCCGACAGGGGCACGCATCGCATCTCGACGTCCCAGAACGTAGCGAACTTCTCCCATACCACCTGATATCCGGTGCTGATCACCATGTTAGGCTTGTCGCACGGCTTTCCGGCGGCTTTGCGGCGGGCTTTCCACCTCTTGAGGGCGGCGAGGCCGCCGAGCATGCAGGCTTCCGACGATCCGATGGCCAAGGCTCCGGCCTTCCATTCGTTGGTCTCAGGCGAATTCCAGAGATTGGCCATGATGTTGATGCACTTCGAGCACATCACGGCCACGCGCGGATACTCGGTCTCATCGATATAGTTGATGTTGATGGCCTCGTTCATCAGTCTGGTGGCGTATTCGTCCATATAGGTGGTGACGAAGGTGGCGAGGTTCAGGCGGGGCTGCGTCTGGGCGTAAGTCTCGTCTTTTACCATCTGGTAGGCGACCTCAGGGATTGTGGGGCCGTCGGGAATGCGGTCAACTGGCGCGGGGCGCAGCATGGCGTCAGAGCCAAAGACATCAGTCTTGGCGTCGCCTTTGCGGAAATTCTTGTCGAGCATAATAGTTATATTTTGGTTAAATGTCGATTGCAACAAGTCAGGTCTTCTTTTATTATCGGCCGGAACCCCTTTGTGTGATTTCATTGTCGATATGTAAATAACAATCGTCATGAGAGAAAAGATTGGCGCTATCCGCGATTTTTTTGTGTTATATGCCTGAGGTTGGGAAATTTTTGGGTATATTTGCAAATCATGTTTTAAAATATTGCTTTTTAACTATGGAATCAAAGAAATTTTTGCTCGGCGAGGCCGATATACCCACAGCGTGGTACAACGTTGTGGCCGAGATGCCTCGCAAGCCCCTGCCCATTATCAACCCCTCCACCCATCAGCCCCTTAAGCCCGAAGACCTTTTCCCGCTCTTTTCGCAAGAGGCATCGCGCCAGGAACTTAACACTGTCGACCCCTGGATCGAGATTCCCGAGCCGGTAAGGGATATGTACAAGATCTACAGGCCCACGCCATTGGTGCGCGCCCGCGGTCTTGAGAAGCTTCTCGACACGCCGGCGCGCATTTATTTCAAGAATGAGAGCGTAAGCCCCGTAGGATCGCATAAGCTCAACTCGGCCATCCCCCAGGCCTACTACTGCAAGCAGGAGGGCGTGACAAACATCACCACCGAGACCGGCGCCGGCCAGTGGGGCACGGCTCTCTCGCTCGCCACCCAGGCATTCGGCATCAATCTCGCCGTATACATGGTCAAGATTTCATACAACCAGAAGCCCTACCGCCGCTCTATCATGCAGGCCTACGGAGCCGAGGTGATAGCCTCGCCGAGCATGTCGACAAAGGCCGGCCGAAAAATCATCACCGATAATCCCTCCTACCAGGGATCGCTCGGCACCGCCATCAGCGAGGCTGTCGAGCTGGCCATGAACACCCCCAATTGCAAATATGCCCTTGGATCGGTGCTCAACCACGTATCCCTGCATCAGACTGTCATAGGCCTTGAGGCCGAGAAGCAGATGGAGATGGCCGGAGACTACCCCGACATCGTGATAGGCTGCTTCGGCGGGGGCAGCAACTTCGCCGGCATAACCATGCCATTCATCCGTCACAACTTCTCCGGCGAGAGGCACACGCGATTCATCGCCGCAGAGCCCTCGGCCTGCCCCAAGCTCACCCGGGGAGTGTTCCAGTATGACTACGGCGACGAGGCTGGCTACACCCCAATGATACCGATGTACACCCTCGGGCACGACTTCTCTCCGGCCAACATCCACGCCGGAGGCCTGCGATACCACGGAGCGGGATCTATCGTGAGCCAGCTGCTCAAAGACGGCTACATCGAAGCCAGCGATGTGCAGCAGCTCGAGGCATTCGACGCCGCCGTGAAGTTCGCCCGTGCCGAAGGCATAATCCCGGCTCCCGAATCATCGCACGCCATTGCCGAAGCCATCCGCCAGGCCGAGATCGCCAAGCTCGAAGGCAAGGAAAAAGTCATCCTATTCAACCTCTCGGGCCACGGCCTCATCGACATGGCCTCCTACGACCTGTCTCTTATACACATCTCCGAGCCCACGAGACTAAGGCGAAGCTCGTAT
>CANNVE010000032.1 GCA_947525975.1 uncultured Muribaculaceae bacterium | reverse complement strand
GGCGTCGGCCATGGCCGACGCCCGGCCCCAACAACAATCCGCAAGATGCTTTACTACTCCGATTCCCCGCAGGTCGATTTCGACTCGCTGCCCGAAACGGCCAATTTCAGGCAACAGCCCGACGCCATGTACGTAGGCTGCCCAGGCAAGCATGGATACCTCAACCTCGGGTTCGAGGTAGACAAAAGCGGCAAATCAATATTGCGCGAGCTTGACCGCAGAGCCCCCCTCATTGTGCAGCAGGAGCTGTACTTCGACGAAGAGCTCCCCGGCATGCCATGCGTCTACATCCTGTCGTCAGGCGGCCCTAACGTCGACGGCGACCGATATGTGCAGAATTTCACCCTAAAGCAAGGCGCCATGGCTTTCGTCAGCACAGGCGCCGCCACCAAGCTGGCCGAAATGAAGCGCAATTATTCGGGCATGAGGCAGAAGATCACCCTTGAGGCAGACTCCTACTTCGAGTATCTGCCCGAGCCTATAATCCCCTGCAAGCACACCCGCTACGTCAGCGACACCGAAATAGTGGCCCACCCCACGGCCACGATGTTCTACAGCGAGATCTACATGCCCGGACGCAAATACTATGGCGACGGCGAGATTTTCCAATACGACATGTTGTCTGTCTGCACCCACGCGGTCCGCCCAGATGGTCGGGAATTATTCCGCGAGAAATTCATCATCGACCCGAAGGCCAACGACCTCACCCTCATTGGCCAAATGCACGGATACCACGTTTTTGCCAACGTGGTGGTGATAGCGCCGGCCGAGAAAGCAGCGCAGGTCTATGACTCTACCGAGCCATTTATCGACCGCGACAGACGCATGGCTGCCGGCATCACCCACCTGCCCAACGGCGCAGGCCTCCTCTACAAGGTTCTCGGCATGGAACCCGGCCCCGTGAAAGCCGCCGTTAGGGAGTTTTGCTCAAAAGTGCGCATGGCAGCCAAGGGATGCCCCCTGCCGCAGGAATTTCCATGGAGGTAGAGACTCGACTAATGCGTCTTTTTTCTTAAATTTGCAATCTAAAACTTAATTGATATGGAAGCGAATACACAGACAGCGGGCCAGATCATCTTGACCGGAGCGCGCACACTGCTGCGCGGCGCGGGGCAGGTGATGTTTCAAAACAGCGCCATCACCGGCCTTTTCTTTCTCGCAGGCATATTCTGGGGATCGTATGAGTGCCATGTGCCAGAGGTGGCGTGGGGCGCGGTGGTAGGCTTGGCCGCCAGCACCCTGGCAGGATACATGGTAGGCCTCCCTGACAAGGACGGGGCAGATGGCCTGTGGGGATTCAACGGCATCCTTGTCGGATGCGCGTTTCCAACGTTCCTCGCCAACACATGGCTTATGTGGATCTCGCTGATATTCTTCGCCATGGCCACCACTTGGGTGCGCCAGGGCTTCAACAATGTCATCGCTCCATACAAGACCAATTCCTACACTTTCCCCTTCGTGTTCCTCACATGGGTGTTCCTGCTCGCAGCCCGCATGCTCGGGAGCATCGACCCGTCGGCGATGGGCGAGCCAGAGCTCGTGCAGACAGCCGCATCGGCCTATCATCTCGACACATCATTTCCCTCGCTCATAGTCTACTGGCTCAAAGGCGTCTCGCAGGTGTTCCTTGTCAATTCATGGGTCACCGGCATCCTCTTCCTCGTAGGCCTCGCACTCTGCAGCCGCTGGGCTGCATTCTATGCCGCGTTAGCCTCAGCCATCTCCCTGGCTTTGGCCATCCTCTACAAGGCTGACCCCTCTGACATCGCCTCCGGCCTCTACGGCTTCAGCCCCGTGCTGACAGGCATAGCTCTCGGATGCACATTCTTCGCCGTCAACTGGAAGACCTGCCTATGGGCCATCGCCGGCATAGCCGCCACATTCTTTGTGCAGGTGGCGATGGACGTGCTCATGGAGCCTTGGGGCATAGCCACTCTCACCGGCCCCTTCTGCGTGGCCACATGGCTATTCGTGCTGCCACAATTCAAATTCAGCGCCGGCCAAGATTGACGCTGACAAGCCCGCTGTGAGCGGGCGTTGAGAAAGTAACCTCAGACCGCTCACCGCAGGCTTGCCAATTTAGAATAGAATCTAATTTTTTAGCCTTAAATCTCCAAAATATTGATTATTTTAATTATCTTTGCCAAAAATACACAATTATGGCAGATAATAACTACAAAGACCCCTGGGGTCGACCCGATAATCAGCAAAACCAGGATCCCTACAACAATAACAACCAAGGATGCGGTCAGCAGCCAAATTATGACCAGCAAGGATATAATCAGCAGCAGGCCTATAATCAGCAGCAAGACTATAATCAGCAGGGATATAATCAGCAACAAGGTTATAATCAGCAGGGTTATAATCAGCAGGGATATAATCAGCAGCCCTATGGCCAGCAGCCGCCTTTCGGCCAACAAGGATACAATCAGCCGCAATATGGCCCGCAGCCTCCCTACGGCTATCAGATGTCAAAGCCCAACACATATCTGGTATGGTCAATCCTTGCCACCGTGCTCTGCTGCCTGCCCTTCGGCATAGTGGCCATCGTGAAGTCGACACAGGTTGATTCCTACTGGCAGCAGGGAAACTATGACCAGGCATTCCGCGCATCAGAATCCGCTAAAAAGTGGGCCATCATTTCGGCCGTCACCAGCATCGTAGGCTCAGTGATATATTTCTTCTTCATGCTTTTCATCGGCCTGGCCGAAAGCCTCTGAAACGCCAATCCCGCTACACTATAATTCAGGCCCGCGCTGCAGCTTTGGCTGAGGCGAGGGCCTGAAATTTAATATCACACACATATCGGGCATCACACAAACGGATTGCCTACTTTTTCTTCGCCTATGGTGGTCGACGGGCCATGGCCCGAAAGCACCAGAGTATGGTCAGGCAGTGCGAATAGCCTGCTGCGGATGGCTCCCACCAGCTGCTCATGGCTGCCGTAGAGGTCTGTGCGCCCTATAGAGCGGCGGAACAGGCTGTCGCCCACAAGCACCACATTGCCTTCTTTATAATACAGGCAGATGCCGCCCGGCGAATGGCCCGGCACATGGATCACCTCCACGCTGCTGTGGCCTATCTTTATGACGTCGCCATCCTTCAGGTCTACGTCAATGACCACCTTTGGGGCTGGGCGGCGTATGCCGAACATCGAGTATTGCTGCTGCATCATTGCAGCGACGGCAGCCTCGCCCGGATGCGCCTTCAGCGGCGCTCCGTAGGCATTCTTCACGTAGTCCATGCCGAAGCAATGGTCGAGGTGGAGATGCGTATTGATTATCTGGGTTATCTTTATGTCATTGTCGGCTACGTAAGCGTCAAATCGCTTTTGCTCGCTCTCGCTGCTCATGGCCGGGTCCACCACCGCGGCTTGCCGGGTTTCCTCATCGATCAGCAGATACGTGTTGACACCGAAATCACTGAATGCGAATTGCTTGATCTTTAACATCTGACTAATGATTATCGTTATTCATTTCACCTGCCATATCCGCAGATCTTCTCCCAAAGCGTCAGCTCAGGCTCCTTGAGATGTATCGATGTGCGGGTATTTTTCTTATTGAGAAATACGATAGCCGAGTGGAGCACCACGGCCACCCACTCCTCAAACTCTATGAATGCGTTTATATTCTTAAGTTTAAGCGTATGGAAAGGCGAATCGGCGGGCAAAGACCCAATGGTCATGATCTCTTCTTCAGGGTCGACGAAGATATCATGCATTATGCCTACCTTGTCAAACAAAAGCACGAAATTAAGGCAATCAATGCTTTTGGGGCGTTTGCCATATCTCTTGTAGATCTCTTCTATTACTTTATTAGTGATCATGTGATGTGATATTTCAGGTGATAAAATTGTTTGTTCAGTTAAATAGTATTCTTATAACACGATTGTTTCAAAAAAGTTTCAAAATACAGATTTTGTTGCAGACTCGTTGCAATTACTCTCCGTATTTCTCTTTCCGGCTTTTTCTTACTATCTTTTTAACCGTATTAACCCTCAGGGGCTTCTCCGCCCCATCACCTTGGCGCCACACAGGCGCGGTCTCAGCGCCTTTTTGAAAAAAAAGCCAGGCCCGGGACTGTATCTCCCGCAGGCCTGGCTTTGCATATGGATTTTATCAGAATTTTGAAGTCACCGGCTTGATGGCGAATGTGAAAGCGTAGTCAGCGTAAGGGATGCGGTATTCCGGAAGGGGAAGAGCGCCCCAAGAGTTGACGCAGCCCACGCCTGCCTGCTTCAGGTCGAAGCAAACTTCAGTGCCGTCGAATGCGGGCACCTCGGCCATGTGGTAGTTATATTTGTCAGCCTTCTCGCCCTGAAGCCCTTCGATGGTGTAGTTGAGGGCCGATGCCGAGAAGGGAGCGCTTGCGGTGATCTCAAGGCCGGCGCCCTTTGCGTTGACCACGGCCCACTCCACGATGTCGGTGTGGGTGCCGGTCTCCTGGGGCACGATGTAATCGTAGGCCATGTCAGCCACATTCTGGCGATAGCGTCCCATGTCGGCCGAGAACTTGCGGTCGGCGTAGTTCTCCACGGGGCCGCGTCCGAAGTAGTCGACCACGTCATATTCCTTGGGCATAGCCATGCGCATGCCGAAGCGGAGCATATCGGGCACTTCCTTGCCTTCCTCTGCGTCGAACTTCTCGGTGGCGTAGATCTCGCCGCGATCGTTGATGCGGTAGGCGATGGTGAGCTTGCCGCTCACGGAGGGCATAGTGTAGGTTGCGGTCACATTCACAGCTCCGTCGCCTTCGGCTATGTCAAGATTGTCGAGCTTGAGCTCAGGATTCATCCACACGCCGAGCTTCCTCTGCAGGTTTGCGCCGTAGTCGTTGTCGATGGGCGCGCGCCAGAAATTGGGACGCAGGGGCTCAAGGATCATCTCCTGGCCGTTGACCTCATAGTTGGTGAGGAAGCCTGTCACCTTGTCAAAGCCTACCGAGAAATCAGTGGCGTTGCCGGTGATCACGGCAGTGTTAGAGCGATCGTTCCTTACGATGTTGGGCACAGTAGCGGTCTTTGTCATGGGGCATGAGCCTGCGCAGTGGTGGCCCTTGGCGAGCTCAAACTGCTGGGCAGCCACGGTGTATCCGGCTTCAAGCATAGGCTCTGCCTCGCGCAGAGTGTAGGCCACGTCGAGGTGCCAGTAACCCGGAGCCTTGATGTCGCCGATGTTGATCTTCTTCTCTGCGGTAGCCTGCGGGGCAATGTTGAGGTCGTTGATAACGCCAGTGCGCACGGCCTTGCCGTCATGCTTCAGGGTCCATGTGAGGGTCACATAGTCGAGCGGACGGAAGAAATTCTCATTGAATATCTTCAGCACTCCGGTGGCGGGGTCAAACTCTGTCCATACATTCTGGTGGATGCGCTGCACCTCGTAGGCGTGGGGATTGAATACGCGGTCGGGCGATATGAGGCCGTTGTCGCAGAAGTTGCCGTCAGAGGCGTCATAGTCGTTGAAGTCGCCGCCGTATGCCCAGATGGTCTTGCCATCCTTGTTTTTCCAGCGCACTGACTGGTCTACGAAGTCCCAGATG
Organism: uncultured Muribaculaceae bacterium; assembly: GCA_947525975.1. GTDB lineage: Bacteria > Bacteroidota > Bacteroidia > Bacteroidales > Muribaculaceae > CAG-873. Next base: position 22,417 of record CANNVE010000032.1, on the reverse strand, counting down.
TAGCCGCCCTGGTATGAGGGCTCGCGGCGTATCAGGCCCCAGTATTCCTTGAATCCGCCTTGGCTGTTGCCCATGGCGTGCGCGTATTCGCATTGTATCAGCGGAGCCGTGTATTTCGGATCCTGGGCATATTTCTCGCAGTGGTTGTAGTCAGCGTACATAGGGCAGTAGATGTCGCTCTTGCCGTCGCGGTGAGCCTGCTCATACTGGCAGGGGCGAGAGGGATCCATGGCCTTGACCACATCGTATGCGTCCTCGAAGTTGGGTCCGTATCCGGCCTCGTTGCCAAGGCTCCATACGATCACCGAGGGGTGGTTGAAGTTGCGGGCCACATGGCGCTCGTTGCGCTCGATGTGAGCCTTGTGGTATGCGGGATTCTTGGCGAGAGTCTGATCTCCATAACCCATGCCGTGGCTTTCGATGTTGGCCTCGGCGGTCACGTAGAGGCCGTATTTGTCGCAAAGGTCATAGAAATAAGCGTCATCGGGATAGTGGCATGTGCGCACGGCGTTGATGTTGAGCTCCTTCATGCGCTTGATGTCCTGCTCCATGCGCTCGTGGCTCACCACGTATCCGCCGTCGGGATCGAGTTCGTGGCGGTCAGCGCCCTTGATCAGCACGGGCTGGCCGTTGACGAGCATCTGCTTGTTTTTGATCTCCACGCTGCGGAAGCCAACGTTGAGGGGCACTACTTCCAGCACCTTGCCGCCCTTTTCGAGGGTGGTGGTCAGGGTGTAGAGATTAGGCATCTCGGCCGACCACTTGGCGGGATTGGCCACGTCGAAGGTCACTTGCTGCTTGCCGGAGCCGTTGACTGTCTTTTCGGCCACGGTCTTGCCCTCTGCGTCAGCGAGCACGAGCTTGAGCGTGCCTGAGCCTGCCAGGTCTACGGCCACATTGAGCTTGCCGTCGCGGTAATTGTTGATGAGCTCGGGAGTGACGCGTATGTCGGCGATATGGGTCTTCTTGTCGCGGGCATAAAGGTAGCTGTCGCGGGCAAAACCGCTGTGGCGGAAGAAGTCCTGATCTTCAAGATACGTGCCGTCGCACCAGCGGAACACCTGGAAAGCGATCAGATTGTCCTGGCCGGGCTTCACGTAGGGGGTGATGTCAAATTCAGGCTCGAGCTTCGAGTCTTCGCTGTATCCCACGAGCTTGCCGTTGACGTACATGTATACGTTGCTGGTCACCGATCCGAGGTGGGCTATTATCTGCTTGCCCTTCCAGTCGGCGGGCACGAAAATCTCCTTGCGGTAGCTGCCCACATGGTTGTTCTCGGTGGGCACTTCGGGAGGATTGTTCTGGAAGTGTCCGCGCCATGCGTATCCGGTGTTGACGTAGATGGGGTCGCCGTATCCGTGCAGCTCCCAGTTGCCGGGAATGGGCATTGTGCCCCACTGGCTGTCATCATACGCCTTTTTGTAGAAATCGGTGGGGCGCTGGTCGGCATCCTTCACCCATGAGAATTTCCAGTCGCCATGGAGAGTGACATAATTATTGTCAGCTTCCGGAGCGCCTTTCTGAGCGGCCTGCGCCGATGTGTAAGGATGGAAAGTGGCATGCATGGGCAGGCGGTTGATCTGGTTCACCTCAGGGTCAAGCCATTCAGGCGTGGCGGCTGAGGCTCCGAGGGCTATCGCCAGTCCCAAGGGCAGAAAAAGTTGTTTCATTTATGGTATTGTTTAATGATGAAAAAATTTCATGGAATTATCCACAAAATTAGCGCATTTTCCTCAAATTACCAAATGTATTTTTCCGAACGGCGAAATCTCGCGGATATGACGCCCGCAAACAAAAAAAAATCAGAGCCTCGACTCGATGCATAGCCACCAGCGGCCATCCGGGGCCTGCACCGACCGCAACGGGCGGTTTTCGTAGGGCGTGGCTGCTGTCTCGCGCTCGAAGGGCGTGATTGATATCGTGAGCCGGTCGGGGGTGATGTCTACGATCGCCGTAGTGTGCGTGACGCCAAGATGCTCTATGCGGCGGGCGAGAACGCGCAGAAGCGGGATACGGGCATCCATGTCGGTGGTTTCAGTCGAGTTGGTGATGGGTGTGCACCTGGTATCTCATCTGATAGCGCGAAGGATCCACTCGCTTGCGCAGCAGCGAGATACTGTCGATCCAATATGTAGACCGGTCATCATTCTTGGGCATGAAATACCCCCTGAGGCGAGCGAGCTGCTTTGTGGAGTCGGTGACGAATGTGGATTCGTTCCAACCGTTGACACCGGTAGTGCCCGTAGTCTCATACATCTCCACCGTCTTGTCGGCATAGTCAGCGACGAATACCCACTCAAACGCCGTGCCCTCGCCTTCCGACACCTTGGCCCTGAACGAATACATGTCTCCTTTCTCCCAATTCTCGTCGAAAGGAAGATCAAACCCCACGCGCTTTGACGGGAGGCGGGGCGAAAGCACAAGGTGGCGGCTCGCGGGCCACACATCTACCGAGTCGCCGGCCATTGAGATGGCAGCCTGCACAAGCATGGAGCCTACATTCTGTGAGCGCTCGCGCAGTATCTCGAGAGTGTTGTCGTATACCTCTATGTATTTGCCGATATTGTGGGCATACCACACGAGCGACGAATCAAACTCCTCGCTCGTGACGCCGTGGCGCTTGAAGACAGCCATCTTCAGCGCAAGCTTGGCGCTGTCGTTGTTGTAATCCCTCGGGGCCACCGAGCCTACGGCTTCAGCCGTGTGCACATCAGCGAGTATCTCTGACATATCGTCGGGCTTGATGATGCCCGACGGCACTCTGTTGCAGGCGCACACCGCCATGGAAGCGGCTATGATAGCCGCCACAGCCACGCGCGATAATAATGTGAAATTTGCCATTCGCTCCGGGGTGTATTGTGATTATCTGCTAAAAGGCGCCCTATGCCGCCCGACTATTTGCCATGGTCAATCTTGTCGACATCGGCATCGCTCATGACCATCACATACTTTGAATAAAAAAGCAGCAGCGCGATCATGCCCACCGAGATGGCGGCGTCGGCGATGTTGAATACCGGGTCGAAGAACGAGAATGTCTGCCCTCCCACTCCCGGCACCCATGAGGGCCATTGGAATGAAAAGAGCGGAAAATAGAGCATGTCGACCACCTTGCCGTGGAACACCCCGGCATAGCCTTCGCCCCAGGGCACGAATTGAGCCACGTGCGGGGGCATCGGGTCATTGAATATCTCACCGTAGAAAACGCAGTCGAAGATATTGCCTGCCGCTCCCGCTATGATGAGGGCGATGCACACGAAATATCCCATTGGCGCCTTGCTCACCCTGCGCAGCTTCCACAGGTAGCCGGCCAGAAATATGACCACCACTATGCGGAATATGGTCAGGAACAATTTGCTGCCGAGCTCAAGGCCGAAAGCCATGCCCGGATTCTCGATAAAACGGAGCTGGAACCATGAGAAAATCTCTACGCTCTCTCCGAGATAAAAATTTGTCTTGACCCAGATCTTAAACGCCTGGTCAAGGATTACGATCAGCAGGATTAGAATAAGCGCCGCAGCGCCACGGGATATCTTCATAAGCGGTTATTTCATTTGCTTTGCCTCGACGCTCAGCGTGGCGTGGGGCACGGCCATCAGCCTCTCCTTGGGGATTAGCTTGCCTGTGACTCGGCACACGCCGTAGGTCTTGTTTTCGATGCGCACCAGAGCAGCCTGCAGGTGCTTGATGAATTGGCGCTGGCGCTCTGCCATGCGTGCGGCATGCTCCTTCTCGAGGGTGCCGGCGCCTTCCTCAAGTGCCTTGAAGGTGGGCGATGTATCATCGGTGTCGTTGCCGTCACCGTTGTTCACTGTCTCACGCAGACGGTCATATTCGGTCTGCGCCTTTTCGAGCTTTGACAATATCAGGGCCTTGAACTCCTGAAGCTCCTCGTCGCTGTATTTTACTTTTTCAGCCATGGTTATGTAGGTTTAATGCGTAGTTAGGAAACGTTGTTAATTATTACACTTGAATAGGCTGTTTTGTTCATTCATTTATTTTGCAGTCCCCGCCCCCTGCATGGGGGCGGGGCTGCTGCGAAACAAATCGATATATCTGTCAGGCAAGAGTGATGCTCACAGGCAATTCCAAGCCGTCGATGTCGAGGATTTCCTGCGGCTCGATTGACTCTGATACGGTCACTGACTCGGCGAGCACCTGGCCGGCTATGTATTCAGAGTATTTCTCGATCGCGGCTTCGGCCTCGGCGCAGTGTCCGAACGCAAGATTGATGCGGTCCGTGATCTGATAGTCGCGGCTCTTGCGTATGTTCTGCACACGGTTGACGATGTCGCGGGCCAGGCCTTCCATCTTCAGCTCGGGAGTTACGGTGATGTCGAGAGCCACAGTCACGGCTCCCTCATTGGCCACGAGCCAGCCGGGGATATCCTTCGATATGATCTCAACGTCAGCGGCCTCAACGGTGACAGGGGCTTCGGCGCCAATCTCAAGGGCGATCTTGCCGTCGGCCTCAAGCGTGGCGATCTGCTCCTGGGTCAGCGCCTGCATGGCGGCTGCCACGGCCTTCATCTGCTTGCCGAATTTCGGTCCGAGCTTCTTGAAGTCGAGCTTCACATACTTCACAAGCATGCCCGAACCTTCTACGATGTCGATGTCCTTGACATTGACTTCGTTGAGGATAAGCTGCTTCATGGTGTCGACCATGGCGCGCTGCTCGGCGTTGACCACCGGCACCATGATCTGCTGCAGGGGCTGGCGCACCTTGAGGTTGGCCTTGCGGCGGAGCGAGAGCACAAGCGAAGTGATGGCCTGGGCCAGCTCCATGCGCTTCTCGAGATTCTTGTCGATCAGGGCGTCGTCGGCCACGGGGAATGAAGCCAGATGCACCGAGTCGTCGGCTGCGCGCCCTGCGGTGGCGAGATCACGGTAGAGGCGGTCGGCGAAGAAGGGCGAAATCGGGGCTATGAGCCTTGCCACAGTGTCGAGGCAGGCGTAGAGGGTCTGATAGGCCGAGAGCTTGTCTTCGTCGAGGCCGCCACCCCAGAAACGCTTGCGGTTGAGGCGCACATACCAGTTCGACAGATTGTCGTTGACAAAGTCGTTGATGGCGCGGGCAGCCTTAGTGGGCTCGTAGTCATCAAGGCTCTCGTCTACGGTCTTTATGAGCGAATTGAGCAGAGAGAGTATCCAGCGGTCGATCTCCGGACGCTTCTCCACAGCCACCTGCGGCTCCTCGGCTGTGAAGCCGTCGACGTTGGCATACTGCGCGAAGAAGTTGTAGGTGTTGTACAGGGTCGAGAAGAGCTTGCGCGACACTTCTTCCACGCCGGCCTCGTCAAATTTGAGGTTGTCCCACGGCGCTGAGTTGGCTATCATGTACCAGCGCACGGGGTCGCTGCCGTATTTCTCGATGGTCTCGAACGGATTGACGGCATTGCCGAGGCGCTTCGACATCTTGTTGCCGAATTTGTCGAGCACAAGGCCGTTTGACACCACAGCCTTGTAGGCGACTGAGTCAAACACCATGCCTGCGATAGCATGCAGGGTGAAGAACCATCCGCGGGTCTGGTCCACGCCCTCGGCTATGAAATCAGCCGGGTAGAGCTCGCCGTTGTCAAATGCCTCCTTGTTCTCGAAAGGATAGTGTATCTGGGCGTAGGGCATCGAGCCTGAGTCGAACCATACGTCGATCAGATCGAGCTCGCGGCGCATGGGCTTGCCTGAAGCCGAGACGAGCACGATGTCGTCTACATACGGGCGGTGCAGGTCGATCTTCTCATAGTTTTCTTTTGAATAGTCACCGGGCACGAATCCCTTGTCCTTAAACGGATTCGAGGCCATGATGCCGGCTGCCACCGACTTCTCGATCTCATCATAGAGCGTCTGCACAGAGTCGATGATCATCTCTTCCTTGGCGTCCTCAGTGCGCCAGATGGGCAGAGGTGTGCCCCAGTAGCGGCTGCGCGAGAGGTTCCAGTCCTGGAGGTTTTCAAGCCACTTGCCGAATCGGCCGCTGCCGGTCGACGCAGGCTTCCACTTGATGGTGTCGTTGAGCTCCATCAGGCGCTCGCGGATGGCCGGAGTCTTGATGAACCAGCTGTCGAGCGGATAATAGAGCACCGGCTTGTCGGTGCGCCAGCAGTGGGGATAGCTGTGCACATGCTTCTCGATCTTGAACACCATGCCCCTCTGCTTGAGCCACATGCAGATCTCCACATCGAGAGTCTCGGCGTCTTCGCCGGCCTGGGGGTCAAAAGCGTTTTTCACATACTTTCCCTCCCAGGGCTTGTACTGCTCCACGTCGACCATTTCCTCCACGAATTTCGGATCGAGGTCGCTGATGAGGTAGAATTTTCCCTGCGGGTCAACCATCGGGCGGATATTGCCGTCGCGGTCTACGAGATGCAGCGGAGGTATGCCGTTCTGCTTCGACACTCTCTGGTCATCGGCGCCGAATGTGCCGGCAATGTGCACGATGCCGGTGCCGTCCTCGGTGCTCACATAGTCGCCGGGGATCACGCGGAATGCGCCCTCGCCCGGATTGATCCAGGGCATCAGCTGCTCATAGCGCATGCCAGCGAGCTCGGCACCAGTCCACGATCCGACCACCTGATAGGGGATGAGCTTGTCGCCCTTGGCATAGTCCTCAAGCTTGGCCTCGGCGGCCTTTGGATTGAAAACGCTGGCCATGAGGGCGTCGGCCACAACCACAGTCACAGGCTCGCCCGAATAGGGGTTGTAGGTGCGCACGGCGTTGTATTTTATGCCGGGGCCCACGGCGAGGGCTGTGTTCGAAGGCAGGGTCCACGGCGTGGTGGTCCATGCCAGGAAGTATGGTGCGCCCCAGCCTGTCATTTCGGGCTTGGGGTCGATCATCTTGAACTGGGCGATGCAGGTGGTGTCCTTCACATCGCGGTAGCAGCCGGGCTGATTGAGCTCGTGCGAGCTCAGGCCCGTGCCGGCAGCCGGCGAGTAGGGCTGTATGGTGTATCCCTTGTAGAGATACCCTTTGTTGTAGAGCTGCGCCAGAAGCCACCACACGCTCTCGATGTATCGGTTGTCGTAGGTGATGTACGGGTCGCTCAGGTCCACCCAATATCCCATCGAGTCGGTGAGATTCTCCCACTCACGGGTGAATTTCATCACCTCGCGGCGGCAAGCGGCGTTGTATTCGTCTACAGTGATCTTCTTGCCAATGTCTTCTTTGGTGATTCCCAATGACTTCTCCACGCCGAGCTCGACGGGCAGGCCATGGGTGTCCCAGCCGGCCTTGCGCTTCACGTGGAATCCTTTCATCGTCTTGTATCGGCAGAAGATGTCCTTAATGGTGCGCGCCATGACATGGTGTATGCCGGGCATGCCGTTGGCTGATGGCGGGCCCTCAAAGAACACGAACGAGGGGCATCCCTCGCGCTCCTTCACGCTGCGGTTGAAAAGATCGGCCTCGCGCCAGCGGGCGAGCATGTCCTTGTTCACCTGCGAGAGGCTAAGGCCGTTGTATACATGGAATTTCTTCATATTGGCGAGAAATGTTTAGATTTCAGTTTATTTGGCGCAAAGATAGCGATTTTCCCCGAAAATCCAAAATCAAAGCAATCCTCCCAAAATGTGTAAAAAAGGATGTAATCCACACATTCTTCTATCCAATTCAGCTATTTTATATAAATCTAAAGTTCTGTATAATCACTCGGAGACAAACAATCAAATGCCCTCAAACTATCTGTCATTTCCTGCTCGTCGAGAATAAAGTATTTACATTCTTTTGCTCGGGCAGTATCATGATTTCCGTATTTATTAATACCAAGACGTTTATATAATCTGCAAAGTTTACCAATTCCTTCATAACTATCAACATAATTCTTACAATACAAACAATTTTTAATCCCAAACCTTTTATACCCTAGGTACTTTGCCATGTCATATATGCCAAATGCCACATCTGTGTGGAAACATATTTCCATTAAAGAATACCCATGCATCTTTGATAATTTCTTACAATTTGAAGCATCTTGATAACATTGTGATTTTCCGGATGCATAAAGTATATAACGTGAGAATAATATTTCTTGATTTAAGTTCAAGGCTTCGTAATCTTCATTTTTAAATCCATAAAATACGACATCTCTAATATTCTTCTCTTCTACACTATAATTCATATGACGTGACATAAAAGATTCAGTAAGACCATATTTAACAATTCTTTCTATATCGGCTTCTGACTCTATTTGAACTTCTATTATTCGCCCTCCTTTATGTAACTTATAATCGTCACTAGCGTGCGTCACAAAAAACTCTATATATATCGGAGGCAATCTAAGATCTTTTGAAGAAAAAAATTTCAAATCAGATCTTCTATTTATAGAGTCATATTGTACCTCTTGTTCACATGAATCATAATAATCCTTAAGATTGAACTTTTTTATGGAGGTTGTACAACAATCTCCATATCTCACAAATCCACACGATTTAAACATTGGGCAATAAGATCTATATTCAAATTGAATATTAAAAACATCATTATTCAGGAATGCATCTCGTACTTCAACTTTTGCCAGTTTATGAAGTATTGATTCATATGCATTCTCACACTCAATTCCTGAAGCATGTGCGAAGTGGTGGACTCTTTTACTACCACCATTTTTCGCCACCAATCGTTCATTACATGAAGGACAATGACAATCACACGCTAACCCTTTAGCAACATCATCAATATATACTATATTATTCTGACGATCTAAGGCATACTTTAATAAACTTGACATATATTCTAATGATTAATAATTATATAACAGTGACTAAAATTAGATACGAAAAATATGTAGATATTTTTATATTACAAAAGTAATGAAACCATTTTATTCCTCCAAATATTAGTCGGATAAAGCAATACGTCTATAAATCGTAATGACATTATTATCTCAATATGGAGAATCTAGATAAACCTACCTGTTGACATTGTTATCCATGGAAATTAGGCAGAAAATGTTACAGTGCGTCACAATATTGCAACAAAATTTCCTTTTCGGCCTAATTTATAGGTATTTTTGCATCGTGATTTAATACATTGCATAGCGGATATGCAGAAATAATGCATCTCCCTCAATGGAAACCAAAATCATTAATGTCTACCCTTTGGGTAAAACCCCGGCCCGAGCCTCAAAAGCCCGGGCCATTTCTGTGGCTGCGGCGCGGTCAGTATGGATCCACGTCGTAATATAGCGAGGTCTGGCGCATGGCGGGGATGTCGCGGCACATCTCGGCGTGCAGGGCGCGCAGATATTCCTTCACCTTCGCCATCGAGGCGTTGAGCTCCACCTTTAGCATCACCTGGCGTATGTGCATATTCTGTATGCGCCCCACCGGCGGCTTGGCCGGCCCGTGCACGCGCGTGCCGAAAAGCGCCCGCAGGCGGTCGGCGTACACTCTCGATGTCTCATCGAGTTCGCGCTCGTCGCGATGCCTCAGGTTGATGTATATCAGTCGGGAGAACGGCGGATAGGCGAATGCCCTGCGCTCTTCGATCTCATATCGGTAAAAGCCGAGGAAATCATGCTCTTTGACAAAGCCTATCACCGGATGGTCAGGCTTCGACGTCTGTATTATGGCCCGCCCCGGAGTGTCGGCCTCGCGGCCCGCACGCCCCGACACCTGCTCAAGAAGGTCAAAAGCCCTCTCAGCCGACCTGAAATCGGGATAGTTGATGAGAGCATCGGCATTGACTACCCCCGAGAGCGCCACGGCTCCGAAGTCAAGTCCTTTGGTCACCATCTGCGTGCCGACGAGTATGTCGGCCTTATGCTCTGAAAATTGCGTGATGATCTGGTCATAGCTGTTCTTGTTGCGCGTGGTGTCGAGGTCCATGCGCAGTATGCGCGAACCGGCGAAGAGCTCTTCAGCCTCGTCCTCCACCCTCTCTGTGCCATAGCCCACCACCTCTATGGCCGGCTCCTTGCACACGGGGCAGGTCTCGGGCAGAGGGTAGACCGATCCGCAATAGTGGCAGATGAGCGAATCCACACGCTTATGGTAGGTGAGCGAAACGTCGCAGTAGGCGCACTTCGGCACAAACTGGCATTGCCGGCAGCGAGCCATGGGCGCGAATCCGCGCTTGCTGTTGAATAGGATGGCCTGCTTGCCGTCGGCCACTACCTGCCTGACGGCGTCTACCATGACATTGGCGAACGACCCGTTCACAGTCTTGCGCTTTCTCTCCCTGGCCATGTCCACTATCTCTATCTGTGGCAGGGGCGCATCGGAATACCTCTCTTTCAGCGACACCAGGCCGTATTTGCCGCTTTCGGCCTTGTAATAAGTCTCCACCGACGGCGTGGCGCTGCCCAGCAGCGTCTTTGCCCCATGCATATGGGCAAGCATGATGGCCGAGTCGCGCACGTTGAGGCGAGGGGCCGGCTCAAACTGCTTGTATGACTGGTCATGCTCCTCGTCGACCACCACGAGCCCGAGCTTGGCGAAGGGCAGGAATATCGACGCGCGGGTGCCTATCACCAGGCATGGCTCATTGCCGCGCAGCAGGCGGTTCCATATCTCCACGCGCTCGTTGTCAGTGAATTTTGAGTGATAGATCACCACCTTGTCGCCGAATATGGCCCGGAGGCGCGAGGTGAGCTGCACGGTCAGCGCTATCTCCGGCACCAGGTAGAGAGCCTGGTTGCCCTGCCCGAGCACATAGTCGATGAGATGGGCGTATATCTCGGTTTTGCCGCTGGCCGAGACGCCATGCAGCAGCGTGATGGCCTTCTCTTTAAATGAGTCATGCACCCCTTTAAGGGCTGCCTGCTGGGCCTCTGTGAGTTCGGGCAGACATCCCGATCCTGGGGCCACGGCATCGAATCTCGACACCTCGCGCGTGTACCGCTCCACGATGCCCTTATCTACCAAGGCCTTCAGCGTGGCGTCGGTGCCTTTCGAGGCATCGAGCAGGGCCTTCTGCTCCACTTCAGCCACAGGGCGTCCGTGAGCGTTGAAATTCGATATCTGCAGCAGAGTCAGCAGCATGGCCTCCTGCTTTTTGGCGTTCCTGACAGCCGCGAAGGCAGCCGACATGGCCTCTTCGCTGTGACGCTCGAAGGCCACGCGCACATATTTTCCTTTCTTGGGACGGTACTTATCAACAAGAGTCTCTGATACGATCACCGCCCCCTTGTCGACGAGGCGCTGCATGAGCGCGGGCACATTGGCGAATCCTGTCTCCTTCTCTATATCCTTGGCCGAGAGCTTGCCTTTGGCCTGAAGCAGCTGGGCGGCCATGGCCTCGCGCTCGCTGAGCATGGCCATCTCGTCAAGGTCATAGTCAGGATTGGCCTCAAAGCGCGTCTCGCTCTCTATCTTCATGCCGGCAGGCACGGCGGCGCGGAACACGTCGCCCACGCTGCAGAGGTAATATTCGGCTATCCAATCCCAGAATCTCAACTGCGGATGGCGCAGCATCGGGCGCGGATCGAGCACATGGAGTATCTCCTTCACCTGATACTCCTTTGGCTCCACAGGCGAAAAGCCTGTGACGATGCCCGTATAGAATTTCTTATGGCCGAAAGGCACTATCACCCTCGCGCCCACGCTCACCTGCTCGCGCATGGCCTCGGGCAGGCTGTAGGTGAATGTCCCCTGCAAGGGGAGCGGAAGCACCACTTCGATGTATGATGACAGGACCACGTCTTATGCGTCTTGGGCTTCAGCTGCGGCTGAGCTTGCGGTAAAGTATGATGGCTATGATGGTGTAGACCACATTGGGTATCCACATCGCTATCAAAGGCGATGTGAGGCCGGAGATGGCGAATGTCTGCGTGATGGCCATGAAGAGGATGTAGCTGAAGCTCAACACAAGGCCGATGCCTATGTTGAGGCCGATGCCTCCCTTGGCCTTCTTGGCCGACAATGACATGCCTATGATGGTGAGGATGAAGGCTGCGGCTGTCATCGCATAGCGGCGGTGATATTCCACCTCGAATGACTGTATGTTGGCCACTCCCCTCTCCTTCTGCCTGCCGATATACTCCGACAGGGCCGGCGAGGTCATGGTCTCATGGTCTTCTTTCGATATCAGGAAGTCGCGCGGCTCAAAAGGTATCATGGTGTCGATCTGCGCGCCTTTGCGTATTATCTCTTTTTCTCCCACGAAATCCCTGATCACATACTGTCGCGCCTTCCACAGATATAGAGTGTCCCACTTGATGCTTTGGGCGGTCATGCGCGACACCAGGCGCTTGTTCTCGTCAAATTTTTCGAGAGAGAAGCGTGTGCCGGTCTTCGAGATGTTGTCATATCGGCTCATGTAGGCGATCTCGCCGGGGGCCACCATCAGCATGATGTTGGCGCCATAGTCCACGCGCTTGTTTTTCACGTAGGTGTTGGTGTATTCGATGCGCTTGACGTTGGCCGGAGGTATGATGTAGGCGCCGAGCACAAATGTGAGCACGGCTATTGCCGCAGCCGACACCATGTAGGGCCTGAGCAGGCGCCGGTAGCTCACTCCGGCCGAAAGCATGGCTATGATCTCGCTGTTGCCGGCGAGTTTCGACGTGAAGAAGATGACCGCTATGAATGTGAAGAGGGGTGAGAACTGATTGGCGAAATACGGAAGGAAGTTGACGAAATAGTCAACCACCGTGGCCTTGAGCGGAGCCTTGAGAAAGGAATCGAGCTTCTCGTTGATGTCAAACATGACCACGATGGCCAGCAGCAGCAAGATCGAGAACACGTATGTGCCCAGGAACTTCTTTATAATATACCAATCAAGCTTCTTCAATCTAAATCAAAACTTAAAAAGATTTATTTTGTCAATGCGGGCGTGATTCATCGCGCCCATCCATCACCGCTACAGGCGCCGGTCGAGCACCTCCACCATCCCGGCTTTCCACGACGCGAAATCGCCGGCCATGATGTGGCGCCGGGCCTCGCCCACGAGCCAGAGGTAGAATGCCAAATTGTGCTGCGAGGCTATCTCCAGGGCCAGGAGTTCGTTGGCTATGAAGAGGTGGCGCACATAGGCTTTGCTGTAGGCACGGTCCACCCACGAAGCGCCGTCCTCCTGCAGAGGCGAGAAATCTTCGGCCCACTTCTTGTTGCGCATGTTCATGGTGCCGTGGCGGGTGAAAAGCATGCCGTTGCGGCCATTGCGGGTGGGCATCACGCAGTCCATCATGTCCACTCCCCTGTCGATAGCCTCGAGTATGTTGACGGGCGTGCCCACGCCCATCAGATAGCGCGGCTTGTCGGCGGGAAGTATCTCATTGACCACTTCGATCATTTCATACATCTTCTCGGCGGGTTCTCCCACGGCAAGACCGCCTATGGCGTTGCCGTCAGCCCCGAGGGCGGCTATGTGGCGGGCCGATTCGCGGCGCAGCTCGGGATAGGTGCATCCCTGCACGATAGGGAAATATGACTGATGATAGCCATAAAGGCCTTCTGTCTCCTGATAGTGCTTGAAGCCTCGGTCGAGCCAGCGGAGGGTGAGGTCGAGCGACTTGCGGGCATATGCGAAATCCGACGTGCCGGGCGGGCACTCGTCGAGGGCCATCATGATGTCGCTGCCGATGGCCCGCTGTATGTCTACCACGTTTTCGGGCGTGAACATGTGCATCGAGCCGTCGATGTGGCTGCGGAATCGAGCTCCCTCCTCGGTCAGCTTGCGGTTTTGGCTCAAAGAAAACACCTGGAATCCGCCGCTGTCTGTGAGGATGGGGCGGTCCCAGCCGTTGAATTTATGCAGGCCGCCGGCCTTGCGCAGCACGTCGACGCCCGGACGCAGATACAGGTGGTAAGTGTTGCCAAGTATGATCTGGGCCTTCACGTCGTCGCGCATGTCGCGGAAATGCACGGCCTTGACGCTGCCCACCGTGCCCACAGGCATGAATATTGGCGTCTCTATCTGCCCGTGGGCCGTAGTTATGAGGCCTGCGCGGGCGGCCGTGCCGGCCGACGTGGCTTGCAATTCAAATTCCATGCGATCCTGATGAGTTATATAAATCGGTCAAGTCTTATTGCTTTGATGATCAAAACATTTTTTCGGGATATGCGCCCTCGGCGTGAAGTCGCGCCAGGTTAGCCACCACTGTGGGGCGGTCTTCAGGATACGTCACACCAAACCACTGCGACTCGGTGTCGAGCACCTTCACCTGCTTTTCGCCGTTGTCGATGAGCGTGCTGACCACGGTGGGGATGTAGAATTCGCTCTTCATCTCCGTGCCGCGCTCTTTGAGGAATGCGTTGAATTCGCGCTCAAGGTATCCGAAAAGATCGGGGCCGAATCCCCAGAAATTCATCGATACGGGCACATTGGGCTCCAGTCCCTGCTCGGCGCCGTTCTCGTCCTTGAATTTGATGTTGTGGTCAGCATCGTATGCGATGGCGGTGCGCTCCACCACGCTTGTGAGGTTGCCCTCGGCGTCGACCGCGCACACTCCGCGCGACACCGAGCCGTTCTCGGTCATGGTGTTGCCGATGCGGAAACCGACCATAGAATAATCATCGGCCTGACCGCTCAGTTGCTTGGCGATCACCTCGAATGCGTCGCGGCCATAGAAGTCGTCGGCATTGATCACCACAAACGGCTCCTTCACCACGTCGCGGGCAGCGCGTATGGCATGTCCCGTGCCCCAGGGCTTCACGCGGCCTTCGGGCACAGCGTATCCTTCGGGCAGGTCGTCGATGCTCTGGAATGCCACCTCCACCGGGATGTGGCCTTTGTATTTAACAAGGATCTTCTCGTTGAAGTCCTTCTCAAAATCTTTGCGTATCACGAACACCACCTTGCCGAATCCGGCCTGGATGGCGTCATATATAGAATAGTCCATGATGGTCTGGCCTGCGGGGCCAACGCCGTCGAGCTGCTTCAGACCGCCGTAGCGGCTGCCCATGCCGGCTGCAAGTACAAGCAATGTCGGTTTCATATCTTTTTAATTCAATTCTTATTCCGCCTGCAAAATTACGAAAAAATAATGACATTCCTATCGTTCAGCGTGTTTTTCGGCCATATTTTCGACTTGCCTACGCCAAACTGAAAAATACGTAATATCATTTGGTATTTACAAAAATAATACATAATTTTATGACCGCAAACCTAAACTATTTATCATGAGAATTCTTAAATCTGCCGCCTTGACCTTGGCGTGCGCATCAGGCCTGTATGCTCCTGCCCAGGAAATCTCGGTCGACCTTCAGAGGAAAGGCAACGACGTGGCCCCGAGCATGTACGGTGTGTTTTTCGAGGAAATCAATCATGCCGGAGACGGCGGCATATACGCAGAGCTCGTAAAAAACCGCAATTTCGAGGAGCATGTACTCCCGTCAGGCATGACCTACAAAGACGGATTCGCCATCGCTCCGCATAGCCAGAACTATGAGCGTGGCGACTACAGTGACTGGAAAATAAAATGGGACATGGACTCCCTGAAAATGGATGGATGGAAGGTGACCGGCGATGCTTCATACGATGTCACCGCCGAAAACCAGCTCGATCCCGCCACCCCCAACGCAATGCGACTTGAAATGGCCGCCCCGGGAGTCACGCTCGAAAATTCAGGATACTGGGGCATGCGCATCATCGGCAAAGACAACTATGATCTGCGATTCTATGTCAATCCGCAGGACTATGCCGGAAAAGTGACAGCCAAAATAGTGTCAACTAAAGGCAAGGTGCTGGCGCAGCAGTCTTTCGATCTCACCAAGGCCGACAAATGGCAGGAACTGAAGGCTGTGCTCACGCCAAAGACCACCGACACCAAAGCCACCCTGCAGCTCACATTCGACAATCCGGGAAAAGTGTATGTTGACTATGTGTCGCTTTTCCCGCAAAAGACATTCAAGGGCCGCCCCAACGGCATGCGCCCCGACGTGGCACAGATGCTCGATGACCTCAATCCGGCCTTCATACGCTGGCCCGGCGGATGCATAGCCGAAGGCGCCACTCTCGAAAACCGCGTGAAATGGAAAGAGACCATCGGCGACCCCATGAAGCGCCACAGCGAATGGGTGCTCTGGAACTACCATTGCTCCTGGGGATTCGGCTACCATGAATTCCTTCAGCTTTGCGAGGATCTTGACGCTGCCGGCATGTTCGTTGCCAACGTGGGCCTCTCATGCTGCCTACGCAACGGCGATTACAGCTCAGACTACGAGCCTTTCCTGCAAGACATCATCGACGCCATCGACTACGCCACCGCCCCCGTATCCAACCCCTGGGGAGCCAAGCGCGCCGAAGCAGGCCACCCCGAGCCCTTCAATCTGAAATATGTCGAACTCGGCAACGAGCAGGTGGGCGACCACTATGCCGAGCGATACAATTATTTCTTCCGCATACTAAAGAAGAAATATCCCGACATCGAATTCATATCTACCCTGCAGCTTACACCCAGCCGCGAAAAGCTTGAGAAGGCCGACATGATCGACCCCCACTGGTATGTCAATCCCGGATTCTTCTATGAGAACGACCACCTCTTCGACAACATGGAGCGCGGAAAATATGACGTCTACATCGGCGAATACGCCGTGATCACGGAGGCCAACATGAACGCCGCTCTCGCCGAGGCAGCATTCCTCACCGGCGTGGAGCGCAATTCCGACCTTGTGAAGATGACTTCATACGCCCCGCTCTTCGAGAACAACAACCGCAAGGATTGGCCCACCAACCTTATATGGTATGACAACGACGGCGTGATGGGACGCGCTTCATACTACGTGCAGCAGATGTACGCCAACAACCGTCCGGACTACAATGTAGAGGTGTCTACCTCCGTCCCCTTCCGCAATCTCACCGCCGGCTCAGTTGGATTCATGGGCAACGAAGTCTCCTCACTGGTGCGCGACATCAGCGTGAAGGATGCCAACGGCACCGTTGTAGCCGCCGGCCCCGGCATCGAAGCGCTCAAACCCATAACTCTGCAAAAGAATCGCCGCTGGGGCGGACCGCTCGCCATCAGCCTGCTCGACGGCATCAACCTCCGCTCAGGCTCAATCGAATTTGAGGCGCAGCTCATGGAGAAGGATATGCCCGTCCGCCGTGGCAGCAACGAAACCCGCAAAGGCCTGATCACACCGTCAATAATATTTGGCGCCAACGCCAATGCCGACGACTATTTTGCCGTCAACATCCCGCAGGTGGCCGGAGACCGCAAGGTGGTGACCATGAACCGAGCCACCAACGGCGAGGCTAACGTTGACCGCAATCCCGGAGGAGGCACTCTCGATATGCAACCGGGCAAATGGTACAAGGTGCGCGTCGCAATCAACGAAAACAACACGGTGAGCGTCTACATCGACGGTGACAAGGTGTTCGAGCAGATTGCAGCAGCCCCCTCGGGCCAATACACTGTGGCCGGATACGACGAAAACACCGGAGAGACAATCATCAAAGTAGTCAACTCTACTGCCGAGCCGTACACTCCAGTTATCAACATCAACGCTTCATCGGTAGACCCGGTGGGCAAGTCGATCACTCTGTCGGCCAAGGAAAAGACCGACGAAAACACAATGGCCGAACCCACAAAGATCGTGCCCGTAGAGACTGTTGAGAAAAACTTCGGCAAGCAATTCTCCTACACATTCAAGCCCTACTCATTCACCATACTGAAGGTAAAATCCACGAAGTGAGATGACGAAAAGCGGAGGCGCGCGTCGCCCCCCGCTGATGTAGAGGTGCGTTTCTCCGAAGCGCACCTCTTTTCTTTCCTCTTTTAAGGAGCAACGCCTCTCTGATACTAATTTCATGTTAATAACTATTAAAAAACACATTATTCTTTACCATCCTGTCTCGTGTTTAATGCTTTTTTACATATCTTTGTGTTTTTAAAGATTCTGACTATAGAGACAAGTATATTTACACCACCATTTAACACGTATTGCAATAGGTATGAATTTTAGAATCTATGCCCGCGCTGCGGGCATAGCCGTCATCGCAGCGATGGCGGCGCCTGCGACGGCCGACGCCGCCGTGCGCTATGTCAAGGCCGGAGCACAAGGAGGCGATGGCTCATCCTGGTCGGCGGCTATGGCCGACCTGCAGGAGGCAATCGACGCCTCGTCGGCCGGAGATGAGATATGGGTCGCTGCCGGCACCTACAAACCTGTGCGCCTCGCCGACGACCGCGTGGCCGACTCCCGCTCTTTTGTGATCAAGGACGGAGTATCGCTATATGGCGGATTTGCCGGAACCGAGACCGACAAAAGCCAGCGCCGCATAAAGCCGCGCGGAAAAGCGTGGGACATGGCCAACGAGACCATCCTCAGCGGTGACGACGATGTGCCCGACACCTGGATACGCGAAATAGCCGAGGGCACCACCTACCGCTATTCGTTCCGGCTTACAAGCGACGACGACAGCCACATTCCCGGCACGCATAACAATTCCACCCATGTGCTCTACCAGCCTGACGTGATCTCAACCCACACAGTGATCGATGGATTCACCGTGACCGGCGGATGCGCCGATGAGCACAAGACGAAGACTTCCGGCGGTGGCATATACGCTATCGGCAATGTAAGCATCAACGCGTGCCGGATAGTCAAGAACTCTGTATATTTCAGCCAGGAACCCCTTATTCCGATCTATGCCCTCGGAGGAGGCGTGTTCCTTAACGGAGCCGGAAACGCATCGGTGACCAATTGCTATTTCTACAATAACTACACTACTTCAAGTTATTCCGCCGGCATGGGCGGAGGCCTCTACGCGCAGAATGCCACGGTAAAGGACTGCCTGTTTGAGGCTTGCGTGGGCGAGGACGGCGGAGGAGGAGCGTATCAGAGCAAGGGCTCGCTCAGCAATTGCGTGTTCACTGACTGCTACGGATCGTCGGGCGGCGCGCTTTACACAATCGACGGTACAGTCAGCGACATTGACGTAGACTATTGCCGGGGCCTCAATGGCGGCGGCATCGTCATATTGGACGGCAGCGTGGTCACTCACGCCAAGGTGTGGAACTGCTACGCCGATGCCGAGGAATTCGGCCCTGACATGGGCGGTTCCGGCGGCGGCATATACGTGGAGGGAGGTACCGCCCTCGGATGCGTGGTCTACAACAATTCGGCATACAACGGAGGCGGCATATGCCTGCGTGGCGGAAAAGCCGTGAACTGCACCGTGCAGAACAATGCTGCACGCAACGGAAAGGCTGCCAACATCAACGAATGGCAGGCGACCTCATCGCTGGCCGGAGCAGTCAACTGCCTGAGCGATGCCGACGCTGCTCCCTCAAACTTCGTTTCGCCGACAGGATTCTCCGGTTGGGATGGAACCGGAAACAAAGCCCTTGAACTCGCCATGGCCGATTGGAGCCTGGCGCCCGGAA
The DNA here is from genome assembly GCA_947525975.1 of uncultured Muribaculaceae bacterium. GTDB lineage: Bacteria > Bacteroidota > Bacteroidia > Bacteroidales > Muribaculaceae > CAG-873. The sequence continues at coordinate 3,155 of CANNVE010000032.1, read as the reverse complement.
GCCGATACATCGATGCCGGAAACAACACATCAGGCGTGCAGGAATCGACCGACATGGCCGGCAACCCGCGCGTGATGGGCGACCGCATCGACGTCGGCGCCTACGAATACGTTGCCCGCGCCGCCGCCACCGCCTCGCTGTCATTCGACAGCGGCATCGACGAGGTAGTGATCCGATTCCGCACCACCGACGGCGTGGCCAAATTCGTAGTTGGCGACGCCACATACGCGCCCTCTGACCTAAAGCCCAACATCGACAAGGCTGTGGCTGTGCCTCTCAACGGCAATTCATCGCTGAAGATTTATGCCGACGGACTCTCTCGCCTCAACATCGACAAGCAGGGGCTCAAGGCCATCGACCTCTCAAACGCTCCCGGCCTGACCTTGCTCCAGCTCGAGGGCAACAAGCTGTCTTCGCTCGACGTTTCGGCCAATACGCTGCTCACCGGCATATATGCCGCCGAAAATGCCATCACAGAAATAAAGGGCATCGAGAAATGCACCGCCATACGTGTGCTCAACGTGCATGGCAACCTCATCCAAGGCTCGCTCGACCTGCGTGGCATGTCAGCGCTCTCATCGGTTGAGGTTTACGACAACGCGCTCACCGCCCTGTTCCTCCCCTCCCACAAGACTTTGATGGACGTAGATTGCGAGAACAACCGGCTCACATCGATCGACGTGGCTGGCCGCCAAAGCCTACGCGACCTTTCGGTTTCGGGCAACCAAATCTCCGCGCTCGACGTCACCGGATGTCCCGCGATTGAAAACATCTACGCCGGTAACAACGTCATCACCGAAATCAAAGGCCTGGCCGACTGCAAGGTGCTCCAGACCCTCAACCTCAGCGATAACCGCCTCTCTGACATAGACATCAGCGTGGCGCCATCAATCACCGGCCTTTACCTCTACAACACAGCTGACATCGCTTGACATCTCGGCAAATACAAATCTCAACTGGATAAACATCAACGACAACCACATCGACGCCGTTGACCTATCCCGACTGACAAATCTGCGCCTCTTCTTCGCCAACGGCAATGAAATCAGCGCGGTCGACCTGTCAAACTCGCCCCTCTGCACCCAGCTGCAGCTGGCCGACAATAATCTCTCGGAAATCGACCTGTCAAGGCAGTCTGCGCTCTATTGGCTCAACGTAGCCGGAAACAAGCTGGAGAAGCTTGACATTTCGGCCAACTCATACCTCAGCCTGCTCGAATGCGGACGCAACAAGATCTCATCGCTCGATCTGAAGAACAACACCTCCATACGCCGCGTGGCTGCCGAGCATAACCGCCTGACCGCACTCGACGTAGCCTCCAACAAGGATCTCTGCGGCGTCTCGCTCCAGGGCAACGCCATGGAGGCCGAGGCCATAAACGCCATGATCGCACAGCTGCCCGACGTCACCGGACAAGAACCCGTGCCTGGCAGCGAATGGATCTCCATACTCGACATCAGCGCCATGCCGGGCACTGCCTCAGCCGACGCCGCGACAGCCAAAGCCAAAGGCTGGCGTGTGATCAATGAGACAAGCGGCATCGTAGACATCGCTCCCGACAGCGACGAAGTGGTGGCTGTAGAGTATTTCACCCTTTCGGGCGTGGCTCTCGGCGACAATGTGAAGGCTCCGGGGCTATACATCGTGCGCATGACTCTCGCCGACGGTCGCACCGTGGCCGCCAAGCGTTATGTGAAATAAATTTTACGCAGGGGGCATCGCCCCGCGATGTCCCCTGCGCTCATCTCTTTGACTTCCATACAATCAAATAATATGCTTATGAAAAAATTTTTACTCCTTGCTCTCGCCCTTTGCGGCGCATCAGCAGCCTCCGCGATGGAGCCACTCACAGCCGAACAGCTGTCAAAGCTCACCATCAACGTCAGCAACCACACCGACGGCACATTCTGCCTCAGCTCGAAAGTATCGCTTGAATACCCCGATGAAACGAATCCTCGCCTCCTGAATATCCAGAATTTCATCGGCTCAGGCCTCCCGCTCAGGGTCAATGTAGACTGGGACAATGGCACAGTGTGGGTTGCCCCCTACACATTCGATTCCGAATTCAACGAAGATGACTACATGACATACTACCACATGGTAGTATCAGAAGAGGCATCCAACCTCCCCACTCCCATGGATCCGGCTTTCACCTCGTCTAAGCTGACAGGCACCATCAGCGAAACGGCGCTGACGCTCGAGCCGTGGAACATCGTTGTGGCCCATCCTTATTTCACCTCAATGACAAAGAAATATGACAAGGCCATCACCACAGAGATCGTGCAGCCCAACGCGAAAATGACGCTCCAGATGCGTGGCGTGAACTGGGACAAGGAAGACCCCGACACATACATCTGCCCCATCGAGGATACCGAGCTCATTACATTCGACACATACGTCAAGGACAATGACTCTGAAGTCCTCGTCTACAACTGGGATGACATGGCTTCGTGCGTGAAACTCTACAAGTCGAAAGTAGACGGCAAATACGTATTCTCGACAAAGGCCGATGAATATATCTACATCCGCAACGCGAAGTATCAGTACGGCATCTATCCATTCGATGGCCAAACTGACGAAACACTGTACGACATTGAAGCCGCACCGCTCGTTTCAGAGCCAGTGACCGCTGCAAATGAGATAGATTTCGGATACTGGATCATCTATGCGCTCACCCGTCAGAACGATCGCTCAATGGGCCGATACGCAAAGCTTAACCTCGACTTCAACCTCAATCTCGACACCGACGGCATCAGCGACAGCCTCACCGACCAAACTCCCGTGAAGGTGAAATACTACAACCTCTACGGCATCGAAGTGGCAAATCCCGAAAACGGCGTTTTCGTAAAAGTCAGCACATACTCTGACGGACGCACCGCCTCCGCAAAGATAGTACTGTAATAGTAGGACCGCGATATATCGAAACACGATAATCATAGTAGGGGCGCGATATATCGCGCCCGCCCAACCAATCACCAACAAATAGGCTGCAAATGCAGCCTATTTCTGTATATGGCTATAAGGTGGAGGTTCGCCTCTCCGAGGCGAACGCCGCAAGCCCCATCAATTGCCCCGTGCGTTTCGGAGAAACGCACCTCCGCATTAGCGGAAATCATGAGGGCAATGGGTGCGGGGCATCCGGCAGGATGCCGATT
>CANNVE010000031.1 GCA_947525975.1 uncultured Muribaculaceae bacterium | reverse complement strand
GAAGTTGCCTGTGTTCTTGGAAGCCAGATCCTCCACGCCTGCGCGGTTGCGGATCTTGTTGACTGCGTCGATGGCTGTCAGGTCGCATCCGCCGGCCTTGGCGTTGGGGTTAGAGTTGGCTGCGGCCACTGCCTCGGCATACATCAGGTAGACATCGGCCAGGCGCATATACGAGATATGGATGGTGAATTGCGGGCTCCATCCCCAGCCATCGTCGGCCTTGTTGCACTTGGGGTGCAGGAATTTGCGGGTGGCATAGCCGGTGCGGTTGTAGGTGTCGAGCTGTCCTCGGCAGTATCCGTCGGTATAGAGGGCTGCGTTCTGCAGTTCCTTCGAGTATGTGCTGTTGTCGCTCACGAAAGCGCCGTCAAAAAGCACGTCGTTATAGAATCGGGGGTCGCGGTCCTTCCACGGGTGGGTCGGGTCGAAGCCTGACTCGGGATCATCGAGCGGAAGGCCGTTGGCCATACCGTAATAGTTGACGTAGTTGGCGGTGGCCGAGAGGGTCACTGAGCCGTCGGTCTGATAAGGACGGGGCAGGAACTGCAGGGCAAGACCATAGCGGGTATTTTGCCAGCCATCATCGGCAAAGCCGCGGAAGATGGCCTCGGTGCTGCCCGGCAGGCGAGCGCCTTGCGAATAAGAGTAGAATACATCGGCGATCTTTGAATATTCAACCAGAGCGTACTGGGTCTGTCCTGTCTCCACGAGCTTGAGGAGCTCGCCGAATGTCTCGGCTGCGAGCTTGGCGTATTCGCGGTTGTAGTCAGTTGATCCGGTCATGGTCTTGTTCATCAGGGGCGAAGCAGCGTAGAGGTAGTTCTTGCCCAGATATCCGAGAGCCATGATTTTGTTGATGCGGAGCTGATTCTTGCCGTTGGTAGAGACAGAGATGTTGGTCTTGTCCCAGTCGATGGGAAGCAGGTCGGCTGCGCGGCGCAGGTCGGCTGCCACCTTTTCGGCGCACTCATAATATGAGAGGCGCGGCTCGTCGATGCGTCCGTTGGCGTCTATCACCTTGTCGATGTAGGGCAGGCCGCCGAAATATTGCATCAGCATGAAATGGCTCCAGCCGCGGAAGAAGAGCAGCTGACCCTCGATGGCGTTTTTCTGCGCCTGTGTGGCGTCGGTGAGGCGGTCGAGGTTGGCAAGGCCGATGTTGCACTGGCGGATGTTGTACCATGCGCAGGGCCATAGGCCTTTGGCGAAACGGTCCTTGCTGGTGGGGTTGAAGTTGCCGCGGTCGAGCCAGCCGGTGCCCCAGCCGTCATGCTCTGACTGCCAGCCCCAGAAGTCGCCCTGGTCGATCTTATAGCCCATGTGGTAGTTGCAGTTGGTGCAGATGAGCTCGTCCTCGCCCCAGTTGAATGAGTTGGTCCAGTATCCCTTCGAGAAGTCGGGAATGTTGCTGTACATCACCTCGACGAAGCCCTGGAAGTTCTGAAAGTCCTTGAAGGCTGTCTCCTCCGAGATGTCCGACTCTTCGCTCTTGTCGAGGTAGTCAGTGCAGCCTGTCATCGAGAGCGAGGCTGCGGCCAACAGGCAAGCGGCGTATGTAGCTTTAATATTGAGTTTCATGGAATTTGTGCGTTAAATGTCAAACTTGAAGCCGAGGTTGAAGCGCTTCACCGTGGGGTAAGCGCCCTGCGAAGCCAGACCGGTGCCCGCGAAGTTGCTCTCGCGGTCGTCGGGCATGCGGCTCCATACCCAGAGGTTGTTGCCGTTGAGATAGAGCTTGAAGCTGCTCAGGCCGAGTTTCTTCACCCATCCCGAAGTCCAGGTATAGGCGATTTCGGCGTTTTTCAGGCGGATGTAGCTGCCGTCATAGTGAGAGCGCATGCCGTCATAGTTTGAGGGAGTCGAGTCCCAGCGGGGCAGCGGGGCGTCGGCATTCTGGTTCCAGGCGCTCCAGTAAGAGCCGTCGACGGTATAGACGGTGTTCTTATGGCCGCTGAATGAAGTGAACTGCACCCAACGGTTGACGTTGGTCACGCCGTAGAACTGCACGTAGGCCGACAGACCCTTCCACTCGAATCCGATGGTGCCCGAGTAGGTATTCTCCGGGGTGCCGGTGTATCCGTAAGGAGCCGAGTCGTTGCTGTCGATGACGCCGTCGCCGTTATAGTCGACGTTGGCATACATGCCCGGGAGCTTCTGGTTGTCATTGGTATTGTGCTGCGTGGTGCCGTAGACCTGCGACCAGGTGTTGGCGTATCCGGCGGTGTAGATCACGTGATCCTGCCCGATGGCGTAGCCTGTCTGCTTCTGATATGCGGGAGTCAGCTGCGGATCATCGTATTCGAGGATCTTATTCTTGGCGTGGGTCATGTTGAAGTTGCCCCATACGTGCCAATCCTTGCCGAATGTGTAGTTGAGGCGAAGCTCTAACTCATAGCCGGTGGTGCGCACTCGGCCAAGGTTGGCCGTGGGGGCTGTGCCGCCGTAGTAGCTGGGCACGGCGCGGTTGTTGCCGGTGATGAGGATGTCCTTGCGCTTGTCGGTGAAGAATTCAAGGCTACCTGCGGCGAAGTGGTTCCAGAAAGAGTAATCGATGCCGATGTTCTGCTTGATGGCTGTCTCCCAGTGCACATCGGGGTTGCCGAGCTGCGAGAGGTAGTACCATGTGTAGGGGCTTGTTCCGCCGTTCTCAAGGCCTTGCTTCGAATTGCCTCCGTAGGCCCACTGAGTGGCGTAGAGCCAGCGGGTGGGCACGTAGTCCTCGCCTACCTCGCCGTAAGAGTAGCGCACTTTGAGGAGGTCGATGATGCCGTGGGCCCAATTCATGAATTTCTCATTGGTAATCATCCAGCCCACAGCGCCCGAATTGAAGTAGTGGAAGCGATGCTTGTTGCTGAAGCGCTCCGAGCCGTTGTAAGCGCCGTTGTACTCGGCGAAGTAGCGGTCTCCGAAGTTGTAGGTCAGACGGAACGCCCAGTCCTCGCGATAGTTGGTGAACGATGAGCCGTAGGTCTGCTCTGTGCGGTTGAACACGCCCATGGCGCTGACGTCATGCTGGCCAAACTGGCGCGCCCAGTTGATCTGAGCCTGATAGAAGAGGTTGCGCTGAGTCTGCCAGTCGTTGACAGATCCTCCGACGGGACTCCACTCGATGCCCTCCACGAAGTCGAATCCCTGCGTGCTCTGGCTCTCCTCCTTATAATAGGTGATGCCGGTCTCGGGATCGATCCATTTGAACTGGGCTGCGTGGTAGAGGTCATTGATGCCTCGTCCGCCCTCGACAAATACGTTGTCCCATGACACCATGGCCGAAGCGCGCAGGCCTTTGGTGATGAAGCTCAGGTCCTGCTCAAGGGTGAAGTCGGTGTTGATGCGGGTGGTGGTTATCTTCTCCAGGCCGGCGAGGGCGAGGTTGGTGATAGAGTTGGGCGCGCCTTGCGAGTCGGGGCGATAATAGCCCCATGTGCCGTCGCTGTAGCGCGGCAGGAAGGCGTCGGGCGAAGCCGAGTATGCGGCCTGCCAAAGCTGAGAGGCGCCAAAAGAGTCGTCGGCAATGTTCCATGCCGAGCGCTTCTGGCCGTTAGAGCCGAAGAGGTTCACCTTAAGCGTGGTGCTCTTGGTGATGGAGAAGTCGAGGTTAGATCGCACGTTGATGCGGTTGAAGCCGTATCCGGGCTGGTATCCGCGGTTGTTGTCCCACTCACGGAACATATCGCCTTCGTGCAGGAAGTCGACCGACGCGAAATATTTCACGTTCTGTGTGCCGCCGGCGATGTTGATGCTGGGGTTGTAGCTCATGGCGTGCTTTTTGAAGAGCTCGTCGCGCCAATTGACGTTGACGTATCGCTCCTGCTCCTCAAGGCCGATGGGATTGCGGTATTTGCCAATGATCTCGGCTGTGGTGATCTTCTCCCAAGAGGCGGGCACCAGGCCAAGCTCGCGCTCGATGACCGTGTTGCGCAGGGTGAGGGCATCGGCAGAGTTGTAGATGTCGGGCATCTGCGACACCACCTTCATCGTGGCGTTCATGCCCACGGTGATCTTGGCGCGGCCTTCCTGACCGCGCTTGGTGGTGATGAGGATAACGCCGTTGGCGCCCTTCACACCATAGACTGCAGTGGCCGATGCGTCCTTAAGCACAGAGATCGACTGCACAGAGGTGATGTCAACCGCGCTCATGGGGCGCTCGATGCCGTCAACCAGGATGAGAGGCTGAGAGTTATTCCAGGAGCTGACACCGCGGATCACGATGGTAGGATCCTCGGCGCCGGGCATGCCGGTCGACGATGTGGTGATCACGCCGGGAAGGTTACCGGTCAGGGCAGCGCCCACGCTGCTGACACCGCCGGCACGCTCGAGCACTTCACCCGATGTCTGGGTGATGGCGCCGACTACCGACACCTTCTTCTGCTGTCCGTAACCGACGATAACGACTTCGTCGAGCACGTCAGCGTTCTCGCGCAGCACGATGTTGACCACCTTGCGGCCCTTGACAGTTTCCTCTACGGGGTCCATGCCCACGTATGTGGCCACAAGCACCGCTTTTTGCGGATCTGCGACAGTGAGCTTATAGTTACCATCGATGTCCGTGGTAGCGCCTTGCCCGTTGCCGCCCTTCACCATTACGGCAACGCCCACCAGAGGCTCACCGGTTTCGTCGGTGACCAGGCCCGTAATCACGTCTGCAAGGGCGAGACACGGCGTGAGCAAAATTGCCATCAGCATAATGGTGATGCGATTCAAGATTGCTTTTTTCATTAGAAATGGTTATTTATTTGTTTAAGGTATTATATTTCATATCACACGCCCGGGGGGGGGGCGCCGTTTTCAGAATTCCCGGCCAGAAGCGTAGAGGCCCACCATAGTGCCGGTGAATCCGCCTGCCTCGCGGGTGCTGGTGTAAGCCGCATCTACGCCTTCGGCCACGGGGGTCCAGCTGTTGCCGCCGTCGAGGCTGCAATAGAAGGCGAATGTGTCGTCGTCGCCCTCCACCTTGAGGTCAACGCTCTTGGCCTTGGCGGGCACTGCCACAGAGCCTATGTGCTCCTCGCCTGCGGCGCCCACCTTTATCAGACTCACGAATGTGCCTTTGCCGGTGCGGTGCTTGGCCAGCAGATATTGGTGGGTTTCATCTTTGAATACGAGCAGCCCGGCGCGCTCCTTGTGGCTCTTCGGCTTGAAGTCTATGCTCGCGGAGGCGTTGAACTGCTTGTGCTGTATGCGGCGGCACACGAATGCCGGGCTTTGCTTCTCTTTCGTGGTGGTGGGGGCGCACACGAGGGTGAGCTTGCCGGGATTCTGCGTGAAAGAATACAGGTCGGTGCACGATGTGCGCAGCGTGAGCCAGTCGATGGGCAGTTTGCCCGCATTCATGTCGAGAGCCTGCGAGAAATTGCCGAAAGTGACGTTCTCTCCCCTGACGGCGTCATGCTTGCGCACCGTCATCGGCACCCTCTCGTCGCCGATGTTCATGTAGGGCCAGCCGTCGGAAGTCCAGCGCACGGGCAGCATGAATGTCTCGCGCCCGAGATTCTCGAAGCCCTTGGCATTGGGACGGCAGGCGAGGAATACTCCCCACCATTCGCCGTTGGGACCCTCGATGATGTCGGCGTGGCCGGCGCAGGTGACCGGATCGGGGCGATTCTTGTCGAGAGTGCGCTGTGTCAGCATCGGATTCTTGTCCCAGGGAACGAACGGGCCCCAGGGAGACTTGCCTCGGTAGATAACCTCGCTGTGCCAATCGCCCGTGCCGCCCTCGGCAGTCATCAGATAATACTCGCCGTTGATCTTGTACATATGCGGGCCTTCACACCATATGGGCTTGTCTTCGGGATGGACGCCCTTATTGACTAATATCTTGCGCTCGCCCACGCACTTGTCGGTGGCCGTATCATACTCCACGATGCGAACGGTGCGGTGGCCGTCATATTCTGGCTTGTAGTCAGGAGCGTCGTCGTTATTGATGATGTAGGCCTTTCCGTCGGTGTCGAAGAATATCGAGGGGTCGATGCCGGCCACCTCGGGAAGCATGATCGGATCGCTCCATTCGCCCCAGGGGTCGGTGGTCTTCACCAGGAAATTGCCCGCACCCACGTTGGTGGTGATCATATAGTAGGTCTCGTTGGCCGGATTGTAGCTTATGCCGGGGGCGAAGATGCCTCCGCTCACATGCTGACCCGGCATATTGAGCAGCTGCGATTCGCGGCTGAGGGCGTATCCGATCTGCTCCCAGTTCATCAGGTCGCGGCTGTGGAATATGGGCACTCCCGGGAAGAACGAGAATGTGGATGTGGCCAGGAAATAGTCGCCCTTGCCATTTGTGCAGACAGCCGGGTCTGAATACCACCCGGGGAGCACAGGATTGAAATAATGGTGCTCATCGGGGAGCGCCACAGCGTATGCGTCATCGTGGCCGTTGTATTCAAACGACGCGAATGAGGCTTCATTGACCCCGGCCGCCATCTGCAGGACGGCGGTTGCGGCAGTTACTGCGGCTATGCTAAAGCTCTTGGTCAGTTGCATGGTCTTAGATGAGGAGTTTGTGATTTTTTGATTGGTTAGCAAAATTACTAAAATACATTAATTGGTGGACAATCGTGGTGAAACTTAACCATCGTGAAACGTTACCTTTGACACGTGAGACTGTAACAAATGCGTTCGCCCATGTTACACGCGGTCAAGGAACCCGCTTATTTTCTTATCATTACCTTTTCTCCGCCCATGATGTACACACCCGGCCGGAGCATCTCGGCGGCCTGAGCCGGAGTCACGCCCTGCAGCAGCATCACGCCATCGATGCCATAGACGTCAACCGGCTCTTCGGGGTCGAGCACCACGATGTCTTCGGATGCGAGATAGTCATCGTCGTTGGTTACGTAGACCCTCTCAATCTCAAATGCGTTCTGCTCCTGCCCGTAACTCCAGAATCCCACGATGTAGATGTGCGAGGGATCCATCTTCTCGTTGGTGCCGTCCTTCTTCATCTCCTGAAGGCGTATCACGCTGTGCATATTATCCTCGCCCGCGTCGGAGTAGCAGCCTCCTGCCCAGTAGTTGTCCTGGTCGAAAACGCGCAGCGACAGGCCGTCCCATTTGCTTGAGCGGTGACGGTATTTCGCCACAAGATATTTGTAGCCGCTCAGGTCAACGCCCTTGTTGTATTTCCAGGCGCCGAATCCGTATTTGCCGAGCACCACGCGATGAGTATCCTCGTCAAACGATCCGCTCTCCCAGAAACTCGGATTGAAATGTTCCTTCGTCAGGGGGAACGTAGTGCTCTCCACCGGCACTCTCACACTGCGCGGCTCGCCTATAGGACCCGCATATGTGATGGTGAGAGTGACCTCGCCATCTCTGTGCGCGGCTATGCGGCCGCCCGAAACGCTCACTACGGAAGGATCGCTCGAAGAGTAGGCAGCGGCGAGGCTCACGTTCTCCTCATGGCCGTCCATGAAGACGGCTATGACATCGATAGTGGTCGACGAGCCATTGAGCAGCATTATGCGGTCAGCTGCGGCGCGCAGGTGGCTGAGGGTAAGCGACTCTGCGGTGTATCCCTTGAAATTGTCGTCATAATATTTCTCTTCGGTGAATCCTGGCTCAGTGCTGAACCAATCTACCTCCACCTTGCCGCCGAGAGCCTTGGTGGCGTAGTTGAAGATGGCCCACTTGTTGCCGGTGAATACGCTCAGGTCATACTGCATGGTGAATTCATCACCGAGCGGCGTGAAATTGACATTGTCTGTGCTGCAGTAGTATTTCACCTTGCCGGTGGTGAACGATGCCACGCCCCGGAGATAAGCCACGTCGGCCGCAATCTGAAGCCCGTCAATTTCTTTCTTGGCTATCTTTGAGGTCAGCGAGGCGGCTTCATAATAGAAATAGCGCTTGCCTCCCACCATCTTCACGCCTATGCATGAATACGGATCCTGCATGGCCGAAATGCCGGCGCGGTCGCCGTCTTTCATGCCCGACACGTCGAGGGCTATGGTGGCGTAGCTGTGGGCAAGGTCGTTGCGGTAACCCATCATGCGCTGGGTGAGAGTGTTGCGGGCGTAGTAGAGGTCATTTGTCACAGAGGCGGTGTGCAGCGTGAGCCATCCGGCGCGCTCCACAAGGCTCCATTTCGAGGCGTCAGGGTTGTGGTTCCAGCCCCATTGCATGCCAAGGCGGTAATCGCGGAATGCATCGTTGGTGGGCAGAGCCTTGATTGGCGAGCCCGTCCCAGTGGGCTTGGTGCCCTGCACCAGGGCATTGCCTTGAGTCACGATCACAGGCCATCCGCCGCTCCAGTATACGGGCAGCAGATAGGGCACGCGGCCATATGGCCACATATCGCGCATCAGCACGGTGTACCACGTCCCGAGCGGCGTCTCCACGAGGGCACCCTGATGCACACTCTCCGCAAGATTTAGCACAAGCTTCTCTTCGTAGGGGCCGAACGGATCCTTGCTGCGGAAGCACACCTGCGTCCCGGGGATGCCGCCATAGGTGGCGTAGACGTAATAATATCCGTCCTTCTTATACATGTGCGACCCTTCGAGCCCCTCGCGCCAGGTGTAGGTGATCACTTTCTCATCACGCAGGCGGTTGAAATCGCTGTCGAGCTGAGCCACATGAAGCTCATTGATGCCGTAGACCACATATATGTCGTCGCCGTCGAAGAGCATGCCGCAGTCGTAGTATCTGTCATTAAGCTTCTTCTTCTCCCATGTGCCGGCGGGGTCGGTGGCCGTGAGCAGATACGACCCTTCGTCGTTGGTGTTGAAAAGAAGATAGAACACACCGTCATGATACCCCAGCGAAGAGGCCCACTGCCCCTTGCCGTAGCGGTTTTGCCCGTTGAGCAGGCTGTAGGCGTCATCGGCTTCGATGTTAGAGAGCGGATTGGAGCAATACTCCCAGTTGACAAGATCCTTTGACTTCAGGATGGTGGCGCCGGGGAATATGTGCATCGTGGTCGACACCATATAGTATGTGTCGTCGACCCGGATCACGTCAGGGTCGGGAAAATCGCCGTATATAAGCGGATTGGAGTATGTGCCGTTGCCATTGTCGCTTGAGGCGCGATATTCAAAGTCGGCATGAGGATATTCCTTATTCTTATACTCCTGATACCAATGGTATATTGGCCAGGGACAGGCCTCCGGATCATTCAGGAATGTATATTTCCCGGGCACTCCGGGTTCATCCTTGAATTTTGCCATCAGGTCGGGGCTGGTGAAGAGCAACCAGCTCACATTGCCGGTCTCGTCCATTATACGCTTGTAGTTGGCTCCGAATCCCTGGCCGCCGGCAGTGCCTGTGTAGGCTTTGCCCCAGCTGGCATTGTATGACTCGGCGGCCCAGTCCATCTCGGTGACCATGATGGGGGCGAAATCAGCCACAGGGCCTACGGCCTTGTCCCAGCCTTTCTTGAATTCGGTGTATCCGGCCTGGAGGTTGACATTGTCACCTCCGCCGCCCTCACCCGTAGGCTTCTCGCACGAGCTCCCGTACCAACCGGGGTACACGTGCACGGCGTAGCCGATGTTCTCTCCCTCGATGGGGTTTTCGGCGTAGCCTGCATAATTAGACTGATAGCCGAGCCCGGGAATCCACAGGATGTTGCCGCAACCGGTGGAGCGTATCCCGTCAACAATCTCCTGAAAATACTGCTTTAGGGCGTCGAACTGCGGCTGGGTGCCTCCGCCTACCGAGCCGTCGGTGCCTTTGATGCGCACCGGCTCGTTGGCGAGCTCAAACATGATGTGCGGATTATTCTTCAGCTTGGCGTGGGCTGCCACGTGCTTCCACACCTTGATCAGATATTTCTGATATGCGTCGCCCACGGCAATCTCCTCAGGGCACACTCCCGGGGGGCGCATCACCACGTATAGGCCGTGGCTCGTGGCATATTCGGCCATCGGGATGAAGACCGAATTGAGATACGTCTTAAATCTCTCGAAATCAAAAGCCGAGATGTCATTCTCGCCCGTGGTCTGCGCCCCGGGCGTGTTGCTCCAATATGGATCCATGTGCAGGCGCAGAAAGTTCACGTCCCAGCCGGCTTTGAGTATTTTGTCAATCAAGCCCTGGTTGTATCTGAGGCAAGCGTTGACATCATAATTGTTCCACTGGGTCATCTGCTCGTTGAACCAAGGGCTGTAGGTCTGGGCGAAGCCGTGGAGATTTACGACATTGCCCTGCTGGTCGGTGAGGTATCTTCCCTCTACCTTCAGGCGGGGCATCTCCATACCCTGCCACGCGCGGGCGGAAAGCGCCGCCAAGGCAAGCATAAGGGCCAGAATCGCGGATTTAAGTTTCATATTCAATTTAAGGTATTTGAGAGGTAGGAATTGATGTGAAAATAATCGCAAATTTACCCCTTATGCGCCTGAACGGCGCAAAAATATGTAACATAAATCCTCTGAATACGTTCAATGACGCTACAAAAACATAAAATAATGATACAAAAGCCCGTGTCTGCCGCATGATACCCTAATGCCCGCGCTAAAGCAAACATTCACGCGCCGGGAGGCGTTATAGATTTGTGAATACATACAGAAATATATCAGTCAGACTCGGACGCGCGGCAATGTGCGTCATAACCGGAAGCGCTTCGCTCGCAGCGGCGTGCTCATGCTCACTGATATACGACTATGACAATTGCCCCGACGGATTTGCCGTCGCCTCTGACTGGGCAATCGCCCCCGAAGCCGAGCCGGAGAGCATGGCCTATATGTTTTTCTCATGGTCCACGGCAGATGTCTGGCGATATGACTTTCCCGGCCGTCAGGGGGGCGAAGTTCCACTCCCTGACGGCCTTTACCGATCTTTGTGCTTCAACGACGACAGCGCTGTGACCACCATATCAGATCCTTCAGAGGGATACGAGTCTATTAGAGCCACAACCCCCGCCACCACCCTACACCTGAGCCTTGGCGGCCCCGACTCGCTTGACGGCCAGAAGGTCCGCGCCTGCCCCACCCAGCTTTGGGGACAATCGATCGCCGAGGCAAGGCTCACCGATGAGGGCGTCAGCTGGACCCCCTACGGATCAACCGACAAGAGATTTTCTGACGAAAAGATATTGACATATTATCCACATCCCCTAATGGCCAGATATTCCTACGAAGTGAGCGACATAGTCAACCTCAAAGGCGCAAGGCGCATCACGGCGGCTCTCACAGGCATGGCTTCAGCCATATATCTGGCTCGGGAAGAGCGCACAGGCCCCCCGGCCACACTCCCATTCGGAGCGAGCAAACTCACGGACGCATCAATCGGGGGCAGCTTTCTCACCATGGGGCTGCCTGACCACCCCACAGTCGCCAACTATCTATGGATATACGTCTGGCTCACAGACGGACGGAAATTCAGTTACAGATTTGATGTCACCAACCAAGCCCGTAAAGCCCCCGACCCGATGAATGTGCACCTCAAGGTGGCAGGAATAGATCTCCCTGAGTCAGAGCCGGCGACCGAAGGAGGTTTCGACGTAAATGTCGATGGATGGGTGGTAGAAATCATCGATATAAACAGTTGAAAACCAGAGACCCCAAAACACACAAATAAGTTATCAACAAGTTATCTACATTTTATCTACAGTTATGAACATATTATCAACATTTATAAACATACAATTATGAAAAACCACTTTAAGACAATGAGCATGCTCGCGACAGCGGCATTGCTCGCCGGAGCCGCTGCTTCATGCTCCGACAACGACGATTCGCCTGCAATCGATGACGAAGGCGCGATCTCATTTGGAGCGGTAGTGCCTAAGGCCCCGAGGGCCGCATCGACCACCACCACATCAATCAACAACTTCATTGTGTACGCCTTCACCGACGGAAAGCCTTACATGAAAGGCGTGAAAGTGACCAAGAGCGGTTCGAAATGGGCATACAAGCCAACCGTATACTGGCCTACCACCCCGGTGAACTTCTACGCCTACAGCCCGGAGCTCACCAACACCCCCTCTATCGACGGGTCCACCGCCGGACAGATTCCAAACTATTCCAACACCGGCCAGACCGACCTGCTCTATGCCGTGAACATGGGCGAGACAGCGAAGGCAAGCCCTGTGCTGATGAATTTCCGCCATGCGATGTCGAGAGTTGACGTGATGCTGAGCTCGGCAAACTCAGCCCTTACAGTGAGGGTGGCTCACGTATCGCTCAACGACATCAACTTCCGAGGCACATTCACCTTCCCGCAGGCCACAACATCAGCCTCACAGCCTGACAACGTAGGCTCTTGGAGCGATCTGCAGCAGCCTATCGACATCCTCTACTATTACGCGATTGAAGCCACTGATTTCACCAAGCTGACCTCAACCCCGGTCAACATCTCTGAAGGCAACCTCGACATGAGCTTCATGCTGCCTCAGCCCCTGACCGAGCTTGCAAGCACCGGCACAGGATACAGCGGCAACGCCATCCAGATCGACTGTGAGATCTACGATACAGCCACCGGCGCCAAGATCTGGCCTAACTCAGCCACCCCGGCCTATCAGCTCGTGCCCGAGACAGGCTGCGGCAAGCTGATGTTCCCCGTCACCACATCTACCATCAAGGAGTGGAAGATAGGCCACGCCTATGTCTACAACATAAAGATCGATAATCCCACGGTGCTCCACCCCATCGACTTTGACGTGACCGTCGACGAATACACACTCGAGCCCACCGAATAAAACCACCATTCTCAATCAATCGAAAAAGGCTGTCTGACTTGGTTCAGGCAGCTTTTTCCACGGTTGGCCCGTGCGTTTCGGAGAAACGCACCTCCACCAAAATAAAACAGCAGCCTCTTTGAGAGACTGCTGTTTTATTATTGGGTGTCAGCGTAAGCTTATACGTACATGTTCACGATAGCCTCGTAGAGCTCCTGCTTGCCCGAGGTCTGCTTGGGCTCGCCCTGGGTCTTGGCGTAGGCCACTACGTCTTCGAGGCTGAGCTTGCCTTCCTCAAACTCCTTGCCCTTGCCGGCGTCGAAGCTTGCGTAGCGCTGCTTGAGCATTTCGGGCAGGGGCGACTCTGTGAGGATGGCTGCGGCGCTCTCGAGCGCGCGGGCCATTGCGTCCATGCCTGCGATGTGGGCGATGAAGATGTCCTCCAGGTCGGTGCTGTTGCGGCGAGTCTTGGCGTCGAAGTTTGTGCCGCCGTTGCCGAGGCCGCCGTTGCGGATGATCTGCATCATGGCCTGGGTGAGCTCGTAGTTGTCGATGGGGAACTGGTCAGTGTCCCAGCCATTCTGGTAGTCGCCGCGGTTAGCGTCGATAGAGCCGAGCATGTTGTTGTCGACAGCCACGCAGAGCTCATGCTCGAATGTGTGGCCGGCGAGGGTGGCGTGGTTCACCTCGATGTTCACCTTGAAGTCGTTCTCCAGGCCGTGAGCCTTCAGGAAGCCGATCACGGTCTCGGTGTCAACGTCATACTGGTGCTTTGAAGGCTCCATGGGCTTGGGCTCGATCAGGAATGTGCCGGTGAATCCCTTGCTGCGGGCGTAGTCGCGGGCGATGGTGAGCATCTGTGCCAGGTGCTCTTTCTCACGCTTCTGGTCGGTATTGAGCAGGCTCATGTAGCCTTCGCGACCGCCCCAGAACACGTAGTTCTGGCCGCCGAGAGCGATGGTGGCATCGATGGCGTTCTTGATCTGCACGGCAGCGCGGGCCACGACGTCAAAGTCGGGGTTGGTGGCTGCGCCGTTCATGTAGCGGCCATTGCCGAATACGTTGGCTGTGCCCCAGAGATTCTTGATGCCGGTGGCGGCCATCTTCTCCTTGAGGTATTCGGTGATTTCCTTCATGCGGGCCTCGTAGCTCTCGATGTCGCCAAGATCGCCGATGAGGTCGGTGTCATGGAAGCAGAAATATTCGATGCCGAGTTTCTCCATTACCTCGAAGCCTGCGTCAGCCTTCTGCTTGGCCACTGTCATGGCGTCAGCGCCTTCGTTCCAGGGGAAGGTCTTTGTGCCGGTGCCGAACTGGTCGCCGCCTTCAGCGCAGAGGGTGTGCCACCATGCCATGGCGAATTTGAGCCATTCCTTCATGGGCTTGCCAAGCACCATCTTTTCAGCGTCGTAGTAGCGGTATGCCAGAGGGTTCTTGCTGTCCTTGCCCTCGAATTTGATTTTCCCTATATTAGGGAAGTACTCTTTTGTTGCCATTTTCTTACTATTGTAATTGGTTGTATGTTTCAGATTTCTTTTGCAAGGCAAGCCTTCCAGTTGGCGTATGCCTCGATGTAGGGTGCGCGGTCGGCTGCGGGCACGATCGTGCCGAGTTTGGCCAGGGTGGAGAATGCCTCGGCGGGGCTCTTGTAGATGCCTGCGCCGATGCCTGCGCCTCGGGCCGCGCCCACGGCTCCGTCAGTGTCGTAGAGCTCGATTTCGGCCCCGGTCACTCCGGCCAAGGTGTCACGGAATATCGGAGAAAGGAACATATTGGCCTTTCCGGCGTGGATCTTGCCCACTTCCAGGCCCATCTCCTTCATGATCTCTATGCCGTACATAAACGAGAATACGATGCCCTCCTGGGCTGCGCGCAGCAGATGCTCGCGGCGATGTATGTTGAAGTTGATGCCATGCATAGAGCAGCCTACCTCCTGATTCTGCAGCACACGCTCAGCGCCGTTGCCGAAGGGCATGATGGCGAGGCCTTCGCATCCGATGGGAGCCTTGGCTGCGATGTCGTTCATGTCGGCGTATGATGTGCCGGCGTCGGCCACGTTGCGGCGCATCCAGCTGTTGAGGATGCCTGTGCCGTTGATGCAGGTCATCACGCCGATGCGCGGAGCCTCGGCGGTGTGATTGACATGGGCGAAATTATTGACGCGGCTCTGCTTGTCGTAGGCTATCTGGCCATTGATGCCATAGACCACGCCCGAAGTGCCGGCGGTCGAGGCGATCTCACCGGGATTGAGCACCGCGAGCGATAGGGCGTTGTTGGGCTGGTCGCCGGCGCGGTAAGTCACCGGAGTGCCCTCGGCGAGGCCAAGGTCTGCGGCTGCCTCCGCAGTGAGCGCTCCCTGCATGCTGAATGTGGGGCGCACCTCGGGCAGTATGTCGGCTGGAAGGCCGTAATAGTCCATCAGGAACGATGCGGCGGCATGCTCGCTGAAGTCCCAGAGCATGTATTCGCTCAATCCTTCGGCGGTGGTGCAGATCTCGCCGGTCATGCGCCATGCGGCGTATTCGCCGGGAAGCATCACCTTGTAGATCTTCTCAAACACCTCAGGCTCGTTTTCCTTCACCCAGGCGAGTTTAGCAGCGGTGAAGTTTCCGGGAGAGTTGAGCAGCCGACCGAGGCACTTTTCGTGGCCGATCTCCTCGAAAGCCTTGGCGCCGTAGGGAACGCCGCGGCTGTCACACCAGATGATGGCGTCGCGGAGCACATTGCCGGCTTTGTCGATGGCCACGAGGCCATGCATCTGATAAGAGATGCCTATCGCCTTGATGTCGGATGCCGACACCTTGCTTTCGGCGAGCACGGCGCGGGTGGCTTCCTTCAGATACGCCCACCAGTCAGTGGGCTTTTGCTCGGCCCATCCGGCCTTCAGAGCCTTTATCGGCGCCTCTGCCTTGGGGTAGAAGTCGCTTGCCACGCATTTGCCGGTGGCCACCTCCACGAGAGCGGCCTTCACCGACGAGCTTCCTATGTCATATCCTAACAGATACATATTTTTATCTCAATGTTAATTTTTTATGGTTATTAAATGCGCGGTTAAGGTAAGTCCAAGTCTCTTTAGAACATTCACCGCCATGTATTTGTTTTATTATGTTTTGGCAAAGATAGCAAAAAATTATGATATTGTGCGCACTCGCTGCGCACAATACCATTTACCTAATAATCCTATTTTTTACCAAACCATATATTTATATGAGAATCTTACGGTATGAGCCTGATAGAGCCATCGGGCATGTGCTCTATTTCTGAAATCTTAAGGCTGCGGAGCCATGACTTTCCGCCCGAAGGCGCGCTGTCATGGTGCAGCATATACCACTTGCCCTTGAACTCCACGATGCAGTGATGGGTGGTCCACCCTATCACCGGGTCGAGCAACTTTCCGGCGTAGGTGAAAGGCCCGTAGGGGCTGTCGCCTATGGCATAGTTGAGGGTGTGGTGGTCGCCGGTAGAGTATGAGAAATAATATTTGTCGCCATGCTTGTGCATCCAGCTCGCTTCGAAGAAGCGGCGCGGATCGCCATGCTTCAGCGGCTCGCCGTTCTCGTCGAGCACCACCACCGGGCGCGGCTCTTCGGCGAATTGGAGCATATCGGGGGTGAGCTTCACCACGCGCGAAGGCAGGGCTGGCTCGTCATCGGCGGGGAGCGCCGGAGCGTCGATGGCCTTGTTGTCGCGATAGCGCTGCAGTTGGCCGCCCCATATGCCTCCGAAGAACATCAGATAGTCGTCTCCGTCCTTGAATACGGCCATGTCTATGCTGTAGCTTCCGCGTATCGGGTCGGGCTGAGGCACAAACGGGCCTTCGGGGCTGTCGGCGATGGCCACTCCCACGCGGAATATGTCGTTCTTGTCCTTTGCGGGGAAGAACATATAGTATTTTCCGTCCTTCTCCACGCAATCGTTGTCCCAAAGCTGGCGGCTTGCCCAAGGTATGTCCACAAGATCAAGCACCTTTCCGTGGTCCACCACTTCGCCGTGCATCGGGTCGTCGGTCGACAGCACGTGATAATCCTTCATTATGTAGCAGTCGCCATTGTCGGTCTCTATGTTCTTCTCCTCCCAATCATGCGAGGGATAGATGTAGAGGCGGCCATTGAACACGTGGGCCGAGGGGTCGGCCATGTAATCTTTCGGAAAAAGGTATCTTGTCATTTTGCGTATGTAATTTCTTTTATTTCTGTTGAAAACGTCGGTCGGAAGGCTCAATTCCTGGGCGGATTGACCGACACGGAGTCGTCATGACTCTGCCTGTGCCTCTTCACGATCTCGCTGTTGATGCGGTCGATTGTGGCGTCGTCGAGCTCATAGCGCGAAATCACGAACATCGCCACCACAAGCAAAGCCGCCGGAATCACGGCCACAAGCCAAAGTATGCCCTCCTCAGCCAGCGATGTCTGCTGCGGGAGATCCTTGTTGAAGTCTACCCATGCGAGCACCAGGCCGGGAACCACGCCGCCAAGAGCCATGCCGGCCTTGTAGAATATTCCCGTCAGAGCGTTGACAATGCCCGAGATGCGGCGCCCGTGGGTGTATTCGCCGTAGGATATCACCTCCGGCACCAAGGCCCACATATAGCCCGTGGCCACTATCACGCCGGTCGACTTCACGAACTGAGCCACATACACAATCCACATCTGCGAGCGCAGAGCCTCAACCTTGGTCACTCCGTAGAGCAGGACCATGCCGATGATGGCTATGGAGAGGAATATGTTGAACATTCCGCGCTTGCCTACAAGTCTCTTGATCGTGGGCACAAGCGGCATGAAGATGAAGGCCGGTATCGAACCGAGGCCCATGAAGATTGACAGCTCTGATGCTGATCCGCCAAGGTTATAGTTGATATAGTAGGCACCGGCTGCATTGCCGATGGCCATCATGGCGAAGGCGGTGATGAAGAAGAACGCAAGCACGCGGAGTGGGCGGTTGTGCACAAATTCCATCCAAAGGTCTGAAATCTTCACGTTTTCGGTCTCCGATTTGTCCATCACCACCCTCTCGCGACACTGCGCGAAGCAGAATGCCAGCAGGGCGAGGCCGATGAGGCCATAGATGGCCATGGTGATGAGCCAAGCGCTGTCGCTTGTGCTCATATCCTCGGTCTCCGCAGGGTCGATGAACTTGAGCACGATGGGGATGCCCATGCCCACGGCAAGGCCGCCGATATTGGCCATGAACATTCTCACCGAGGTGAGCACGGTGATCTCCTGCGTGTCGCGGGTGAGCGAAGCATTGAGGGCGCCGTAAGGCACATTGACCAATGTATAGCACATCGAGAGGCCGACGTAGGTGATGTATGCGTAGATCAGAGAGCCAGAAAAGCCGTTCCAGAAGCAAAGTATGGCGAATCCTGTCAGTGGTATGCCGCCAAGGAGCAGATAAGAGCGGTATTTGCCCCATTTCGGGTCGCGCTTATCAACGAAAGTGCCCACAAACGGATCCCAGACGACATCGACTATGCGCACTATCAGGAACATCACGGCGGCAACGCCCGGCGCAAGGCCGTAGACATTGGTGTAGAAGAACAGAAGATACATGCTGATCGTCTGATAAATGAGATTTTGAGCCAAATCGCCCGAGCCGAAGCCCAGACGCTGCATCCAGCTCAATTTGCAGAAGCCCCTGTCGACGCAGGGGGCGCCCGCATTCTCTCTTATGGTAGCCGTCATTTCCATTTTGCAATCAAAGTCAGTTGGTTATTTTCATGGTTTGGTTCGCAGGCTCGACCGCCCCGCCCTTCGGTAGGGATGAGGCTTCGCCCGTTTGATATGGCAAAATTAGGCATTTGAAGCCCACACATCAAAAAAAATCGTATCAAAGCTCATCACCGTATGTTACATACACCGTCCGCGATGTTACATCTTGCCCTAAAAAATGTAACATCACATCTAAAAATCAATTGCTTAACACAGAGACGCGTTCCTCCGAACGCACATATAAAGAAAGACAAGGCTGCCCGAACATCGTCAGGCAGCCTCCGGGGCGGGACCCTAATTCCATTTCGTCATGCGACTCCCCGCTCCTTATCTTTGATTCGATCATTTCTTGGTCTTCGGCATCTTGTGGAATTTCCACTGCACATGCAGCATCACATAGCGCGACATCACATTCATGTATTTCTCGGTGCGAGCCTGGGCATTGACGGTGTAGCTCACGTTCTTGAGATTGTGGAGAAGGTCGAAGCCATCGAGCATGAATATCAGGTTGCCCTTCATGGCAGTGTATGACAGGCGCGCATTCCACACGAAGTTGTCGTCATTGAGGGCGGCATCAGAGTATCCGCGACGCGAATATACGTTGAAAGTCGTGTTCAGCGCGAAATTGGCCGGAAGTTTGAGATTGGCCTGCAGACCGTATGAGATGTTAAGCGCGTTGAACGGCTCGAAACCTTCCTGGTGGCTCGTATACCTGTTCCAGCTGCCATTGAATACAGCCACCACGCGGTTTCCGCCACGCTGGTATCCGAAATTAAGCTTTTCTGTAGCATTATACCGGTTTACGATGTTTTTCTGCGGCTCGCCATCGGTGGATATCAGGTCAGCGCTGCGGTTATAATTAAAAACTAAATCATTTCCAAAGTAGAAGCTACTCCCCACCTTGCTCGAGAATGAGAGGCCTCCGCCCATAGAAAGGTTTCCGTTTATATTGTACATAGAGCCAGTCTTAACTCCCGTGACACGGTCATACGAGTATCCGTAGGCAAGGCTGTTGGAATATGTCGTGACATCATAGCCCAGATTAAGCATCTGTTGTCTTTCTCTGTTGAGCGTCCAATAGTCATATATCCTGAAACTGTGGCTCGCGGCATCCTTCAGCGCGGGATTGCCGAGGCGTATGTTGAGGGGATCGAGGTCGTCGGTGAAATCCACCATATCCACCATGTTGGGCGTAGTCACCTTCCGGTCGAAGCCGATGTAGATCCAATGGTTAGGTATGCCGTTTACATGGATATCCATCGTCACATCCCCCAGAAAGAATTTGTCGCGGTTGAGGCGTGCGTCGACATCGCCGCGCATATAGTGGAGCCACTGCCTGCGACCGCTCAGGGGCGTCTTGAGATTGAAATCGGTCTTGATCGGAGCGATATTCCACGAAAAGTTGAAATTGACATCGTGCGTCTCCTCGCGGTATCTGCTGTCGAAGCTGTTGGCGGGATCGGGGACCCAGTTGGCCTCCAATGCCGACGGCAGCATCGCCGACACGTTGTCCCCTATCGATTCAAGATAGTTTGCGTCCTGATACAAGCGCGACACCGAGCGACTTCCATATCGCTGATAAGTATAGAACATATCCAGATATGCCCCCTTGGCGAAATTCCAGATGTAGCCGGCGCTGGCCTTGGCTCGCCAGTTGTATTCGGGATGGTTGTGATAGTTTCGCCTCTTCGCGTCGGCAGGCTTTGAATCCGCGCCGAAATTGAGTATGTAGTCCTCATCGCCGTCTGAATGCATGCGGTTGTAGGTGTATGCCACCAAATAAGTGAAGGCATCAGTGCCGTGCTTGAATTTGCCGTTTGACCATACGTTGGCGAACATCGTGTGGCCGAAATCCTCACGGTTCTGCCTGTTGCGGTTTACGATCGAGGCCAGCACATCGGATGACGTGTTGGAATAAATGCCTTCGAGGAAACGGGCGTCGACATCATCCCACTCGCGGGTGAATGTGCCGGATATGAGGCTTGACAGATTCTTGTTTTTCTTGTAGCTGAATTTTGGGTTCACCTGCATATTCCATGTGTCTGTCTGCGCCTTGAAGGCGTGTGAAGTGTTGAATGCGAACGACTTCGACAGATTATGGCTGAAATCATAGCCGTATGTGTCGCCGTCGGGGAGGAAATTGGTGGTGTATTGCGCCCCCCGGTCGATCTGACGGCTGTATTGGGCGTCGGCGCTGCCTTCCACGCTGTAGGGAGTCTTGGCAATCTGCACATTGTAGTCGATGCCTCCCATGTATGTGCGCAGTTCATCGCTCCCCGGGTTGGGCAACTGCGCCGAACTCTCGCGGTCGGGCTTCCACGGAGAGCTGATGTTGTTGGCGTTGCCAAAGAATGATATTCGGCTCTGATTGTTGTAGAACATGCCGAAAAGGCGGCCAAGATACTTGTCCTTGATTCCATAGCCCCCCCTCGGCGTTGAGCAGGAAGCCGACATTGTATTCTTTCTTGAGCTTGACGTTCATGGTGTATATCTTCTTTCCGTAGTCCTTGCCCATGATGCGATCCATCTCTTCCTGGCCGTCATACACCTCGATGTTCTTCACGGTGTATGCGCCGAGATTTTCGAGCATGATCTCGTTATTGCCCTTGAAGAAGTCCTTGCCGTTGAGCAAGAGGCTCTCTACGTAGCGCCCGTTGACGTAGATCTGTCCGCCCGACCTTATCTCAGCGCCCGGCAGCTGGGCTATGAGGGCATCGAGCATACTGCCTTCAGCCAGCACAAAGGCATCGGCATTGTAGACCACAGTGTCGCCCTTGTTGTAGAATTTCACCTTGGTGGCGGTCACCGACACCTCGCGCAGCATCTTGACCTTGGAGAGGCGCAGCGTGCCGAGATCGAGGTCATAGCTCTTCTTGGGTATGTTGGCAGGATCCACGTCGACATAAAGCGTCTCATATCCGGGGCAAGAGAGTTCGAGCAGATATACGCCCGATATGGGAAGTTCACGCACGCCAAAATTGTTTGTGTAACCTTCTTTGAGATGATCGCCCTCGTAACGATAGTAAGTGGTGAATGCGTCACCATGCCTCACCTCCGCGCTGTCCGGCAATTGCAGCATGCGGTAGGTTGCATCTGTGATCACTGTGTTGTCGCCGGCATCGCGCACCGAGGCCTTGACTCCGAACACCTTTTCGGCGTGCGCGCTTGCGGAGCCTGCGAAGACCGCTGCCATCATGGCAATCGCGGCGATGAGATTGGATATTGATTTAAACATGATATGTTGTTTCGTTGGTTTATTCGCAAATAAAAGATTTTCAACGCTTTACCATAAAAACATCAGTTTAGGCAAGGCACAGAGTCCCCCTTATCACCGATTTTCTGACAAAAAACCGGTGACCGACATTATACGGCCAGCAATGTGTTAAATATTGATTATTCGCCCACCATTTCTGCGGCGTATTTCTCCACAAGCACCTGCATCTTCTTGTAGGTCTCCCTGAGTTGCTGGTTGAGCTGCTTTATGGTCTCTTTCTTCTCAGGATAATAGGCCGAAAGATTCAACTGATTGATTTCATCGTTAAGTTTCTTTGCCATATCCTTATAAACATCAATGGCTTTCTTCAATTCCTCAAGGCGCGTATTTGACTCTGTAGACGCTGATGTTAACTTTACCGAGTTTCCACCACGATACCTATTGACTTCATGGATATAATCAGTGCCATTTTTCAATATGAAAACTCCTTGCCTGAACTGCACTTCAAGCGTAAAATCCGGTATAAGATCCAATGCGGTCCAATATTCGCTCAACTCACCATTAGGCCTCACCAAAAACAATTGCACCTTCTCCATGCCATCGACCGGAATCGAAAAGCTGAATTTATTGTCTTTAAGCGGCTTGCTGTATGCAGGAGAGCCTTGACCTTGGCCGAGGTAGGCATAGACATATCCGAAGTCAGAAGCCACTGAATTGTCCACCTCGCCTCTTATCGAGAATATTCCGCCCCTGGATGCTATAGGCTGCCTGATGTCGGGGCGGGGCGAAGTGATGTAATAGAGAGTCACTGCCATGATTGAGGAATTCTCCGGCGTCACAGTCATAGCATAGACATCACGAAGGCTGGGATTTAACTCATTCTTGACGCACATCATCCATGTCTCAGCGCCGGGCGAATGCAGGGTCTCCATGCCCAAGCCCGTCGACACCGAGCATTGTTCATTGTTGTTTTTGTCAATGAAACTATATTGGTATCCGCAATCCTGGTCTTCGTCAAACGCTTTCATCACGTCGATGAGGTATTTCGAATCTTTCGGGCAGTACATAGTCAGAATCCGCAGGTTGCTTTCCAAAAGACCAGTCTCCGGATTAAGACGGGTATCTTTCTTTTCCACCTTTCCGTTTGACGAATTGGTGAGCAAAGCATCCATCGCTTTGATGAGATTGACGGGCTGCTTGGGCGCGGGATTTTCTGCCGCGCATACGCTGAATGCCGCTATCGCGAACATCAGAAGTGAGGTGATCAGTTTATTCATGTTCAAGGATTTTGTTGTTACTCTTTATCATCAGTTCTATCATTTCCAGTTCGAGATTGATCTGCGCCAGATATTCCAGCTGCTCCTGCTTCTGTATCATGGCCAACTCTTCGGCAGTCAATTCGTAATTCTCCATATTGGTGATGGGCATATCGGCTTCGGTGACGAAATTCACATTGTCCATGTCTACAGCCTCGGCCACCGGTTTGTCGACGTTGGCCCGCTCATTCTTGGCCAGAGTCCCGCCCAAGTCAACTTTGGATGCAGGGATCTCTACTGCCGGCTTGCTGACAGCCTCAGGCACGGCATCTGTCACTGCCTCAGGCACTTTCGCCGGGATCTCATCCTCCACAGCAGGCTGCACTTTCACTTCCAGATCGGCCTTGGCTGTGGCATCTTGCCACGCCGGCATCTCCGCCGGCTGCACAGCAGCCTTTGGCCATGGAAACACTGTCAGCATGACCGCAGCCACGCAGGCTGCCGCCAACCACGGGGCAAACCTCCTGACAAAGGAGCGCGGCGCAGGCTTCGAAGCCACGGCTGAGGCTTTAGCCCTGGCCATGACTGATGCCTTCAGCCTCTCCGACGCCTTGAATTCGCATTTCGGAGCGAACATCGACTCAATGTCGTTTATTTCATATCGCCTATTTTCCATGTTTCAGTTTGTTTTGTATATAGGTGATGGCATATCTGTATCTCGATTTCACTGTCGCCTCGGGCAGGCTCTGCAATTCCGCGATCTGGCGAAAAGTGAGATTGTCGTAGCATTTGAGCCTTACGGTCTCAGACTGCTCCTCGGGGAGGTCTTGGAGCAGGCGGCTGACCCGCAGGAATTCCTCATGGATTTCCTTGTCTTCATCATCGACAGCCACACCGCCAGCATCTTCTATCCGGAGGTCGGGTGGCCTGCGCCTCCTGAAATAATCCACGCAGGCGTTGCTGACGCTGTGCAGCAGATACCGGTCGACCTCCCTGATCTTCTTTCCCTCTGCCAGGGCCTTGAAGAGAGAAAGCAGCACTTCCTGCACCAGATCTTCCGAATCCTCACGCCGGCCTATGCGCATGTAGGCAAAGCGGAAAAGCCAATGCTGGCTTTGCTCTACGATGTCTTCAAATCGGTCTATGTCAGAATTTCGGCGAAAAGTCATTTTGATGAGTTGGCGCGATAAGCTTTCACAAAGATAGACGCAACTTTGCGAAAAAAGATTTAAATTTCACCAAAAAAATTCACCGATCACAAAAAAATATGGCCCGTTCGCCTCGAATAGGCGAACGGGCCAATGGCGGAAATTTGACACGTGCGTTTCGGAGAAACGCACCTCCACTTAATATGACTGCATCAATGCTCTTCAGTGTCAGGAGCCTGGTCGATCAGGTCCATGAACTGGTCAAGCTTGGGAGTGATGATGATCTCCGTGCGGCGGTTGCGCTCGCGTCCGGTATCGGTGGTGTTGTCGCCGATGGGGTTGTATTCGCCGCGTCCGGCAGCCGACAGGCGGCTGGGGTCAACTCCGAATTTATCCTGGAGCACCTGCACCACTGACGAAGCGCGCAGAGCCGAGAGGTCCCAGTTGTTGCGGATGTTGGTGCGCGAGATGGGCACATCGTCGGTATTGCCCTCCACGAGCACGTCGTAGTCCTTGTAGTCCTTGATGATCTTGGCAATCTTCGAGAGAGTGGCCATAGCGCGGTCAGAGATCTCGTAAGAGCCCGAGCGATAGAGCATATTGTCGGAGAGCGAGATGTAGACTACGCCCTTGAGCACCTTGATGTCGATGTCGCGGAGCTCGTCGCGAGAGAGCGAGCGGGTGAGATTGTTGGTGAGCACCATGTTGAGCGAGTCGCTTTTAGACTTGGCCTCCACCAGATGCTGTATATATTTGTTAGAGGCGTTGATCTCGTCGACGAGCTTTGCTATGTTCACGCTGCTCTGCGAGCCGGCAGCGAGCGAGTGGTCGAGGCTCTTCTGTATGGCGGCGTATGCCTCCTTCAGGTCGGCGTTGTCCTTGCGGGCCTCTTCGAGGCGTTCGTCGAGGCTCTGCACCCGGCTTTTGGCCTGGGCAAGCTCAACGAGTGCCGCCTGGTACTCCTTGCCTTGGCGGTTGTAGTCATCCTGCAGCTTCACGTAGTCTTTCTTGCTGACGCATCCTGTGAGGGCCATGGCCGCTGCGAGAACCGCCGCAAGCATCATCTTTGTTGCTTTCATCACTTAAATATTTAGATTGTAAATTTCTACCGCAAATTTAACATTAAACACCGATATTGACAATAAATGTTCGGCGTTCATGCCTTTTTAATCGATGAAAAATGTCATTTTTTTCGTTTTTTGGCGCTGCACATGCCCATCGGGAGTCTTGACAGTGACGCGCACCGTGTGCAGCCTGCCGCTCGAGCGGTATGAAGGCTCCAGGCGGAAACGCAGCAGATATGAATGCCTCATGGCCATGCTCACGGTGAAGTCGGCGAGCGACACCACGCTGAATCGCCCGTCATAGTATTGCACCGTGCCTCCGGTGTAGCGCGACAGGCGCCAGGGCTTTTCCGTGAGCAGCATCTGCTCTGTGAAATTGATCTGGCCTCCATATACAGTGTGGGCTGTGCCGTACTGCGACTGCCATGACGTCTGCGCGGGACGCAGCCATTCGGTCGACCATATATCCTGCGACCCGGGCTGATTGGGCTCGTCGGTGAATAGGATGTAGATGCGGTTGGAGTTTTTGCGGAAAGTGAAATTGTCGTTGGCGTAGATCATGGCAAGCACAGCGCATTCGTTGCTGTAGCCGCTGTAATACTCCCCGCTTCCCGCCGCCTCTTCAAGCATGTCGGCGTTGTCTCCCCCGAAGCCGCTCACGCGCTCGTCGCCCACGCCTCTCGACAGGAAAGCCTCCACGTCTTCAATCTCCGATATGTCTATGGCGCCGTTGACCGAGTTGTCGCCCTCGCCGTAGGCCACGATGCCCACGCGCAGGTCTATGCCGGCGGCATCCATCGACGCCGCCCATTGGCCCATCTGGGGAGAAATGTGCTCTATCTCCGAAGCCATGCTGTATGAATTGTTGATGACGAAAACCACGTCATGGCGCACAGGATACTGGCGCTTTGTCGAAGAGAAGAGATTGTAGGCGTCAACGGCCTTCGCCTTCCCGTCGATGTCGAGCCATACGTTCTGCCCGGGCTTACCGGTGCCTTCGAGGGTGAGCCACTGCTGGGTCTGCGGGTCGCGGATGCCGGTGAGCGATACGTAGCCGTATCCGTCGCGTGTGATGATCACAGGCCAATTGGGGATGTCGCCGTCGCCGGTGCCGTCGCCATTGTCAGCTTCGTCGCCGCCACCGCCGCCACCGCCGTTGGGATCGACCACAGGGGTGTCGCCCGCATCATCGTCGTCGGGTATGCCGAGGCCGTCGTCGGCGCCCCCGGTGCCCATGTTGTTGTTAAGCACGAAAGTCTCGTCGCCGCTGTCGAGGCACGAAGCCATCAGCAGCAGAGCGCATGCCACGCTCAGGTATCTGAATATTTTCATGTCAAATAGAGTCAATGTTTAAGAAATCACTTGTCCTGCAGTATCTCAAATTCCACGCGGCGGTTCATGGCGCGTCCTTCCTCGGTGTCGTTGTCGGCCAAAGGCAATCCCATTCCGTAGTAGCTGTAGAGCAGCTTCGACTTGGGCACTCCATGGCGCTGCAGATATTCCACCACGGCCATGGCGCGCTCTTTCGAGAGTTTAAGATTGTACTCTTCCGAGCCGATATTGTCGGTGTGGCCCTTGACCATGATGCGGGCGTTGGTGCGAATCAGCGTCTGCGCGAGCAGGTTGAGATAGGCGTATGACTGCGGCTCGATCACGCTCTTGTCAAACTCAAATGTGATGGCGTCGTCGATGGCGCAGATGGTCTTTCCGTAGACCGACTCTCCGCGAGCCATCATGTCGTTGATCTCTTCGAGCGAATAGCAGCGGGTGCGCGGCGCGGGAGCAGGCTCGGGCGCGGGGGCAGGCTTCTCCACCACAGGCTCCGGAGCAGGGGCGGGCGCGGGAGCAGGCTCTTCGTAGCGCACAGGCTCGGTCTTCGTGCGCCCCTTGAAGATGTCGAAAGGCACCGACAGCGTCAGCTTCAGCTCCAGGCCATTGTATTTGCGCTTGCTCTTGTCGGAGAAATGCGCCCATTCAGATCCCGACACCACCGGAATGCGCCTCGAGGCTTCGTCATCCTTGCCGTAGGTGTCGGTCAGGCCCATCTCATACATCAGCTCCACGCCGAGCGAGCATGCATGCCCCAGGGCATTAAACCTCCAGTCGGCGCCAAGGCCAAAGGCTCCGCTGAAATATGTCTTTGCCATGTTGGCCGTGGAGGCGCCAATCTTCATCTCATCCACCCCATCGACACCGATGATGGTGCGCGAGAGATTGCCACCGTGGGCAAAGCCCACCACAGGAGCTACATATACATAAGGGCGCCAGCGCAATTGTGTGTCACCGAATCGGTACATCACCGGCACACGCAGGTCGAAATAACGGGCCGCCACCTTGTATTTGTAGTTAGTGTATCCATGCTCTTCGTAATAGCCCGGCACCTGGCTCATGATTTTCACAAGAGAGCCGCCTCTGTTGGTAAACGCCAATTCCGGCCTTATGGCCCAGTTGAGATCTTCGCCCCATGCCTTCTGCACGAAAACGGAGAATACCCCAGCTCCAAGTTCATTGCTTTTAGGAAAGATTTCCTTGTCAAGATCGGAGATTCTCATAAACGATGTGTGCAAACCGGCCGAAATGCCGAGCCTCCATGAGTCCGTCTCTTCAATCTGCGCGTGAGCGCCGATGGCAATCACAGCCGACAAAGCCCATAACGCAAGGCCTTTAATTCTCATAAACCGCATGATTGTCTGTAGTTGTCTAATTAGAAATTGTAATATAGGTCAGATTCAGTTTGTATTTTTCACCGCAAAGATAGTGATTTTTCGTCAAAAAAGCGCCATGTCTTTTTCAGCACCTTCAAATAAATCGGCATAGTCGGGCACGGGCTCTCCTACACCATGACCATGAACGTCTGCAACGGCACTTTTATAGACAAAAAAGACAAAACAGTAACGTGCTAATTTACAGCACGCAACAAAAAGGGCTGAAAATTTTTCGAAAAAAAGTTGCGGAAAAATTTGGAAAATCCGAAAAGACGCCGTAACTTTGCAGTGCTTTTAGCGAGGAGACGGGCGCTTAGCTCAGCTGGTTCAGAGCGTCTGCCTTACAAGCAGAGGGTCGGGGGTTCGAATCCCTCAGCGCCCACACAGATATATATATCCCTTCTCCTCCTAAAGCATTTACCCTTTAAGGGGCGCTTAGCTCAGCTGGTTCAGAGCGTCTGCCTTACAAGCAGAGGGTCGGGGG
>CANNVE010000030.1 GCA_947525975.1 uncultured Muribaculaceae bacterium | reverse complement strand
CCTTTGTTGACTGACGGTAGGCAATCTCCTTGCTTGTGGCATATCGAGGGTCAGCAACTGCAAAGTCCCCGAAAGGGATATTTGAAGCGGCCACATCAAAATACCCCTCAAAATCAGGGTCAATCTTCTCAAAACCCTTTATCTCGGTAGATATTGAGGGATGCAGAGCCGCCAAAATTTTGCCCGTCAGCAAATCCTTCTCAAATGCCAGAGTCTCTGCTCCGGGATAGCGTTGCAGAAAAGAATCAACAAAAGCACCCTGTCCGGCCGACGGTTCAAGAAAACTTTTTACCTCAATACCATTATCTTTCAACGAGTCCGCAATGGCATCAATGATAGGCTCAGGAGTATAGAAAGCCGTCAGCACGGACGCTTTCAACGAGTCCATATAGGCTACAAACTCCTTGTCACTCTTGGAATAGTCGTGAATCAGGCGGCGAAGTTCGACAGTTGGAGCAAACAGTTCTATGTCACTCTTGCTCCACTTGGCGGCATCTGCAAGTTCGTTGGCATCGTTGAGTATGCACTTCAGGCCACCGAATCCGGCATATCTTCCGAGAATTTCTCTTTCATCGGCATTGGGAGGACGTTTTTCGACCCCCAACCGGAACGCGACACGTATCGCCTCGATATTGTCGCGCATGGTTTGTAAACGGTTATAAGCCATAACCCTTTACTATTTCGGTTATTTCTCCGAGTAGTTCATCAAGCATCGGCTGATGGGTTTCCCGGACAAGAAAGTCTCCGTTGACCTCATATCGGTCAAGAATGTCGTGGAGCGACTTCTTGGTCAGCAGATGCACCGCAAAGTCAGGCCAGTATTCAGGCGGAAACTTTTGCCACAGCTTGTCTTCTACAATATCGTAGAGAATATCGTAACGGGAAACATACAGCCCATCGAGAAGAGTGCGCATGGCCAGTTCATGGGCGACCTGCACGGAACGGCCTTCTCGCCTTAGCGTGGTGAGTGTGTCGTAAACGGATTCAACGCGCTCATCTACAAACTTCTGATTTGTGTATTGGGGGAAGTGGTGGTCACGCAGGTGACCGAGGAGATAGACGCGGTAGTGGTCCATCTCCCATGATTCAACATTCTGTTTCATCGGGATTTTGGAGTTTAGTGGTGTACCGTCGTCCTCGGTGTGTGTGAGTGTGTGAAAAAAGGACATCGGGTATCCCTCCCGATGTCCCACCACTAAATCCACGTCAAATAATGAAACAAAAACATTGTATGACGATGAATCAAGTGCAAAGATAATAAATTATCGGGACATCGGAGGAATGATTCGTGTTAATATATGTATGGCTCAGGCATTTTTGTCTGATTTTTTATAGTTTTTTCGCTTTGAGACCTTCTTGCCATAGCGGTTCTTGACGGGTGTGAAGGCATCGAGGACACGCTTGACGATGAGGTTGTAGAGTTTCTCCTCCTCACGGGTGAGGTCGGTCGGGTGCAGCCCGGTGGTGACGATACCGAACCCGTTGAACTCGTTCTCGCCGGAACGGAAGTTGTGGCGGCGCGACAGGAAGTTTTTCACCTTCTTTCCCCACTTGGAATTATGGCGGAGCACCTCCTTGTTGTGCTTCATCAGGCTCCACACCTCGTAGGGGATGGTGTTCTGCTGTGCCAGAGGATATGATATGAGTTTCTTGGCATACAGCTTGAAAGCGGTGGCGATGGTCTGCTCGTGTGTGAAGTCGAGTTCTACAGCACCGGCGATGAGAAGCTGGGGAAGATTGAAGAGCGTGAGACCGTCGGTGAACTGGATTGTGTGCTTTTCCATTTCGATTGTCTCTCCGGCATTAGGTGTGGCTACGCCGAATGACGCTGTTTCCTTGGCAGCTTCCTTAACGGGCATCTCTTCGATTACCGAAGCACCACGCTGTTCAGCATCCTCCTGGCAGACTTTGACAAGCTTGTTGTAGATACCGTCGGCGAGCCATTGCTCATATTTTTCGGGTCGCTTCGGCCCGTTGGCAACGGCATTGACGATTGCCTGTTTGGTGAGTATTGGAAGCCATGCGCGACGCACAGTCACCGGACAACCGATGAAATAGTAGAGGCTCAGGAAGTCGAGGTCGCTTTCGATACAGGGCATCATGGCGTTGACTATCGTGTGGCTCATCTTCCAGAGAGCCTTGACGGTAGCGAGATGTTTGGCATCCTGCTCACTTTTCTTGTATCCGAGAAGTTCATCGAAGTTGCGGATGGCGAACTTGAAGTTGTGTGCATAGACCAACTTGGGATCCATGCCTGATGCGAGGACGAATGCCTCATCGGGTGAGAACGTGGCTTCGATGACACTGCCGTTTGTCCATGTAACGGCATAGCCGTTGCCGAGATAGTAGCCGTTGTGTTTCTCGTTTGCACCTAATGCGGTGGCGATAGTGTCGGCGGTGAGCTGGTGGTCAGTGATGACCGTTGTGAGATTCTTCGTTGTCATATCAATGAAGATTTAGAATGTTTGTAAATAATTATTTTTGGATGGATGTAGTGGTGGGTGAAAACAATCGGAAGTTCCGGACCTTCCTCATGTTATTTCAACCTTTAGAGATCAGAATCAGAGCTTCGGGCCTTTGGGCTTGCGCTGCTGTTTCTGTTGGTTTTCGTCCTTCGGGGCGGTCTGTCCCTTCTGGAGCGGGTCGGTGACATTCTTTGTCGCCTCGTTGGTCTTGCCCTCGTTGTTGACAGCGACTTGAGTCTTGCTCTCATCGGCGATCTGAATGCCGACATCGGTGAGCGAGGTCTTGGGACGCTGGTCTTTAGGACTGAAGTAGAGATAGACGGTGCATTGCTGACCTTTCTTGTCAACCATGTTGTCCATCTTCACGACCTTGCCGCTGGCATAGTCCGCCTGCTGCTGTGGCGAGAGCGGAATACCGGCCCATTTGGTTATGGGCTTGATTTTGCCATCTTTCGTAGTCCAAGAGTTATACTGACCCTTGCTTTGGTTTTGGTTATCGCCCTGTTCCTGAGACTGCGATTGTTTTCTTGCGCCGCCCGGTACAAACTCAATGCCCTTTCGGTCGGCAGACACCTGAAGCACCACGGTGTATTTCTGCCCGTTCTTGCCCTCTATCTCCTTCGGAGGGAGTGCCTTGCCTTCCTTCAGTTGCATGACTTCTGGAATTGTGAGTTTTGTTTGACCCACAGTGTCGCGGATATATACATCCTTGACAGGTACCGAGACTATCTCGTTGGTGAGGCGGTCGAGACTGACGTATGAGGGGACTTTCTCGCCGTTGGCTCCGGTCAGTTCCACGACTTTTCCGAGATTGCCGGTGTATTTGAGTGCGTCCTTATCCTCCTTGGTGAATTTGTAGCCATCAAACTCTTGGTCGAGTTTCGACTCACGGTGGATAAAGTGTGGCACGACTTTTACGTTGCCGGCGGCATCAGTTCGGAAAGATAGACGAGCGTCAATCGGGAACTTCTCACCGCCGAATGTCGGGGTTACTGTCACGAGTTTCGACTTCCGGTTGTAGAGCATCTCTTTGAGGTCGCCGGACTTTTCGAGTTCATCGCGGTCGATTCCCCATTTCTCTTTGAGATTCGCCCAGTCAATTTTACTTTCGTCGATTGACTGATAGTGATGTTCCGCAGGGGTATTCTCAACAGCCGGAGCGGTCTTGTCAGCCACAGGCTTCTGTTCCTGTGTTTCTGCCTGAGTCTGCTGTGGCATCTCGACCTTGAAGTCTTTGAGGATCTCAGCGTTCTCTTCGGGATTCTTCATGAAGTCTGACATCGCCATCCCGACGCTCTCGAAGCGGTCAGCGGGGACTTTGAAGAATCCGAATGTCGTGGGGTTCTTTGCCTGACGCATGAAGTTTGAGAGGAAAGCCTCCATCGGATTCTGACCTTTGGTGAATTTCACGAGGTCGGAGAGTTTAGCCGACTTTACATCGGTCATCTTGGGGGTGCCATCGGGATTCTGTCCGGTGACTGCGCCTACCTGCCCAGTCTCATTGTTTCGAGCAATAAGCACTTCTTCATAATTCTGGTTTTGTTCCATAATTACAGTGGGTTTAGTGGGTTGATACTTGCGCCGTTGCCGACGCGATTATTATAGATGGTATGTGTGATTTCTTTTTTATCTGGATGAGAACACCTCGGCCACATCCGCTATGCGGTATATAATTTTGCTATTCTTTCCCTTTCCGGTTTTTGTGAATGGTATCTCACCGTTCTTTCTCATGTCGCAAAGTTTTCTCTCTGAGACACCATATTGCTCACATACTTCCTTGGTGGTCATGGTCTGCTTGTCGGGATCGAGAATAGAGAAGCCTTGCAACATACCGATGAATCTGTCTCCAAAACCGTCAAGTTTTTTGTTGAACTTGGTCTCCAGCTCCGTAATCATACGGCAGATGATTTTGAATTCTGCTGATGTCATTTCACTCTCGGGATTCTATGGTTCGACTTCTTTATATCTTCAAGCACTGACTCGTTCCATTTGAGCTGGAGACGGTGGATAGCCTTTATTATAGGCACGATGTGATAGTACACCTCCCGGCCCCTCTCAATCCATGTGAGCTTGTATTCGCGGCGCTTGCGCTGGAGTTGGCGTGTGGTAATCTTCAGCAACTTTGCGGCAAGTGAGTTCGGGATGGGAGGAATGGCAGATATGTCCTCCGCCGCTTCCTGCATCTCCTTTTTCTTCTTCTCCTCTGTCTTCAGCAGTTCGAGAATCAGATTCAGGGTTTGTTCAAGGGAGACTTGCCTTTGATAGACCAGCTCCAGAGTGATGTTCTGTTCCATATCTTTTGGAGTTTAGTGGTGGTTACGCCGGCAAAGTAAGCTAATACTTGTAGGGTGACTTGGGAACTTCCCAAGGTAGTTCCCACAAATAAATGAGGATTTTAACTTTTGTTAAGTGTCTGGGATAAAGACAAAGTGCCGGCTATTGATATGTAGCCGACACTTTATCAGTGGATTAGCCATATATCAACTAAAAATCGAGGTCTCCGAGATTTTTTGCGAGGTTTTCCATGTCCTTGCTGATTTTCTCATTCGTGATTCTTGCATAGATTTGAGTGGTCTGGATGTTGGTATGCCCAAGCATCTTGCTGACCGACTCGATAGGCACGCCCTTTCCGAGCGTCATGGTCGTGGCAAACGTATGCCGCGCCAGATGGAACGTGAGATTCTTCTCAATCCCACAGATGTCCGCAATCTCCTTCAGGTAACAGTTGAGCTTTTGGTTGGTTATGATGGGCATCAACTGTCCATCGAGGTACTTGCCCTCATACTTTTTCAGTATTTTGAGAGCCGGAGGCAGGAGTGGTACTGTCACTTTGGTATTGGTCTTCTGACGATGGGTTACAATCCACAGTCTGCCATCGAACATCTTCTGGATGTTGTCAACGCGGAGATGTGCGAGGTCGATGTAAGCCAGTCCGGTAAAGCAAGCGAAGATAAACACATCGCGCACCTGCTCCAGTCTGGCCGAAGCAAACTCCTTAGCCATCATTTTGGATAATTCATCTTCCGTAAGATAGCCACGGTCAACTCTCTCGCAGCTGATTTTATAACCGTTGAAAGGGTCAACGAAAATCAGTCCGGCACGAATGCCTTTGTTGATTACCTGCTTGAAGAACTTCATGCACTTGTAGGTGGTATTCTGCGAATACTTGTATTCCGTGCGAAGGAAAAACTCCAGATCGGTGATGAAGGAGGTCTTGATTTCTCGCAGGGGAATATCAGTTATGTTGTATTTCTTCTTCATAAACTCCACCACACGGCGGTACATCCGCTCGTATTTCCTATAGGTAGGGTCGGCTTTGCTTAGGCCGACGAGCTTCTTGGTGTCTTCCAGATGCTGGAGGTAAAGGGGTACGAGTGATTCCTCTTTGGCGGTAACACCTGTAAAGGCATTCTTCACCATCTCCGCAGTCACATAGCCGTGACGGTTGAGGATGTCATAGTAGTGCTCCTTCAGAACGACTCTCATATCTTCAAGTCGTTTGTTTATTTCAAGTATTTTTGCTGAGCGGCCAATAGCCTTCATGGAATTTACATCCCATAGTTCCGGTTCAATGGAGAGTGTGGTACTGATTCTTTCATATTCTCCGTTGACTGCAATGCGGGCGATAATGGATGCCTTGCCATCTTTATTCGTCCTATTGCCACGGATATGATAAAGAATCTTGAAAGTGTTCTTTTTCATTTCTTCCTTGGATTTAGTGTTATCATGAAGACGATTTCTCCCGGCTTCGATATGATAACAAGTTTAACTTCTTGTCCGATTGGACGCTTTGAAGTCAAACATCAGACATATCAGCGACTTACGTCATTTTTAACATGCCGGACATTCATACGACATGACGTAACTGGCAATGATTTCATCGCTTTAATAGCAAACATCGGAAATATGTGACAACTTCATTTTTAACACCCATCATTCTTATGGTTAAAAAGTCGCCCAAAATTCCGAGTTAGGTCTGAGTTGTGTCTTTGGAAGATATTGAACACCAAATCTTTAGGTTGCTTTCTGTCACCAACTTGTCACCATTTTAGTTTCTGGAATTTGGGTAACGATTTGGTGACGAATAGTGGTCTGAGGAGGTCTTAACTTGGTCTGAAATCGGTCCTGAATCCGATAGGATAAGACACGAAAAAACCTCGGAACTATCTGATAGTCCGAGGTTTGTCTCGTATTGTCCGAATTAGGTCGGATGCCATAAGTGGAGCTGGAGGGGGTCGAACCCTCGTCCAAACGCGGAACCAATGTGCTTTCTACGTGCGTAGTCATCCGATTGGTTTTCGAGATGGGGCAGGCCGGGACGACCAACCTCATCCTTATCCTCTAAGGCTTCGGGCCGAGATCGAGGCTCTCTTGGCCCTATTTCCAGTTTAGCTGCACCGCTGATCGATTAGTCCTGGAACATTGACAATCGGGCGATGTCTCGTTCACGCAACTATTGCGCGAATTAAGCGATCCTACTATACTTCAGATCAAGCAGCGAGAGCGTAGTTGTTTTCGCCATTTGAATTTTTGATGTCGGCTATTAAAGAGGTCAGGCATCATCGCTCTGCACGCTTACACACCGTTTCTACACGCTGTCAAAGCCAGTCAGCCCCGGAGTGTATTGGATTACAAAGTTAGTCATTTTTCTGCTATCGACAAAATTTCCCATGAGGTTTTTTGTTATTTTCTCGTACTTTGCTTTTTTTAGCTTGAAATAACTTGGTTTTGGGTAAGGTTTTTGGGTTATATAAAATCGATTTATATAAAATTTGGTTAAATTTGCCATCATGGAACATATATCTGAAAATAAGCGGGGGCCCTTGGAGAAAATCTGGAGGTTTTATGCCGACGGCTTCCGGGAAATGACGATCGGGCGCAAGCTTTGGGCATTAATTGTGTTCAAGGTGATTGTGCTCTTCCTGGTGCTTAAACTGTTTTTTTTCCCTGATGTCCTCAAGCAGCGGTATGAAACCGACGAGCAGCGCGCTCAGGCTGTGCGCACCGCTCTGACCAAATAGCCGAAAGGCGAGGGGAGGAGGCCTGAAATTCAAGTATCAAACCATGAAATCATATATATAACCAAATAAAATGTTTTACAATGAATGATTTAGCGAGTTTAGTCGACTGGTCGAGGGCGCAGTTCGCACTCACGGCCATGTATCATTGGCTCTTCGTGCCTCTGACCATTGGCCTTTCCCTAATAGTGGCCATCATGGAGACTCTCTATGTGCGCACAGGCGAGACCCGGTGGAAGGGCATCACGAAATTCTGGATGACGCTGTTTGGCATAAACTTTGCCTGCGGCGTAGCCACAGGCATCATCCTTGAGTTTGAGTTCGGCACCAACTGGTCAAACTACAGTTGGTTCGTGGGCGATATCTTTGGAGCGCCTCTTGCCATCGAGGGGCTTTTGGCCTTTTTCATGGAGGCTACGTTCATTGCCGTGATGTTTTTCGGCTGGAACAAGGTGAGCCGCGGTTTCCACTTGGCTTCCACCTGGCTTGTGGCTCTGGGCGTTTCGCTTTCTGCTTTGTGGATTCTTATCGCGAATGCCTGGATGCAAAATCCTGTGGGCATGGAGTTTGATCCCGACCAGATGCGCAATGTGATGGACGATTTCTGGGCGGTGGCCTTCAATTCGGTGTCAATGAATAAGTTTTTCCATGCAGTCACAAGTGGATGGGTGCTTGCCGCGGTCTTCGTCATCGGTGTCAGCAGTTGGCTCCTGTGGAAGAAGAGCAACGTCGACGCCGCTAAGGCTTCCATGAGGATTGCGTCATGGGTTGGCCTGGCGGGAATACTGCTCGTGACGTGGACCGGCGACGGCTCTGCCGTTGAAGTCGCTCGCGTGCAGCCCATGAAACTGGCTGCCATGGAGGGCCTCTATCAAGGCGAATGCGGGCAGGGTCTGGTCGGAATCGGTGTGCTCAACCCTGACAAGAAGCCCGGAGACGGACAAGACCCCATGCTTTTCTCAATGGAGATTCCCTACGGACTCTCGATTCTCGCCAACCATGACGCGCAGTCATTCGTGCCCGGCATCGACGACTTGATACAGGGCATCGAGCTGACCCCCGAAGGCGATACCGTGCGCACAGTGTCATACGCCGAGCGCATTGAAATCGGCCGCAAGGCGCAGGCTGCTCTTCGGGCATACGGCGAGGCCAAGGCTGCCGGTGACGCTGACGGCATGGCCAAGGCGGCCGCTGAGGTTAAAGCCAACTATAAATATTTTGGATACGGATACTTTGACAGCCCGGAGCAGGGCGTGCCGCCGGTGGCAATGACATTCTATGCTTTCCGCGTTATGGTCATGGCCGGCGGCTATCTTCTGCTCCTGTTCATCGTGATGATCTTTGTGTCGTACCGCAGGACACGTCTTCTCGAAAAGCGTTGGCTGCATTGGGCCGGCATCATTTCGGTGCCGGTGGTGTGGATCTGCTCGCAGGCTGGTTGGATTGTGGCCGAAGTGGGACGTCAGCCGTGGGTGATCCAGGATGTGCTGCCTCGCGAGGCCGCGATCTCCGATATTTCGGCCGGTTCGGTACAGACAACATTCTGGATATTCGCCGCTCTCTTCACTCTGCTTCTGATAGCTGAGATAAGCATTATGCTCAGGTTCATCGGCCAGTCGAGATACACTAACATCGAACAACCAAAAAACTGATAATAATATGGAACTGGCAACATTTCAAGCCTATTGGTGGCTTTTGATCTCGGTGCTTGGCGCCGCCCTGGTGTTCCTGCTGTTCGTGCAGGGTGGCCAGACGTTGATATGGACCACCCATCCCGACTATAAATCACTGATGGTGAATTCTCTGGGGCGTAAGTGGGAGTTTACGTTCACCACGCTCGTGGTGTTCGGAGGCGCATTCTTCGCGTCATTTCCTCTGTTCTATTCCACAAGTTTCGGAGGAGCGTATTGGCTTTGGATGCTGATTCTGGTCAGCTTCGTGGTGCAGGCGTTCAGCTATGAATTCCGCCGCAAGAAGGGCAATATCTATGGCACCAATGTCTATGATGGCCTGCTCACATTCAATGGCCTTTTCGGCTGTGTCATGCTTGGCGTGGCCGTGGGCACATTCTTCTTCGGCGCGGAATTCACGGTGAGCAAGGGCAACATTCTCGACGGTGCGTCGCCCGTGATCTCGCAGTGGGCTCCTACCCATGGGCTTGAGGCAATAGCGATGCCCGGATGCCTGATACTCGGATTTGCGGTCTTCTACCTTGCCCGCACCATGGCCTGCATGTATTTCATCACGAGTGTCAGCGCCGGCAGTGGATTTGAGAAGCTCATGCGCATAAAGACACTCTTCAACGGCGCCATCTTCGCCGTGCTCTTCATAGTCTTTGCCGTGCTTCTTTTCATTCAGTCGGGATACCGCATTGACGGTGGACTGTTTGTTGAGGAGGATAATATCTATTGGCACAATCTGTGGCAGATGTGGTGGTGCGCTGCGATGCTCCTCGTCGGAGTTGCGTTGGTGCTTGGAGCCATCATCCGCACATCTTTTTCCAACACGTTCAAGGCCGGATTCTGGGTGGGAGGCGCAGGCGTTGCGCTCGTGGTGCTCGTGCTCTTCTTCCTTGCCGGATACAATGGCACCGCCTACTACCCGTCGCTTGTCGATCCGCAGAGCTCGCTCAGCATCTCCAACAGCTCGTCATCGCTATTTACGCTCAAAGTCATGAGCTGGGTTTCGATCCTTGTGCCCTTTGTCCTTGCGTACATAATATGCGTGTGGCGCAAACTCAGCGCCAAGCCGCTTACAGAGCATGAGCTCGAGCATGACTCGCACACTTACTGATTAGGGGGCGACAGCCTTTCAGGGCTGCCAGCCACATGATTACGCGCGTCGGACGCAGATGCCTGCCCATCTGCGTCCGACGTCGTTTTTGCATATTTGCAAAATTTTTATTAAAAACATTTGGAAATCTAAACATTTTCGTGTAATTTTGATTTTATAAAGAAAGTATCAGCCCATGCAGATAAGCGAATTTGTATCATACCTCAAAAACGAGCTTGCCGCCTCTGACTTGACGGCCTCAGCCTACGAGCGCGATTTGCGCCAGTGGGAGGCTTTCGCCACCTCCGGCGGAAAGCGCGAGTTGAGCGTAGAGGACACATCCACAGCCGATCTGCGCCAGTGGGTGGCCTCGCTCAGCGCTTCGGGCATAGGGCCGCGGTCGATCAAGCGCAAAGCCTCGGCCTTGAGGTCATTCTTCAAATTCATGATGAAGCGCCACGGCATGAAAGAGAACCCGGCAGCCGATCTGCAGCTGGCTCGGGCGCCAAAGAATCTTCCTTCGGTGATCAAGGCCTCGCAGACGCAGGCTATTCTCAACGATGCCCCTGACGCCGAAAACTTTATTTCGATGCGCGACTACCTCATCGTAGATATGATATACGAGACCGGTTTGCGCGCATCTGAGATGGCCGGCCTCCTTGACTCCCAGGTCAACACTTCCTCCCGCACTTTGAGGGTGGTGGGCAAGCGAAGCAAGGAGCGGGCAGTGCCCTTCGGAGAGACATTGGCCGAACGCATTGACGCTTACCGCGAACTGCGGGCTTCATGCTGCCCCGCCATCAGCTCGCCCTACCTGTTCGTAGGCCGGAAAGGGCAGGGGATCGACTACAAGACAGTGCTCCGCGCTGTGCACAACGCCCTTGACGGGCGGGTGTCTTCAGCCAAGCGCTCACCCCACACGCTGCGCCACTCATTCGCCACCGACATGCTCAATGCCGGTGCCGAACTCAACAGCGTGAAGGAGCTGCTCGGCCATTCTTCTTTGCAAACAACACAGATATACACCCATATATCTATGAGTGAACTGAAACATAATTACGAACACGCGCACCCACGCGCCTTAAAAAAAGGAGGAAACTATGGAAGTTAGAATCCAAGCCATCCACTTTGACGCCAGCGACCGCCTGGAAGCCTTCATCGTAAAGAAGGCCGAACGCCTGGCCCGACACAACACGAACATCTCTGTGGTAGACGCGACTCTTAAGGTCGTAAAGCCAGAAACAGCCATGAACAAGGAAGCTGTGGTGAAAGTCAGCATCCCGACACTCGAAGAAATCGTAGCCACCAAGGTTGCCGACACATTTGAGGAGGCCATCGACCTTTGCCTCGAAGCCATCGAGCGCCAGTTGGAAAAGCGCAAGGAGAAGAAATAATAAACCGGGCGCCGGCTCTCCCCGAAAAAAGCCCCTTCCGGCATGAGGGCGGAGCCTGGCCCGAAGCCTGCTGACATCACGGATTTTGCGGATACCGCTCCGCAAAATCCGTTTTACTTTGAAGCAGGCTTGAGGTTTTTCAAAATCTTTTGCATTAAACGGTACATTTTTATATGCCTTTGCAGACTTATTTTCGCCAAAAATGCTTAACTTTGCAAGATATTAGGACTAACTATCATGTTTAAGAAATTTATATACGT
Organism: uncultured Muribaculaceae bacterium; assembly: GCA_947525975.1. Taxonomy (GTDB): domain Bacteria; phylum Bacteroidota; class Bacteroidia; order Bacteroidales; family Muribaculaceae; genus CAG-873. Next base: position 18,876 of record CANNVE010000030.1, on the reverse strand, counting down.
TCTCATGCTTGCCGCCCTCTGCTCTTGCGGAGAGTATCAGAAGGCCCAGAAAAGCCGAGATTTTGAATACAAATTCGCCTACGCCAAAAAGGCTTTCGAGCAGAAGCGCTATGCCCAGGCTTCAACTCTGCTTAAAGAGTGCATCACAGTCTTCAAAGGTACGCAAAAAGCCGAAGAGAGCCTTTACCTCCTTGGCATGAGCGAATACGAAAACAAGGATTATTACAGCGCAGGCACTTATTTCAAGATGTACTACACGCGCTATCCCAGAGGCAAATATGCAGAGCTGGCACGCTTCTATTGCGGATACGGATACTACCTCGACTCGCCCGAAGCCCAGCTTGACCAGACAGGCACCCTCACGGCTATCGAAGAACTCAACGGCTTTCTCGAATATTTCCCCCAGAGCGACCGCGTGAGGCAGGCGCAGCAGGCTGTATTCGACCTCCAGGACAAGCTCACGCTCAAGCAGCTGCAGAACGCCCAGCTCTACTACAACCTCGGCACATACATGGGCAACAACTACGAAAGCGCCATCATCGTGGCCCAGAATGCCGTCAAAGACTATCCTTACTCAAAATACAAGGAAGACCTCGAGATGCTTGTGCTCAAATCCAAGTTCCAGGAGGCCAACCTCAGTATCGATGAGCGCAAGATCGACCGATTCCGTGAAGTGCTTGACGAATACTACAACTTCACAAACAACTATCCTGAAAGCAAATACACCGACGAGGCAAACAACATACTCAAAATCACGCAGAAATACGTGAAGGACTGATTCCCGCCCCGGCGTCTCATTAAGCAATAATGCAACAAAAGTAAATCACAAATATCATAAATGATGGACTATAAGAAGACCAACGCACCCCTCAACACCGTCACCCGTGACATGATCCAACTCTCGGAAGACACCGGCAACGTCTACGAGACCGTATGCATCATCGCGAAGCGCGCCAACCAGATCGCAGCAGAGATGAAGCATGACCTTGAGAAGAAGCTGCAGGAATTCGCATCCCTCAACGACACAATGGAGGAAGTTTCTGAAAACCGCGAGCAAATCGAGATCTCGCGCTACTACGAGAAGCTCCCCAAGCCCACACTTATAGCCGCACAGGAATACACAGAGCACAAAATCCATTTCCGCAACCCCTCAAAGGACAAGCCCAGTCTCGACTGATACCTGCCGGGAGGTTCGGAGCAGCGAAAAAACAAGCGCGAAGGCGGAGACAACATCCGCTTCCGCGCTTTCTTTTTCACAGCGGGGGTGGGGAGAAGATCGCCCTCGGTAAAAGCAAAGGCCGCCTAAACAAATGTCAGGCGGCCTCTTTGGCAAATATTGGTTTGCCCGTGGGCTCTATTACATATTCATGCCACCATCGACCTGGATAACCTGGCCGGTGACATAGCTCGACATGTCAGAAGCGAGGAACGTAGCCACATTGGCGATATCCTCAACCTGGCCGCCACGGCGCAAAGGTATCTTCTTGCACCACTCGGCGCGAACGTCGTCGGGGAGGGCGGCGGTCATTGCGGTCTCAATGAAGCCGGGAGCGATGGCATTGGCGCGGATGTTGCGCGAGCCTACTTCCTGAGCGATGCTCTTGGCCAGAGCGATGAGGCCGGCCTTGGAAGCAGCATAGTTGGCTTGGCCTGCATTGCCGTGAACGCCGACAACTGAAGCCATGTTGATGATTGATCCCTGGCGCTGCTTCATCATGATGGGAAGCACGGCGTGGATGAAATTAAAGGCGCTCTTGAGATTGACGGCAATGACAGCGTCCCAGTCTGATTCGCCCATGCGGAGCATGAGCTTATCTTTGGTGATGCCGGCATTGTTCACAAGTATGTCGATGCGTCCGAAATCCTTCATCACTTCAGCCACTACGCCCTCGGTCTCGTCGAATTTGGCGGCGTTTGACGCATATCCTTTAGCCTTGACTCCGAGAGCAGCTATTTCCTCTTCGGTGGCTTTGCCATTCTCATCGATCACAAGATCGGTGAAAGCAATGTTGGCGCCTTCCTGGGCGAACTTCAAGGCAAGGGCTTTGCCGATGCCACGAGCCGCACCGGTGATCAGCGCGGTTTTTCCTTCAAGTAATTTCATTTTATCTATTATGTGATAGTGATTCATTTCACAAATACGATGCAAAATTAGCGATTTTTTGTCAGAATCACACCCAAAACATCCGTAAAAAACACAATTGCATACCCATTTCGTGCATATTTGCTCTTAAGGCCCGGATTTTTGCGCCGTCTCCATTTTTTTCAATGCCCGGTGAGGTAATCTCACGTTTTTTCCGTAATTTTGCAAAAACCAATCAGCAACCGTAAATGGATAAAACATACGCCAAACAAATGCCCGACATGAGGGTGGTGAGCATTGGTCATATAGCGGACTCTTACGCATTGATCAAGTTATCGCCGCTTTCCGGCTCATTGCCCGAGGGCATTCAGCCGGGCCAATTCGCGCAGATCGAGATTCCTGATTCCAAGAGCACATTTCTGCGCAGGCCCATATCGATTTGCATGGCCGACTATGACGCCGACCAAATCTGGCTTCTCGTGCGCAACGCCGGCCAAGGCACCTCGCACATGGTCAACTCTTCGGTGGGCGACATCTACAATGTGCTTCTGCCTCTCGGTCATGGATTCAGCCTGCCCTCCAAGCAAGGCGACAGCGTTTTGCTCGTAGGTGGCGGAGTAGGGGTGGCGCCCCTCCTTTACTTTGGCAAAGTTCTTTTCGAGCAAGGGTACAAGCCCGTTTTCGCTCTCGGCGCCCGATCGGCCAAAGACCTGCTGCTCCTCGACGAATTTAAGAAATATGGCCCGGTGCACGTCTCCACTGAAGACGGTTCAGCCGGAGAAAAGGGCTTGATAACCTGCAATTCGGTATTCGCCTCCGAAATCTCCGATATCGCATGCTGTGGCCCCACGCCTATGATGAAAGCAGTGGCGGGGATTGCCGCCTCGCGTGGCATAAATTGCGAAGTCTCGCTCGAAAACATGATGGCCTGTGGCCTTGGAGCTTGCCTTTGCTGCGTGGAAGACACCGCCGATGGCAACGTATGCGTATGCAAAAACGGACCCGTATTCAACATAAACCAACTGAAATGGCAAATTTAAGCGTCAACATAGGGCCGCTGCGCCTTCAGAACCCGGTGCTAACCGCATCAGGCACATTCGGCTACGGAGAGGAATTTGAAGATCTGATGGACATAAACTCCCTCGGCGGCATAATCGTGAAGGGCACATCATTGCATCCACGGCAGGGAAATCCGGCGCCGCGCATGGTCGAGACCCCGTCAGGCATGCTCAATGCCGTGGGGCTCCAGAACAAGGGCGTTGACCATTTCATAGAGCACATATATCCACGTATCGCAAAGAAATACACATCAGAGATCATCGTCAATGTGGCCGGATCTTGTGTGTCAGACTATGTGGAAGTTTGCGAAAAGCTTGCTCCGCTTGATCGCATCCGCGCCATAGAAGTCAATATCTCGTGCCCAAACGTGAAGCAGGGAGGCATGGCTTTCGGCACCACATGCGAAGGCGCTGCTGAAGTGACCAAGGCCGTGCGCCAGAAATGGCCCAAGGCTCTTATCATGAAACTATCGCCCAATGTGACGTCAATCGTGGATATCGCCAAAGCCGCTGAAGCGGAGGGCGCCGACAGCGTTTCGCTCATAAACACGCTTATGGGCATGGCCATCGATGTCAAGCGCCGCAGGCCGTATCTGTCTACCATCACAGGCGGTCTTTCTGGGCCCGCAGTGCGGCCGGTTGCAGTGCGCATGGTGTGGCAAGTGGCAAAGGCCGTAGGCATCCCCGTGATAGGGCTTGGCGGAATTGCGAGCACGGACGACGCGTTGCAATTCATCATGGCCGGAGCCACAGCCATACAGATCGGAACGGCCAATTTCATAAATCCGCGCATTTCGCAGGAGGTAGCCGCAGGCCTCGAGCAATATTGCCAAGAAAACGGACTCAATGACATTTCAGAAATAAGAGGCATCGTATGATCTGAATAGAACTCACGGAGCAACCCCTTGAATAATCATACAGACTGACGGCCCCGCAGGACTTCGCGAGAATGCGATATTCCTGCGGACCGCCAGTTTATTTTCAGATAACGAAATCTCACAAAGCGGGGGCTATAGCGAGCAATAATCACTCAAATTCGGGTAGGGCATTCCTCACGCCATAATCATATTTCCCCAAAAAAGATCAGAATCAGATGCACCAAACCCTATTTAACATAATAACTATTATCGGACATTTTGTGCCGTTGTGGCTGATTGTGGGTTTGCGCCATCACAATCAGCTCCGCGAGGGATATTTCATAGGTGTGGCCTTTACTCGTTCAGGTCAATGGCGCTTCTTCCATTTTTGACATCAAGTATTGTTCTTTGTTATCCTACAGAATTATGACGTTCCGGAATCATCGCATCGTTTGCGCTCGTTTCTCTAATTCGCTAAATAAATAGGCACGGTCAGCAATCAGTCGGCAATAGGAGTCGATGCAAAGATAGCGCATCATCAATGCCGGGCGGTGTTATTTCAAAAAAACAGTAATGACAGAGAACCAGCGTCCACTTGACAAATAGGCCCAACGAAAACCAAAGAATTCGGCTTGGATTATGGATTCATTGCGTATAGACGATTCTCAAATGGGCGAAACAAAGGTTTTTTAACTATAATTTATTGTTTTTCAGAAAGCTAAATTAGGATAATATCGAACAATACTTGATGTCAAATACGTTATAATAATGTACTACATTGAAAAACTACATTTAGAACGGGAGAAATTAAGAAATAGATGTATAGGGCTTCCCCCAAAAAGCAGAATTTACGAATCCCAATGGCAAACAAAGGATGTGTTTACATTCAGAGGTTTGTTGCTGGTGCAAGTTTGATAGGTCACACGATTTGGAAACGCAAATCGCATAGGCGAAAAGAAGTGGCACCACAATTGTAAATTCCAACGTGTAAACGTATTTTGTTTGTGAATTCTTGATTTAAACACAAATTAACTATATAAGTATACGCTTAAAAACCACCGAATTGCACAAATAAATTAAACCCGCTCTTTAAATATCACGTTTCTGCGCCCCGCCTCCTGGGGCGCAGAAACGTAAAAGCAGGGCACGCTGCTGTGCAGTCACATCTCAACTTAAAGTTAATCAACAACTTTAGATAATTCAACGCGCCTGTGTCTTGTTGATTTTACGGATGAAAATCATATTCAGTTGTAAATTCACAACGATAAATTTGCATCCGTGAACAACGCTTGAAGATTCTCAAAAGAAAATTTTGTGTTTACAAATATTATGATTACATTTGCACATCGAAATTTTTCCCCCAAAATACAGATTTTGTCTTATGAATATTGTAGATCGCCTCAAAATATACATGGAGCATACCGGACTGCCCATTTCACAATTTGCGGATGCGGCTCTAATCCCCCGCCCGACCCTTTCGCAGATATTGAGCGGACGCAATAAGAAGATCAGCAATGAAGTTCTTGAAAAGCTTCATGATGCATTTCCCGAGCTTAATGTAGCGTGGCTGTTGTTTGGAGATGGTGACATGACGAAGGGCGGAGCCAATGCGTCGGCGCCTACTATGCGACAGTCTGTACCTGCAAATCAAGGCGTTGCGCAACCTCCCGAGCACAATGTGCATCCCACGGTGCCTTTGGATGGAGACGCGCTAAAGGAACTGGCTATGTCGAAGCCTGACTCCTCAGCCATAAATAAAAAGGAGCCGCAGATCGCTTTGGCTCCCGATGCAAACAAAAAGATACAGACCATAATGGTCTTTTACACTGACAATAGTTTTGAAATTTTCACTCCCTCTCAAAGATGAGAGGACTGGTCTGTTGAAATACCTCAACAAGAATTGAAATTTCCTTACGGATGTAGATGCAAACGCAAATATCGAAATCTCAAGGGGCGATTAGTCGGGTAACAGACTAATCCACAGGCAGTCTCTTTATTTTTCCGTTGCTCGTGCGGTCTATCATCCCGACAAACCGTATGCTTTTTGGCAAAAATTTATGGTCAAGATGACTTTTTAAGGCCCCTTCGATCATTCCGCGCATATTTTCGTCACCTTCCACCACCATTTGCACAGCCTGGCCCCACTTCTCGTCAGGAATGCCCACTATGTAAAATGTCGCATCAACATATCGGGCTATCTCCTCTTCGAGTCTTTCGGGGAAAATCTTGATGCCTCCGGAGTTTATGACATTGTCGTATCGGCCCATCCATCGGAATATGCGTGAATCTATCAGTTCAACGATGTCGTTTGTCACCACTCTGCCTATTGTCATTGCCGGTATATTGGCCACGAGACAGCCTCTGCCGTCCACTTCAAAAGTCACGCCCGGCATTGCTTCATAAGGCTCTCCTATGCGTGCAAGAGCGATGTGGCTGCAGGTCTCGGTCATGCCGTAAGACATATAGGCGTTATACCCCATCCTTGCCAGCGCTTCTCTGCGCCCTTGGTCCAAGGGTGCTCCCCCCACTATCACAGCGCCAATCCTTCCGACCCAGTCAGGGTGGTTAAGCAGGCAATCGACCTGCGTAGGCACCACCGACAGCAGGTCGATGCTTCCACAGCCTATGTCAAATATGTTTTTGGGGGCTATGACAAACAAGCGGCACCCTGCTGCGTATGCCCGCACAGCCATCATCTTTCCGGCGATGTAATCGCATGATAGCGGTATGGCAAGCACCGATGCGCTGTCGATGCCGAAATATGCGTTCGTGGCCTTTGCTGAAGCCAACATGTCATCTTTGCGCAGAAGCACGTCCTTTGGCGTACCCGTTGAGCCTGATGTGCGGGCCTTCACAAAGGCGCCTTCTCCGGCCCATTCCTTTTCAAATTCAGCGTATGTCATGTCGATTCCTATTTAACATAATGTCTCAAAGATTGCAGATCACAGCCCCGAGCCGCTTTGCGGTTGCTTCCAAAGCGCCCATCATGGGATCTGTCCCCAGCGAGCAGATGCGTCATGCCTGAGCCTGTCTCCTACGAGCGACAAAGGCGACTCAATATTGTTTGTGTAAAGGCCTCCTGTGCCAAGCCCCTGGCGCATTTCTGAGTCATCGCCTTCGATGACACTGTCAAGCCATTGGGCCAAAGCGTTAAGCCCCACGTTAGACTCAAGAGCCGACGTGGCCCACCATCCAATGCCTCGCTTGCGCGCAGCTTCAATCCATTGGCCGCTATGGGCGAAGCCTCCGCAAAGCGCAGGCTTTAGGATGATGTAGCGCGGGCAAATCTCGTCGAGCAGCCTGGCTTTTGATGTGTCGTCCCTCACCCCTATCAGCTCTTCGTCCAGGGCAATGTCTATTGGCGATCTGCGGCATATTTCGGCCATGGCTTGCGGCTTTCCGGCCTTGATGGGCTGCTCTATTGAGTGGATGGCGTATTTTGCCAGGCGCTCAAGCCGGCTTAGCGCATCACGTGGCGAAAAGGCTCCGTTGGCGTCAAGACGCACCTGCAGGTCGGCCGGAGAGAAGATGCGGCGCACTGATTCGAGCAGTTCGACCTCTTGCTCGAAGTCTATTCCGCCTATTTTAAGCTTAAGGCAGCTGAATCCGGCATCAAGCTTTTCTTTGATGCGCTCGGCCATCTGTCGCTTGTCGCCCATCCACACAAGCCCGTTGATTGGTATCGACGACTCTCCTCTCGACCAAGCGCCGGGAAATGGCTGACGGTTTCCGCCGTTTCTGAGGTCGGCAAGAGCGGTCTCCAAGCCGAAAAGAATCGAAGAGCAGTCGGCCACCTCGCCGGCTGCGTCATGCTCCCCTATTCTGTCGCAAAGCCTCTGCAGCCGTTCTTCATAGTCAGGCATATCATCGGCGCTCAGGCCTCTGAAGAGGTTGCACTCGCCTATCCCCTCTGCCTGCGGATTGTCGTCATCCCAAAGATGGAGGAAATAGGTGTCACGCCACATCATTTTCTCGCGCGACGTGCGCGCGAGAAAACGGAAATGCAGCGTGTATTTTCGAAAGCGTGCGCGAAGCATCAGCCCGGAAATTGGGGGAATTTGTCGAAATCGGGATCACGCTTCTCCAGAAATGCGTTCTTCCCTTCCTGCGCTTCGTCCATAAGATAATACATCAGCGTGGCATCGCCGGCAAACTCCATCAGTCCATGCTGCCCGTCAAGCTCGGCATTGAGCGCTCGCTTGATCATGCGTATGGCAAACGGGCTGCGCTTCATGATTGTGCGGCACCAGTCCACCACTTCGTCCTCCAGGCGGTCAAGAGGCACCACCTTGTTGACCATGCCCATCTCCAATGCCTCCATTGCAGAATATTGGCGGCACAGGAACCATATCTCCCTCGCCTTCTTCTGCCCTACGCAACGCGCCAGATACGATGATCCGAATCCGGCGTCGAAGCTTCCCACCTTCGGTCCGGTCTGGCCAAAGATGGCGTTCTCGCTGGCTATGGTCAGGTCACACACCACCTGCAGCACATTGCCGCCGCCGATGGCGTATCCGTTGACCATGGCAATCACAGGCTTTGTGATTGAGCGTATGGCCTTGTGCATGTCAAGCACATTCAGTCGAGGTGTGCCGTCTTCATCGCGGTATCCGCCCAGGCTCTTATAGTGCTGGTCGCCTCCCGAGCAGAATGCTTTGTCGCCAACGCCGGTTATCACTATCACCTTCACCTCCTTGTGGTCGCGGCAGTATTGCATCGCGTCAAGCATTTCGTGGTTGGTGAGCGGACGGAAAGCATTGTACACTTTGGGGCGGTTGATAGATATGCGGGCGATGCCGTCATAGAAATCAAAAAGGATGTCGGTGTATTCCTTTATGGTAGTCCAGGGGTATTTCATGATTATGTGTTATTGTTTATTGTCAATGTATTTTTTCAGTGCGGACAGCAAGCGCCACAATCCTTCGCGTAGCCTCTCGCGCGGGCATGCGAGGTTTACGCGCAGGAAGCCTTCGCCGGCTTCGCCGTACATTTTCCCGGCGTTGACCCATACGCCCGCTTCGTGTATCAGGCGCTCTTCGAGTTCTTCCGACGGGCAGCCTATCGACCTGCAGTCGAGCCATGCCAGATATGTGCCTTCGAGGTTTATTAGCGGGAGCTCAGGACACATTTCTTTTACCATTCCTCTCATCATTTCGTAATTCTGATGGATATAGACGAGAAATTGGTCGAGCCAATCTCCCGATTTGCCATACGCGGCTATGAGCGCGTCCACGCCGAACGGGTTCACGTCGCAGACCTCATTGTCATTGATTGCCCTGTCTATTTTGGTTCTCAATCCGCTGTCAGAGCACACTATATTGGCTATCTGCAGGCCGGCGATGTTGAAAGCCTTAGACGGAGACACGCAACTCACCCAACTGCCCGAAGCCACCGTGGCGAATGGAATATACTCATGTCCCGGGAATACAAGCTCGCAGTGTATCTCGTCTGAAACCACCAGCACGCCATTGCGCCTGCAGATATCGTCTATGCGAGAGAGTTCCTCGCGGGTCCACACCCTTCCGGCCGGGTTGTGTGGATTGCAGAGCAGCATCAGCGTGCACTTCGGGTCTGATGCCTTGGCCTCAAGATCGTCAAAGTCTATGCTGTAGTTTTCGCCTTCGAGCACGAGCGGGCTCTCTTGGGCGGCGCACCCATTGTTGCGTATCGACGAGAAAAAGCAGTTGTAGACCGGAGTCTGCACAAGCACCTTATCGCCCGGGGATGTCATTGCCTTGATGATGGCCGAAATAGCAGGCACCACGCCTGATGTGTATATCACCATCTCCCTGTCGATGTCCCAGCCATGCCGCTTGGCGAACCAACCGCACAAGGCGTCGTAATATCCGTCGGGGACAAATGTATATCCAAAGACACCCATGTCAATCCTGCGGCGCAACGCGTCGATAATAGCCGGTGCTGCCCGGAAATCCATATCGGCCACCCACAGCGGGATGGTGTCTGCCGGGATATCTGACCTCGAATCCCATTTGTAGGAGTTCGTGCCCCGGCGGTCGATCATTTCATCGAAGTTGTATTTCATGTTTCACTCTCTTTTTTTTCAGCCGCCCGGGTTTGGCGGCAGGTTATCTTTTAATCCACAAACGGACGCCTCGGATTGTCTACCTCTTCTATTTCAGTTTCGGGCATGAGATTGGCCTTGCGCATCCAGTTGGCTTTTGCGAACGTGATAAGGAAGACTGTGCCTCGCACGCAAAGCTCGATGCACATAGCCAGCCACACACCCTTCAGCCCCATTGCGGGAGCGAGGATCGCGGCGAGCGAAAGGCGCACTGCCCATATCGACGCAAGATTGAGGCAGGCGGGCACCACGGTGTAGCCCGCACCGACCATCACGCCGTATGTCACTATCGACGCGGCAAACATCGGCTCGGCCCAGGCTTCGATGCGCAGCGCTTCAGCGCCCAACTGGCGCACAGTCTCGTCGGGGGTGAAGAGGCTCATCATCAGCGGCGCGGCGATCCACATGATCACGCCCATCAGCGTCATCACCAGCATGCCCATGCCGATCGTTATTTTCCCGAAGCTGCGGGCAAGGTCTTTCCGGCGGGCGCCGAGGCTTTGGCCCACAAGAGTGGTGGCAGCGTCTGACACGCCATAGCCGGGCATGTAGCAAAGGCTCTCGGCGGTGATCGCGAAGGCGTTGGCGGCGATTGATGCAGTGCCCAGTGGCGCCACGATCACCGTGCTCAATATCTGTGCTCCGCACATCACGATGCGTTCTGCCCCGATAGGCGCGCTTATGCCGAAGGCCCTGCGCAGAGTAGCGCCGGAAAGGGAGAATGTGAATTTCACTCCCCGGAAATTCAGATATGGCGACTTTCTCATGATATACCATAACAGGAAGGCTCCCACCACGGTCTGCGCGAGCGCTGTGCCGATAGCGGCTCCCGTCACGCCAAGTCCGGCGCCCGGAATCATGATGCCCGCCACCTCACGGCTATCAAATATCAGAAGGAAGTTGAACACAACGTCAAGCACGCACATCAGCACATTCATCACCCCCGGCACTATCATATTGCCAGAGCACCTCAGCATGGCGCTTGACATGAAGGCCGTGAAGCAAAATGGCATGGCAAGAGCCACGACGCAAAAGTAGCCGCTCGCGCCGTCGTTTATGTCCGGGTTTCCGCCGATCCATTGCGGCAGCGGGCCGCTTATAGCCACGCCTGTGGCGGCAAGCAAAAGGCCAAGAGCCGTGACTGAGATCAGCGCTTGCCGGAATACATTGCGCGCCTGCTCGGAATTGCCAGCCCCCACCAGATGCGCCACCTGCACCGAGAAGCCCGTAGATAGCGCGCTGCCCAATCCCCAGAAAAGCCATGTGGTTGTGGCCACAAGGCCTATCGAGGCCGCCGGCGCCGCGCCGAGGCTTCCCACCATCGACGCATCGATATACTCCATCAATATCGACGACAGCTGGGCCATGATGGCTGGCCATGAGAGCAACGCCACCATGCGCACTTGCCGGCCGAATGTCAGCGGCCCGCTCTGCCTGAGCACTGCCGAAAGGTCAGACTGAGGCATCTATCACTCGTTGGTGATTATCTTGCATTGCGAGTCGGGCATCTGGTGGCCGTCGAGTATGACCTCGCCGATCGAATGGGCTTTTATGATGCCGCTGCGCGGATTCTTCACGCTCACTATGCGCGACGCCACCTCTGCCCTGACGTCGCTCTCTTCAAACGCGAGATCGCAATCGTCTCCGAATGTGCAGTTGATCAGCGTAAGGTTCTTGCAGTAGCAGAGAGGCTGCGTGCCGGTGATGTGGCAGTTTATTAGCGTCAGCCCGTCGCTGTACCACGCGAAATATTCGCCATGCAGCTCCGAGTCTATGACCGTGAAATTTTTGGTGTTCCAGAAGGCGTCTTTCGAGTGGATCTCGGCATTGCGGATCACAGCGTTCACGCCATATTGGAATGTGTAGTTGCCGTGCTGCACATAGTGGTCTATGTCGATGTTGTCGGTATGCGAGAATATGTAGTTGCAATTGTCGATCCTGACATTGCGGAGCTTCACATGGTCGCAATCCCATATCATCTCCTCGCCATTGGGGAAGTCTGTGTCGTAGACCTCTACGCCGTCCATCATCCTGAACATTTTCGGAGCCTCAACCTTGCAGCGGCGCATAACGCATCCTTTTGAATACCATATAGCCGCGCGGGCGCCTTCAGTGAAGTCGCAGTCAGAAATCTCAAACCCGTCAGTGTGCCAGAATGGGTATTTGCCCTCGAAGCGGCAGTTCTTGGCCACTATGCCCGAGCATCTTTTAAGGGCGGACTCACCTGCATGGATGACCACATTGTCAATCTCGAGGTTGTGGCGGTCAAACAACGGACGCTCACCCTCATACTCTTTACCGATGATTGTTTCCATTAAGTGCGATGTTATTTCATTAGACACATCCCCTTTCGCGGCGGATCGCTCCTTGATGGCTGTGAAGGGCCACGCGGGGAATCAACCCACAAAATTAATTAAAAAAATCCTACTTTCAAATCCCATCAGCCATAAAAATTTGCAAATGTGCCATTTTTAATATTTTTAATATTGTGGATTTGGTACTGTTGGTTTTAATTAGTAAGTTTGCAATGGCTAAAATTGCTTTTTGTCCTCCTCAAAATTCAACAATATTAAGTGAAATATTACAGTACCCGACATAAAGCGCCCCTTGCGTCACTGTCCGACGCCATAATGCACAGTGAGGCTCCTGACGGAGGCCTGTATCTGCCCCAAAGCCTCCCAAAGTTGCCGGGCGCGATATACAACAACCTCGCCGACATGTCGCTGACCGACATTTCATATTTTGTCGCCAACACACTTTTTTCGCCCGATATCCCTTCAGATGTCATAAAAAAAATCGGTGAGGAAGCCCTCAACTTCCCCATGCCTCTCGTCAGGATAACTGATGACATATATGCCCTCGAATTGTTTCACGGCCCCACAGGCACTATTAAGGACGTATGCGCCCGATACATGGTCAGGCTTCTCTCTGTCTTAAGCGAGGGCCCTTCGGCCAGCCACCACGTGCTTGTCGCCACTAACGGCAATTCGGGGAGCGCACTGGCGAAGGCTGCGACCGAGCTTCCGGGGGTGAAATTCCATGTAATATATCCCAAAGATACCCGTCCGGAGTTGATACGGAATATTGTGGGCCAAAACCCTCAGCTTGTGGCGGTGCCTGTCGACGGCACTATCGACGACTGCCGCAGCATGATTTCATCAGCCTTGAACGATAAGAAGCTCAACGAAAAAGTAAGGCTCACCTCCGCCAACGCCTTCAACATAGGCATAGTCCTGCCGCAGATCATCTATTTCTTCCACGCCTGGGCCCAGATCAGGCGACTCTCCGACAAGGCTCCTGATGTATGGATTGGGGTGCCGTGCGGCAACGGTGGCGGTCTTCTCGCCGGCTTCATGTCCATGCTCATGGGCCTGCCTCTGCAAAGGCTTGTGGCGGCTTGCAACAGCAACGACGCCATGCACCGCTTCTTCAGCGGAGGCACATTCTGCCAGGCACTCGCTCATGGCCATAGCGAAGGCTGTTGCGGACAATTCGACGCATCCTGCGCATGCCTTGAGCGTCGGCCCACAGTGCGCACTTTGGCCTATGCCATGGACACAGCCTGCCCTTCCAACATAGCTCGATTCCACGATATTTGCGGCGGCGACCACTCGCTATTCCGTGACAAGATATGCAGCGGCATGGTCTCTGACGGGCAGATAGCCGACACGATAAACGAAGTCGAGGCGACGCACGGCTATAAGCTTGACCCGCATGGAGCTGTGGCCTACCGCTGCCTCGCCGACGTCCTCCCGAGTGGCGCCAAAGGCATTGTCATCGCCTCTCGCAAGCCATCGGCCCCCCAGGCTTCGGTGCCCACCCCCGCGAAGCACACCCACATTAACCGAATCAAACCGATTGCCGCCACGTATCCGGCTTTGAAAAAAATCATCATTGGAAATGAATCTTAGCGCTCTGATATTGAAATTAGCCGGCTGGAAAGTGATTGACACCGAGCCTGACTATCCGAAGTGTGTAATATGCGTAGCTCCGCACACGAGCAATTGGGATTTCATAATCGGGAAGCTCGCCTACTCTGCCATCGGACGCAGGGCGCAGTTCCTTATGAAGAAATCTTGGTTTTTCTTTCCGCTTGGCCCCATATTCCGTGCCATGGGGGGCATACCGGTTGACCGCTCGGGGAAGAGCGTGTCGATGGTCGACACCATCGTGAAAAAATTCAGAGAGACCGATCGCCTGGCCATAGCCATCACCCCCGAGGGCACACGCAAGCGAGTGGATAAATGGCGCACAGGCTTCCTGCAGATAGCCATTCAGGCCAATGTGGCTTGCGTGCTGGCCGCCATAGACTTCAAGACCAAGCACGCTTCAGTGGCGCGCACATATTTCCCCACGGGAGATGTCGAGGCTGACATGCGGGCTATAAAAGACTATTACAGCCAATTCACTGGCAAGCATCCTGAAAATTTCACTACCGACTGACAGATGTCCCTATACAATAAACTATCGGTTGCCGTGTTGCCTATCGACATTGCTGCCGGCCGCAAAGAGGATAATCTTAAGATGGCGTCCGATGCTATCGGAAACCTGCCATACGGCATCGACCTGGCAGTCCTCCCCGAGCTTTTCACCACGGCATTCGTTCCCGACAAAGACTTTTGCTCATCCCTCGCCGAGGGAAATGACGGGCCAACCATGCAATGGGCGTTCCGGACCGCCAAGGCCAAAGGCGCCGCGATAGCCGGAAGTTTCCTTGCGCGTGAATCCGGCAGGCTCTGCAACAGGGCATTCCTTGTAGAGCCATCGGGCGACGCCATATTCTACGACAAGCGTCACTCATTCAGCATAGGCCGCGAGAGCGAGGTGATCTCCAAAGGAGACTGCCTGCCGCCCATAGCCAGATTCAGGGGATGGAACATAGCCCTGTTTGTTTGCTATGACCTCCGGTTTCCCGCCTGGATGAGAAACATCGGCCTGAAATATGACCTTATGCTCGTGCCGGCCAACTGGCCTAAATCAAGAGCATTCGCCTGGGAGCACTTGCTGCAGGCTCGGGCCATCGAAAACCAGGCCTACGTCATTGGGGCCAATAGGTCGGGCACAGACGAATACGGCGTATACGATGACATGGCGCGCATTTATGATTACAACGGAAGGCCCTTAGGCGCAGAGAGCCGGGGATGTGTGCACGCAGTGTTGTCAAAAGACTCTCTTGAAAAAATGCGCGCGGCTATGCCGGTGCATCGCGACGCCGACGATTTTATCCTAAAAATACATTGACACTTTAAGTCAATTCAAGTAAAATTTCGTAATTTTGCGCTTGAATCGCACTTAAAGACAGACAATTCTTCACGAATATGAAAAATATCCGCAATTTTTGCATCATCGCACATATTGACCACGGTAAATCCACGCTCGCCGACCGCCTTCTCGAATACACAAAGACAGTGTCGGCCAACGAAATGGAAAATCAGGTGCTTGACGACATGGATCTCGAGCGCGAGCGCGGCATCACCATCAAAAGCCACGCCATACAGATGGAGCATGAAATCGACGGCACAAGATACACGCTGAATTTGATCGACACCCCCGGGCACGTCGACTTTTCATACGAAGTGTCACGTTCCATTGCCGCATGCGAAGGCGCGCTCTTGATTGTCGACGCATCCCAGGGCATACAGGCGCAGACCATCTCCAACCTCTACATGGCCATCGACAATGACCTTGAGATCATCCCTGTGATCAACAAATGCGATCTCGACTCGGCCAAGCCCGATGAAGTTGAGGACCAGATCATCGACCTTCTCGGATGCGACAGGGACGAGATCATACGAGCCAGCGGCAAGACCGGCGAGGGAATACCCGAAATCCTGAAAGCAATCGCCGAGAGAATACCGGCTCCCAAAGGCGACCCGCAGGCGCCTCTCCAAGCCCTCATTTTTGACTCTGTGTTCAATCCGTTCCGCGGCATCATCGCATATTTCAAGATCGTCAACGGCACGATCCGGAAGAATGACTTCGTGAAATTTGTGAGCACGGGCAAGGAATACCATGCCGACGAGATAGGAGTGCTAAAACTGCAGATGTCGCCCCGCGAAGAGCTGTCGGCCGGAAACGTAGGCTACATCATCTCCGGCATCAAGACCTCGAAAGAAGTGCGCGTGGGCGACACCATCACCCACGTGGAGAAGCCATGCGAGAAAGCGATCGAGGGCTTTCAGGAAGTGAAGCCGATGGTTTTCGCAGGCGTTTATCCCATTGTCACCGAAGAGTTTGAAAATCTGCGCTCGTCGCTCGAAAAGCTGCAGCTCAACGACGCCTCGCTCACTTTCGTGCCCGAATCATCGGCGGCCCTGGGCTTCGGATTCCGCTGCGGCTTCCTCGGCCTGCTTCACATGGAGATCATACAGGAAAGGCTCGGCAGGGAATTTGACATGGATGTCATCACCACCGTCCCCAATGTATCTTATAAGGTATATGACAAGAAGGGGGTGATGTCGGAGGTGCACAATCCAAGCGGGCTTCCCGACCCCACTCTCATCGACTACATCGAAGAGCCCTACATCAGGGCTTCGATCATAACGGCAGCCGACTACATCGGCCCGATCATGACTTTGTGCCTGTCGAAGCGCGGCGAACTAGTCAAGCAGGAATACATATCGGGCAACCGCATGGAGCTGACATTCGACATGCCTCTCGGCGAGATTGTGATCGACTTCTACGACAAACTGAAGAGCATATCCAAGGGATATGCGTCTTTCGACTATCACATCCACGAATTCCGCGAGTCAAAGCTCGTCAAGCTCGACATTCTCCTCAACGGAGAGAGCGTCGACGCTCTCTCTACCCTCACCCACATCGACAACGCCACTGCATTTGGGCGCCGCATGTGCGAGAAACTGAAGGAATTGATACCAAGGCACCAGTTTGATATAGCCATACAGGCAGCCATCGGCGGCAAGATCATAGCTCGCGAGACGATAAAGGCAGTGCGAAAGGATGTGACTGCGAAGTGCTATGGCGGCGATGTCTCGCGCAAGCGCAAGCTGCTCGAGAAGCAGAAGGCCGGAAAGAAGCGCATGAAGCAAATCGGATCGGTCGAAGTGCCTCAGAAAGCTTTCCTCGCTGTTCTGAAACTTGACTGACGCCCCTGCCCATGACTGTGAATTTGCTGTTGGCGGTTCTGCTGACGGTGGCGGTTATAGCCATCGTGTATCTCTACGTCCGCATGAAATATGCAGGGCGAGGCAAGGATGACGAGGAGAGATTCCGCCTCCTGGCCAATGACATATTCAATGAGAACACGCGCCGAATGCGCGAAGACAACGAGCGCCGCATCACCGAGCTGCTTTCTCCCCTGCGCGAAAACCTTAATGATTTCCGCAAGGCTTTCGTGGAGAGCTACAACCGCGAAGCGCGCGAGCGATTCTCGCTGCAGGAGCAGATCAAGATGATGATGACGCAAAACGACAACATCCGCAATGAGGCCCGCGCCCTCACGTCTGCCCTCAAAGGAAACACCAGGGTGCAGGGCCAATGGGGCGAAATGATACTGCAGAACATACTCGAGAAATCGGGCCTGCGCAAAGACCAGGAATATTCCCTGCAGTCAACCACCACCAATAGTGACGGCGACAGGCTCAGGCCCGACGCCATAATTTCATTTCCCGACAACCGCAAGCTCGTCATCGACTCGAAGGTATCGCTTACAGCCTATCTGCAGCTGGTAGACTGCCCTGACGAGCAGCAAATAAAGGCGCTGCGTAAGATGCACGTTGCCTCGGTGAAGAATCACATCAACGAACTGCGCGACAAGAACTATCAGAACTATGTGGGAAAAGCGCAGGCCGACTTCGTGATGATGTTCATACCCAACGAAGGCGCATACCTGACAGCCATGCAGGCCGACGACACCCTCTGGCAATACGCCTACGACTGCCGCGTGGTGATCGTCTCGCCCACGCATTTGCTTTCAGTGGTGAAGCTCGTGGAGCAGGCGTGGCTCGCCGACCGACAGAATCGCAACGCCCTTGAGATAGCCGTTGAGGGTGGCCGACTGCTTGACAAATTGTCGGCCTTCCTTGTCGACATGCAGCGCGTTAATGCTTCGCTCGGCACTGCCCAGAGAGCATACGACTCCGCCATGACCAAACTCAACGGGCGGGGCGGTGTCATCAGCCGGGCAGAGAAATTGCAGCAGCTTGGCGCCAAAGCATCAAAAAAAATCCAATTCTCCGATTCTCACGGAGAGACATTGACCCCTGAACCCTGATTACAGATATGCCTGACTCATCATTGCTCGGCCGCCTCGACGGCATTGAGGCGCGCTACCAAGAGGTGGCCACCCTAATCACCGACCCCGCCGTCATTGCCGACATGAAGCGCTACGTGCGCCTCACTAAAGAATACAAAGACCTTGAAAGGCTCGTGGCCGCCACACGCCGCTACCGCTGCCTGCTCGACAGTGTCAAGGAAGCTCGCGACACACTCGATAACGAGACTGACCCTGACCTGCGCGATATGGCCAAGGAGCAGCTTGACGAGTCGCAGCCTCTGATTCCGGGTGTCGAGGAGGAGATTAAGCTGCTGCTTATCCCCGCCGACCCGGAGGATGCAAAAAACGCCATAATCGAGATTCGTGCCGGCACCGGCGGCGACGAGGCTGCCCTCTTCGCTGGCGACCTATTCAAGATGTATATGAAATACTGCGAGTCGAAGGGATGGTCCACCGCAGTCTCCTCAGTCAGCGAGGGCGCGCCGGGCGGCTTCACGGAGCTTGTCCTCGCCGTAAGCGGCGATGGCGCCTCCGGCACGCTCACGTCTGCGTCGGGAGTG
>CANNVE010000029.1 GCA_947525975.1 uncultured Muribaculaceae bacterium | reverse complement strand
TCGGAGGCAACGGCAATGCGCTAACTTTGCCGTAAAAAATGAAAGAAGTAAACCCCAAGGAAACGTCGAGAGCCTATGCCTTCGAGATGTGGATGAACGCTCCCATGCCGATGGTGACGTTCTTCAAGACCCTTGATGTCACCCGACTATTGAAAGTCAGCCGCAGACGTGGACTCAAATTCAATATGCTGATGTGTTGGTGCATCGGGCGCGCCGCCTCGCAGGCAAAGGAATTTCGGATGCTCCCGGTAGACGGTAAACTCATTGAGTATGACTCAATAGCCGTCAATGCCATCGTGGCAAACAGCCAGGGAGAAGTCAGTTCGTGTGATGTACCGTTCTCTGATGATTTGGCGGCATTCAACTCCGATTATCTCCGCCTTACGCGCCGGGCGGCTGAAAATTGCGAGAATCATGACCTGCCCTTCAGCATGGTGATCGGCACCTCCGCACTTGCCCAATACGAAATAGACGGGGCGGTGGGAATGTACAGCGGCATCTTCAACAACCCGTTCATGATATGGGGCAGATACAGAAAACGCTTGTTCAAAACCACACTCACCGTTTCATTCCAATTCCACCACACCCAAATGGACGGCGCACACGCCGCCCGCTTCCTCGATTCGCTGCAGAAAGAAATATCCAATCTGTAAAACTCGCCGAGAGATGGGGTCTCTCGGCGGCGTTGAAGTTAGCAATACGTTTTTTGGGCTATGGGAGGCGGTTTTGCGGTTGCAGACTAAGGCCTTGGCGGGCTTCGATCAATGGTTGCTGCGGTAGTGGTCGAGGGCCATTTTGACAGGGGTGTTGGCGTCGAGGCCGTTGCGGGCATAGTCGGCGGCGGTGACTTCGACATCGGCCTTAAGTACCTTGGCCTTGGGACTGTCGTCGGGATAGAAGCGCTGCATGGTGTTAGACACGCTCGCCTTCAGCCCGGTGCACGGCAGGCTGAATGGCGTCACCTCCATAAAAGTGTTTGGAGCCTGGCTCGAGGGCACTCCTACGAGCGTGGCTCCCAGCTTCGACAGATAGAAAGCATAGTGGAAGGCGGCGCTGTTGGTGTTGGCGTCGGTGAGCACGTATACGCTCTCGGGGCGGTAGAGCGGCTTCCCGTCAAGCTGCTTGAGCAGGTCGGGGGTCTCGGTCATGGCTCTTGCTATGCCACCGGCCCTGAGGTTGGATATGGTGTCGGGGATGAAATCGCGCATGGTGATGTAATCGCCCTCCCTCAACGGAAATCCCCATGATTCCGCCAGTTTGTCGATCGTAGTGTTTATCTTCCGGAGGTAAAGCCCTGACATAAGCCTCATGCTGTACACGCCGAAATCCTTGCCGAAGTATTCGTCGCCGTACATCATCATCATCGTAGGGCGGGTGATCGGGGTCCAGCCGCCGCCGTTGCCGCGCATGTCGATCACCAGGCATTTGGCGCCGCTATCTTTCATCTGCCGCAGCATATCGGAGAAGCGCTCCGATATTGACGGAATGCCGGAGAGGGCTTCTTCGGGGTCGGCGGGCATTTCCTTACCGATGCCTTGATAATAGTATTTGATGTTGTCGAGCGCGTCGGCCCAGCCATTACGGTAGCAATATTTGTAGTTCTCGCGGGCCATGACCCTCGAAAGGCGAAAATACATGATATCATTCCCGCCGCCGATGAATCCGTAGTCGAGATTAGCGTCGGGGAGCTCCATGTCAGTCGATAGCCTTGCCATCTCCACATCGGCTACCCGCTCGCGATCAACGAGCGGAAGGGTCACGACCACGGTGTCGGCCTGCGGAGTGAGGAGGCGGTAGCTCACGCTGTCGCCTTCGAGCGCCCCAAGCTTGCGCAGCATGACGTCCTGGTTGCCCCAGGCCGAAAGGTTGGAGAGATTGCCGAATCGGTTCTCGCTTGGCTTCAGCTTTTTCATCCTCGCGGCGAGGTCATCGACAGCCACGCCATTGACTGCCAGCAGGCGCGAGCCGAGCAGATGCCGGTGGGGAGAGGCTATGCCAGCCACCATCAGTCCGTCATTGAGCACATCGAGCCTGATGCGCTGCACATAGCGCAAATCGTTGTAGTCTGATTGCGGGTATTGCACGAATGTGTGCAGATCGGCCAGGGGCACGGTGAATTCGTTGAGCAGGTCGCAGAATTGGGGCGCGGTGAGCCCGCCGGCGTACAGGCGCTCAATCATGGCGTCACGCGCCTCGCTGAAATAAGGCCTGCCGCCAAATGAGGAGTACGGATCAGGATGGGCCGACTCGAGCGCATCGCAGAATACACGAAAATCTTTCACGAGCGAGTCAGCCGGAATCACGGCATCGTCGGCATGGCACAAGCCCGGCAGCAAAGCCAAGGCCAACGCCTTAAGGACGCATGGTATCGATTTCATATCAGGATTCAATTTTTTCAGCGCAAATATAACGATTTTATTTAATCAGTCAAAATGCGTTTTCGATGCGGAGCAGAGCCTTTTTCGCCTCAATGCCTCCTGCATAGCCCGTGAGGCTCCCGCTGCTGCCGATGACGCGATGGCACGGCAGCAATATCGACATCTGATTGGCGCCTATGGCCGCCGCCACGGCCCTTACCGCGCGGGGCTGACCGATGCGACGGGCCACATCGGCGTATGTGGCGACAGAGCCGTAGGGGATGCGGCGCAATTCCGCCCATACCTTGCGCTGAAAATCCGTGCCGGCCATGAGCAGGCTGACTCCAAATTCCGTCCTCTTGCCGAGGAAATATTCGCCCAACTCTTGGGCAAGGGCGGCGGTGGCGTCTGTCAGGCACTCCTCAATCTCGGCCTTGAGCATGCGGCGGATGCGGCCATCGACCGATGCGCGGTCATGGCGCGCTTCCCAATCGCAGAGGCATATCTTCCCGTCAATAGCGCCAAGCAACATGCCTCCGACTGGCGATCGCCATCTCCACTCTTTCACTACATTCATATTTTCCATATTCATCGGTTGATACTCCCACAAAAGTACACAAATAAATCCAAATTTAACATAAAAAAACGAAAATGTAACAAATCAGCGGCAATAATCCCATGCCAAAAACGTATCTTTGTAGTGCATAAAAAAAACGACAATACGAATCTAATCTGAGCATACTTTTTGACATGAAGAAACTAATTGTTTTGGGAGCGGCTCTGTTGGGCATCATGGCTTGCCATGCCGGCCCGGTGGTGCGCTTCGTCACGCCTTCGATAGCCAGGGTGAGATGGAACCCCGACGGCAGGCTCGAAGGCAACAACACGGGGATATGCGTCTACGCCGACACGCCCGTGAAATGCGACACCGCGCTGACCTCGGCAGGCGACTCGATATTCTCCACAGGCCAACTGGCTGTGGCCGTGAGCAAAGCCACGGGCGCACTGAGCTTCATTGATCCGGTCAACGGCAAGGTGCTCCTGACGGAGAATGCCGCATCGCCCCGAAGCCGCGAGACGCTGGCTGTGGAGTCTGTGATCTATGACGACGCATCGGCGCGCATGGAGCAGACCGCAAACGGCATGGTCACCGTAAAGGATGTGATACGCCGCGACACCGTGGGCACAGTCGACCGGTACGCTGCATCATTTCTCTTCCCCGCCGACGAAGCCCTCTACGGACTCGGCTCTCACATGGAGGGATACATGAATCTGATAGGCAAGAAAGTGTATCTCACGCAGCACAATCTCAAGATATCCATCCCCGTGCTTACATCCACGGCGGGCTATTCGATGCTTTTCGACGCCGGATGCGCCATGACGTTTGACTGCTCCGGGAAATCGGGCGAATCCTACGAAGGCACCCTGACCCTCGAAGCAGCCGACGAGCTCGACTATTACTTCATAAAAGGCGAAAGCATGGAAGACCTGGCCGCCGGATACCGCTACCTCACGGGCGGCGTGTCGATGATGCCCCGGTATATGTTCGGCTACATACAGTCACGGGAGAGATACGTGTCATCTGACGACATTATTTCCACGCTCAGGCGCTACCGCGAGATCCACGTGCCTGTCGATGTCATGGTGCAGGACTGGAACTACTGGCCCGAGGGATGGGGATACATGAAGATGAATCCGACATATTACCCAGACCCCAAGGCCCTCGCCGACTCTGTGCACGCCATGGACGCCCGCCTGATGGTCAGCATCTGGCCCAATCCGCAATATTGCCCCCAGGAGCGCGATTTCAGAGAGAAGGGATACATGCTCAAGCATTCGGTCTATGACGCATTCAACCCTGAAGCGCGGGACTATTACTGGCAATACGCCGACAGGGAGTTTTTCTCTGCCGGATTCGATGCGTGGTGGTGCGACAGCAGCGAGCCTCTTGACGGCGACTGGAACAAAATGCCGGAGCCTGAAAACGGACGCGAATACAGCCGCGACGACCATGAGCGCCGATACCGCCTCAACAAGGAGGTGCTCGAAGACGCTCTCGGAGCCAAAAGATCAAATCTCTACGCCTTCTACCACACCAAAGGCATCTATGAAAACCAAAGGCGAACCACCGACCGCAAGCGAGTGGTCAACCTGACTCGCTCATCCTACGCCGGACAGCAGCGATTCGGCACCATAGTGTGGAACGGCGACACCTACGCTTCGTGGGAGTCATTCGCCCGGCAGATACCCTCGGGACTGAACTACCTGGCCACCGGCAACCCGTATTGGACCATGGATGCAGGATGCTTCTTCACCAAGACCGACGGGCGATGGTTCTACAAAGGCGAATTCCCCGACGGCGCCAAGGACCCTGCCTACCGCGAATTCTACACCCGCATGCTGCAATGGGCCACATTCCTGCCTGTGATGCGCAGCCACGGCACTGACACTCACCGCGAGATATGGAACTTCGGCGAGCCCGGCACTCCGCACTATGACGCAATCCTAAAGATGATAAACCTGAGATATTCGCTCGTGCCATACATCTACAGCATGGCCGCCCGCCAGAGCGCCGGAGGATATTCCATGGCCCGCCCGCTGGCATTTGACTTCCCCGGCGACAAGAATGTGCATGACTTGCCCGACGAATACATGTTTGGCGATCTGCTCGTGTGCCCCGTCACCAGCCCGGGCGCGGAATCGCGGCGCGTGTATCTGCCTGCCGGCACCGCATGGATCGATTACTGGACAGGCAGCAGGCATGACGGAGGCGCATGGATCGAAAGCCCGGCGCCCATCGACCGCCTACCCCTCTTCGTCAAAGAAGGCTCGCTGCTGCCCACAGTGGCCCCAGCCGAGCACACCGGCGCCCTCGACACCGGCCGCCTCACCCTCACTGTCTACACTGGCAAAGACGCTACGCTCGAACTATATGAGGATGACGGCATCACCTACGATTTTGAGCGCGGAAAATGGACACGCATCCCGATGGAATGGGACGACGCATCATCCACCCTCACCATCGGCGAGGCATACGGCGGAGCCGACACCCCACGCAAAGAAATCACCATAAAGAAAGGCGACCTCACACGCAAAGTCACATACAAAGGCAAGCGCTTGCGCGTGAAACTCTGAAAAAGCCACAATCCCCCGCCCGGGAGGCGCGTCACCCCCAAAGACGCGCCTCCCGCCGCATTATAATCCGCGTAATTTCAAACTTTCGTTAACATTAATTGATAAATTATCTTTATCTTTGCATATACTATTTGTTGATATGAAGATTTCTGTGGCCGGCGTTTGTCCGGCGCTTACATGATGACTTAATACCACAACCATATATACCCATGAAAAAATCCATAGCCTTTGGCATAGCCGTTACGGCGGCTCTTGCGCTAAACGCTCAAGACGCATACAATCACGATAAGATGCAGAAAGAGCATCTCAACAGGGGCGTTGTCGCAGTGAGGGAATCCCCGCAGAAGGTGGCCGTGTCGTGGCGCTTCCTGTCATCCGACCCCAAGGACGCGCAGTTTGACGTGTACCGCAACGGCAAGAAAGTGAACAAGGCTCCGCTGACGAAATCGACATTTTTCATCGACGACAATGCCTCGGCAGAGGCCGCAGTCTATGAGGTCAAGGCGCGTGGCAACGCGGCATCCGGCAAATACACCCTCCCGCAGGATGCCCCGGTCGGATACATCGACATCCCCGTCGACAGGCCCGAGCTTGGCGTAGATCTTTTCGGCAAAGAATACTTCTACACCGCCAATGACGCGAGCATAGGCGACGTTGACGGCGACGGACAATATGAGATTTTCCTTAAATGGGACCCGACAAACTCGCATGACAACGCGCACGACGGATTCACCGGCCCCACGCTCATCGACTGCTACCGCCTCGACGGCACACGCCTATGGCGCATAGACCTTGGCGAGAATATACGCTCTGGAGCACACTACACGCCATTCCTCGTGGCCGATTTCGACGGCGACGGATGCGCCGAGCTGATATGCAAGACCGCCGACGGCACCACCGACGGCACAAACCGCGTGATCGGCGACCGCCGCGCCGACTACCGCAATCTGAAAGGCCGCATCATAGCCGGCCCGGAATACCTCACCGTGTTCAACGGAAAGACAGGCGAGGCAATGGCCACTGTAGACTACATACCCGCCCGCGGCGAGCTTAAGGACTGGGGCGACGGATACGCCAACCGCTCCGAGCGATACCTGGCTGCAATGGCCTATCTCGACGGAAAGAAGCCATCGGCTGTGATGTGCCGCGGATACTACGCCAAGACTGGCCTGGCTGCATACGACTGGGACGGCAAGGAGCTGAAACTGCGCTGGCTATTCGACAGCACCATGCCGGGCAACGAGGCATACGGCGGACAGGGCAACCACAACCTGCGCGTGGCCGACGTGGACGGCGACGGATGCGACGAAATCATATACGGACAGATGACCGTGGACCACGACGGCTCTGGTCTCTACTCCACGGGCATGTACCACGGCGACGCCATACACCTGGTGTCGGATATCAATAATGAGAAATACTACGTGTGGGGATGCCACGAAAACAAGAAAGATGGCACATCGCTGCGCGACGCCGCCACGGGCAAGGTCATATTCCAATACCCGAGCAACAAGGACATCGGGCGCTGCATGGCGGCTGACATTGACCCCAACCACCCAGGCGTGGAGCTGTGGTCGCCCAACACCGACGGCGTGCGCGCTTTTGACGGCACGCTGATATCGCCCAAGATGGAATTCAAGAGCGAAGTGTCGGCCGGAGTGCCCGTGAACATGGCCGTGTGGTGGGACGGCGACCTGCTGCGCGAGCTCCTCGACAAGAATGTAGTGAGCAAATACAATCCGGCCACCGGCGCCTGCGACGAAATCATCAAATTCGAGGGATGCGCCTGGAACAATGGCACAAAGGCCAATCCGTGCCTTGCCGGAGACATCATCGGCGACTGGCGCGAAGAGGTGCT
Source organism: uncultured Muribaculaceae bacterium (assembly GCA_947525975.1). GTDB lineage: Bacteria > Bacteroidota > Bacteroidia > Bacteroidales > Muribaculaceae > CAG-873. The sequence continues at coordinate 25,965 of CANNVE010000029.1, read as the reverse complement.
GATGCGCACAGAAGACAACAACCATCTGCGCCTCTACATTAGCACGATACCCACCGACCGCCGCTTCCGCTCGTTTCTCGAAGACCCGGCCTACCGCACAAGCATGGCCAACCAGAACGTGGGATACAACCAACCGGCCGAACCGGGATTCTACTTCGGCCCCGACATGAAAAGCGAACGCTAAGCTCCAATTGACCGTAACAGATTGACAACATGAACCTCAAAAGCGTATACACGGCATTGATGGTGGCGGCCGGTTTTAGCGCGGCCTGCGCGCAAGGCGCGGTGCCCCCGCCGATGGAGGACGTGAACAAAGTGGTCGACAACACCCTCGACAGCCTCAATATCGCCCGCACGGCACGCCCTGTGGCCGGATCCTCACGCGTAGGCGACAATCCCGTGCTCTTCCTGGTGGGCAACTCCACCATGCGCACAGGCACCCTGGGCAACGGACAGAACGGCCAATGGGGATGGGGATACTTCATGCCTGAATACTTCGACCCGGAGAAAATCACGGTGGAGAACCACGCGCTGGGCGGAATGAGCAGCCGCACATTCTACACCCGCCTGTGGGCCGATGTGAAAAAAGGCATTCGCCCCGGCGACTGGGTGATAATCGAACTCGGGCACAACGACAACGGCCCCTACGACAGCGGGCGCGCCCGCGCCTCCATACGCGGGATCGGCAAGGACAGCCTCAACGTGACCATAAAGGAGACCGGAGAGAAGGAGACTGTGTACAGCTACGGCGAATATCTGCGCCGATACATAGCCGACGTCAGAAGCCGAGGCGGCAACCCAATACTCATGTCGCTCACGCCCCGATGCGCCTGGGACGACAAAGACAGCACCGTGGTGACGCGCGTCGACAAGACTTTCGGCCTATGGGCCCGGCAGATCGCCGAGGAGCAGAATGTGCCGTTTGTGGACCTCAACGACATCACCGCCCGAAAATACGAGCGCTTCGGCAAGGAGAAGGTGAAGACGATGTTTTACCTCGACCGCATACACACCTCCGAATTCGGAGCGCGCGAGAACGCCGAATCGGCTGTGGAGGGACTGAAAGCCCTGACCGATGTGCCGCTGAAGGACTGGCTGCTGCCCGCCAAGGCCGACACCGTCACAGGCAGCTCGCGCAAGGGAGACCGCCCCGTGGTCTTCACCATCGGCGACAGCACCGTGAAGAATGAAGACAGCGACGACGACTCGATGTGGGGCTGGGGAAGCGTGATAAGCGAACTTCTCGACACCACCCGCATATCGGTGGAGAACCACGCCTTCCCTGGCCGAAGCGCGCGCACATTCCTCGACGAAGGCCGCTGGGACAAGGTGTACAAGGCCCTGCGCCCCGGCGATTATGTACTGATACAATTCGGCCACAATGACGGCGGCGACATCAACACGGGCAAAGCCCGCGGCGAACTGCATGGCACTGGCCCGGAGAGCCGCGTATTCAGGATGGAAGCCACAGGCAAGAACAAAGTGATATACACCTACGGCTGGTATCTGCGCAAATATATCATGGATGCCAAGGAGAAAGGCGCGATTCCGATGATAGTCAGCCACACACCCCGCAACAAATGGCATGACGGCGTGATCGAGAGCAACCGCGACAACTTCGGCCTCTGGGCGCGCCAGGCAGCCCGGCAGGGAGGCGCATATTTCATCGACCTCAACGAGATAAGCGGAAAGAAACTGCAATGTCTCGGCGAGGGCAACACCGGGGCATATTTCAAAAACGACCACACCCACTCATCGAAAGCCGGCGCCCGCCTCAACGCCCGTGGCATAGCCGAAGGCCTCGCCGCCACCGATTGCGGCCTTAAATATTACATAAAGCCTTTCCTGCCAAGCAAATTCGATGTCGGGGAGATCGGGGCTTACAACGATTTCGACGGTTACGGATACGACTGCGGCACCTCACCGTCAGCCGACGGCAAGCAGCCATTCTTCTTCTCGATGCGCGTGCCCGACGGCAACTACAAGGTGACCGTGACGCTCGGCCACCGCAAGCGCGCCGGAAACACCACCGTGAGAGCCGAAAGCCGCCGTCTGATGCTCGACGACGTGGCCACGCGCAAGGGCGAGACCGTCAAGCGGTCGTTTATCGTCAGCAAGCGCCACCCGGCCATCAGCCTCTCAGACACCGTGCGCATCAATCCCCGCGAAGTGGGCACACCCACATGGGACGACAAACTGACTCTGGAATTCACGGGCGATGCCCCTGCCGTGCAGTCAATCGAGATAAGGCCTGTGCAAGCCGCCGACTCGGTCACCACCGTATTCCTGTGCGGAAACAGCACCGTAGTCGACCAGACCAACGAGCCTTGGGCGAGCTGGGGACAGATCATCCCCGCATACTTCGATGGCAGCATCGCCATATCAAACCACGCCGAGAGCGGCGAGCGCACCACATCATTCCTGCTGGGCAAACGCCTCGACAAGGTGATGTCAATGGCTCGCCCCGGCGACTGGATCATCATGGAATTCGGCCACAACGACGAGAAAGACCGCGCCGACGGCTCGGGAGCGTGGTACAACTTCAGCGCCAACCTCAAGACATTCATCGACCGTGCCAGAAAGGCGGGACTGAAGCCCATACTGGTGACTCCCACAGCCCGCAGATTCTTTGACGAAGGCGGAAAGATAAGAAATACGCACGGCGAATACCCCGATGCCATCCGCGCCATAGCCCAAAGGGAAAATGTGCCGCTGATCGACCTGACCGAGATGTCGACCGCCCTCTACGAGGCCCTTGGCCCCGAAGGCTCGAAAAAGGCCTTCGTGCACTATCCGGCAGGCACATTCCCGCGCCAGCAGACCGCACTGGCCGACAATACCCACTTCAATCCTTACGGAGCCTCCCAGATCGCCAAGTGCATAGCCGAGGGCTTGCGCCTGTGCGCTCCCGAGCTTGCCCTGCACCTGACGCTGCCTGAAGGGTATGCACCTTCCCGGCCTGACAATCCCGAGGATTTCCGATGGCCCCCGGCTCCTTTTTTCGACAACGAAAAGCCTTACGGCAACTGAATCACCCCTTAATACCAAACCATTGAAAAAAATGAAAAGATTCGCATTCAAAATGTATCTCAAGCCCGGCTTCGAGGCTGAATACGAAAAACGCCACGCCAACCTCTGGCCCGAGCTCAAGGAAAGAATCACCGCCTCAGGCGTGAAAAACTACTCAATCTATTGGGACAAAGACACAAACATCCTCTTCGGATACCAGGAAGTGGAGGGCGACGCCAACTCGCAGGACGCCGAGGCCGCCGACGAGATCACTCGCCGTTGGTGGGACTACATGGCCGACATCATGGAAGTGAACCCCGACAATTCGCCCGTCACCGTGCCCATACAGGAAGTCTTCCACCTCGACTGACAGTATTATGGAAGCAAACTTGACTTTCCATCTCGCCGTTGACTTAGGAGCCACCTCCGGCCGCACCATTCTCGCATCATTCGACGGCGGAAAGGTGGATATGCGCGAGCTCACCCGGTTCAAGTATCCGATGATCCCGCTCAATGGCCACCTCCACTGGAATCTGCCCCTGCTCTACGAGGAAATCCTCAAGGCACTGAAGAAATGCGGAGAGGAGCTCAGTGCAAAAGGCGCTGTCCTGGCATCGGTAGGCATCGACAGTTGGGGCTGCGACGTGGCTTTCTTCCACAAAGGCGGAGCGCTATCGGGGCTGCCATTCTGCTACCGCGACAGCCACACTGACGGAGCCGCCGAAAGGTTTTGCTCTCGCATGCCGAAAGAGGAGGTGTATGCATCGACCGGCATCCAGTTCATGGACTTCAACACCCTCTTTCAGCTTGACACCATCAAAAGCCATTCGCCCGAGATCATAGAGAGCGCCGACAAGATCCTTTTCATCCCCGACGCTTTGGCCTATATGCTCACCGGCAACGCCGTGACGGAATACACCGTGGCATCGACATCGCAGATGCTCAATCCGCGCACCGCCGACCTCGACCTCACCTTGCTGGGCGAGCTCGGCATAGAGCGCGGTAAATTCGGCCCGATGGTCAATCCGGGCCATCAGATAGGCTCGCTGACAAAGCAAGTGCAGGAGGCCACCGGCATTGGCCCCGTGCCTGTCATAGCCGTCGCAGGCCACGACACCGCATCGGCCGTGATAGGCATCCCCACCCCAGACTCTGCCTATGCCTACCTCAGCTGCGGCACATGGTCATTGCTCGGCATCGAATCTCCACAGCCGATCATCAACCCAAAGAGCCTTGAATACAACATCACCAACGAGGGCGGCGTAGACGGCACCACGCGGTTTTTGAAGAACATATGCGGCCTGTGGCTCTTCGAGCGCTGCAGAGAGGAATACACCGATGCTCCGGACGATGTGGCCGCATTGGCCGCTCTTTGCCTGGAGTCAGACTGCGACAGCATCATCAATCCCGACGACCCGGCTTTCGCCCACCCAGACAGCATGACCCGCGCCATAGCCGACTACTGCCGGCGCACAGGCCAGGCCGAGCCCACCGCGCCAGCCGACTATGTAAGGGTCATCTTCCGCAGCCTCGCCAAGCGATATAGGCAGGTGCTCAATTGGATACAGGAGCTGTCGCCAATCGAGATCAAGCGCCTGCACGTCATCGGAGGCGGCTCGCTCAACAGCCACCTGATGCAGATGACCGCCGATGAGACAGGCCTGCCCGTGATAGCCGGCCCCACCGAATCGACGGCCCTTGGCAACATACTCATACAGCTCCGCGCCACCGGCCACGCGTCATCGCTCGCCGCGATGCGCCGGATAGCCATGGCATCAACCCAAACCAAGACATACTCACCTAAAACTAATGCATAAAAAAACTGAAATGAAAGAAGAACTCATCAACAAGGCTTATGAAATAGCCCGCGAACGATACGCCGCCATAGGCGTCGACACCGAAAAGGTGCTTGAGCAAATGCAGGATTTCCACCTGAGCATACACTGCTGGCAGGCCGACGACGTGGCCGGATTTGAAAACCAGGGAGGCGCCCTCACCGGCGGCATCCAGGTCAACGGCAACTACCCCGGAAAAGCCCGCGACATGGAAGAGCTCCGCGCCGACATCCTCTACGCCATGAGCCTGATTCCCGGCAAGCACCGCCTCAACCTGCATGAGATATACGGCGATTTCGGCGGCAAATTCGTTGACCGCGACGAAGTCACCGTCGATCACTTCCGCAGCTGGATCGACTGGGCCAAGGCCAACGACATAAAACTCGACTTCAACTCCACATCATTCTCCCACCCCAAAAGCGGCGACCTGAGCCTCGCCAATCCCGACAAGGCCATCCGCGATTTCTGGATCGAGCACTCCAAGCGTTGCCGCGCCATTTCCGACGCCATCGGCGAGGCGCAGCAAGATCCCTGCATCATGAACACCTGGGTGCACGACGGATCAAAAGACATCACAGTCAACCGCTATCTCTACCGCGAGCTGCTCAAAGACTCTCTCGACCAGATCTTCGAGCACCGCTATGACTGGATGAAAGACTGCGTGGAGTCGAAGGTGTTCGGCATAGGCCTTGAAAGCTACACCGTGGGCTCCAATGACTTCTACACCGCCTACGCATCGAAAAATGACATGATGATCACTCTCGACACCGGCCATTTCCACCCCACGGAGAGCGTAGCCGACAAGGTTTCGGCCATGCTGCTGTTCGTGCCCGAACTCATGCTCCACGTGTCGCGCCCCATACGCTGGGATTCTGACCACGTGACCATCATGGACGACCCCACCCTCGACCTATTCAGCGAGATTGTGCGCGCCGGCGCTCTCAACCGCGTGCACTACGGCCTCGACTACTTCGACGGCACGCTCAACCGCATCGGCGCATACGTGATCGGCAGCCGCGCCGCCCAGAAGTGCATGCTCCGCGCCTTGCTCGAGCCGACAGCCACACTTCGCCAATACGAGCTCGCCGACAAGAAATTCCAGCGCCTCGCCCTGCTCGAAGAGTGCAAGAATCTGCCATGGAATGCCGTCTATGACATGTTCTGCCTGCGCAACAACGTGCCCGTAGGCGAGAGCTTCATCCCGGCTGTCGAGAAATACGAAGCCGACGTCACATCGAAACGTTGACACACCGCCCACCAGCTGAAATATGGAAATCATCATAGGATTGCTGATAATAGCCGTAGGCGCATTCTGCCAATCAAGTTGCTACGTTCCCATCAACAAGATCAAATCCTGGAGTTGGGAAAGCTACTGGATTGTGCAGGGCGTCTTCGCCTGGCTTGCCCTGCCTCTGCTCGGCGCCCTTCTTGCCGTGCCTGAAGGCAATTCGCTCTGGCAGCTTTTCGCCAAATCACCGGAAAGCACCCTGCTGACCATCTTCTTCGGAATGCTGTGGGGCATCGGCGGCCTGACATTCGGGCTATCGATGCGCTATCTGGGCGTGGCCCTGGGCCAATCGATAGCCCTCGGCACCTGCGCCGGGCTCGGCACCATCCTCGGCCCCGTGGCGCTCAACATGCTCTATCCCGGACAAGATATGCTTTCTGCGCTGACCGCATCGGTGATCATCGGCGTGGTCGTCACCCTCGCCGGCATCGCCGTGATAGGCGTGGCCGGGTCGATGAAGTCGGCTACCCTGACCGACGAAGAAAAGAAAACCGCAGTCAAGGACTTCAACTTCGGCAAAGGCATCATCGTGGCCCTTGTGTGCGGCCTGATGAGCGCCTGCTTCGCCATAGGCCTCGCCGTTGGAGGCGAGATACGCTGCGAAGGCTCCGACCCGATGTTCGAGACCCTCCCGGCCACATTCCTCGTCACCCTCGGCGGCTTCGTCACCAACGCCGTCTACTGCTTTGCCCAAAACTCCCGCAACAAGACCTGGGGAGACTACCGCAAAGGCGGCGTGTGGCTCAACAATCTCGTGTTCTGCCTGCTTGCCGGAGCATTGTGGTACAGCCAATTCTTCGGCCTCTCGCTTGGCAAAGGCTTCCTCGCCGGCTCGCCGGCGCTCCTGGCTTTCGCCTGGTGCATACTGATGGCCCTTAACGTGGTTTTCTCCAATCTTTGGGGCATAATACTCAAGGAATGGGCCGGATGCTCGAAAAAGACCATGGTCACCCTTGCCATTGGCATAGTGATCCTTGTGGTGTCGACATTCCTGCCCCAGATACTATAATCAAAAAACAATCACTACAATGTCAATATTAGACAACCGTCCCGCCCTCGCCAAAGAAGTGGCCCAGATAGCCGAAGCCGCCGGATACCTCTGGCAGAAAGGCTGGGCCGAGCGCAACGGCGGAAACATCACCGTGAACATCACCAAGCACGCCGACGATGAAATGCGCCGCATGCCCGCCATAAGCGCTCCTGTCGCGATCGGTCTCACTCTGCCCAATCTCAAAGGCTGCTATTTCTACTGCAAAGGCACCCAGATGAGGATGCGCGACCTGGCCCGACGCCCCATGGAAAACGGCTCGATCATACGCATACTCGACGATTGCGCCCACTACGAGATCATAGCCGACAGCCCCGTGAAGCCAACATCCGAGCTGCCGTCGCACCTGGCCGTGCACAATCACCTCATCGGCAAAGGCTCGCCCTACAAGGCTTCGCTCCACACCCATCCGATAGAGCTGGTGGCCATGAGCCACAATCCGGCATTCCTCAACGAGGATACCGTTTCAAAGCTGCTGTGGTCGATGATACCCGAGACCAAGGCTTTCGCTCCCCGTGGCCTCGGCGTGGTGCCCTATATGCTGCCGTCATCGGCTGCCCTGGCCGACGAGACGATCAAGGCCATAGAGCGCGACTTCGATGTGGTGATGTGGGAGAAGCACGGCGTGTTTGCAGTTGACTGCGACATCATGGCGGCTTTCGACCAGATCGATGTGCTCAACAAGAGCGCTAACATCTACATGTGCGCCCGGTCGATGGGATTCGTGCCCGACGGCATGAGCGAGCAGCAGATGACGGAGCTCTCCACCGTGTTCAACCTCCCCAAGTGAGCCGCATGAAGAAATACGCAGTATTCGCGGCGGCGTCATTGACAATGTGCGCCTGCGGGAACAAAGCCGACACAGAGACGGCTGCTGAAATCAACGACTCCACCACCCCGCTGCACCTGCTCACCCCCGATTACACTACTCCCTACGGAGCCTTGTCGGCTGACTCTGTCAAGGCAGACATCGACCGCGTATTCGGATACATCAGCGAGGTCACCCCCGCCAAGATGACCGATGGAAAGGTGAATCAGGGCACCTACCGCCTCACCAGCTATGAATGGGGCGTGATGTATGACGCCCTCCTTGATGCCGCCAAAATCACCGGCGACAAGAGATACGCCGACTATGTGAGCGACCGCATCGGATTTCTCGCCCGTGAGGCTGACACATACGCCGGCGACCTCAAGGATGACGGCCAGATGCGCCAGGTGAAGAACCCGCTCACCCTCGACGACGCAGGCGCCATGTCGGGGGCGTGGATGCGGGCGGCCATGGCCGATACGGCTCTTGACGTGAAGCCCTACATAGAACGATACTGGAATGTGGTGGAGACTGCGCCCGTGCATCTGGCGGACGGCACCATCGCCCGCAACCGCCCTCACTATGAGGCCGTGTGGCTCGACGATATGTTCATGGCGCTGCCCTCGATGGCCGTGCGCAGCCAATACGCCAACGACCCTCGCCAGCTCGATGCCGCAGCCGACATCGCCGCCGGATTCATCAAGCGCATGTGGATGCCCGAAAAGGGCATATTCCGCCACGGATATATCGAAGGCGCATCCCATCAGCCATCAATGGCTTGGGGGCGAGCCAACGGCTGGGCCATACTCACCCTGAGCCAGCTGCTCGACTATCTGCCCGAGAACCATCCGCGCCGCGCCGCGCTGCTCGACACATTCCGCAACCACGCCGCCGGGCTGGCGCGCCTGCAGGGCATTGACGGATTCTGGCACCAGCTGCTCGACCGCCCCGAGACCTACGAAGAGACATCGGCCACAGCGATTTTCGCCTACGCCCTGGCTCACGGCATCAACCAAGGCTGGCTTGACCCCGTCACATTCGGCCCGGTGGCCCAACTGGCCTGGGAGGCCGTGGCTTCGAAGATCAACGCCAAAGGCGAGGTAGAGGGAGTGTGCGTGGGCACAGGCATGGGCTTCGACCCCGCATACTACGCCTACCGCCCCGTCAGCGTGAAAGCCGCCCACGGATACGGCCCTGCGATATGGGCCGGCGCCGAGATGATCAAGCTGCTGAATACCATGCACCCCTACATGAACGACAGCGCCATACACTATTACGCCATCGACCCCGAAGCCGACGTGCCCCTGTTCAGCCTCGACTCAAACGGCAAAGCCACCGAAGTGCTCCACTGAAATAGCGCGGCATCAAGGATAATAAATCACATTGTTTGGTGGCACCCTACGGATGCCACCAAACAATCCCAAATCACAAATATGACAATATCATGCTAGGGTTTTGGAATCGTATATCTCAACTTGGGTATTCTTCATCTGATAACACCTAATGATGACTTTTGATATGATTATATTGAAGGAATATCTTGACAGGCAGCTTTCGGCGCAGGAGAATGCCGAAGTTGAGTTCAAACACTCACATGGTGGTTTTCCGGGTAGTTTCTGGGAAACATACTCTGCATTCGCCAATACCAACGGTGGAACCATCATATTAGGTGTCAAGGAAAAGGATGACCGGTTCTTTATTGACCCGATTGACGATGCGCTTGCAGATACCCTTATCAAGACGTTTTGGAAACAGGTCAGGAGTAAGGATTACGTCAACCTTTGCTTGTTGTCAGACGATGATGTTGCCAAATCAGAATATGACGGCAAGAACATCATCTTTTTCAATGTACCCCGCGCTCCAATCGCTGACCGTCCGGTTTATGTCGGTAGAGATCCATTGACAGGCTCCTATCGCCGTGGGCATGATGGTGATTATAAATGCACACCTTCTGAAGTGAGACAGATGTTTGCAGATGCCAATATAGATGCGCCAGCGGATAGCCGATTGCTGGAGTTCTTCGGAATGGATGACATTGACATTGATTCACTCAATCAATATCGTCAGCGTATGGCTGTGGCCAACCCCGATCATGTATGGCTAGGCTTGGATAACAAGGAGTTTCTGAAGAAACTTGGTGGGTATCGTGTTGACAGACGCACAAAGAAAGAAGGACTTACTGTCGCAGGTCTGTTGATGTTTGGCAAGTGGAGTTCTATCAGAGATGTAGAAGCCATGCCAAACTATGGTGTTGATTATCGTGAATACACGGAGACAAGCGAACGTTGGAGTCACCGTATTTTTTCCGATGGGTCATGGGAAGCGAATCTGTTTCAATTCTTTTACCGGGTGCTCCCTCGACTTCAAAGCGTGATTGACACTCCTTTCCGCCTCGAAGGAAGTATACGGATTGATCAGAAGCCTGCGCATAAATCTTTACGTGAGGCTTTGGTGAATTGTCTGATTCATGCTGCCTACGGTTCAACAACAAGAGTAGTGATCAACCGTTTTCCCAATGAAATTGTCTTCTCCAATCCCGGCACTATGCTTGTGAGTCAAAGGCAATTCTTCACAGGTGGGCAATCGGTTTGCCGAAATCAGTCGTTACAGGTAATGTTTTCACTTTTGGGAGCCGGTGATCAGGCAGGCAGCGGTGGAGATGTCATTCTGCATGGTTGGAAAGACGAGAATTTCCGACTCCCCTTTATCGAAGAGACGGAACGTCCGGACAAGGTGGAACTTACACTCCCGTTGGAGTCGGTGATGTCAGACAAGGTGAAATCCGAACTGATAAAATATTTTGGAGAGGATGTTCTCAACATTGACCATACATCCCTCATGATTCTTGCTTTGGCAGCCAGCGAGGATGTGACCAATGAAAAACTGCAATACACAATAGATGCACATAGCTCTGATATTTCAAAGATGCTGAAATCACTATGCAAAAACGGCTATCTTGTCGCTTCCGGCATCGGCAGGGGCACGCATTATAAGCTCAATGAAGCGTATGCATCAACTCTCACAAATGCTCCAGTTAAGGATAAAGTTAAGGATAAACCTATCGATGATAAGTCCAAAGTAAATGGTTTGACTGACAATAGAATAACTTCAGCACTTGATGCAGAGTCCAAACCTGAGTCCAAACCTGAGTCCAAACCTGAGTCCAAACCTAATAGAGACAAACTTCTACTTATCAACGAGCTTATGATATTTTGTAAGGTTTGGCGCAAAAGCACAGATATGGCCAGACATGTCTGTAAGACCCCAAACTATCTATCGAGAAAGATTATCCCAGAAATGATTGAACGCGGACTGCTTATCAGAGAGTACCCCGACAATCCACATCATCCGGCACAGCGATATCGCATAAAACCGAGAAGTGGCTCAAATAAGAATTCTTAACGAATCCAATAGACTAATTCAATGGCTTTATACGTTAGAAAGCACAATCATTGGAGATTGAAATTCAGTCTATGAAAATCATTGATTCAAAGGATATTCAAAATTTAACGTTTCCACACCGGAGAAAATAAATCACATTGATTGTGACACCCTACGGATGCCACCAAACACAAATTAAGTAACTATTCTATATAATGATATACTATTTGTTCATCTCCAAGTGTTATAGTCTTATTACTACGATAGGAAGCATACACTATGGGGAAAACAAAAAAATTAAAATTGACCACCTCGCAGCGCGAGGTGTTGGAGAGAGGCCTTTACATTTTCTATCTTCCCACACCGTCTCCTCACCTCAACATTGCGGAGACGGTGTGGAGATTCCTCAAGGGAATGTGGCTCAAGCCACATCATTATAGCAGCAAGAGCAAACTCCATGAAGCCACCCGAGAAATCTTGGATGGCATCGGGAAAGAGTATACGATCAACTTTTCTCATACTGCCTAAAGTATATTTTTAATTTGTCAAACCACTTATCCAATTGAAATTAAATTTATTAACGATGACGATCGACGATATACGGGCATTGGTGGCGGCGGATGAGTCGAGGACGCTGGAGCTGAAGAAGAGCACCGGAGAGCTGAAGGACGGGATGCACTCGGCGTGTGCGTTTCTGAACACGGAGGGTGGTTGGCTGATTTTCGGCGTGACGCCGAAGTCGCTGAAGATTGTCGGGCAGGAAGTGACCGACCGGACACAGCAGGAGATTGCACAGGCTCTCGCCGGATTAGAGCCGGCTGTGGATGTGCATGTGGAGTATGTCGATGTGCCGGAATATCCGGAGCATAAGGTCATCGCCATCCACTTCGACGGTTGGGTATGGGGCGAGCGACCGCATACTTTCCATGGTTGTCCTTACTATAAAGTTGAGAGCACCACTAAGGTCATGCCGCATGACATGTACGACGAGCGTATCCGAGCATATAAGCCGAAGTCATACGCTTGGGAATTACAACCTGCTGACGGTGTCGCAATGGGGGATCTCAACAGACAACGCATTGAAGGTTGCATACGAATGGGTGTCGAGGGTGGACGTATTCCGGCGAGTGCTTTGACTGCACCTATCGAAGAGACTTTGTCTAAGTGGAAACTTGTGAAGAATGGTATGCCGACAAATGGTGCGGCTATGCTTTTTTCTGACAAGGTGGATGAATATCCCAATTTTCAACTTAGACTTGCTCGCTTCCTTGGAACGGAAAAAGATGAGTTTATCGACAACCAACGAGTCGAAGGTAGTTTTTTCGACTTGCTGGATGCCGGAATGGCTTTCTTTTTCAAGCATCTTAATCTCAGCGGCAGGATAACGAATCACAGCCTTCAACGCGAGGAGAGACTTGAGGTACCATACAAGGCCTTACGAGAGGCTTTGATTAATTCGCTTTGCCATCGCCAATGGGAAAGATACAACCTCACCAATAGTATAGCCATTTACGATGACAGAATCGAGATTGGCAATCCCGGTGTTTTCCCTCCGGAAATAACACCTGAAACCATCAAGAACCCTCACGACTCATATCCGTATAATCCCAAGATTGCCGAGGCTTTGTATCGCACCACTTGGCTTGAGAACTGGGGCACAGGAGCAAAGCGCATCATTGAGGCATGTCGCGAACAAGGAATTGAAGAACCGATATGGCGATGGACAGGCGGTTTTGTTTATGTGACCTTCAAACGTCCCTCTAAACTGTCGTTAGAAAGACATGACCCTCTAAACTCCGAAAATGTCCCTCAAAATGTCCTTCAAAACAATGCCGATGTCCCTCAAAAAAACAAAGAGGCGCTTCAAGAAAAAATTATTGAACATATCAGAGGGAATTCAACTGTTTCAAGAAAGGAAATTGCGGATAAATTAAATATCACGTCTAAAACCGTTGGCAGATATCTTGCTAAAATGGGTGTTTTTTGGGAGGGTCATCCCAAAACAGGTCATTGGATTATACCGGACATAAATCAATCAGAAAATAACAACGAAGAACATAGTTAACGTGGAATCTGTAAGGAAGCCACAAATTACTAACTACTAATTACTAACTACTAACTACTAACTACTAACTACTAACTACTAATTGTTGCAAAATGAATAGATTTGCTTTTGCGGTCTTGGCGGCTGCTTGTGCCACCTGCGCCTACGCCCGGACTGACGCATACATAAAACTCAACGACAAGGCCGAAAAGCATCCGAGGGTGATGTCGATCACCTTTCCCGGCGATGCTGACAACCTCGATATGTACAACAGCATCTATGGCCACGGAGCCGTGATAGAGAACCCTTGGGTGGCATACCGCATCTACATGGACAATCGCCAAAGCCTCGACCTATACGTGAAGCAGACTCCTCGGCTCGAACTCGACGTGACCGGATTCTACACCACGCCCGAGCAGATAGGCCAAGGATATGGCTGTGATGTACTTTGGGCGGGCAAATCGATTGCGGCAGGCTCATTCCGTGGATGGCGCGACAGCATGCTCTACACCATCGACGAGGTGACGGCGAGAACACAGACCGTGACATCGCCGCAGACCGTGGAAGTGACTGACAGCGCCTGGCGATTCAACGGCCATGACATAGACATGACCCAGATCTACTCTGTCAACGGCGAATCCGACATACTGACCGTGACCGTCAGGCTTGATGGGCACAAGCCCGAAGATCTATTCTGCACCGGCATACAGAAACTCGAGAGCGGCAACTCCGGATTTATCGACGGGCAGGGCTATGCCGCAGCATTCGGGCAGAATGTGCCCGACAAAAGCCGCCCCGAGATGGTGGAGACCGTAGGGCTCGGCATCAAGGTAAATCCCGAAAACATTGTCAAGGCTTACGAAGATGACCTTAACTACGTGTTTGTGGTGCGCCCCGACAGCGATGGCTTGATCACTTACAAAATCGTGGCATCAGGCTCGCGCGCCAAAGGCTTCGCCGCTGCCCCGCAGGCTTGGTTTGAGAGCGTGAGGGCCAAACTCAATCCATCAACACAAAAATAAGGAACACACGATGCGCAGATGCTTCCGCTCACCATGTCAGCCATATTCCCGCTTCATCTCGATGATGCTTGCTGTGGCCACGGCTGTGGCCGCATGGGCCTCAGGCTATGACAATCTCCTGTTCTCAAAGATCGACAACAGCGAGGATCCGAGGATAAGAAGCATCCTGCACTTGCCCGACGGCAGGCCGGCATTCTCAACAGAAGCCGGAGTCGACATTTTTGACGGTTCGAGATTCAAGAGCCTCGACAAGCACAAGGGCGACACATACCCGCTGCCTCTCTACGACGGCCATCATCACCTTTACACCTCACACGGCGGCAAATACCTTTGGATAAAGACCAACCGCAGCCTGCAGTGCGTGATGCTCGACACGGAGACATACGCCACTGACATCAAGGCGATATTCAAGGAAATCGGCGCGCCGGAAAAGGTAGAAGACATATTCTCTGATTCGCTCGGCAGGCTTTGGTCTGTAGCCGGCACCAGGCTGTCGCTCATAGCCACGCCTTTCTCCTTCGATCTCGACCCCGGCCACGGCGCTCTGCTCGACATCGCAGCCGACGCCGACAGGCTATACCTTTTCTTCTCGTCAGGGATATCGGTTTGTGTCGACATGCATTCAGGAAATGAAATATACTCCGCCGAAGCATATCCTGAAGCCGAGCGGAGCAAATACTTCTCTACCTCGCTCCTGATCGACGGCGGAAACGCCTTCTATCAGATACGCAACGGCATCGACGGAGGCCACCTGCTGCGCCTCGACAAGGATGAGAGGGAATGGACCTCGCTCCTGAATTCGGCCTTGCGCTTCAACACGATGGCCATGTCTGACTCCAGCCTGCTCATCACCACTCCCGAGGGGCTGATCAACCACTCGATAGCCGACGGCACCACCGCCCACATACCCTACCTCCGCACGATTGCCGGCAATCTCATAGCATCGGAGCTATGCACCATAGCATCAGACCTCAACGGAGGCATCTGGATCGGAACCATCAGAAACGGCATATATCACTACAATCCATATCTTTACCGATATTTGTCGGTAGAAAAGCCACGGCGTTCGAGCCGCGAGCCGGAGCCTCACGTCTTTTCGGAAAATCAAGACGGATCAGTCAGGATTTCGGCCAATGGCATCTGCGCCGACATCCACCTCTCCGACTCCGACGACTCACGCATAGACATAACTGACGCACCCGACAGCCAGTCCTCGTCGGGAGTTTATGGCACCGGGGCATCTTTCGTATCAAGCAAGGGAGCGGTGTTTTTTGACGATCCTGACCGATACAGCATCTACGCCCCTAATCATAGCATACGTCCCGCCAGGCATTCCCTCCCCTTCATTTCAGGCATCCTTGTAAATGCCGTGCGCTTAGAGCCATCGATCGGAGGCGGAGCCGACGCTGTGATCGATAAGATTCCCTCTCGCACCGAAGCCATCACGCTGCCCCACTACCGAAATTTCATAACGTTCGAAGTCACTTCGCCCGATATGTCTGACCCTACGCCGGAATATATGTTCATGATGGAAGGCATCGACCACGGATGGAGAAAAGCCGGGAGCGCCGACATAAAAGACCGCATGCTCACCACCACCTACACGGCTCTTCCTCCGGGCGAATACACATTCAAGACCCGAAGTACAGACGACGCAGATTCACCGGAGGCCAGCCTGCGCATCACCGTCAGCCCTCCTTGGTGGGCACACCCGGCTGCGTTGCTGACGTATGCCGTCATCCTATCCCTGCTGCTTTGGGGCGCATCCAAAGCCTATCTCAAGAGGATGCGGACAAAGATCGAGGCGCGCCAGCGAGAAGAAGCGTTGCTCGAAAAGATCAGGCAGCTAATCGAAGAAGTCGACAGATACAAGGCCGAATCGCCTGCGCCCGCTGACACGGATAAAGGCCCGTCAGAACCGCAGCTCTCGGAGGATGAAAAGCGGTTTGTGGCGAAAGCTGTGGAGTTTGTGGAGCGCAACCTCGACACTCCCGGCTACTCGGTGGTGCAACTCAGCGCCGACCTGTGCATGGACCGCACCGGCCTATACCGAAAGCTCACCGCCCTGCTCGACCAATCGCCCAGCCTGTTTATCCGCGACATCAGGCTGCGCAAAGCCGCCGCCCTGCTGCGCGAGGGGAGGATGAGCGTGACCGAGATAGCCGAGGCGACCGGCTTCAGCTCTACAAGCTACATGAGCAAATGCTTTCAGGAGCGCTACGGCTGCCGCCCCTCGGAATATCCCCCTTCCGGCGGATAAACAGGGGAGCAAATGCGAAATCTCTCAGGATTTCAACATCAGTGTCGTTGAATTCAACATTTGTGTTGTCTGATTTACAGCGGATATGGCTAACTTTGCCTCACCGACAAATCTATCAACCAATCATACCTACACAATGCTGAAACGACCAATCAAGGCGGCCATGCTCATAGGCATGGTCCTTGCTTCAGAGATCACAGCTTTGGCTTATTCATTCTCCGGCCAGGGCATGAATGTCAATGTGGATTTCTACTCCCCGGCGATTGTCAGGGTCTGCAAGACCCCTGAAGGCGAAAAGGCTGACAAGACCAGCCTCTCTGTGATCAAAACCCCGGAAAGCGTGGATGTGAAGACCACGGAAAAAGACGGATGCGTGACAATGTCATCAGACTGCCTCACCGTGAAGATCAACCCCTCGACCGGAGGAATCTCCTTCTACGACTCAAAAGGCGAAAGACTGCTCGCCGACAAGGACCACGGCACCCAGTTCAATCCCATAAACGATGCCGGAAAGCCTTCGTACAACGTGCGCCAGGCATTCCTCCTCGACAAGGATGAGGTGATCTACGGCCTCGGACAGCAACAGACCGGAAAAGTGAGCCAACGCAACCAAAAGCTCTACCTCCGCAACCAGAACATGCACATCTGCATCCCCTTCGTGCACTCGGCCAAGGGATACGGACTATATTGGGACAACTACTCGCCCACCACTTTCGCCGACAACCGCCAGGAGATGTCGTTTGACTCCGAGGCAGGCCTCTGCGCAGACTATTACTTCATATACGGCGGCAACGCCGACGGCGTGATAGCCGGCATCAGGGACCTCACCGGCGATGCCCCGATGTATCCGCTCTGGACCCTCGGTTTCTGGCAATGCCGCGAGCGATACAAGAGCCCCGACGAGCTTTGCGAGGTGCTCGACAAATACCGCGAGCTTAAAGTGCCCCTCGACGGCATCATACAGGACTGGCAATACTGGGGATGCGACTCCAACTGGAACTCCATGAATTTCGAGAATCCGAGATACATCAACAAGATCGGAGACACGGAGCACATGAGATTCCTGCCCAAGGACGATGACCTTAAAAACATCTCGGCAAACCCAAGGATCAAGAGCCCCAAGGAGATGATCGACTATGTGCACAAAAACAACGCTCACATCATGATATCCGTATGGTCATCATTCGGCCCCTGGACAAAGATGTACCAGCGCATGGACAGCATCAACGCCCTGCTGACATTCGACACATGGCCACGCAACAGCGGAGTCAAGCCCTATGACCCCTTCAATCCCGTGGCAAGGGACATCTACTGGGAAGAGATGAAGAAAAACATATTTGACCTTGGCATGGACGCATGGTGGCTTGACTCTACCGAGCCTGACCATTTCAATGTCAAAGACCGAGACTTCGACAATCAGACCTACCTTGGATCATTCCGCAGCGTGCACAACGCCTTTCCTCTTATGGCCAACAAGGGCGTATACGAGCATCAGCGCCAGACCACCGACAGCAAGCGTGTGTTTCTGCTCACCCGCTCGTCATTCCTCGGCCAGCAGCACTACGCATCGCACTCATGGAGCGGCGACGTTGTGTCGGACTGGACCATCATGCGCAAGCAGATAGCAGCCGGCCTCAACTACACACTGTGCGGCATACCCTACTGGAACACTGACCTTGGCGGATTCTTTGCCTGGAGCTATAACAACACCGTCGACAATCCGGCCTACCACGAGCTCCATACGCGCTGGTATCAGTGGGGCGTGTTCCAGCCCATAATGCGCTCACACAATTCAAGCCCTGTAGCCGTAGAAATATATCAGTTCGGCAAGAAAGGCGACTGGGCATACGATGCCATCGAGAAATACACCCACCTGCGCTATAAGCTCCTGCCCTATCTCTACAGCACCACATGGGAGGTGACCGACAAGGCCGGCAGCATAATGCGCCCCCTGGTGATGGATTTCGCCCATGACAAAGAAGTGCTCGACATGGACAACGAGTATATGTTCGGCCACAGCTTCCTCGTGCGCCCCGTCACCGACTCAATCTACACATGGCAGGACGCCAACCGCAACGGCCATGTGAAGGATTTCTCTAAAGTGGGCACTACCAAAGTGTACCTGCCCAAGGGAGCCGACTGGATCGACTTCTGGACCGGCGAGAACCACAAAGGCGGCCAAAGCATCGACCGCGAGGTGCCCATCGACATCATGCCTGTCTACGTAAAGGCCGGAAGCATAGTGCCCTGGGGCCCGTCAGTGCAATATGCCACCGAAAAGAACTGGGACAATCTCGAGATACGCGTATATCCCGGCCAAGACGCGGAGTTTACCCTCTACGAGGATGAAAACGACAATTATAACTATGAGAAGGGCTTGCGCTCCACCATCACATTCCGTTGGAACGACGCAGACAAGACCCTGACTATCTCTGACCGCGAAGGCAAATTCCCCGGCATGCTGAAAAGCCGCACATTCAACGTGGCTGTGATCTCGCCCGACAACAACGGCGCCGATCTCTACTGCCCAAAAACCCAAAAGGTAAAATACTCAGGTAAAAAGAAGACAATCAGGCTTTAAGGTTTAGGCTTAAAATGAACCGCGTGCCGAAGGCATTTGCCCCGGCACGCGGTTTTCAAGCCTAAAGCCACATCTGATATCTTGCTGGCGTTGGAAATTCACGATTTATTCCTTATCTTTGTCTCACCAATATCCAAATACCATCTGACATGAAAAAAACTAATATTTTGGCGCTGATCGCGGCCCTGCTGTTTCCATTGGCTTTGAGCGCCGCCCAGCCAAGGCCCGAATACCCCAGGCCACAGTTCGAACGCAAAGATTGGGTCAACCTCAATGGCGAATGGTCATACGTTTTTGACTTCGTAGGCTCAGGCCTTGAGCGCGGATATCCCGACTCTGACGGATTCAAAGAGAAGATAATAGTGCCTTTCTGCCCCGAAAGCAAGCTGTCGGGAGTGGAATACACCGATTTCATCAACAACATCTGGTATCAGCGCCCAATATCAATGCCCGCCGAGTGGAACGGCAAGCGGGCCATGCTCAATTTCGGCGCCGTATACTACAACTCGGAAATATACATCGACGGCAAGCTCGCCGGACGCCACTTCGGAGGCAGCACGCCATTCGCCATAGATGTCACCGACTTCATATCTGACGGCAAGGAACATTCGCTCGTGGTGCACGCCTACAGCGACCCACGCACCACCAAGCAGCCGGCAGGAAAGCAGAACGTCAGGCTCAATCAGTTTGAGTGCATGTACACGCGCAACACCGGCATTTGGCAGACAGTATGGATGGAGCCGGTAGACCGCGACGCCCTGAAGCAGGCACAGGTGATCACCGACATCGACCGAGGCCAGATCATCATACGCCCTCAATTCTACGGCTCGCAGGGAGGCTCGCTAAAAGTGACAATCAAAGACGGCAACAAGACCATCGGCACACAGACCGTGCCCGCCACAAACTACGCCACCGTGGTCTTCGACGTGAAGAATCCCAAACTATGGAGCCCGGGCAACCCGCACCTCTACGACATCACTTATGAAGTGAAAGACAAGGACGGAAAGACGGTCGATGTGGTCAACTCCTACACCGGCATGCGCAAGATACACGTCGACGGCAACAAGATTTACCTCAACAACGAGCCTTTCTACCAGCGCCTTGTGCTCGACCAGGGCTATTACCCCGACGGCATCTGGACAGCGCCCTCCGACGAAGCTCTGAAAAACGACATAAAGCTCTCGATGGAAGCCGGATTCAACGGCGCTCGCCTCCACCAGAAGGTGTTTGAGGAGAGATACCACTATTGGGCCGACAAGCTCGGATACATCACATGGGGCGAGGCGCCGTCATGGGGCATGAACTGCAACGACCCCGAGGTGGCCCGCAATTTCATCACCGAGTGGAGCGAGGAGATCATACGCGACCGCAACCATCCGAGCATCGTGACCTGGGTGCCCATGAACGAGCAATTCTGGAGCGACCTCGTGCAATTCCCCCGGTTCGTGAGCGACGTATACGACATCACAAAGGCCCTCGACCCCACACGCCCGGTCAACGACGTGAGCGGAGGCACACACATAAAGACCGACATCTGGACAGCCCACCACTACGAGCAGGATCCGCAGCGCCTGAAAGAGATAATCTATGACGGCGACAGATGGTTTGCCACGCCCGACGGACACATCGACGTCTACCGCACCAACACCGGATTCAACCGCCCCACCGACTTCAACCGATATGATTTCCCGAAATACACCAAGCCCGACATGCCATATCTGGTGGACGAATTCGGAGGCATCAAATGGGTGAAGGGCCAAGACTCCGAGACCAACAACAGCAACAGTTCATGGGGATACGGCGAGCCGCCGCATTCGCTCGAAGAGTTCTACGCAAGGCTTGAAGGCCAGATCGACGCCCTGATGAGCATCGCCGACAATGTATGGGGATATTGCTACACCCAGCTCACCGATGTGGAGCAGGAGCAGAACGGCATATATTTCTATGACCGCTCGCCAAAATTCGACATGGAGCGCATCAAGGCGATTTTCAGCAAAACGCCTGACAGCGCCGGCAACAAGAAATAATGAACCTCGACACAGAGTGAACAAAAAGGGCCCTCCGGCCCTTTTTTTAGTATGGAGACTAACACTATATATTCCCGCTTCAAGCAATGGGAGTCGCGCCAACCCGATGCGATAGCCATCGTCACCGACGGCTCAAACGCCACCTATGCCGAGCTTGACCGCAAGGCCAACGCCATTGCCTGCAAGATAGGAGATCAACGACACGAATACATAGGCCTGATCATGCCTCACGGCATAGACATGATCGCCGCAATCCTGGGCATCCTCAAGACAGGAGCCGCATATATCCCGGCAGAGCCTTCGTTGCCTGCCGAAAGGATCAGATACATGATGGGCAAGGCAGGGGTGAGCCTGACTGTCACAGATGACTTCTGCCGTGAGTTGGATGAGGATTGCCCTGACCTCCCTGACCGCTCCAAATCTGACGGCCTCGCCTACGTGCTCTACACATCGGGCACCACCGGACATCCGAAGGGCGTGAAGGTGGAGAACCGGAGCGTGGTGAACTACGCCGAGGCTTTCGAGCGTGAATTCCGCACGGCTCCGGGCGATGTGATGCTGCAGCTGTCGGTATGCTCATTCGACATCTTCGTTGAAGAGGTGTTTACCACCCTCCTCAACGGTGCCACTCTCGCCATCCCGCCCAAGAATGTGGCCGATGGAGACATCCCGGCCCTCATTGATTTCGCAAGAAGACACAGTGTGACTGAGATCAGCGGATTCCCATATCTGCTGGCTGAGATGAACAAGCTCGATGCGCTCCCGCCCTCGCTGAGGCTGCTCATCAGCGGCGGCGATGTTATCAGGGCGTCATACATCGACCGTCTGATCGACAAGGGAGTGATGATCTACAACACCTACGGCCCGTCGGAGACCACAGTGTGCGCCACATACTACAGATGCGACAACGCCGCGCCCCTCGACGACGGCACCTATCCTATAGGCAAGCCCGTGAAGGGCGTTGAGGTCAAGATAATGGACAGGAATGGCCACGAGGTGCCGGCAGGCACCATAGGCGAGATATGCATATTCGGCAATGGAGTTTCCGACGGATACCTCGGAAATCCGCCTGAACAGAAGAATTTCGTCAGGCTGCCCGGCGGGGGCCGCATGTACCGCAGCGGAGACATGGGATATGCGCTGCCCGACGGCAACCTGGCATTCCTACACCGGCGCGACGACCAGGTGATGATCCTCGGCAAGCGCGTGGAGCCGGAGGAGGTGGAAAACGTGCTCAATGAATCGCCCGATGTGGAGAGAGGCATAGTGAGGGCTTTCAGCGATGATGCCGGCCTGGCCTACCTTGTGGCCTACTTCATTCCGGCCAGGAAATACTATTCGCTCCACGACATAAAGGCATGGCTGCGCAAAGACCTCACCGACTTCATGATACCGGAATATTTCGTGGCCGTGAATGAAATTCCAATAAACAAACGCGGCAAAGTCGACATGTCGGCATTGCCAATAGTGCTCAAGGAGGCTGACTATGATTGAAATACAAAGAATCACAGACATAGCGCGCCTTATGCGATGGCGCGCAGAGGTGCTGGAGAGCGTATTCGGCGCTGAGCCATCAGCCGATGTGCTCACCGCCAACAGAGAATATTATGAAGCACACGTGGCCGATGGGTCGCACATGGCCTTCGTGGCTGTTGACGACGGCGCAGAAGCCGGGTGCGGAGCCGCTTGCGCATATGACGAGATGCCCTCTCCCGACAATCCTTCGGGCAGGTGCTTCTACATAATGAATATGTACGTGCGCCCGGGATTCCGCCACGAAGGCGTAGCCAAGGCTCTACTGAGGCATCTGATCGACGAGGCTCATCGCCGGGGTTGCGGCAAGATTTATCTCGAGACCACCGACATGGGCAGGCGCCTATATGCCCACATCGGATTCCGCGACATGAAAGACATGATGATATATGAAGATTGAGAAAATTTCCATAGGCGATCTTGACTGCCTCGCATGCCGGCCAGACAACGCGCGCAAAGCTGCCTACATATTATATCCGATGGATATAGATCCGGCCTTTATCGAAACTGCCGCACTGAAACACGGCGCCACCATAGCGGTGATCACCGGCATGGACTGGGACGACGATCTCACGCCGTGGCCCGCGGCAGGTGTGCCTGAAGGCTCGCCTGACTTCAAAGGCCACGCGCCTGAATTTCTTAATGCGCTTGTCACATCGGCGATACCCGAGATCGAAAGCCGCATCGGATTTGCCGACGCGCCCACCCGAACACTCGTTGGCGTCTCCCTGTCGGGACTCTTCGCATTATGGCAATGGACGCAATCTGACTTTTTCCGCAACATTGCCACTCTGTCAGGATCATTCTGGTACGACGGATTCGAGCCGTGGCTCTTGGAGCAGTCTTTCGCCGACAAAGCCGGGCACTGCTTCATGCTGCTCGGCGATGCCGAGCCTAAGGCAAAGAATCCCACCTTTGCCACAGTAGGAGCTTGCACCGAAGCCATAGCCGCGCACTTGCGCACTCAGGGCGTGGACGTTGACTTCTCTATGGTCAAGGGCAACCACTACCAATATGCCCGACAACGCCTGGAGATGGCTTTGGAAAAAACACTGTGAAAAAAAATATGTTGGCGCCGCGATACGTTTTTGATCGCGACGCCAACATCCGTTGTTGACTAAGAAATCTCTATTATCCTACGTTAGGCTCTGGGCCATACATATTGCTCTGCGGGTCACTTTCCTTGCAATACCAGATGATCAGGATGATGGCGCCGACCAGCGGGATAAGGCCAAGGAAAATCCACCAGCCGCTCTTGCCTATGTCATGGAGACGGCGCACAGCCAATCCAAGCCCCGGAAGCAGGAGCGCAAGATTGACAATGGTGGAAACTACGGTGGTGGCCGTCTCACTGAATGAGAACACGACGCATACGACGACGCCTACGATTAACGAGAACAGGCAGAACCACCAAAACTCGGAGCGCGATGCGCGACCGTTGAAATTGCAGTAATTCACAGTCAGCGCGCGCATCACAGCCTCTTTAAAGGGGATTTGACGTTGATACATATTATAGATAAATTAAAAGTGTTTGACAGACTCAATCATCGTCATCATCATGGTCGTGATGATGATGCTTCTTATGCTTCGGAGGCTTTGGCTTTTTATGTTTCTTGTGTTTTGGGGGCTTATGCTTGCCATGGTGGTGCCCTTCATCAAAATCGTAGTTTCCCTCTACGCCCCAATAGCTACGCATTGAGCCGCAGGATGACATAGTGGCACCACCTGCCGCAAGGCAAAGCACCAACAGCCATATAGCGCATTTCCGTCTCATAAATCTTCAGGTTGAATGTGTGTGTTGTTGTTACTGATATTGTAACAATCGATGCCGCCTAATGGTTGGATGAAGCGGAAGATTATGCGTGCTTACTCAAAATAAAACCGGCATGTGCCCAAGCGCTCGGAGCCAAGGCCGGCCATAACTACAGATTCACCCGATCAGTGTTTGCGGATTTTATAGATGAATAAATCGAATTTGATATAGCCGAGCGAAGAGAGAGCCTTGCGGCTTTCCTCGCGCTCGGTGTCGGTATTGAAATCGGGGATAAGCGGCAGCCGTATCATGCAGTCATTCTGACAGCCTGCCCCGGTGATCAAGCGTAGATTAGACAGCACACGCGAATTATCCTTACCCGTGTATTGACGGTGGACACGAAAAAAGGGCCACTTTTCAGTGACCTTTCAGTGATCCGAGCGGGCTTTGTGAGAGTGATGTCATCTTGTTGATTTTCAATCTATTGGTTGATGTGACTGAGAAGCAATGTACCACGGTTTGTACCACATTTTCCGCTATATTTTAGAGGGCAAAATTGCCCTGATTTATCACTATCAGCGAGAATACCACAAATTTAACACTTATTATCCGAATATCCACCGATTAAACAATATTTAACTATTAAAATTGTGGTTCTCATACTTGAACACCTGTTTTCAGGCAAAAGTTCGGTGCTGTGGACGGGTGTCCGGGAGCCTCAAAAAAGGTGGCGAAAAAGGTGGCGCACACTGACCGAAAAAGTGGCGGAAAAGGTGTCTGTAAAAGTGTCCCCAAAGGTGTCCCCATAAGTGTCCGAAAGAGTGTCCCCAAGAGTGTATGTAAGTGTGTCTGTATCAGTGACGGTAAAGGTGTCGGAACGGGTGTCTGAAATGGTGGCGGCAGAAGTGGCGGATAAGGTGTCGGTCAAGGTGACGGCAAAGGTGGCGCACATCAGCCGAAATCAGTGTTGTTTTTCCCTCTTGCTTCCCAGCCTGAAAAATCCCACCGCAGGGAGAAGATTATGCCTGCCATCCTATTTTCTTCCCTTAAAGAAAATTTCACGGAGCAGTCCTGTGTCGATACTGCCTCCACAACGACTGCAATCCTCTCCAGCAGAGCAGAAGCAGCCAACAAATCATACGCCATACCAGGGACACAATCCGGCAGGCAAGACGTATAATCATTACAAGCGACCATCGGATAAAGCGGAGTAACAATCCTGCAACTATCGCAACGGGCAATAGATATATCATCAATAGAAGTCCGAACATGGTGAGAGATATTATGATGTTCAGATAGTCCAATAACGTCATTTCAACATCATCAAACTACCGCCCGAAGCAATGCTCCGAGTATGTAAATATACTAAATTTCAA
>CANNVE010000028.1 GCA_947525975.1 uncultured Muribaculaceae bacterium | reverse complement strand
TCCGTGTTGTTCCGTGCTAATCCGTGTTATTGGGCCAAAATTGGCGCTATCGGGCGATCAGATATCGCCCCTCCATGCAGGATACGCGGGCTTTTCGGCATCAAAGGAAAATACGTCCGTGAAATTCGTGTTGTTCCGTGCTAATCCGTGTTGTTGAGTCAAGGTTGGCGTTTTCGGGGTCCTCCATGCGGGTGCGGGCGCGATTTATCGCGCCCCTACAACTATCCGGACAAAGATTTTGTGGTTCGGGAAAAAATTCGTAACTTTGTACGATATTTCGGGGATTTCCGTCCTTGGGATTCTTATAATTGACAATCAGTAGAATATAATTGCAATATGGCAGAAAAAGAAGAAGAATACAGCGCCAGTAACATCCAGGTGCTCGAAGGCCTGGAGGCCGTGCGCAAGCGCCCGGCCATGTACATCGGCGACATTTCGGAGAAGGGACTGCACCATCTGGTCTATGAAGTCGTAGACAACTCCATCGACGAGGCCCTGGCCGGCTTCGCCAAGCATATCCGCGTGACGATCAACGAAGACGACTCCATCACGGTGGTCGACGACGGGCGCGGCATCCCCGTAGACATGCACGAGAAAGAGCACAAGAGCGCCCTTGAGGTGGTGCTCACGGTGCTTCACGCGGGCGGCAAATTCGACAAAGGCTCATACAAGGTGTCGGGCGGCCTGCATGGCGTAGGCGTGTCGTGCGTCAACGCACTTTCGACCTATCTGCGCGCCGAAGTGCACCGCAATGGCCTCGCCTACGTGCAGGAATACTCATGCGGCAAGCCTACGACTGAACTTACGGTGGTGGGCGAGAGCGACCGCACCGGCACAAGCATCACCTTCAGGCCCGACCCCGAGATATTCACGGTAACCAAATACCAATACTCGATCCTGGCCAACCGCCTGCGCGACCTGGCCTACCTCAACGCCGGCATCACTCTGACCCTGACCGACATGCGCGAGATAGGAGAGGACGGCGCTCCCCGCACCGAGACATTCTACTCGAAGGAAGGCCTCAACGAGTTTGTGAAATACATCGACTCAAACAAAGAGCCGCTCATCGACGACGTAATCCACCTGGACACCGAGAAGGGCGGCATACCTGTGGAGGTGGCCCTGACGTACAACACCACGTTCAACGAAAACGTGTATTCCTTCGTCAACAACATCAACACCATCGAAGGAGGCACCCACCTCACCGGCTTCCGCCGTGGCCTCACATCTACCCTCAAGAAATACGCCGAAGACAACAACCTGCTGAAAAACGCCAAGGTCGAGATCTCGAGCGACGACTTCCGCGAAGGCCTCACAGCCGTGGTGTCGGTGAAGGTGATGGAGCCTCAGTTCGAAGGCCAGACAAAGACCAAACTCGGCAACAACGAGGTGATCGGCGCCGTGCAGACATCGGTCAGCGACGCCCTGGGCACATACCTTGAAGAGCATCCCAAGGAGGCCCGCACCATCGTGGAGAAGGTGATACTTGCCGCCCAGGCCCGTCACGCCGCCTACAACGCCCGCAAGCAGGTGCTGCGCAAATCGCCCCTCGGCGGAGGCGGACTCCCCGGGAAGCTCGCCGACTGCTCAAGCCGCACAGCCGAGGATTGCGAACTCTTCATAGTCGAGGGTGACTCTGCAGGCGGAACAGCCAAGCAGGCCCGCGACCGCGAGCATCAGGCGGTGCTCCCGCTGCGAGGCAAGATCCTCAACGTGGAGAAGGCCATGGAGCACAAGATACTCGACAACGAAGAGATCTCAAACCTCTTCCGAGCCCTGCGCGTGACCATCGGCACCGAGGACGACCCCAAGGAGGCAAACCTCAGCCGCCTGGCATACCACAAGATCATCATCATGACCGATGCCGACGTCGACGGCGCCCACATCGCCACCCTGCTGATGACATTCTTCTTCCGCCGCATCCGACCCGTGATCGAGCAAGGATACCTCTACCTGGCCACTCCGCCTCTCTACAAATGCAAGAAGGGCAAGAACGAGGAATATTGCTGGACCGACCAGCAGGTGCAGCAGTTCATGCTCCGCTTCGGCCAACAGGGCACCACGGTGCAGCGATACAAAGGTCTTGGCGAGATGAGCTTCCAGGAATTGCGCGACACCACTATGGACAAAGAGCAGCGCATGCTCAAGCAAGTCACCATCAGTGACGCCGCCGAGGCCGACCGCATTTTCTCGATGCTCATGGGCGAAGACGTGGCGCCGCGTCGCGACTTCATCGAAGCCAACGCTAACTACGCCAACATCGACGCGTAAATAAGCCCACAGCGCTTGCCCGAGTAAACAAAAACATCGGGCAAGCGTTAATTCTATTAGCGGGCGGCCACGTTTCAGGCCTATTGACCGCTGATTTCAACATTCAATTCATTTCGGAAATTATGGCAAGACAATCAAGAAAATCAGTCCCCGGCAAGGTGATGCGAGCGCAGGTGCTGGATTATGTAGAGAGCCAGAAAGATAAGGTGCTTAACTACCATCAGGTGGCGGCGGCCCTGCAATATACATCGCCTGCGCAGCAGAAGGCTGTGGCCATGGCATTGGCCGAGTTGGCGTTTGACGGCGAATTGACAGAGGTGCAGCCAGGCCGCTACAAGGCCATCGTGCGCAGCGTGGTGGCCACCGGCGTATTCTCCCGCCGCAGCAACGGCAAAAACAGTGTGCTCACCGACGAAGACGGTGAGGTGATATCCGTGGCCGAGCGCAACTCTATGCACGCCCTCAACGGCGACCGCGTGAAGGTGTCGATCGCCGCGCGCCGCAGGGGAGTCGAGCCTGAGGCCGAAGTGATCGAGATACTCGAAAAGAACGATCAGGTCTTCATCGGCACCCTGCAGGTCGATAAGCATTTCGCCTACCTGCTCACCGATTCGAAATTCCTGGCAACAGACATCTTCATACCCAAAGGAAGGCTCAAGGGCGGCCAGACCGGAGACAAGGCTGTGGTGCAGATTACAGAGTGGCCTGACGATGCCAAGAATCCCAAGGGAGAGGTTATAGATATCCTTGGCAAGACCGGCGAGAACACCGCCGAAATCCACGCCATCCTGGCCGAATTCGGCTTGCCCTACAGATATCCGGAGGCCGTGGAAAAGGCCGCCGAAAAGATTGGCGCCGGAATCACCGACCAGGAAGTGGCCAAGCGCATCGATATGAGAGACGTCACCACATTCACCATCGACCCGAAGGACGCCAAGGACTTTGACGATGCCCTCTCATTCGAGAAGATGCCCAATGGCAACTACCGCATCGGCGTGCACATAGCCGACGTCACCCACTATGTGAGGCCAAACACCATAATCGACCACGAAGCCCAGAAAAGAGCCACATCGGTCTACCTTGTCGACAGGGTGGTGCCCATGCTCCCCGAGCATTTGAGCAACGGCATCTGCTCCCTCAGGCCAGACGAGGACAAACTCACCTTCTCGGCCATCTTCGAGATGACTCCCGCCGGAAAAGTGGTGGAATCGGAGATAGCGCGCACCGTGACACGCAGCAACCGCCGCTTCACCTACGAAGAAGCTCAGGAAATAATCGAAAAGGGCGAGGGCGAATACGCCGAAGAGATACTCACGCTCAACCGCCTGGCACAGATACTGCGCAAAGAGCGCTATGACAACGGATCGGTAGAGTTTGACCGCGTGGAGGTGCGCTTTGACATCGACGAGACCGGAAAGCCCGTGGCCGTATACTTCAAGGAATCAAAAGAGGCAAACAAACTCATTGAGGAATTCATGCTTCTGGCCAACCGCACAGTCGCATCGTTCATCGGAAACGTCAAGGGCACCCGCAAGAAGGCCAAAAGTTTCGTCTACCGCATCCACGATATGCCTGACCCCGGCAAACTCTCTGACCTTGCCTCCCTGTCAAGCACTTTCGGATACAAGATCAAGCCCTCCGGCTCGGCCAAGGAAGTCAACAAGTCGCTCAACCGCATGCTTGCCGACGTAAAGGGCAAAGGCGAAGAGAATTTCCTCTCCACCCTCGCCATCCGATCGATGGCCAAAGCCGCGTATTCGACCGAAAACATCGGCCACTACGGCCTGGGATTTGACTATTACACCCACTTTACATCGCCTATACGCCGATACCCCGACATGATGGTGCATCGCCTCCTTGACCGCTATATCAACGGCGGCCGAAGCGTAGACCGCGCCAAGCTCGAAGAGGAATGCAAGCATTCGTCGCAGATGGAGCAGCTCGCCGCCAACGCCGAGAGAGCGTCGATAAAATTCAAGCAAGTGGAATTCATGTCAGAAAGGCTCGGGCAGGTGTATTCCGGCATCATCTCCGGTGTCACGGAATGGGGCCTGTACGTAGAGCTTGACGAGAACAAATGCGAAGGCCTCGTGCCCGTGCGCGACCTCGCCGACGACTACTATGAATTCGATGAGAAGAACTACTGCCTTGTAGGCCGACGCCGCAACAACCGCTATCGCCTCGGCGACCGCGTGCACGTGAAGGTGGCGCGGGCCAACCTCGACAAGAAGCAGCTCGACTTCGCCCTTCTCGACGACCAGGGCCGTGATCCGCAGGAGCAGGCCAACGCGCGGCGAAAGGAAAGCGAAAATAAACCTCAGAAAAAGACCCGAAGCAGAGGACCGAAGCAGAAGGCCCGACGCGGGCGCGGACATTGATCGCGTCAGAGCCATGGGCATAATACGAATCAACGGACTGCGGCTAATGGGGCGCCACGGAGTGCTCGATCAGGAGCGCCGGGTGGGAAATGTATTCGAGATAAGCATATCGATTGATGTTCCCTCGGCAGACTCAGCAGCAGAGACCGACAATCTCGACCTCACGGTGAATTACGCAGAAGTCGTAGAGATAGTGAAGCGGGAAATGCGCGAGCCATCGAAGCTGATAGAGTCGGTGGCTTGGCGCATAGCCTGCGCCATCAAGCGCCGCTACGGTGAGGTCGTAGCTTCCGGCACAGTCACCGTGGCCAAGCTCGCGCCCCCTATTCCGGCTGAAATGGACTCGGTATCATACACGCATTCATTTTGAAATCAAATCCTTTGAAACTCATCAAGCCATATCTGGCGCTTACCGCGCTATTCGCCTATGCCACTGCCTTGGCGCAGCAAGACACCGTGGTCACCACCATGCTCAACGAGGTGGCCATCGTCGGCGAGAAGCAAAACGCCGACACCGACATGTCGGCCGTGACGCTGATTGACAGAGCCACTTTGCAGCGGCAAAACGTGCAGTCGCTCAGGGGGGTGGGCGAGATCGCGCCGAATTTCTACCTCCCCGCCTACGGATCGCGCATGACATCGTCGATCTACGTCCGCGGTCTCGGTGCGCGCATCGACCAGCCCGCAGTCGGCCTCAGCGTAGACGGCGTGCCCTTCCTCAACAAAAATAACTATGACTTCGACATCTTCGACATAGGCAAGATAGAGGTATTCAGAGGAGCGCAGTCGATCCTCAATGGCCGCAACACGCTTTGCGGGCAAGTCAACATCAGCACACTCTCGCCCTGGGCATTCCAAGGGGTGAAACTGATGGCCGAATACGGACGCGCCAACAGCGCCAAGGCTGCAGTCGGATACTACGCTCGCCTCAGCGACGAGTTGGCCACATCCGTCACCGGGTATTACACCATGACCGACGGATACTTCCGCAACGAACATGACAACAGCCGGCTCGATACCGATAAGTCGGGCAGCCTCAGATGGAAACTGTCATGGCATCCGTCGAGCCGCCTCTCGATCACTAACGCCGCATCTGCGGGAATCACCCGTCAGGGCGGATACCCCTACGCCGAGTATGGGACAGGAAAGATAGCGTATGACGACACATGCTTCTATCACCGCTTTTCGGTGGCTGACGGCCTCACGGTCGGATGGTCGAGCAAGCGCGTGGTGATCACATCCGTGACATCTTTTCAGTATATCGACGACAACATGACCCTCGACCAGGATTTCACCCCGGAGCCATACTTCGTGCTCACTCAGAAGAGCAAGGAGTGGGCTCTGACCGAAGACCTATATGCCAAGGGCAGGCGCGGGGCCTACAATTGGCTAGCCGGCGTATTCGGCTTCTACAAGCACAACGACATGCTTGCGCCTGTGACTTTCAAGGACACAGGCATAAGCCGTCTGATAGAGGCTCATCCCAATCAGATGAATCCCACTTACCCTATATCGTGGGACACGCGTCAGTTTGTGCTCGGAAGCAACTTCCTCAACATCACCAAAGGCGTCGCCATATATCAGCAAAGCAAATATCGGTGGGGAAACTGGGATTTTGAGTTTGGATTGAGATGGGACGTTGAGTGGGCATCGCTGATGTATGACAGCGACTGCAGCACCGGGTTCTCAACCTGGCATTTGCTTCCCGACGGCGCGAAAGAGCTTTACAGCCATACGCCGGTGGAGATACATGACCATGGCCATCTGTCGCAGCATTTCAGCGAGCTTCTGCCAAAATTCGCGGTAGGATACAACATCGGCGATACGCGCATCTACGCCAATGTGTCGAAGGCATACAAGGCCGGAGGATACAACTCGCAGATGTTCAGCGATGTGCTGCAGCAGCGCATCATGGAATTCATGGGGCTTACTATGAAATACGACGTGGATGAGATCGTGAGCTACAAGCCGGAACGCAGTTGGAACGGAGAGATAGGCGTCAAGGGTGTTGCCCTTGGAGGGAGCCTTGCCTACACCGGCACCATATTCTACATATCGTGCACTGACCAGCAGCTCACCACATTTCCCGACGGCATGACCACCGGACGCATCATGACCAATGCCGGACGCACCCGTTCATACGGAGTGGAGGCGACAGCCGATTGGCATGCCACCGACAGGCTCCTCATCAGCGCAAGTTACGGGCACACCAACGCCACATTCCGCAAATATTTCAACGGCAAAGAAAATTTCCGGGGCAAGAAATTGCCATACGCGCCAAGCAACACACTATTCGCCTCGGCCAACTATACTCTGCCCGGCAAGATACTCGGCGCTGTGCCATCGGCCACAGTCTCCGTAAGGGGCGTCGGCGAGATATTCTGGGATGAGGCCAACACTGTGCGGCAGCCATTCTACGCCACCATGTCGGCATCTATGGCTCTCGCGCATGACAAATGGAGCGTGAGGCTATGGGCCGAGAATCTCACCAACACAAAGTATAACACATTCTATTTCGTCTCCATTGGCCACGCTTTCGTGCAGAAGGCCGCGCCGTGGAGCGTAGGGGCCACATTGAGGCTTTCAATCTAAAAACAAATATTAATGTTTAATTGTGATATTATGAAAAAATTTCTCGTCATGGCGGCTATCGCCATGTCCGCATTTCTGACGGCATCGGCGCAGGATGACACCTCGGAAGCGCTGACAGACAAACTTTATCCGCAGATCATGCAGGCAAGCCAGTCAAATGACCATGCACAGGCAAAAGCGCTCATAGAGCAGCTGATCGACGCCGGAGCCGACATTTCCGAGCTTGAGGCCACATACGCCTACGCCCTCGCCGCCACCGGCGAACTGCAGAAAGGCATCGACAGGCTAAACGCATACCTTGACGGCAACAACACTGACTATCTTGCCTATCAGGCCCTTGGTGACTTATGGGGGCAGGCCGGTGACGAAGCGAAGGCATTCGCGGCCTATAATATGTGTATACACATAAATCCGACTTTTGCCCGCCCATACGTGTCATTCGCCCGTTTGGTAAAAAACAAAAACAAGAAGCTGGCCATGACCGGATACAACAAAGCCATCAGCCTCTTCATCGAGGCCGGACAGCCCAACGGCGCTGTGCAGCTCGGTGGCGAGGCCATGGAGGTGGATCCCGACAACACCAAGCTTCTCATCCTGCTTGGCGACGCCCTGGTGATGGCCAATATGCCGAAAAACGCTTTGGCATTCTACAATGAAGCGATGCTGAAATCAATCTCTAACGGCAGCCATGACTATGAGACCACCACAAAGGCGAATTGCAAGATGGCCGGTGTGCTTTACGAACTCGGCGAATATGATTCAGCCCTCAAACTCCTCGACACCCTAATAGAAAGCGAGGAGACCACAGCCGCCTATAAATCAGACTTCGCAAAAGCCCTGAACTTAGCCGCATCATGCTGGGAAAAGAAGGGCGACGAGGCTAAGGCTACCCAATATCGCGAAAGAGCCAACGCTTTTTCGGCAGAATAATTTGGGAATTAATGCGAAATTGACTAATTTTGTGCGGATATAGTGAAAAGCCTATAATCAATTTTTACCCTAAATACATATACGAATAATGGAAAACCAAATCAAAGCTGAGTTCAACAAACACTTCCCCGGCACGATGTACGCTTCGGCCGGACGCATCAACCTCATAGGCGAGCACACCGACTACAACGGCGGCTTCGTGTTCCCCGGCGCCATCGACAAGGTGATCATGGCCGAAATCAAGCCCAACGGCCTCAACAAGGTGCGCGTATACTCGATCGACATCAACGAATACTGCGAATTCGGCCTCAACGAGGAGGACGCTCCCGCCCAGCAGTGGGCACGCTACATCTTCGGCGTTTGCCGCGAGTTCGTCAAGCGCGGCGGCAAGGTGGAAGGTTTCGACACCGTATTCGCCGGCAATGTGCCCCTTGGCGCAGGCCTGTCTTCATCGGCCGCTCTCGAAAGCTGCTTCGCATTCGCCATCAACGATCTCTTCAACGGCAATAAGTTCGACAAGATGGAGCTCGCCAAGATCGGCCAAAGTACAGAGCATAACTACTGCGGCGTGAACTGCGGCATCATGGACCAGTTCGCTTCAGTATTCGGAAAGAAGGATCATCTGATCCGTCTCGACTGCCGTTCGCTCGAATACGAATACTTCCCCATGAAGCTCGACGGCTACAGCCTCGTGCTCGTGAACAGCTGCGTGAAGCATGAGCTCGTGGACTCGCCCTACAACAAGCGCCGCGAATCATGCGAGCGCGTGGCCAAGAAGCTCGGTCTCGACACCCTGCGCGACGCCTCTTTTGAGGATCTTGAGAAGATCAAGCCCGAAATTTCGGCTGAGGACTATATGCGCGCTCACTTCGTAATCGGAGAGAAGCAGCGTGTGCTTGATGTCTGCGACGCTCTGGTGAAGGGCGACCTTGAGACAGTGGGCGACCGCATGTACGCCACTCACCATGGCCTCTCGAAGGAGTACGAAGTGTCATGCGAGGAACTTGACTATCTCAACGACATAGCCAAGGAATGCGGCGTGACCGGTTCGCGCATCATGGGCGGCGGCTTTGGCGGCTGCACAATCAACCTTGTCAAGAACGAGCTTCATGACAACTTCATCGAAACCGCCAAGAAGAAATTCCAGGAGAAATATGGCGTTGAGCCCAAGGTCTACGATGTGATTCTCTCTGACGGCGCACGCAAACTCGAAGATTAAGATGAAGAGCAGCATAGAGACCCAGACCACAGCCAAAGGCCCTGCGGCATTCGTGACCCTCACCAACGCATCGGGCGCGAGTGTCACGCTCTGCAGCGTGGGCGCGGCTATCGTGTCGGTCGTTGTGCCTGATCGCGACGGCAATCTTGCCGATGTGGTCATTGGATATCCTGAGGCGAAGTCATACTTCTATGACGGGCCTTGCGCCGGCAAAGTGCCCGGACGCTTCGCCAACCGCATAGCTAAGGGCGATCTTGTGGTAGATGGTAAGAAATATCAGCTTGCCATCAACAACGGACCCAATGCGCTGCATGGCGGTCCCGAGGGATTCCAGAATCAGATATGGGAGACAAAGGCGGAGGACGGAAAAGTGACCTTCACATACCGCGCGAAGGATGGCGAGGAAAACTATCCCGGCAATATGGTTGTCACCGCCACATACACATGGAGCGATGACAATGTGCTTTCGCTTGACCTCAATGCTGTGAGCGACGCCGACACAGTGGTCAATCTCACCAACCACGCATATTTCAATCTTGCAGGCGAGAGCTCGGGATGCGTCAACGACCATCTGCTGAAACTCAACGCATCGCGCTTCCTACCCACAGATGAGACATTGATTCCTACAGGCGAAAAGGCTCCCGTGGCCGGAACGCCGATGGATTTCACCGAGTTGCGCCCGATAGGCCGCGACGGAAACGGAAAGAGCGATTTCCAGCCTCTTGTCTTTGGCAAAGGATATGACCATTGCTTTGTGCTCGACAGCTATGAGCCGGGAAAGGTGCAGGAAGCCGCCGTGCTTGTCGACGCCAAGAGCGGACGCAAGCTCGAAGTGCTCACTAACCAGCCCGGCGTGCAGGTCTACACAGGCAACTGGCTCGCAGGCTGCCCAAAGGGCAAGTCTGGCCGCAGCTATGAAGACTATGACGCAGTGGCTCTCGAGTGCCAGGGTTTTCCTGACTCGGTGCATAACGCTGATTTCCCCTCGCCTTACCTTAAGGCCGGAGAGGAATACCACCGTGTGATAATATTCAAATTCACCGCCGAATAATCATCAAAAGGCGATAGCGGTCTGTCATTTGAGCGTCCGCTATCGCCTTTTATTTATTAGGATCTAGCGATGCTATATCATAATTGAACTATGGGGTGCATTTTTAAGGAAAATATCAGGTTAATAATCATTCTCTTATTGACGGCGCTGTCGGTGTCATGCTCTGAAGATGCCGATACGGGAGCAAAGGAGCCATCGGTTCCTGTCACATTTTCAGGTACGATTCCTGTGATTCATATCAATACTGATGGGCATCAGCCCGTGACATCTAAGACCGAATATCTCGACGCAGTTTATTGGCTCGATCCTATGGGTGACGGAGCATTTGATGCTATAGGATCAGAACTCGAACCATTACCACTGCAGATAAGAGGACGAGGCCATTCATCATGGAAGGGAGAGAAAAAGCCCTATAAGATTAAATTCGCCAAGAAAACCTCAATTCTGGGGATGCCGAAAAATAAGCATTTCGCACTCTTGAAACCGTCAGAAAACACGGTGGCCGGATTGCATTTGGGAAAACTCATGAATATGTCGTGGACTCCTGATTTCCGTCCGGTGGAGGTCGTGCTCAACGGCGATTACATAGGATTGTATTTCCTTACTGAGACAATCCGCATCGACGAAAACCGCGTGAACATCTACGAGCAGCAAGACAAAGAGACAGATCCCGCCCTGATACCCTACGGCTGGCTTGTTGAGGTAGACAATTACCGCGACGAGAGCCAGATCTCAATCCCGGAAGGAAACAAGTGGAATCTCACCATTCGCTATCATTCGCCCGAGGACTTGTCTGACGGCCAGCTGCAATGGCTCACGTATGAGTTCAAGACGATTAACGCTGCCATATATTCGACCGACAAGACATCGACGGAATGGGAGAAGCATATCGATGTCGAAAGCATGGCGAGATATTTCATATTGCAGGAGGTGATGGATAACCCCGACGGTTTTCATGGCAGTTTTTATCTCCATAAAGATAAGGTTGAAGACGCCAAGTGGGTGGCCGGTCCGGTGTGGGATCTGGTGTGCTATAACCGCGCCAAGACTGACTATACATTCCGCATGAAAGTACACTACGGCTTTATTCCTCATTGGATTGGCGAGATCATACAGTATCCGCATTTCTGCGATGCCGTGGGCGATGTTTGGAAAGAAGTGTACCCTGGCAAACTCAAGGAAATATACGACTTTATAGACGATACGGTTTTGCCGCTCGAATCGGCGTGGCGCAACGATTGCGCAAGATGGGATGAAGATCCCTCGCAAACAGCTCCCGTGAGGGCGGAGAGGCTGAAGAATGCCTTGCGCAGAAACATCGAATGGTTTGATTCGCACCTACCCCAAGTCAAAAAGGCATCAACCGCTGGATGACATATTTAAATCTGTCGTTCTGTTTTTTGACTTGAATTATTTGTTGTTCTTCACCGAGATTGCTAATTTTGCGGAAAAGAATATCGTTATGCCCCACGATAAGCGGACTAATAAAAAACATGTACAATATGGACAAGGAATCGAAAGCATATTTAAGCGGAGAATTCAATGAATTCTTTCTTGAGAGTGAGGTAGGATCTCTGGCCAAGGAAGACTTTGTCGAGTACAGGAAGTCAAATTTGAAATATTGGGAAGATCAGGCCATAGTGGATTATGCCACTCACAAAAGCATGGAAGAAGGTCGCGAAATAGGCCTTGAATTGGGGCGCAAGGAAGGTAAGAATGAAGAAAAGATTGCGATAGCGAAAAATATGCTTGACATGGGCATGGCTTTAGAGTTGATTTCCAAAGCCACGGGCATGTCTGTGGAAGAGTTGAGAAATTTATAATGGTTTGGCAGTTTTGCCTACACATTCAAAAATATAATCTAATCAAACTAAAGAACTAATGCTTACAGCAAAAGAATACGCTCAGATCGTTGAGCAATCTATTGCGGAGATACAATATCCGAAATTTCCTTCAGGGCTTTATGACCCCATCAAATACGCATTGGAGGCCGGCGGCAAGAGGTTGAGGCCCACGCTGCTGCTTGCGTGCAATGACGCTTTCGGCGGCGATGCGGGCCAGGCTATCTGGCCGGCGGTGGGTGTGGAGATTTTCCACAATTTCACGCTTGTGCATGACGATGTGATGGACAACGCCGATGTGCGCAGAGGACGTCCCACCGTCTGGAAAAAATGGGATATGAACACAGCCAT
The DNA here is from genome assembly GCA_947525975.1 of uncultured Muribaculaceae bacterium. GTDB lineage: Bacteria > Bacteroidota > Bacteroidia > Bacteroidales > Muribaculaceae > CAG-873. Next base: position 20,991 of record CANNVE010000028.1, on the reverse strand, counting down.
ACTTTCGGGCGACGCAATGGTGAGCATGGCCTACAAGTGCGCGGCAGGTTGTCCGCCGATGTTTCTTCCGGAAGTTATCGACCGGTTTGGCATTATGACCATGAAAGTATATGAAGGGCAGCAGATAGATGCTGACTTCGAAACCTCTGACGGCGTGACGTTTGATCAGTACATGCAGATGATCATCGGCAAGACATCAGCTCTGATTGCCTACCCGTGCGCCATTGGCGCTCTAATCGCGGGCGCATCGCAAGATGACATCGAGATGATGTTTAATTTCGGCCTTAACCTTGGCATCGCTTTCCAGATGCAGGACGATTATCTCGATGTCTATGGAGACCCGGCCACATTCGGCAAGGCGATAGGCGGCGACATACTCAATGCCAAGAAGACATGGCTCTACATCATGGCCTCCGACAGGCTCGGTAGCCGCTTTGTGGATGCGGCGAAGGCTGATGTTCCGGCCGCAGAAAAGATCGCATCGGTGATCACCCTTTATGACTCGATTGACCTGAAAGCGCAGGGTGAGCGCCTGATAAGGCAATACACCTCTGATGCGCTTGAATGCCTGCTGCGCACTTCGCTTCAGGCAGAAGAAAGGCAATGGTTTGAAGATTTTGCCCACAGCCTCCTCGGGCGTCGGAAATGACGTTATGATAGATACTCACACTCATCTTTATCTGCAAGATTTTGACGAGGACGGTGGCGGAGAGGCCGCCGTCAGGAGGGCTTTGGATACCGGAGTCGACCGTATGGTATTTCCCAATGTGGATCTTGCGACAATTGCGCCGATGAAGGCTTTGGCCGCCATATATCCCGAAAACATCAGCATGGCCATGGGATTCCATCCTACAGAGGTGAAAGAGTCATGGGCCGACGATGTGGCCGTGTGCATGGCTCATCTTTCGGAAGGCGGATATGTGGCTGTCGGAGAGGTGGGCATCGATCTTTATTGGGACAAGACCTTTGCCGAAGAGCAGATGCGTGCATTCGATATGCAGGTGGCGCGAGCCGTAGAGATGGACCTGCCCGTGATCATCCATTGCCGTGAGGGGCTTGAGAGGGCTCTCGAGGTGCTTCAGGGGCATCCCCGCGCAAAGGCTGTGTTCCATAGTTTCGGCGGCACTGCTGCTGATGTAGACCGCATACGCCGTGTCGGTGATTTCTATTTCGGCATCAACGGTGTGGTCACTTTCAAGAATTGCCGGGTGAGGGAGACGCTGCCGGAAATCACGCTCGATCGTCTGATGCTTGAGACAGACTCTCCATATCTGGCTCCTGTGCCTAAACGCGGCAAGCGCAATGAAAGCGCCTATCTTCCGCTGGTGGCCGGGCATATAGCCGATTGCATGGGATTGTCGGTGAGCGCTGTGGGGGAGGCTACGGCTCGTAATGCCATCGGCTTCTTCAGTCTGCAATAGGCGTAATCACCAAAAGTGAGTATTGGCATATTGGACATTATTTGCTATTTTTGCGCAAATATTTAGAAAAGAATGGAAGCAATGCACCATTATAAGTCATCTGACAAGATGAGCGCGCTCATCAACGCCAATCCATTGCTCTTGATGGCGATGAGCCGTTTTGGCATATCGCTTGGTTTTGGTGATGCCACTGTACAACAAATATGTAAGGATCAAGGAGTTGATTGCCCTACATTTCTTGCGGTAGCCAATTTTATATCACACGGACTGATTGACACAGCCGGTGTCGACTTGACATCGCTGATGTACTATCTTGAGCATGCTCATTCTTATTTCCTTGATTTTTGCCTGCCGTTGATACGGCGCAAGCTCATTGAAGCCATCGACTGCAGTGGCCGTGACGAAGTGGCGCTCCTCATACTTAAATTTTATGACGATTATGTCGATGAGGTCAGCCGTCACATGCATTATGAAGACGTGAAGGTATTCAAATACGTCAAATCCCTTCTTCAGGGCCAAATAGAAAGCGACTACAGCGTATCAGTCTTCGCGTCAGGGCACCACAGCATACACAATAAGCTCAACGAACTGAAAGATATAATAATCAGATATCTGCCCCAAAAAGAGAATAATCTGCTCAACGCCGTCCTTTTTGACATTATCAACTGCGAGCAGGATCTCATAGCCCACTGCATGGTGGAGGATAAGCTTTTTGTGCCGGTGGCCCTCAAGATCGAAGCCGATGTTGAATCGCGCCCGAAGCCCGTGCACGCCGAAAATGCGGAAGATGGCTACTCTACGCCATTGAGCCAGCGAGAGAAGGAGATAATTGCTTGCGTGGCCAAAGGCATGGCAAACAAGGAGATTGCCGACGCCCTTAACATTTCTGTCAACACTGTGACGACTCACCGCCGCAACCTTGCTCAAAAACTGCAGATTCACTCTCCCGCAGCCCTTGCCATATACGCAGTCCTCAACAACATCATCGACATCAACTCTCTCAAATAGCACACTGTGGCCGTTGCCCGTAACGACCACTTGATGAAATATAAACACAATAAAGCCTCGCGTCAGGAATTGATACGCGAGGCTTTATCGTAACTATCTGCCGGAGATCGTACTATTGTGCCAGCCAGCTGAAGAGATCCCAGCTCACTGTGAGGCCGGCCATCACAATCGAAACCATCGACATGAGCTTTATGAGGATGTTGAGGCTCGGGCCGGATGTGTCCTTGAAGGGGTCGCCCACGGTGTCGCCAACCACAGTGGCTTTGTGCACCTCGCTGCCTTTGCCGCCGAAGTTGCCTTCCTCCACGTATTTCTTGGCATTGTCCCATGCGCCGCCGGCGTTGGCCATGAATATGGCAAGGACAAAGCCTGCCGAAAGACCGCCGCAAAGCAGGCCGATCACTCCGGGCACGCCGAATACGAGACCCGTCAGTATGGGCACGATGATCGCAAGAAGAGACGGGAACACCATTTCGCGCTGTGCGCCCTTGGTGGAAATTTGCACGCAGCGGGCGTAGTCAGGCTCGGCCTGGCCGGTGAGGATGCCCTTGATTTCGCGGAATTGGCGGCGCACTTCGTCGACCATGTGACCGGCGGCGCGGCCCACGGCATTCATAGTCAGGCCGCAGAATAGGAATGCCATCATCGAGCCGATGAACATGCCCGAAAGCACTTTCGGGTTCATCAGGGTGACATCAAAATATGTCATGAAATCAGTGAACGACGCCTCTTTGATGTTGACAAGGTTGGGCGATAGGGCAGTGCCGAGGTCAATGGTGGTGGTGCCAAGGCGCTCAAGGCCGATGCGGATTTCCTCAACGTATGATGCCAGCAGAGCCAGGCCTGTCAGAGCGGCTGAGCCTATGGCGAATCCCTTGCCGGTGGCGGCGGTGGTGTTGCCGAGCGAGTCGAGGGCGTCTGTGCGCTTGCGCACGCCCTCGCCGAGTCCGCTCATCTCGGCGTTGCCGCCTGCATTGTCGGCGATGGGGCCGTAGGCGTCAGTGGCGAGGGTGATTCCGAGTGTGGAGAGCATGCCCACGGCAGCGATGCCGATGCCGTAGAGGCCCATGCCTACATTACTGAAGTCGAATCCTGATGCAAACCAATAGGAGAGGATTATGCCTACGACAACTGCGATCACCGGAATCGCCGTAGAGATCATGCCAAGGCCGATGCCTGAGATGATGACGGTGGCCGGGCCTGTCTTTCCGCTTTCGGAGAGTTTCTTGGTGGGGGTGTATGACTGCGATGTGTAATATTCGGTGCTTCGGCCTATGATGATGCCAACGAGCAGACCTACTACCACAGAAAGCGAGATGTTGACCCATCCGGGTATGCCAAGCAGGTAGAGAATGCCGAATGTGGCTGCCACTATGAGGGCCGAGCTGATGTTAGTGCCGAGCGAAAGCGATCCGAGCAGGTCCTTCATCGTGGCGTTCTCCTTTGTGCGCACCGAGAATATGCCAATGATCGAGAGGATGATGCCTACGGCGGCTATGAGCATCGGGGCTATCACCACCTTGTATTGGAGCGCCTCGTCGCCGCTCGTCATCAGGGCTGCGGCGCCCAGGGCCGATGTGGCAAGGATCGATCCGCAGTATGATTCATATAGGTCGGCTCCCATGCCTGCCACATCGCCCACGTTGTCGCCCACGTTGTCGGCGATGGTGGCGGGGTTGCGGGGGTCATCCTCCGGGATGCCGGCTTCTACCTTGCCCACAAGGTCAGCGCCTACGTCGGCAGCCTTCGTATAGATGCCGCCGCCAACGCGGGCGAAGAGCGCCTGGGTGCTGGCGCCCATGCCGAATGTGAGCATAGTGGTGGTGATCATGCACAGTTTGGCAGTGCCGGGCATGTCTACGAGGGCGTCAAGCAGCAGATACCAGAAAGATATGTCGAGAAGGCCGAGGCCAACCACCACCAGTCCCATCACGGCTCCGCTGCGGAATGCTATGCGCAGGCCGCCGTTGAGCGATGTGCGTGCGGCGTTGGCGGTGCGCGCCGATGCGTTGGTGGCTGTCTTCATGCCGAGGTATCCGGCAAGGCCTGAGAAGAAGCCGCCGGTCAGGAATGCCACGGGCACCCAGCTGTTCTGGAGTTGGAAGCCATAGGCCATGATGGCGAAAAGGATAGCCAGGCATACGAATACGATGCCTACGATCTTGTACTGTTGCTTAAGATAAGACATCGCGCCTTGGCGCACGAAGCGGGCGATGCGTGCCATCTGCTCTGTGCCTTCGCTCTCCTTCATGGTCTGGCGGTAGAAATACCATGCCAGCAGGAGAGCTATGACCGACGCTATGGGCACGAACCAAAAAAGATAGGTTTGTTCCATGGGTAAGATTTAATGGTTTTATAAAAATATTTTGTTTCTGCAAAATTAGCGAAAAATAGTGAGAATCTCCGTCATGAAAGGTTTAAAAACGATTGTTTTTTTCTTCTGTATAAAATAGGAGGCAGCCTAACAAGTTTAGGCTGCCTCCAATACACATAAAATATAGTCAAAGGTGTAGGTGCGTTTCTCCGAAACGCACGGGTTTCAAGCGTTGCCGATAATCACTTTAGGCTTACTTTGCTGACTGACGATCCTTTCTTGCGTATGTAAATACCGGGCGTGAGGTTCTTGTGCTGCACTTTCACGCCATCGATGCGGTAATATTCGGCTTCTGCGTCAATGTCGTCGATGTCAACGTCTTCGATACCAAGCGTGGAGGCATCGATTGTGGCAGGCGCCGACAGGCGAGATTCGGCGTTGTTGTAAAGGGCGGTCACATGATATGTGATTTCGTTTGAGCGGAGTGAGAGAGGGCTTTCGTCGACATAGTCGTTGCTTTCGATGGGCTGCTCGTTGATTTTCGCCCCGTTGCGGTATACGTTGTAGCCCAAGTGCTTGGTGTCGGCTGCGAGGACGGGCGAAGTCTCAAAGGTGAAATCATCGAGATAGAGGGCGTATGAATCATACGAATTGTGGAGTATCGCGAAATACTTGGTGCCTTCCGGCAGGGAGAGGGTGTACTTGGTCCAGTCTTCGGGCACACATCCGTTGATGAAGTCTCCTTCCACGTTTTTGAACAGTGTGAAGTCAGCGACAGCATTGCCAGTGGTCGAAGTGTAGACTGAAAACTCTTCGCCAAACGAGATCGTGAAGCTCTTTGCCCAGAATGTGGCGGTCTGTGCTTCGCCGGAGAGTTCGGGCGATATCAGCAGGTTGGAGTTGAGGCCATTCGTGCTCCAGCCCACAAGCATAGTGTTTCCGCTGTGGGGCTGACAGTCTATCAGATAATCATCAGGCACTCCTGCCAATTCGGGATTGAAGAGCTGGAATGCGCAGGGGAGTGTGCGGTAGGGGTTGTTTTCGTCTTTGAGGAATGTGTAGTTTTGGCCTCCGTCAATGTCGATCATTGTCCATCCGCCGAAGTCGCTGATGGTGAGGGGAGCGTATTGGGGATTCTCGAAATCTTCTTCTCTCGTTTTCGCATCGGTCAGGCCTTCGATCGATACATGATTCCAGGTGAGCCGCACGGCTGCGCCTGCTGCAGATGCTTCTACGCCTTCAACCGATGGGTGGGCGGGATATTCTACATTGACCGATGCCTCTGCATTGTTGTCTTCGGGCTTCATGTCGCCTTCATTGACAAGCTCAAGGCTGAACTCGATGGTTTCGGGGTCGAGGATCGAAGCTGATTGCGTGAACGTCACCACTGTCGCTTCGTTAGGAGCAAGCGCGGGCACGGATGTTGTGGCAACTTCCTTTCCGTCACGGTAAAGAATGGCGGTTGCGGCATCGGAGCGTCCCGAGCCGAGGTTCTCGATGCGCGCTGACAGGGTGGCTGTTTCGCCAATCTTGATCGATGCCGGCGCTTTGAAGGCCGAGATGGCGAGGTTGTTCTCTACGAGGTCGCGTACTCTGATATTGTCGATGGGAAGGCTCCATGTGTGGTCTTCGTCATTGTGGATGGCGCGCATGCGCAGCTCGAAGTTGATGGCTCCGTATCCGGCGAATTCTTTGAGAGGCACGGCGAAGGGTTCCCAGCCGTCAGTGGGTGTCTGCTTGAAATCAATGGTCTTCACTACTTTCATCTCGGGAAGCGACGGGCCTACCATCACATCGATCACGCTGCCTTTGCCTTGGGCGTAGAATTCAAGCACGGGATTTTTTGCGCCTTCGATGCTTACGGGAAGCGACATCATGCCGTACATGTCGTCCTTGTTCATGGGCAGGAAGTAGAAGAATCCGTTGTCGCCGTCCTGCGATGTGAGATATTGGGGTTCGGCGTCCGGGTCGTCGGCATTGGTCTGCAGGCTTGTGTCGTCGACCGTGCCCACCATCACGTTTTTGCTGCTTTCAAGGTCTGTGACCCATACGCTTTCATAATATCCGTCGGAGAAGCTTTCCTTGAAGGGCATTGCGAGGGAGGGGCCGTAGGTTATGATGTCGCTCACGCCTTCGAGCGAGTAGTTGCCTTCATAGCCTGCGGTAACCTGGTAGGCGATGAAATCAGGCTCTGTGGCCGATGAATAGTCGAATGTGTGCGATGTCTGGGCTGTCTCGGCAAGCGCGGGATCATAGTATGTGCCGAAAGCGTCGAAGATGTAGTATGTCACTGCAGCCGGGTCTACGTATCCGCCGTTTTCGCCCACTTCGCCCACAGCGTCCCAGCTCACGGTGACGTGTTTGCGGTCAGCCGACAGCACGGCCTTGATGTTGGTTGGCGCCAGAGGCGTGTCATTGCCGCCCATGATGCCGGTCACAAGCAGTTCGTCGCCTGCCACCAGGTTGCCCTTGGAGTCGGCTACGTATGCCGTGGCCTGCAGGCGGTTGTTGGCCATGCCGGCGAAGAGATCCACGTCTCGCTCTATGATTTGGCCGGGCTTGACGTCGGTGTATTCAAACTTCTCGTACCAGCGGTTGATGATCTCCACCTTGGCTATCTCTTTGAGTTCGGCTCCTGATTGGGTGAGGGTGGGGGCAGTGTAGACTATGTGCGCCTTAAGTTCGCCTTTTGGGAATACCTGATAGGTCAGCGTGCCCGCTGCCGGCGGGTCGACTGCGTCAGCCACGTCGCCGAAGCTCCTGATTGAAAGATTGCATACCGCGAGGTTGCCTGATGTTGCCTTGTCTGAAATGGCATGGAAACCGATGTGGTATAGGCCGTCGGCCGGCACCGTAAATTTTGCCTTCGATGTTGCCCAGTCTTTTTTAGTGGCTTCGATTGTGGTGATTTTCTGCGTCATGGCTTCGACGGTCTTGGCATTGCCGATGCAGAGGTCGAGAACGTCTTTCGTGCCTTTTGCAAGAACACATCGCATGTCGAGCGATAACTCATACTCCTCTCCGGCCTTGAGCACGATGGCCGGAGAGAACATCCAGTCGTCCATCTTTTCTTTCTCTGTCGGCATCATGCAGACGGAGTATGCTGTGAAGCCACCGGGCTTCCATGTCTTGCCATCGCCATTAGCATCGATTATGCTGTTGTATACTTCATTGGCATTCTCTTTTGATCCGAGCGAGTGGGTGAACGGCACGGTGACGCTTTCTTCCTCCGCTTTCATCATCGGAGCGCGCAGGGTCTCGGCGTGGCGTGGGAAGTGGGGTTGGGTGTTGATCACTTTCATGCCGGCTCCGTTTGTGGCGGATGTCGAGCGATGCGGTGTGGCCGGATTCGCGGCTGATGCTGACGCTGTCAGCATCAGCGCGGCCGCGCTGATCAATGTGTAAAATTTCAGCATGGGCTATTGGTTTTGATTGGTTATAATAATGAAAGTGCAAATTTATACAATAAAGTTTGGATAAACAATAAAAATGCAAGCGAAGTTAAGATTTCGCTTGCATTTTGTAATGATTTCCGAAAGCAGATTATTGCAATTTCTCGGCTTTTTTCTTTTCGAGGAATTCGTTGATGCCGCATAGGTGCTCGCGCACTTTGCCGTCGCCGAATTCGTAGACCTTCGTCACGAGTCCGTCAAGGAAGTCGCGGTCATGGCTCACGAGTATAAGCGTGCCGTCGAAGTCTCGCAGGGCTTGCTTCAGTATGTCTTTCGTCTTGAGGTCGAGATGATTGGTGGGCTCGTCGAGTATGAGCAGGTTGATGGGTTCGAGCAGCAGTTTGATCATGCACAGGCGCACGCGCTCGCCGCCTGACAGCACCTTCACCTTCTTTTGGTTCTCCTCGCCGCCAAACATGAATGCGCCGAGTAGATCCCTGATCTTCAGCCTGGCGTCGCCCACGGCTATGTCGTCGATGGTCTGGAATACGGTCAGGTTCTCGTCGAGGAGCGAGGCGCTGTTCTGGGCGAAGTATCCTATCTGCACGTTGTGGCCGAGTTTCAGCTCGCCGTCATGCTCTATCTCACCCATAATGGCCTTGACCATGGTGGATTTTCCCTCGCCGTTGCGGCCTGAAAACGCTACCTTCTCGCCGCGCTTGATGATGAACGATGCGTTGGCGAACACCGGCTTACCGTCATAGCTCTTGCCCACGCCCTCGGCTATCACCGGATAGTTGCCGCTGCGCGGGCATGGCGGGAATTTCAGCCTAAGGGCTGATGTGTCTTCCTCATCTACCTCCACGATCTCTAATTTTTCAAGCCATTTCACCTTGCTCTGCACCTGATAGGTCTTTGAGTACGTGCCCTTGAACCGCTCGATGAATTCCTTTGCCTCGGCTATCTGCTTCTGCTGATCGTCATATTGTTTCTGCTGCTGTTTGCGGCGGTCCTTGCGTAGTTCGAGATAGTGGCTGTAGGTGGCTTTGTAGTCATAGATGCGTCCGAGCGTAACTTCGATGGTGCGGGTGGTGATCGTGTCGATGAATCTGCGGTCGTGGCTTATCACCACCACAGCCATGGGGCTGTTGATCACGAAGTCTTCGAGCCAGCCGATCGACTCGATGTCGAGATGGTTGGTGGGCTCGTCGAGCAGCAGCACGTCGGGCTTCTGCAGCAGGAGTTTCGCCAGCTCGATGCGCATGCGCCATCCGCCGGAGAAGTCGGATGTTGGCCGGTGGAAGTCCTCTCGCTTGAACCCGAGGCCGAGAAGGGCCTTCTCCACGTCCTCCTCAAAGTGGGTCATGTCGATGGCATAGAATTTCTCGCTGACTGTGGCCACTTTCTCTATCAGCTCCATGTATGATTCGCTCTCATAGTCGGTGCGGGTGGCCAGTTCGGCGTTCATTTCCTCGATTTCGCGCTCCATTTCCTTAAGGTGGGCGAACGCCTGAGAGGCTTCCTCAAAGACCGTGCGGCCATCCTCCGTCATCATGTGCTGTGGAAGATAGCACACCGTGCAGTCTTTTGGCACGGAGACTGATCCGCGCGTTGGATTGCGTATTCCGGCCAAAATCTTCAGGAGAGTGCTTTTTCCGGCTCCGTTCTTGCCCATCAGGGCTATGCGGTCTTTGGGGTTGATGACGAAGGAGACATCCTTGAACAGGGTGGTGCCTCCGAATTCTACGGCGAGGGCGTCGACTGATATCATTGTCTGGAAGTGTGAATTTTTTGTTTAAAGAAGATGAAGAGGGGTTAGGTCACTTTTCAAGCGGGTTGACATGGCCGAAAAGGTTGCCTTTTTTCACTTGCTTTCTGAATGCGAGGTAGAATTTCACGCACAATGCAGTGACGATGATGCTGAAAGCGAGTTTCCACCAGTCGATTTCTCCCATGGCCAGGCGTATCGATCGGTCTATGACAGTCAAAGCCGACAGCACTGATAGTGTCAGCCAGATATTGCGTTTGGTCTTATTGCTGAGCATTGTACGTTTTCTTGTATTTTAAGATTTGTGCAATCCTTTTTGTCGGACCCATTCGCAGGGATGACGATTGCATTCGCATATTTTGATACAAAGTTAGCTAAAAAAATTCGCATCGTAAAATGAGGCGACCAAAAACCGCCAAATTCAAATATTATCGCTATCTTTGCCAAAAATACACATCAAAATGGCAGCAAAAAGATTATATCGGTCTAACGTCTCCAAAATGATCGGAGGCGTGTGTGGAGGCATCGGCGAATACTTCGACATCGACCCCACCATAGTGAGGCTCGCCTGGGCATTCATGGCTCTTTGGGTAGGCTTCGGCGTTCTCGCTTATCTGATAGCGTGGATAGTGATTCCGCTCAACCCCAACTTATACAGATAATCTATAGAGTCCGCACCTCTATAGATTGCGTCATAATCATTAAAGGCAGTCCCTTCAAAGGGACTGCCTTTAATGATTACGTGGAGGTGCGTTTCTCCGAAACGCACGGGCCTGCCGTGTTGGCGGCGGCGATTATTTCATCAATGAAATCGAGCGAGAGATGAAATCGTTGAGCGAAGCGCCCTTCAGCAAGCCGTTGCCAAGGAGAGCAAGGTCGATGAGTTGCTTCACCTGCGGGCAAGTGGCGGCATAGTCAGTCACGATCTTATCTTGCTTCTCGCGTAATTCGCTCACTGCCTTCTCAAGGTCAGACACCTGCTTCTCCTCCTCGGCCGACAATTTGCCATCCTTTGCCGCTGAGCGAATGTCGGATGCCTGCTTATTTTTCTCGTCAATCTCGTTGGCCAGAGGCTCAACTTCAGCGCCCACGGCTTTCTGTGCTTCATCACGAATCTGCATGATGAGCGGATGCTCGGTGTTCACCACCAGATTGTAGGAATCCGGAAGCTCGCCGTAGAAGCTCATGCCGGGCTGCATGGCGGCCATGTCCTTCATGCGGCGCATGTATTCATTCTGCGTGATCACGATAGGCAGGGCAGTGGGGGAGAGGGCTTCAAATTCCACCAGGAAGTTGGTCTTCTCCACCGCAGGCACCTGCGAGCGGAATTCAGTGGTCAGGATGTTGCGCTGCAGAGGCGTGAGGTCTACGTTGCGTGTCACATCCTTGCGGATGAGATTGTCGACAACGTCGCTGTCCACGCGCACGCACTGCGTCTTTTCGATCTGCTGCTCAAGCAGGCCGATGAAGTGATTGTCGAGCTGGCCGTCCATCAGCAGCACATTGTATCCCTTTGAATTGGCGGCGTTGATGTAGGTGTACTGCTCCACCGGATTGGTAGAATAGAGATAGATCACGTTGCCGTCCTTGTCGGTCTGCTCGGGCTCTACGAGAGCGCGGTATTCATCGAGAGTGTAATATTTGCCCTCAGTGTCCTTGAGAAGCACGAACTTCATGGCCGCATCGCGGAATTTATCGTCGGTGAGCATACCGTACTCGATGAAGATCTTTATGTCGTCCCACTTGCTCTCATAGTCGGCGCGGTCAGCCTTGAAGAGCTCCTCGAGGCGCGAGGCCACCTTCTTTGTGATATAGGTGGAAATCTTCTTTACTGCTGTGTCAGACTGTAGATATGACCTCGAGACATTGAGAGGGATGTCGGGCGAGTCGATTACGCCTTGCAGCAGCATCATGAACTCAGGCACCACGCCCTCGACCGAGTCGGTGACGTACACTTGATTGCAATAGAGCTGGATGCGGTTTTTGGTGAGCTCGAAATTATTGTGGATCTTCGGGAAGAAAAGAATGCCGGTGAGGGTGAACGGATAGTCGACGTTGAGGTGTATCCAGAACATCGGGTCGTCCTGGCCCGGATAGAGCTCGCGGTAGAATTTAAGATAGTCATCCTTCGTGAGGTCAGAAGGCTTCTTCATCCACTGCGGCTCAGAGCTGTTGATCACATTGTCTTTGTCGGTATCCTGCATCTTGCCGTCCTTCCACTCCTGCACTTTGCCGGAAATCACCGGCACGGGCAGGAAGCGGCAATATTTCTTCAGCAGGCCGTCGATAGTGCTCTGCTCCAGGAATTGCTTGTCATCGTCATCGATGTAGAGCACGATGTCGGTGCCTCGGTCAGAGCGAGAGCCCTCTTCCATCGAATATTCAGGCGAGCCATCGCATGTCCACTTCACAGGCTTGGCATCCTCCTTGTATGACAAAGTATTGATCTCTACCTTCTTTGCCACCATAAACGCCGAGTAGAAGCCAAGACCGAAATGGCCGATGATGGAGTTGGCCGTATCCTTGTACTTCTCCAGGAACTCCTCTGCGCCCGAGAATGCTATCTGGTTGATGTATTTGTCGAGGTCCTCGGCGGTCATGCCGATGCCGCGGTCGCTGATGGTGAGGGTGCCGGCCTCTTTGTCTATCTTCACGCGCACATCAAGCTCGCCAAGCTCGCCCTTGAAATCGCCGAAAGTGGCGAGAGTTTTGATCTTCTGCGTTGCGTCGACAGCGTTCGACACGAGTTCGCGAAGGAATATCTCATGGTCGCTGTAGAGAAACTTCTTTATGACCGGGAAAATATTCTCCGTGGTCACACCAATCTTTCCTTGTTGCATATAAATAATTAGATTTAGATTATCAAACAATGCGGGACACCCCCGCCTTCATAATAACACCTTACAAACCTCATACCAAACTGAAACCGTGACATAAAAAACTAAAAAAAGCAAAAATAAGCAACCATTCAGTCAGAAACACTGACACAGCAGCCCCTCACAGAGCCAAAACACTGACAGACTCCGACTCCGCCCCAGTCGCCAATCATCCCCCGCCGCCATCCGCAATCCTCTGCCCATCAACCGCATAAAAAACAAAAACAACAATGTCATCAAAAAAACACGAAAAACATTTGGTCAATTAAAAAATAAATCCTAACTTTGCATCACCAAAAACACGGTCCTATAGCTCAGTTGGTTAGAGCACCTGACTCATAATCAGGGAGTCCTAGGTTCAAGCCCTAGTGGGACCACTTTTAAAACATTCAGAAGTATTCAAAGCCTTGATTTTCAGCAAAATCGAGGCTTTGTTGCGTTTAGGGGTTTCCAAGAGCGGTGAAGAACGGTGAATGATATAGGTGTGCCAGCAGTGGCCGACCCCTCTCAGGGGCTTCTCCTCGGTCGCAATGGCATGAAAATAAATCTTACTTCACTATTCCTCAGCATTTTACGTATCGACCCATCATCGACAATGACCTATCTTTGCAACTAACAAAAGTATGGTCATTGAATTTTTTGTGCTCCAAATTCAGCTGAAATTTCATCTGCGCTACAATCGGTCGTGAATCCATTTTGTGTGCAAAGAGTGTGCAAAAGTGTACAGAGCGTTTTGCACACTAATGTTTAGGAATTCTTGCACACAAAAAGTGGTGTAATTATCTAATATACTGATTGATATAGTAATGAAATACAGCCCTTGGGAGTACGTAATTTTCAATGATTTAACCCTCAAAAATCATTGGAATAAGATGAGGAAAGAAAATTTTAATCTGTTTTTCGCCAAAAGAAGCAGACTCCTGAAATCAGGAGAGGCGGCAATCTTCATGCGAATTATCTGTAATGGTACTCGCATAGAGACAAATACGGGCAAGACAATTGAGCCCAATCTCTGGAATCAAGCCAAGGAGCGAGCCAAAGGCAACTCCAAGAAGGCACTTGATCTCAACAACTTCATAGATGACACGGAGATTAGAATGTTTCAACTCTTCCAAGAGATGCAGCAGGACGGTTCCGTTATCACTGCAACAGAACTCTACAACCGATTCTTCAACATCGGGCCGCACAAGAAGGTGGAGCGTATGATTATAGGCACATTCCATGAGCATAATCAGGAATGTCGTGCCCTTATGGGCCGAGACTTCGAGTTGGGAACCATCAAGAAGTACGAGACAGTCACTCGTTTGCTCCAACGCTACATCAAGAAGAAGTATGAGGCTGACGACCTCCCCCTTACCAGTCTTGACCGTGATTTCATACACGGCTTTGAGATGTATCTCAAAATCGACCGTGAGCAACAGCAAAACACCGTTGCACGTTACATGAAGGCTGTGAAGAAAATCACCAACCGCGCCCTCGCAAACGAATGGATTACCAAGAATCCATTCGCCGGGATCAAGGTGAAGACTGTTCAGACCGATCCGACATTCCTGTCGCTCCATGAATTGCACCTTATATATGAACACCCCTTCACAGGGGCACTTGATGTGGTGCGCGACATGTTCATCATGGCAGCATTCACCGGATTGGCGTTCATCGACATCTCCAATCTGCGTAAGGAGCATGTAGTAACCGACAATGACGGCAACATGTGGATACGCAAACCGCGTCAGAAAACGGAGGTTGTGCAGAACATTCCCTTGCTTGACATCCCAAAAGCCATCCTCAAAAAGTATGATGGCAACAAGAAAGCTGAGAAGAAAGGGACACTGCTTCCGGTACCCTGCAATCAGGTGATGAACCGTTACCTCAAGGAAATTGGCACTTTGTGCGGTATAGAGAAAACACTCACCACCCACGTTGCCCGTCACACCTACGCTACAGTCACCCTCTCGCAGGGTGTGCGCATCGAGAATGTATCGAAGATGCTTGGTCATACAAGTATCAAGATGACCCAGCACTATGCCCGCGTCCTTGACTCCTCAATCTTGGAGGATATGCAGAACATACGGGAAGCGATGGCCGGCGATGTCTTCACAAAGAAAGGTGGCCGCAAAAGAAAATGTAACCCGTAACCTCCCAACAGCAATAGAGGCGAGACTCCCGAAAAGGAATCTCGCCTCTGTTATTTTATCTGTATGTCTAATCTTCAATGCTGCGGTAGTTGGCCATTAGAACATTGCTTATGTCACGTTCGGAATATATGTATTTGCCACCGATGGCATAATACGGAATCAATCCGTGGTCGCGATATTCGTGTAGTGTTCTTCTTGATACCCTGAGCTTCTCAGCCACTTCTGCGTCAGTGAGGAATGTGTCATTGTTCAATATTGGCCTCCAATTGTCTTGTATATGACTGAGTGCTTCCTTCAATTCCTTGCACCGCGAGAAGAATAATTTTATCCGCTCATTCCGCTTTGTATATACTACTTCTGTCATTCAGGTTGCGCAACTTTCTGTTTTAGGAGGTATTTTGCCACGTCCCCGGCCAAATACATTATCCTTCCGTCAATCTGAGAGAACGGTATCTTACCATAAACTCTCAGATTAAGGAGCGTTGAAATGCTTATGCGAAGAATCTTTGCTGTCTCTTTGGTTGTGAGCCATTCATCAGGCTTCTTCGCATTGAGCAGTTGCAGAACTGAATTGACAAGGCCATGAAGATATTCAATATTCTCAAACATCGCTTCGAGAACCTCCTCATCAATTTCCACAGTCCTCATGAATAAATCTTAGCGGCTTTGGCGGCGAAGGTCACACGGAACTTGGCATCAAGCACGAGGGCATCGCAGAATTTGCGGCCTTGGTTGCCGATGAAGCCGTAGATTGGAGAGGTGTAGCCGTAGGTGAGCAACTGGCGAATGTCTGTTTCTGTCAGTTCATAGCCCTTGAAGAATTTCGGCACGGTGAAGTCGCATTGGTCGCAGACCACGACCGCCGGGAATGATGTCATCGGGGCGCCGCATTTGGGACATTTGAACTCAGTGGGCTTGTTGGCATAGAGCCAAGTGTTGGCGACAAGAGGACGAATCTGGTTGTAAATCCAATCCATATAGGCATTCATTGTTCCCTTTGTGCCGATTGTGCTGTCGGCGAGATCGTCAACCTCCTGAATCTGTGACATGAGCGTACCCAAGTCGGAGAGTTCCAGTTCCTCGGTGTGCTTGACCAGCAGACGACCTTTGCCAGTCACTTCCAGTTCGCCGAACAGCTCCTTAACAAAACCATTGTCAATCAGACGCTGGAGGGCAAGACCCATATCGTGGATGCCGTCAAGAGGCAACTTACGACCGGGGGCGTTGATGCCCATTACCTCGTATATGCCCTCAAGGAAGTTGTCGGCTTTGAGTGGACCGGGCTTCTTCGCTGAGAAACCAAGTATGCTTGCTCCGGTGGGAGTGACAAAGATAATGTCATCTTCGGGCCGTGTTCCATAAGGGAGATTGATACTTCCGTAGAGTTTGAGACCGCCGGCTTCCACCTCAACCGCAACCTCCGTGTAGCGTATTGGTGTATCGAGTGCCGTTTCCATACGCTCCTTAATAAGAGAGTAGAGACGCTCCTCATCATGGCTCAGGAACATGGGTGTGCGCTCAGTGACGACAATACCGTGACAGTAAGGAATCTGCGAGTCCGGCACGAAGTCGAATTGCTTCGCCGTGGGATAGCGGCGTTCAATTTGGCGGCGAAGACGCTCAGGCAGATTGGGCGTTGAGGTTCTGTGCGATGAGATATAGCCTTTCTCGAACAGTGCGGTGGCAACGGCCTCCACCTTACCCGGCAACATACCAAGTTTGGCGATTGCATCCACTTGAAGTGTGGCGAGTGAGTAGCATGGCTCCGAACGCTCGATCCTGTCCTCCACATCAATAATTGTTGCATGGATAGGTGTGCCAACCTCTTCTTTCAGAAAATAATAATGTCCTTCTGCGATTTCACGGTTGCTCCAGACCTCAGTCGGTGCGAGGATGAATGACTGACCTTCGTAGGTGCAAGTCAAACTAACGGTCTGTTTGGGAGTACCGGCTACTGCTTTCTTGCGGCTATCAATCATATTGTTGATCGTCCAAAGGAGAGCCGTGTCGGGGCGACCGAGATTGAAAGTTCCTTTGCCGTATGCCTGAGCGAAAGCCTGTTCCACATTGGTGTTGTGCAGGAAGTCCATCCCCAACTGTACCATTCCGGCACGGGCGATACGGGTTACATGACGGCCATTGTGACGGTGACGATATGCGTTGCTGACAGCCTTGTGGTTGAGTGCGGTGAGCCACATGCGGCCTATCTTGACTCCGACCTTCGCCCACTGGCATACGATAGCAAAGAGTGCCTGAGCCTCGCTGCCACCATCTGAGGCGAAAATAACCTCGTCAGCTTTGGTGATGTGTGCGAGTAGATTTTCGACGGCGAGTTTATCCTCTGCCGAAATCTTCATCTTTCCGTCCACTACTGTCTTGCGGATACCGTATTTAAGTTTTTCAGGGAAGAACGGGAGCGTCTTTACGAAGTCGCTGCCGTCGGTGTAGCTCTGGAGAGGGAGCGGAGCAATGAGTTCCGGATCAACGGCGGTGATGACGATGCTGCCGGTGTCGTTGGTGAACGCACCGTCGGGGTTGCGGTCAGTGCAGTTAAGAGTACGGGAGATGGAGAACGCGATGGTGTTGGAGGTTGCTATTACGAGATTCATAATTTTTGCTTATTTAATTGTTATAAAAGGGTTTATTTATTCGGGAGAGGTTTTAAAAAAGCGTGGGGAGGACCTGCCTCCCCACGCGGGTGAAGAGGAACACCATTAAAAAATGGCAGGGAATTATGTCAGATGGGGATTAAATTTTCGGTCCTTTCGGCTTTTTCTGCTGAGCCTTCTGCTGCTCGTTCTTGGGAGCCGTCTGACCCTTCTGAATCGGGTCGGTGATGTTTTTCGTAGCCTCGTTGGTCTTGCCCTGATTGTTCACGGCATACTGAGTGGCACTCTCGTTGGCCACACCGACCACCTTTTTATTGTCGGTTTTATTGTCGGTGTATTTGTATTCAGTAACCGGACGCTGCTTCTCCTTGTCGAACTGGAGATATACTGTGCATGGCTGACCTTTCTTGTCGGTGATATTGGCGACCTCAATCTTCTTGCCGGCTATATAATCGGCAATCTGCTGTTCAGAGAAATGAGCGTCTTTCCACTTGGTGATGCGTCTGGGATTACCCTCAGCATCAACCCATGTATTGCGCTGCTCTTTCTGAGTGTTGTCACCGGGCTGCTCCTGTTTTAGCGACTGAGTGCGGACGAACTCCACATCGCGCTTGTCGGCGTTGTATTGCAGGTCGCTGGTGAACTTGCGTCCATTGTTCAGCTCGATTTCCTTGCCGTGGACCACACCGCCATCTTTAAGGATGCCTATTTCCTTCATCGACAGCTCGGTCTTGCCGATATGGTTCTTGATGTAAACCTTATCCACCGGAACTGACTCCACCTCGTTGGTAAGGCGGTCGATGCTGACGAGTGACTTCTTAACCTCCCCGGTCTTGGGGTCGGTGAGGTCAACCGCCTTGCCAAGGTTGCCGGTTTTCAGAAGCTGTTCCTTGTCTTCTTTGGTAAATTCATACCCTTTGAAGGGCACATCGAGCTGAGGCTCATTCTTGATGAAGTGAGGCGCGAGGGTGAAGCTGCCATCAGGCATTTGCTTGAACGAGAGGCGTGCATCAACTTCAAACTGCTCACCGGCGAAGTTGGGATGAAGCGTGAAAGTCTGCGGCGACTTGCGGTTATAGACCATCTGCTGTAGTGCACCTGACTGTTCGAGAGTCTCACGATTGATGCCCCACTGCTTCTCAATTGTGGCCCAGTCGATATTGTCGGGATTGACGGGAGCCAACTTGATACCTGTAGCCGGTTTCTGCTCCTGCTGTGCAGTCTGTTCCTGCGTCTGTGCGGTTGCGTTCACATCCACCTTGAACGGTTTCAGCAAATCAGCATTAGCAACAGGGTCTTGGAGCATGTCGGACATCGCGGGGCCGATTTTGTCGAACTGGTCTGCCGGGATTTTGAAAAATCCGAAAAGCGATGGGTTCTTGGCCTGTCGGAGGAAATTCGACATGAAGGCTTCAAGAGGGTTCTGGTGTTTGTTGAACTTAACGAGGTCGCTCAACTTGGCTGTCTTAGCGTCAGCCATCCGGGGAGTGCCGTCAGGATTCTGTCCTACGACTGCTCCTACCTGTCCCGTCTCGTTATTACGGGCAATCAGCACTTCGGGTTGTTCTTGGATATTTTCCATAAACAGTTATTGGGGGGATAATGACACCTTAGTCAGTGTCGAGGTTATTGAATCTATCATTGCGGAGACGCTTGCGGCGTTCTCCCTCCGGGGTGCGGGAACTGACAAATGTGCGGTCGATATATTCCTGCACATGGGTGTCGAGATGAAAGATACCGGTACCATCTTCGTTGATCATGTACTCAATCTCATCATCAGACCGGAGTTGCCTCACCTTGCGGACACTGATGCCAAGAAGCTTCATTATGTGTTCAGTCAGAAACACCGCGTGTCCGTTCAGTGTGAGTATCGGAGGTTCTTTCTTCTTCATCATGCACTTGAGCATTTCAAGCAGAATCCGAATCACAACCCTCGAAAATTTGGGGAATGTACCCACATCGTTGTAGTCGATTTCTATTTTCTTCATTTTGTCGTTGTGTTATGTTTACGATGCAAAATTACGGCGACTTCAACCGGCCGGTGGGATACTATTGTGGACTATCCCAATATAGGCCACTACAAAGTTGTATCTTGTTGGTATCAAGCAAAATAAAAATTACAAATAGCCTAAAATGGGATGGTAAATCGTGTAATCGTCTGATAATCTATGCTTATTCAGAACTTAGGATGGGCGCGAAAACCACTGTTTGGGGTAAATACTGGTGCAGAGGCCACTATCCGGGGACTTTGTTGTCCTTTATCGGGATAAGAAACCGTTGGCTCCGCAACCATTGACTTCTTGGTGTCAGGGGTGTGCGACGGTGCAGGTTCATCGAGTGGCTCTCCATTGCCTTTTGTCGGCGTGACTACTTTGGCACGGGCGGCTTCCTCTGCGTCGCTCGGCTTCAGTTCCGCTGTTATCTTGCGGTCGAGGGCTACGAGTTCGGATTTGAGTTGCTTCAACTCTTCCTCCTTGCCCCATTGCTTTGCCACAATGCCTTCCAAGATTGGAACATCGGCTTTGAGTTTTGCAGTGCGTTCCTCGTATTGCTCAACTATGCCGGGGATTTTCTCTAAGGCATTGACGAAGTTCATACAGGCGGCGTGGGTGTCGCTCATGGCGATGAAGCCGTTGTTGTACTTGTATTTGTATGAGCCTTCGACAACAAAGCGGTTCTGCACGCCCTCCCTGCCATCAATCAGGGTATGCTCTGATATAATGGAGATTGGGAAGCCATATACTTCGCCGACACGGACATATTGGCCGTGGGTGTCAGTACGCTGCGCCAGTCCTTGCAGGTGGACTCCCATATTCTGCTCATCCTTGAATTTGCAGCCATCTACGGTGAGATTATTGACCGGATTACCGTCTTTATCTCGTTGGACTACGGCAGAATATTTTTCATAGTCCGCCTTCATCCGCTCCATAGCCGCCTCGTTGTTCTGAATATCATGGGTAATGGTACTCAGACGGAACTCGGCATCAGCACGGCCCTTTCCAAAGGATTTACGCTCACTCTCCAGTGACGCGATGCGTTTCTCCAACTTGGCTTTATCCAACAGGTCTGTATTGCCGGAGAGGATAGCCATATACTCGGAGAAATTCATGCCTGATTTCTCATCCATAGCACCTTCGTCAATGGTTCTCGCTCCGAGCGCTCCGGATTTCAACTGCGCAATGAAAGTGGCCTTACAATGGAGAAGATTGAACTTGTATGAGTCCAGCGATTTCTCTACTGCATAGATGATTACATCCACTTTGTTGTCGGCATATAGTTTGGCAATCTCGTTGCCTGCACGGACTCCTCGACCGTTGCGCTGTTCCAGATCACTTGGGCGCCAAGGTGTATCGGTATGATGAATCGTGACACACCTTTTCTGGGCGTTGACTCCGGTGCCAAGCATTGAGGTAGAGCCGAACAGGACACGAACATCACCGTCGTTGGTCGCCTGAATCACAGCCTTTC
>CANNVE010000027.1 GCA_947525975.1 uncultured Muribaculaceae bacterium | reverse complement strand
GCTTCAGCCACCGGGCCAAGCCCGGCCACAGCCGCCCTCTGCGCCTCGATCTCGCCGAGGGCGGCATCGATCTCCGCCTGCGGGTCCACACCCGCCCCCATCCGCGCGATGCGGTCGGGAGAAGTGTAGTCGAGCATCCCCGTCTCCTTGTCGAGATAGATCAGCATCCTGTCCGAATTGGCCGCGTCGACAGTGACGCCGTCATCCTGAAGCGCCACCCTGCCGCTGACAAGGTAAGCCTCCCGGTCTCCCGCATGGCCCGCCCCGTCAAACTTAAGCGCCATCGGCTGTATGGCCCCGCTCTGCCTGTGCGTGCGCTCCTCGACGCCCCTGACAATCGCCTCTCGCTTGCCCTCGGCTGATTCGTCGGCAGCGTCCCGCACTCCGTCGAGAGCCCTCTTCGAGTTGACATAGCGCAGCACGGCGTCCTGCTGGTCGAGAGTCAGCCCCGGATCGTCAAGCAAGTCCCACGGATTCTCCTGCATCTCGGCCATCCGCGCCTCCGCCTCCGGCCCGAAAGCGTCCTCAATGCCCTCCAGCGCCTCGCGGTAGCGCTCGGCCATGCCATCCATTTCGGCCCGCGCCTCGGCCTGCTCCTGTGGCGAGCCCTCCTCAAAGCGCCCGTAGAGCAGCTTCGCCTCCTCATACGCCCGCTGCGCCTCGCGCTCCTCGGCCCTCGGCCCGGCCTGCCGCCGCGCCTTCTCCGGAAACAGCCGCTCTGCGTAGGCCCGCACAGCCTCGCGCTCCTCTGCGGAGCGGTCTTTGTCCATCTTCCGCAGGGCTGCGTCCACGTCAATGCCCGTCTCATTCTTGATTTCCGAGCGCATTGCCTCTGGCCGATTGGCGTTTCCGGCATCGGCATGGCGGTCTATGGCCTCATCGAGCATTTCCACAAGTGAGACTTGCTCTTCGGTCACGTCCTTGTCGCCACGCTTTGCCTTCTCATAGATTTCCCGGATGGTGGCATGGTCGGCACGTGGCGACACTTCATTGATTGCCGCCTCAAACACCATCCAGTCAGCCTCCGCCTCGCGATGCTGCTCGCCAATGTCGATGGTGTTCAGCTCGGCCTGCCGCTGAATGCGGCTCGCTTCTGCGTCCGCTTCGCCCTTATTCTTGAACACGCGGCTTGTCACGACATCGCCCTGCGCGTTCATCGAGTTGACAATGATGGAGCCGTCCTCGTTGGCGGTAGTGTTCCAACCGACAACGCTCGACATCGGCAGCATACGCCCTGTGAGGATGTAGTAGGCCTTGGCGCGCGTTGCCTCGCTCACTCGTCCGTCCTCCATCAGCCGCTCCATTGCCGAGTAGCCGTCAAAGTCGGGATTGCCGCTGTTAATTTCCTCGGCCTCCACACGCTCGGCGCGCAGTTCAATTGCTCCGTCCTCTGCCTTGGCTGTCGGTGTTGCTTCGGCAATAGGCTTATCCTTGCCGAAGAGGTCTGCCAGTTCGCCGTATCCGGCTCTGCGCAGTTCCTCGCGGTCTGCCTTGGCAAACTCTAATTTGTAACCAGCCTTGCGCTCATCTTTGCTGTAATTCAATTCATCAAGAGCCTTATTGATACGTTCCTCAAAACTCTGCCTGTTGCGGTTGCGCTCTGCTTGGGTCTTTGGCTCTTTGACGGGGCGCAGTCCGGCTATAAAGCGAGGCGCGCTCTTCAGCCCGTGCTGGGCCTTGAAGCCAAGCATCATGGCCATGTTGTCAGTCCACACGTCAAAGGCGTCTCCCTCGCCGCTTATCCATTCGGGCACGGAAAACACCGTGCCCTCGGCAAGAGACGACACCGCAACCTCACCAACGCGCACCCCCGCTTTCCCGGCGGTGCTTGCGGTCGCCTTGACTGCCTTGTCGGCCACATTGCCTATCAGCGGCGCGAACGTGCCCGTCACGCTGCCCATGACCAATCCGTGGCCGCCGGCCTTGAGGACATCGCCAGCCGAATAATCGCCGGCCTCAAGCGTCTCGGGGTTCAGCACGCCGCCGTACACGAACTGCCGCTCTCCCTCTTTAGCCATTTCGTAGGCGGCAAAGTTGGCTGCGCCGCCTGCGGCTCCGGCGATCGCCTTGCCTCCGAGCGATGACGAGAACAGGCGCGTGCCCAGCTGGCGGGTCATGCCGTTGGCCGCCCTGCCCGCCAATATGCGCCCGCCTGCGCTCATCGCGGCCCTGACTCCCATCGAGCCGACAAGGCCCGACGCCCACGTCGTGGGGTCGATGCCCATGCCGAAGACCGTGCCGCCGACCTGCGCCATGCGGTGACTGCCGCCGTATTCGCCCATCGCAGCCTCGTAGGCAGGCAAATCGCCAATCCTGCCGCCCGCCCCGATGCGCGCAAGTCCCTTGCTTATCGAGTTCACGAGGTTGATGTCGGCGGCCTGCCTCCCGAAGTACTCAAGCGTGGATTTGGGCGCGTTCTTCTCCACGGCATGCATGTACACGCTGCTGTCTATTATCTGCCTTGCCAGGCCGTCGGCCCATGGGCGCAAGTCATTCTCGTCCATTCCCGGATTCTGGCGCGCGAGCTCATTGTAGCAGTCGTCCGACACGTCTTTGCCGCATCTCGCCCACATGTCGTCCATCATCGCCTTGAGGTCGAAGCGCGTCAGGCGCGACTTGTCGCTGTCGTACCGCGCCGCAGCAGTCGTGGAGACGCGCATTTCACGGCCTCCTCCCATGGCGGCGTATGCGTCCCAATGCCTTTTCGCGCTCCTTTCCTCATCGCCCCTGTGCTTCGCTTCCGCCTCGTCCCACAGCCTTGACACTGTCTCCGCTATCCGCGAGTTGTTGATGCCGGATGCCACTGACCGGGCGTCAATCCCTTTCTGCGTCTGCACGTCCCACGCCAGCTGCCTGTCGATGTCCTCCTGCTTCGCCGGGTCAAGGTCGTTCTCGCGCATCCGCTTCTCAAATGCTTCGCGGTCCTTCTCCATGGCCGATGGGCCAAGCCCGTTCCGCTCCATGCGCCTCGCGAACTCATGCTCAAGGCGGCTGCGGCGCGCCCCGTGCTCGGCCCTGTCCGCCTCATTAAGGTCGGTCGTGGTGCGCCCGTCGGGCAGCAGCCATTCCGTCACGCGCTTGCCTCCCTCCATCTTCACCCCATGGGGCACCGGCGACTCAAGGCTCTTCGCCTGCCTTGCGCCTGCGCCGTCCTGCGTCTGCGCGCCGCCTCCGCCGGCGGGAGCGGGCATTGGCGGAGTCAGCCCGGCCATCCTCGTCGGCAGGCCGAGCAGCCCCGCTGTCGACCCAGCCGCGGCAAGCCGTCCGCGCCCCTCCGCCGTGTGGCGCTCCGCCAAGCGGCCCATGCTCTCCGACGATGCCCGCGCCTGCCGCCCGAAGGCATCGGCGACGCCTTGCGCCTGCCGCAGCCTTGCCATGTCCTGCCCGGTCGGCTGCCACTGCGGCGCTGCCGCCCCGGCCTGAGCCTCAGTCCCGCGCTCCGGCGGCGCCGTGGCCGCAGGAGCCGCCTCCGGCGCGTAAAGGCTCTCGAAGTCCTCCCTGCCGCCCATGTCGAGTCCCATGGAGGTCGCCTTCTGATAATACCAGTCCCTGTCCTCGCGGCTCGAGAGCGACTCCGTGAATTCCCGCTCCGTGCCTATGTCGTACCCCTTGGCCTTAAGCTTGCCGTAGAGCCATTTTATGTCTTCGCTTGATTGTGCCATAGTCTGTGTCATTGTCTGCTTGGTGGTCTGTTGTCGTCTTTCTGCGCGGCGCGCCTGCTCGGGGGCCTGTTTTCCTGCTCCTCACGCTCCTTGGCCAGGGCGGCCTCAACCTCGCCCGCGTAAGTCTCCGCGGGGCGCGGCTTGACGTATGAGCCATGCGCCGTGCGCACCTCGTCCTCGTAGCGTATCGGCTTGAAGCCGTCTTCGTAGACCCATTGCCTCCTCTGCTCGCCGTCTGTGCCAGTGACCGTCTCCCAGCGTCCGTGGCGCTCGTTGTAGGCGCGGGCCGCCTCCCTCACGTCCTTTTCGTAGTCCTTGGTGTCCTTCTGGTAGGTCTTCCCGTTGAAGTGGTGCACGTCCCTCTCCGCAGCCGCCCTCGATGCCGCGGCCGAGGCGTATGACCTCGCCGCTGAAGCCTTCGACGCGCCTGCGGAGGCGTCGTACGAGCCTTTCCTCGACTTTTCCGTCTCCAGCTTCGCCCGCTGCATCTCCGGGGCGCCGTCGGCCTCTGCCTTCGCCGTCCGAGCCTCATGCCAGGCCCTGTCGGCCTTGGCCGCCTGCTCGCGCTCCTTGCCCGGCTGCAGCGCGGCGAGCCATGCGTGGGCTTCCGCCTTTCGCGCGGCCTCCTCGCCCGCAAGCCTCATCCGCTCGCGCTCCGCCTCTGCCTCCCGGGCGGTCTTGGCCCGCTCATTCTCCGCGTCGCCGAGGGCGATGGCGAAGCGCAGATACTTGTCGGCGTCGGCCTCGCGCTCCTTCCGCGCCCTCTCTATGGCGGCGTTCTGCGCCCCCAGCTGGCTTGTCTTCTCGTGATTGTACATGTCGGGGGCGTACTGCGACGTGAAATAGAGGTTGCTCATCGCCCGCAGCCCGTCGCCTATGGCCCCGACTATCCTCTTCGACCTCTCGCGCCTCTCCCTGTCCCTGCGCTCCTCTTTCGTCTCCGGAGCGTCAAGCCTGTCTATCATGTCCTGAAGCGTCCTGATCTTGCGGTCGCTCCCTGCCGTGTCGGCGGCGATGCCCTGCGGCTGCTCCTGCGGAAGCCCGCCATCCTTGGCGGGCGCAGAGCCATCTTCCGCGCCCTTTGTGCCGAGCATGGCGTCTACCTCGCTGTCCACGTCTATGCCTGCCGTCGGCCTGTCCGAGGGCGAAGGATGCATCGGGCCCTCGGCGGGCGAGGCCTGCGCAGGTCCCTGCGGCTTTATCGCCCGCGCCGGCCCATGCGGCTGCGGCTCCATGCCTGATGTCTTCTCTTCCATGACTCCCTGCCTTTAGAATGCCGCTGCTATGCCCGCGGCGGCCTGGCCCACGCCCTGCACGGCCTGCGCCACGTTCCCCGCCTTCTGCGCCTCAAGGTTCATCAGCGCCCCGTCTATCTGCGAGTCGCGCTCGCGGTACTGCTCCTCGATCCTGTCCTTCCGAGCCTCCGCCTGCGCCTCGATGCGCCCGGCGGCGTCGGCAAGCGCCATGTTGTTGGCCGACTTCTCCGCCGCAGCGGCCTCCGTGCCCGTGCCCATCACAGCAGCCGTTCCGGCCGCCGCGCGGTTGCGCTTCCTGATCTGCTCCTCCGTGAGGCTGAGTATGCGCTGGGCGTCGGCCCGCTGCGTCGCGTCCTCGTTGTACCGTCGGTCGTGCCAGTCGCGGTTCTCCTTGCGCTGCTCCTCGAGCCCGCGCTTTACCCTCTTCATCGCCTTTGACGCGGAGATGCCGCCGAAGATGCTCCCCACGGCCCCGAGCCCCGCTCCCACTATGCTTCCTATCATGCCTGTCGTGTTTGGTTAGTGTTCCCGGCAACCCCGCCGCCCCGAGCCCCGCGCGGAAGCCCCGCGCATCCCCGTGGCGCAACAATTGCCATCGACAGGCGAAATTAATCGCTTATCTTCGCACAGCGCTTTTAAGTTTTGTTACTCGTAAGATCCAAAGGCATGAAAGGAAAGAAGACCGGCGGCCGGCAAAAGGGCACGCCCAACAAATCGACATCTACAATCCGCGAAGCGATCGCGGCGCAATGGCAGCGCTACCAGGAAAGCGGACAGTTCCAGGAAGACATCGACGCCCTTGACCCCGCCACGCGGGCCAGCGTCATGGAAAAGTTCGCCCAATACGTCTCTCCCAAGATGAAGTCGATGGACGTGGACGTAAGCCACAGGGCCAGCCTCACCATTGAAGACCGCCTCAGGCAGCTCTGCGGCGAGACAGACGGCGACAGTTAGCCTCCGTCTAATTCCGTCTACTTTAGACCCCGCGCCGCCTCGCAGGCGTCAGGCTTTTGTTTTCATTTTCACATAATCCTTTTGGGCGGCCCGTCTGCGAAGATAGGCCGCCCTCCCCTTATGGACGCAACCAAGCCGAAACCAAAAGCGAACCAAACACAAACCAAAAGCGAACCAAACACAAACCAAAAGCGAACCAAACACAAACCAAAAGCGAACCAAGCGTCAACCAAAAGAAACCAAACCCGAAACTAAACGCGCGCGCGAAAAGGATATTCCTATAAGGATAAAGGATAAAGGAAGAAAAATATAATCAATATTTTTCTATAGAGGATAGAAGACGACGTCTCGCGCACGCGCGAGAGACGCGCCGGCGTCGTCTTTCAAAATAAATTTTTCAAGATTTTTTTTCCTTTCAGGCCCGCTGCATAAAACGCCAAGAGAAAAAGAAAAAAGTTCCGCGAAAAAAGAAAAAGAGCCCGGCTCTGAAAAATCAAAGTCGGGCGAAACAAAAGTTAGACACAAAACTTTTGGAGTGCAGTTCACGGATGCCGATTGGCTCTATTCTCCACACGAACAGACGAAGAAGGGTTAAAACCCTTTCCCCTTGGTGCGCTCGTACACCGCCTCGCGGTCAGTGTCGAGATTCTTGATGCGGAACTGCACGGCACATTTCTCAGGGATAGTGTCGGGCAGTTTTTTTGCAAGCGTCTCGATCACCTCATCCACGTTGCTGAAGCCTATGTCGCTCGCCTCCGCAAGCACCTCCCCGCGGAAATAGGCCCTCGCATACACCATCATCTTCGGCGAGAGCCGAAACAACTTGTCTTTCGGCTCATCAACATCCCGTGCCCCTCCCTGCTTGCTCTTGGCGTTGGAGAAGAAAATGAAGTCGATCACCTTCGCGTTCAGCTCCCACGCCGGAGTGAAGTCAATCTTGATGTAGCCCCGCGTCACCGCATGCCCGTGGCTGTGGTTCATGCCGAACGCCACCTCCGCAATGCTCGCCCCGCAGTCGTTCTGCGCTATCGTTCCCCACGTGTGCCTGAACGTGTAGACAGAATACAGCCCATGCCTCTGCATGCCCATGGCCTTGCACACCTGCTTGATGCCCGAGTTCACGTTGGCGTTGAAACTGTCCGAATCGCAGAAGCGCTTGTGGAACGAAAACAGGTGCGGGTCATCTTCAGCGGCAAGATACTTCTCCACGATCGGCCGGATTATCGGCTCAACCCTCATCTCGATGTACGCATCGTCCGCCCTCACCTTCCGCGTCTTGGCGCGCCTGTATCCGATGACCCCGTCCTTGCAGTCCTCCTTCCGCAGCCCGTACAGGTCTACGGTGTTGATGCCGGCCAGGCACAGAACCAGCATCGCCACGTCGCGCCCCAGTTCGGGCAGCGGATCCACCATCCTCGTTTGAGGCAGAGGTGCGGAAAAGAACGCACGGCAATCCTCCGCGCTGATGGCCCTCTTCTCCGCCCTGTCCGCTTGCGGTATCTTCACCTTACCCCACGGATTCGTCTTGATGCGGATGATCCCGCTGTCGTAGTCGTTCATCTCATCCGCCGCAGCCCTGAACACCTGCCTCATGCACACCGGGTACATCTCCTTCGCCCGGTGCGTGTGTATCAGAGTAAGCAGCCACCTGTTGACCATTGTGGAAGTCAGTTCCGCGAACATCACCTTTGTCGTTCCCATGAACCGCTCCAAATGCTGAAGAGCCAGCCTGTAGTTCTTGGCATTGCGCGCCTGCCCATTGTCAATCATGCGGTCAATGTGCTTGCGCGCATAGTCGCTGAAGCACAACTCGCCCTCGCCGGTGTTCAAGTAGTCGATCACCTGACGCACCGTCCATGCAGAGATGTCCTTCCGGTTCAGCCGTTCGGCATACGCAAGGATGAGCTGCGAGCAGTGGCTGTTGACAAACGGGTCCGTAATCTCCCCATGCTTGTCGAGCTGCTTTGAGGTCACAACCTTGTCGGTTTTGATGTATCCGGGCTTGGTGTTATGCACCACCCGGATGTAAACTTGGCAGAAACCGTCCTTACGAGGATTTCTTACCATTGCCTTAAATGTTGCCATTGTGGAAATTATGCTTGTTAGTGTTATTGTAAGCGCCCTGTAAGTCGGCATTATGAATTTGCATAGAATTTTGTAAGTTTTCCCCACACATTCTGCACGTTTATCATGCAGAATGTGCTAGCGGCCAAAGAACAGGATAGGCCGTAAAGCCCTTTTTCATCAGGGCATTACGGCCTATCTTATTGATATAGGTTATATAACGCTTAATCTTCTATGGCAGCCTGCGCGGCAGCTACGCGGGCGATGGGCACGCGATAGGGTGAGCAGCTGACGTAGTTCATGCCGACCTTGGCGCAGAACTTGACTGATGAGGGCTCACCGCCGTGCTCGCCGCAGATGCCGCACTTGAGCTCGGGCTTGGTGGAGCGGCCCTTCTCTACGCCCATGCGCACGAGCTGGCCTACGCCTTCCTGGTCGAGGACCTCGAAGGGGTCTACCTTGATGATGCCATGCTCCTTGTAGTATTTCAGGAACTTGGGAGCGTCGTCGCGAGAGAAGCCGAAGGTCATCTGGGTGAGGTCGTTGGTGCCGAATGAGAAGAAGTCGGCTACCTCGGCGATCTGGTTGGCAACGAGAGCTGCGCGGGGAACCTCGATCATGGTGCCTACGAGGTAGGGGATTGTGGCCCCCTTCTCGTCAAATACCTTGGCAGCGGTCTCGTTGATGATGTTGGCCTGGTGCTGGATTTCCTTGAGCGAGCCTACCAGAGGGATCATGATCTCGGGATGCACATCGATGCCGCGAGCCTTGACTGCGAGGGCAGCCTCGATGATGGCGCGTGTCTGCATTTCAGTGATCTCGGGATAGGTGATGCCCAGACGGCAGCCGCGGTGGCCGAGCATGGGGTTGAACTCTTCGAGCGAGTCAACCTTTGCCTTAACCTCTGCGAGGGAGATGCCCATTTCGTCGGCGAGCTCCTGCATGGTGGCTGTCTGGTGAGGCACGAATTCGTGCAACGGGGGATCGAGCAGGCGGATTGTCACGCCGAAGCCGTCCATTGCCTCGAAGATGCCTTCAAAGTCGCCGCGCTGCATGGGCAGGAGCTTGGCGAGAGCCTGCTTGCGGCCTTCGAGGTCGCTTGAGAGGATCATCTCACGCACTGCCTTGATGCGGTCGCCTTCGAAGAACATGTGCTCTGTGCGGCAGAGGCCGATGCCCTGCGCGCCGAACTTGCGGGCCTGCTTGGCGTCGCGGGGAGAGTCGGCGTTGGTGCGCACGTATGTCTTGGTGTATTTTGCAGCGAGGTTCATGATGGCTGCGAAGTCGCCGTCGAGCTCGGGCTCTACGGTGGGAACCTGGCCTTCGTAAACGTCGCCTGTAGAGCCGTTAAGCGAGATCCAATCGCCTTCCTTGAAGGTCTTGCCGCTCATGGTCACAGTCTTTTCCTTGTAGTCAACGGCGATTTCGCCTGCGCCTGACACGCAGCATTTGCCCATGCCGCGAGCCACAACGGCTGCGTGCGATGTCATGCCGCCGCGCATAGTGAGGATGCCTTGAGCCACGGCCATGCCGCGGAGGTCTTCGGGCGATGTCTCGATGCGGACGAGGATGACTTTGCGCTTCTTCTCGGCCCATGCCTCAGCCTCTTCAGCAGAGAACACTACCTGGCCGGCAGCTGCGCCGGGAGATGCGGGGAGACCCTTGGCCACGACAACTGCGCGCTTGAGGGCAGCCTTGTCGAACACGGGGTGCAGGAGCTCGTCGAGTTTCTGGGGCTCCATGCGCAGAAGGGCTGTCTTTTCGTCGATCTGGCCTGCGCGGAGGATGTCCATGGCGATCTTCACCATAGCTGCGCCTGTGCGCTTGCCGTTACGGGTCTGGAGCATCCAGAGTTTGCCGTCCTGGATGGTGAACTCCATGTCCTGCATATCCTTGTAGTAGTCTTCGAGACGGTTGGCGATGGCGATGAGCTCAGCGGCGCAGGTGGGCATTGACTCCTCGAGCGAGGGGTATTTCTCTTTGCGCACGTCTTCGGAGATGCCCTGGAGGGCTGCCCAGCGGCGTGAGCCTTCTACGGTGATCTGCTGGGGGGTGCGGATGCCGGCTACGACGTCCTCGCCCTGCGCGTTGATGAGGTATTCACCGTTGAATATGTTTTCGCCTGTGGCGGCGTCGCGGCTGAAGGCCACGCCGGTGGCTGAGTTGTTGCCCATGTTGCCGTATACCATTGCCTGCACGTTGACAGCGGTGCCCCACTCTTCGGGGATCTGGTTCATGCGGCGGTAGAGGATGGCACGCTCGTTCATCCAGCTGTCGAATACGGCGCAGATGCCGCCCCAGAGCTGTTCCCAAGCGTCATCGGGGAAGTCCTTGCCGGTGTATTCCTTGACAGCGGCCTTGAAGAGCTTCACGAGGTTCTGCAGATCCTCTACGTCGAGCTCGGTGTCGAGCTTCACGCCCTTCTCTTCCTTCACCTTGTCCATGATTTCCTCGAAGGGATCGATGTCAGCCTTCGACTTGGGCTTCATGCCAAGCACGACGTCGCCGTACATCTGTACGAAGCGGCGGTAGCTGTCCCATGCGAAGCGGGGATTGCCGCTCTTTTCGGCGAGCGAAGCCACGGTGGCGTCGTTCATGCCGAGGTTGAGGACGGTGTCCATCATGCCGGGCATTGATGCACGGGCGCCTGAACGCACAGAAACGAGGAGGGGATTTGCGGGATCGTTGAATTTCTTGCCTGTGAGCTCTTCAACGTGAGCTATAGCGCCTTCTACTTCTTTGGTGATGCGCTTAACGACTTCGTCTTTGCCGTATTGTGTGTACTCGGTGCAGACCTCGGTGGTGATGGTGAAACCGGGAGGCACGGGCATGCCAAGGAGGTTCATTTCGGCGAGGTTAGCGCCCTTGCCTCCGAGGAGGTTGCGCATGGAGGCATTTCCTTCTGCCTTGCCGTCGCCAAACAGATAAACTCTTTTCATCAAGTTAATTTTTTAATGATTTAATATGTATTTTAATCGTAATGATCAAAGGTTGGGACAACCGAATAAAAGTTGCAGTGCAAATTTAATCAATTTGCACTAAAGATGAAAGTAATTTTGCGTTTTTTTCGTTTATAGCGCAAAAATTTCCGACCCTGACGCGCCGCCGGGAGAAAACGCCAAAACGAGTCTTGCGGAATCACGCCTCGACGATCGGCAAGCCGCAGCCTGCCATGAATTGAGATGGCGAACGCCGGGCTCAATGGGCGAAAAGGCGATTGATGGCGATGCCCCAATCGCGCAGGGTGACGTCGATAGGAGTCAGAAACGGACGGAAACGGCGCTTGCCCGGATTGCCATAGACTTTCAGGCTGCGCGGATGACACTCAAAATCAAGCCTTCCGGAGAAGTTGACCGGCTCTCCGTCGATATGCCCGAGCGCCGGACCGGGAAGGTCGATGGATGCGCGTCGCACGCGGAAAGTCTCAATGTTGTTGTTGTACGGCACCATGCCCGTGAGCACGTCGAATCCGGCGAGCATCATCTTCAGCGCGTTTCCGCTTTTGATGACGATTATGTCGAGCAGGCCGTCGGTGAGCGATGCCATAGGCGCGATGAAGGCGTTGTTGCCGTATTGCGAGGCATTGCACACAGCCACAAGGAAAGCCTCGCGGCGCAGACGCTTCCCCTCGATGTCGAGAATGAATGTCTGCGGCTTATATCCGGCGAAAGCCTCAAACACGCTCTTTATGTATGTGATGCGGCCCCTGCGGTTTTCGTGAGAGAACCGGTGTGAGACCGAGGCGTCGAATCCCACGCCGCAGGTGCAGAAGAAATTGCGGTCGTTGACCGTGCCGTAGTCGCACACAGTGATATTGCCCGGGCGTATCACACCGAGCGACAGCGTCTCATCCACAGGCACGTCAAGATGCCTCGCCAAGCCGTTGCCGCTGCCCGAGGGGACGATGCCCATGACCACATCTGTGCCCACGAGGCCGGAAGCCGTCTCGTTGACAGTGCCGTCGCCACCGCACGCCACCACGCTGCCGTATCCTTCAGCCACGGCACGGCGAGCCAGCTCGGTGGCGTGCCCGGCATGCTCGGTGTAGGCGCAGTCCACCCTGAATCCGGCGGAAGTGAGCGCCGAGGCCAAGGCGGCGCCCATGCCGTCTTTGCTGTTGACTCCCGAGCGGGGATTGACTATGAGGAGCATCTTATCTTTTTCCATGACCGCAAAGTTAGTGATTATTTTCCTTTTTTCAAGCAATATCCGCGCCTCACTCCCGGGCAATAACGAAGCCAACGCGCCTGAAACTCCGCCCTAACGTCGTGGTGAACAAACAAATAATGAAGATTTAGGATAAAGCATGGAAAAATTGTTGGCTATAAGATTTTTTTTTACTAATTTTGCTGTACGAAAGCATATAAAGAATAGAAAAAAAAATAACAATAAACCATCCATACTTCACCTATGGCAATAGAATTAAAAGGACTCACCAAGCGCGGCGACAATTACTCGCAATGGTATAACGAACTCGTAGTCAAGGCCGACCTGGCCGAGCAGTCGGCTGTGCGCGGCTGTATGGTAATCAAGCCTTACGGCTATGCCATCTGGGAAAAGATGCAGCAGACGCTCGACACCATGTTCAAAGCCACCGGCGTGCAGAACGCTTATTTCCCCCTGCTCATCCCCAAGTCATATCTCTGCCGCGAGGCCGAGCATGTGGAGGGATTCGCGAAAGAATGCGCCGTAGTCACCCACTACCGCCTGAAGAATGACCCCAACGGCAACGGCGTCGTGGTAGACCCCGATGCCCGCCTTGAGGAGGAACTGATCATACGCCCCACCTCCGAGACCATCATCTGGGGCACATACAAAAACTGGATACACAGCTGGCGCGACCTCCCCATCCTGATCAACCAGTGGGCAAACGTGATGCGCTGGGAGATGCGCACACGCATGTTCCTGCGCACGGCTGAATTCCTTTGGCAGGAAGGCCACTGCGCCCACGCCACAGCCGAGGAGTCGCAGGCGCGCACTGTGGAGATGATCAACATCTACGCCAAATTCGCGCAGGATTTCATGGCCATGCCTGTGATCCAAGGCGTGAAGAGCGCCAACGAGCGATTCGCCGGCGCCCTCAACACATACACCATCGAGGCTATGATGCAGGACGGCAAGGCCCTGCAGGCCGGCACCTCGCACAACCTCGGCCAGAATTTCGCTCACGCATTCGATGTGACCTTCGCCAACAAGGAAAACAAGCCCGAATACGTATGGGCCAACTCATGGGGCGTATCGACCCGACTGATGGGCGCGCTGATCATGACCCACAGCGACGACAACGGCCTCGTGCTCCCTCCGCGTCTGGCCCCGATCCAAGTGGTGATTATACCTATTTATAAAAATAAGGAGCAGTTCGAGAAGATCACAGCCACCGTCAACCCGATCATTGACGAGCTCAAGAGCATGGGCGTCAGCGTGAAGTACGACGACGCCGACAACAAGCGCCCCGGATTCAAATTCGCCGACTATGAGGTGAAGGGCGTGCCTGTGCGCCTGGTGCTCGGCGAGCGCGACATCCAGAACGACACCGTAGAGCTCATGCGCCGCGACACCCTCGAAAAAGAGAGTGTGCCCCTGGAGGGCATCGCAGCCCACATCAAGCAGCTTCTTGAAGACATACAGCAGAATATCTACGCCAAGGCCCTGGCCATGCGCGAATCGAAAACCTACGTCTGCGACTCTTACGAGGACTTCAAGGCCAACATCGACAAGGGTGGATTCTTCCTCTGCCATTGGGACGGCACACCCGAGACCGAAGAGCTCATCAAGAACGAGACAAAGGCTACAATCCGCTGCATACCTCTCGAAGGCGACAAGACTCCCGGAAAGTGCATGGTCACCGGAAAGCCTTCGGCTCAGCGCGTGATCATAGCCCGCAACTACTAATCCCTCCCCACCCCCAACTTCTCACAAGCAGCAATGGACAGCAAGACTTTCATATCACAAGTGGCCAAGCTCATGGGCGCCGACGCCAAAGAGGCGTCGCGCCTCACCGGCGCGTTCGCGCAGGTGCTCAGAGAGCGCGCCTCCGGGCTTGACTCTATAGCCATGCCCGGATTCGGCAATTTCGTGGCGACTAAAAAGCCGGAACGAGTGAAAACCGACAAAGCCACAGGTAAGAAAATGCTTTTGCCTCCACAGCTGCTTGTGGAATTCGTGCCAAGTTCGGCCCTAAAAAAATTGATCGAAAATGAATAGCATCATCACCCTCAATAGACTCGCCGAACTCATAGCGCGCACCTCCGGCACAAAGATAGCGGAGGCCGACGCATACCTCAAGGCTTTCATGGAAGCCGCCAAGGAAGCCATAGCCATTGGCGAGACCCTCACAATCAAAGGCATAGGCACATTCTCGGTGGAGGAAACGCGCGGCGATCGCAAAATCGCGTTCCAGCCTGACGAAGACCTCGCCAGAGCCGTCAACGACCCTTTCGCCATGTTCGAGCCTGAGGAATTGGCCCCGGGCGCTTCCATCGAATCTCTCGACATCGACATAATCATCGATGAAGCAGAGGCTGCTGCCCCCCAGTCCGCACCGGAGGCAGAAGCCGAGACCAATGAGGCGACCGATTCAGCAGATGCAGAGCCGGCGCCCGAAGAGCCGGAACAAATGGCAGAAGCCGAGCAGCCCTTTGCCCCAGAGCCTGTCCCCGTAGAAGAGACTGCTCCCATGACTGAAGCCGCCCCCAAGGCAGAGGCGGCCATCGCAGCAGAGATTGCCCCCAAAGAAGAGGCAGCCCCCAAGGCAGAGGCGACTGTAGTGACAGAAGTCGTCGCCAAGCAGCGCGTGATTCAGCAAGCGGTTTCTGACAATTCAGCAGCGGAAGCCACTGTGGCAAAGGAGGACTCTAACGAATCAGAGCCGAAGGCTAATCTGGCAGCCGCATACGGCTCCCCCACTATGCCTGCAGAGACTGATTATCCCGAACCATATCAGTATGACGACTTTGAAGACGAAGGGCATGGCAAATTCCCGGTATTCTGGACCACATGGGCGCTGATAATAGGCATCCTGATTGGCTTGGCCATCGGATTTTTCGCCCATGACCCGATCATGGAACTGCTTGAGCCATCGCTCGTGCAGCAAGAGGAAGAAGCAGCTGAAGAAGAGACATCAGAGACCGACGAGATAGCGCTTGGGCTAGCCGAAGCGCTTGCTCCGGAAGGAGAAGCCGCCGCAACAGCGACCGAGGCCGAGGACAAAAAGCCCGAAGCCGAGGCTGCGCCCGCTCAGCCGCAGGCCGATGTTTACGATGTGATCACAGAGCGCGTATTCCTCACCCACCTGGCCCAGAAGCACTACCACAAGAAAGACTACTGGGTATACATCTACCTCGAAAACAAAGACGTGATAGGCAATCCCAACACCGTGAAAGCCGGCACCCGCGTTAAGATACCTCCATTGAGCAAATACGCCAAGCACTCAAGCGAAGAGGAAAATCTACGCGAAGCGAAGCAATTGGCCCAACAGCTGCTCAAATAGGCATCGGCCCCGATGGCGGAGATGAAATTTTACATAATCGGCCCGGAAGCCGCAGGCTTGAAAGCCTGGGCCGACGACTCCGGCAAAGACAAACCGGTGGGAATCTACGGGCTGCCTGACGACACGCCTCCCGGCAGCATCGTCATCTGCGAAGGCCGATGGAAATTCAACCGGGGCGAAGGCTATTCATTCCTGGCCCAAAGCCATGACATCATCAAGCGGGGCATCGGAGGGAGCATCACCATAAAATGCCTGATAAGCCGCATGCTGTACGCCTGCGGAGCCGGCATCAACGGCATCTGGGTCACCCGCGGACAAGAGGCAGAAGGCTCTACGCTTCTTACTTCGGAAGGCGTCAACAAAATCACGCTCTATGGCATCAGACGCAATGAATCAGTGCGGTTCACTCCACAGCCCGACACTGACTATACGCTTGAAATCAGAAACAAAGGCATCTTCCTCACATACCGCGTCACCGACGCGGCCGGCAAAGTAGTGGCCGACTTCTCCATATCATACTCCGCATTGATTTGCGCCCTGCTCATACCACTGGCCGGACTTGTCAGCGCATGCGCGTACTACGCCAAAGGCAACGGCATCGGCACCACCCACTCTCTGCTGACATCCTATCTATCATGGTTTCTATGGGCCATGGCCGCCGCCTTTTCCGGGCTCAATGTGCCCCTGACATCGCTTTTTGGGGCCGCATGGGCTGTTTGGGAATCTGTATTCATGCAATAAAGTGTTGTGATTTAAGGCGATTAAATAAAAAATGTTAATTGTTGGCTATGTTAAAGGATTGATAAACAATTTTAACATTCAATTTTAGCAAATCTAACATTATTAATCGTAACTTTGTAGTCGGAATTTGGGGAACTACACCCTGAAATCCGGCTTTTATTTATTGTCAACCTTTAACACATTCACTATATCCTGATATGAGCGATACAGTTAATATCCGAGAGATCAACAGCCTTGTTGCGAGCAAGAGCGACTTCATCAACCTCATCACCCGAGGCATGGACCAGACCATCGTTGGTCAGAAGCATTTAGTAGAGTCACTCCTCATTTCGCTGCTCGCCAACGGGCACGTTCTGCTCGAAGGCGTCCCGGGCCTCGCAAAGACCCTCGCCATCAAGACGCTCGCACAGCTCATCGACGCAAAATACAGCCGCATACAGTTCACCCCCGACCTGCTGCCCGCCGACGTAATCGGCACCATGGTGTACAGCGTCAAGGACGAAAAATTCAACGTAAAGAAAGGCCCCGTATTCTCTAACTTTGTCCTTGCCGACGAAATCAACCGCGCCCCCGCCAAAGTGCAGTCGGCGCTCCTTGAGGCTATGCAGGAAAGGCAGGTCACCATCGGCGACAGCACATTCCCCCTCGACTCCCCATTCCTGGTGATGGCCACACAGAACCCCATAGAGCAGGAAGGCACCTATCCCCTGCCCGAGGCGCAGGTCGACCGCTTCCTGATGAAAGTGGTGATCGGATACCCCACCCGCGAGGAAGAGCGCACCATCATACGCCAGAACATAGTGCCACAGTCAAAGGCCATCCTCCCCGTCATAAAGCCCGAGGAAGTGATCGAGGCGCAGAAGGTAGTGGAGCAGATCTATGTTGACGAAAAGATCGAGAAATACATCGTGGACCTCGTGTTCGCCACCCGCTTCCCCGCCGACTATGGCATGCAGCACCTGAGCAGCATCATCGCTTTCGGAGCATCGCCCCGCGCATCGATAAGCCTGGCTCGCGCAGCCCGCGCCTACGCATTCATCCGCCAGCGCGGATACGTGGTGCCCGAGGATGTGATCGCAGTTTGCCATGACGTGCTCCGCCACCGCATCGGCGTCACATACGAGGCCGAGGCCAACAACATCACCACCGACGAAATAATCACTGAAATCCTCGACAAGGTGCAGGTGCCTTGATGGTTTTGCCTAAAACTACAAAGAATTGGACGCTAACGAACTATTAAAGAAGGTCAGGAAGATCGAGATCAAGTCCCGCGCCCTCTCGCAGAATATTTTTGCGGGAGAGTACCACTCTAAATTCAAGGGAAGGGGCATGATGTTTTCCGAAGTGCGCGAATACCAATACGGCGACGACATTCGCGACATCGACTGGAACGTGACGGCCAGGCAAAACCACCCTTTCGTAAAGGTATACGAAGAAGAGCGCGAACTGACCATGATGCTCCTGGTCGACGTCTCGGGCAGCCGCCTCTTCGGCGCCCAAGGCTCGCCCAAGCGCGAGGTGATAGCCGAGATCGGAGCCACGCTCGCCTTCTCGGCCACGCAGAACAATGACAAGATCGGCGCTATATTCTTCTCAGACCGCATCGAGAAATTCATACCCCCAAAGAAAGGGCGCAAGCACATACTGCTCATCATACGCGAGCTCCTCGACTTCGAGCCTCAAAGCAAGGGCACTGACATAGCCATGGCCGTGGAGTATCTGACCGACGCTCTGAAGAAACGCTGCACAAGCTTCGTGATCAGCGACTTCATCGACAGCCACGACTACAAGCAGGCAATGACCATAGGGCGCAACCGCCATGAAATCATGGCCGTGCAGGTCTATGACAAGCGCGACAGCCAGCTCCCCGACGTGGGCCTGATGCACATCACCGACCTTGAGACCGGCGACACACGCTGGATCGACACTTCGAGCAAGCGGGTGCGCACGGCCTACGGCAAGTGGTGGTATGACCGCCAGCAGCGCATGTCGGAGACTCTGAAAAGCTGCCGCGTGGATTTCGCCTCCGTTTCCACCGACGAAGACTACGTAAAAGCCCTGCTGGGCCTTTTCAAAAACAGGCATTGACGATGAAAGCCAACAATAAAATCAACATAGGCGTCAAGCGGCTGTCATCAGCCGCCCGTCCTCTGCGCCTGGCCACGCTGATGGCCCTGGCGCTTTTCGCCATTACGATGCGTGCGCAGATGCCGGCGCCTACGATCAAATCAAGCGCCGACTCATCGCAAGTGGAGATGGGCGACATCATCAATGTGAAGCTTGAGGTGGTCAAGAATTCCCACCAAGGCGCGCTCACCGGCCTGCCTGACAAACTGCCGGCCGACTTCTACGGCCTTGAGTTGCAGAGCGTTTCCGCTGACTCAACCGACTTGGGCAACGGACGCGTCAACCTCGTGTACAACCTGCGGTTCCAGGCCTTCGAGCCAAAAGAAATACTCACGCTGCCGCCCTTCTTCTACGCCATCGGCACAGACACCATAGTCTCCGATGTGCTGTCGTTCAAGGTGCTTCCGGTCGCCCTCGACCCCTCGCTCGGCGACCCCGAAAATGTGGAAAGCCTGACCATCCACCCCGACGCACCGCCCATAGAGATACCCCTGCGATGGTATGATTACGTGCCCGAGTGGTGGTATTGGGTAGTGTTGGCCCTTGTGCTGGTATCTCTCGGCGTGGTCATCGCCCTGCTCTACAAGAAAAACGGGCCGGCCATATTCACCCCGAGATACGTGCCCACCCCCTACGAGGTGGCCGTCGACCGCCTTGTCAAGCTTAAGCAGCGCCGCCTGCTCGAGCAGGGACAGGCAAAAGCCTTCTACACCGACCTCATCGACATCCTGCGCGGCTACCTGCAAGGCCGTTTCGGCATCAACGCCATGGAGATGACCTCAAAGCAGATATTACAGCGCATACGCCACACGCCGGAGATACACCTCTCGGCGAGCCAGATGGAGCAAGTGCTTCAGCTTGCCGATTTCGTGAAATTCGCCGCTGCGGTGCCTGAGGCCGACCAGGGCATGCGCACCTACAATTCAGTGCAGCAATTCATCGAAAGCACCAAGCCGGCCCCTGCCCCGGAGCAAGGCTCAGACAAGGCATCGGGCAACGCGCCTGCGGCAGTCAAGAGCAAAAATTCCTCGACAAACCACCATCAATAAAAAGATATGCAATTCGCACACCCAACATATTTATGGCTTTTCCTGGTGTTCGTGCCGCTGATAGTCTGGTATGTGCTCAAGCAGTCAAAGGCCAAGCCTACGCTGGGCATATCGACAGTGAGCCCGTTCGCAGGCATAGGCCGGTCATGGAAAGAATATCTGCGTCACATTGTGTTCGCCTTGCGTCTGGGCGCAATAGGATGCATCATCATCATATTGGCCAGACCACAGACCCGCGACTCATGGCGCACATCATCGACCGAAGGCACCGACATCATGATAGCCCTCGACGTCTCGGCCAGCATGCTCGCCCGCGACCTAAAGCCCGACCGCTTGCAGGCTGCCAAAGCCGTAGCCGAAGAGTTTGTGCAGCAGCGCGAAAATGACAACATAGGCGTGGTAATATTCGCGGGCGATGCTCTCACAGGCGTGCCTATGACCGTGGACCGAAACATCCTGCTCAACTACATTAGCAGCATCAGCATGGACATCCTCCCTGACGGCACCGCCATCGGCGATGGCATAGCCACATCGCTCAACCGACTGAAGGAGGGCAAAGCCAAAAGCCAAAGCGTGATACTTATCACCGACGGATCCAACAACACCGGCGTGGTGGCTCCCCTCAACGCCGCCGAGGTGGCCAAAGAGCTCGGGATAAGGGTCTACACCATAGGCATAGGCTCAAACGGCATGGCCGAAATGCCCGTGATGAAGCCTTTTGGCCTCGACTATGAGATGCAGAAAGTGGTGATAGACGAAGCCACTCTGCAGCAGATAGCCGATCTCACCGGAGGAAAATACTTCAGAGCCGACAACAACAGAGCCCTGTACAATATATTCCAGGAAATCGACAGCATGGAGCAGACCCTGATGGACGTGCGCCACTTCTCTCACACCGAAGACAACTACATGCCCTGGGCATGGCTGGCTTTCGCGCTCGTGGCGCTCGAGCTCCTGCTCCGCTACACCGCATTGCGATCCATCCCCTGACGGGCTTAGCCAAAGATTAGAAAAAGAACACAATGATAGACTTCGCATATCCACATCTGCTATACCTGCTTCTCGCGGCCATCGCCGTGGGGATGCTCTATTGGTGGGCGCTGCTCTCGCGCAGGCGCATGCTGCGCAAATTCGGCAATCCGTCGATCCTCGCGCCTCTCATGCCCGACGCATCGAAGTATATGTCACACATCAAGATAGCCCTGCAGATAGCCGCACTTGTGGCTTTGGTGCTCGTGCTTGCCCGCCCCCGATACGGCGAGAAGATGCCCCGGCAGTCAAGAATCGACGGCATAGAGATCATGATAGCGTTTGACGTATCAAACTCCATGCTCGCCTCGGCCAATGACAAGCCCGACGGCATAAGCCGTCTCGACCGCGCGAGGCTGCTGCTTGAGAAGCTGGTTGACAAGCTCGACAATGACAAGGTGGGCCTTGTGGTATTCGCCGGCGAGGCAAAGACACAGATGCCCCTGACCACGGACTACTACACCGCAAAGATGTATCTGGGCGACCTCGAGCCTGGCCTTGTCACACTCCAAGGCACATCGATCACCGATGCAATCAACATGTCGGCCAACGCATTCTCCAAAAACGACACAGTGCAGAAAGCCATCATCCTCATCACCGACGCTGAAAACCACGAAGGCGATGCCATCGAGGCCGCCAAGCAAGCCGCCGAAAGGGGCATACAGATCGACGTAGTGGGCGTAGGCACATCTAAGGGCGTGCCCATTCCGCTTGGAAACGGCGACTATCTGCGCGACAGCGACGGCCAGGTGGTGCTCACATCGTTTGACGACGCCCAGGCAAAGGAAATTGCCGAGACCGGCAACGGATGCTACGTCAACGGATCTTCGGCCAAAGCTCTCGACACGCTCACCGACACCCTCGACGGACTCGACACCACGGAGTTCAAGACCGTGAAGTACAAGACAAGCGCCGAGCAATTCCCCACATTCGCCTTCCTGGCGCTTTTGCTGCTGATCATCGACGTTTTCGTGCTCGACCGCAAGGTGAGCTGGCTTAAGGGCGTCAACTTTTTCACAAAGAACAAACAATGAGCATGGAGCAATCAAGATACATAATCGCCGCATTTGCCGGGGCTATCGCCGCCCTGGGCATGACATCATGCTACGACAGCAACGACCACTCGACAAAAGCCGAGAGAAACCTCGTGAAGGAAGGCAACGAACTCTACGCCGACACCCTCTACACCAAGGCTCTCGAAAAATACTCGGAAGCACTGCTGCATTCTCCGGCGTCGGAGCCGGCGAAATTCAACAGCGCCGCTTCGCTGCTCCACATAGGAAAAGCCACGCAGAACGACTCCACCGTGTCGAGAGCGATGGCCGACTATGAGAAACTTGGCGAGAGCGCCTCTGACTCCACCATCAGGGAGAAGGCCTACTACAATCTCGGAAATGTAGCTTTCAACGACAGCAATTTCGCGAAGAGCATAGAATATTACAAAGCCGCGCTGCGCATCAATCCGTCAAACTCGCGCACGAGGCAGAATCTGCTGGTGGCCATGCTGAAAATGCCACCCGAAGACCAGCAGCAACAGCAGCAGGACCAACAGCAGGACCCGCAGCAACAGCAGGAGCAGCAGCAACAGCAGCAGGAGCAACAGCAGCCCGAAATGAGCCAAAGCGCCGAGCAATTGCTGCAGACCATGCAGAATCGCGAAAACGAGACTCGCAAGAAGGCCAAGCCCCGGCAATCACGGCCTTCAAGCCTCGACAAGCCTTGGTGACCGTATGCGCCGCGCCCCCACGGCCCGCAGCCAGGCACTCAACGATAGTTTGTTTCAACTCCAAAACACCAGCAGGCATCTGCCAACTCAATGACGATAAATAGAATATGATGAAGCATATCAGGATATTAACATTGATTGTAGCTCTATGGGCCGCTTTGCCCTCCATGGCGCAGGCCTCGCTTGAGATCCTGCCTCCAAGGGCTGTGACCGAGGGCGGAAAATTCAACGTCACCGTACGCCTGAAAAACGGCGAGGGGAAACCCCATGCCCCGGAGATTCCCAACTGCAAGCTGCTCTACGAAGGGGGCACTTCGACCCAGCAGTCGATATCCTTCAGCGGTGGCAGGCAGGAAAGTCTCTACATCGTAGATTACACCTACGTGTATCAGGCGCTTAAAGCCGGCACTGTGACCATACCTGCGGTATCTGTCAATTCCGGAGGCAAGCAGCTGACCTCAAACACCGTGCAGCTCACCATCCTCCCCCCCGACAAGAACGCCCAGGCGCAGGGAAACACCGGAGGCAGACAGCAATATCCGCAACATGCCGAAGACATAAAGATCTCGCCCGAAGACATGTTCATCAGGGTGCACCTCAACCGCACACAGGTCTATGAGCAGGAACCTATCGTGGCGACAGTCAAGATATATTCAAAACTCAACATCAGCGCATTCCGCACCCTCAACCAGCCCACATTCGAAGGCTTTTTCTCCGAAGAGCTGCCCGTGTCGCGCGAGCCGTCATACGAGCACATCAACGGCAACAACTACACATCGCTCGAGCTGCGCAAAGTGATCCTCTACCCGCAGAAGACGGGGCGTCTCAACATCGAATCAGGCAAATACGAACTGACTCTGGTGCAGTACATCACTCGCCAGATAGGATTCGGCTTCGTCGACCGCGTGCCCGTGGAGAAATCCGTCAACACGGAGTCGAACAGCGCATCGGTCAATGTCATCGCCCTCCCCTCGCCTAAGCCCGACTCATTCTCCGGAGCCGTAGGCTCATTCACAGCCCAGGCCACGATGGATCCGCTCGAACTGCGCACAAACGAAGCATCGTCATACATCCTCACAGTCAAAGGCTCGGGCAACCTCAAATACCTCACCACGCCCAAGCTCAGCATCCCAGACGGATTTGACTCTTTCACGCCGAAGACCGACATCGACGCCCGATTCACCGGAAACGACATGCAGGGCACATATTCCGTCAATTACACTATAGTGCCGCAGCATCCCGGATCGTTCACCATCCCGGCCAACAAATTCACGTACTTCAATCCGAAAGACAAGTCATACCACACCATCGACCTTCCGGCATTCAACATGAAAGTGGCCCAAGGAGCCGCCGTGGAGACCGGCACCGAGCAGACAGCCATCATAAGCGGCATGACCGACATACGCCACCTCCGCCCCATAGGCGAGATAAGCAAGCGCCCCACGCGCCTGTTCTATGCCGGATGGTACTGGGCCCTTTACGCTCTCTGCGCTATAGCGCTCGGATCTACAATATTCGCCTACAGGCGCCACATACGCATGCACCGCGATGTGCAGGGCCTCAAACTGGCGAGAGCCAACAAGATGGCGTCAAAACGCCTGCGCGCCGCCAAGCAATTCATGGCACGCAAGGAGGCTGACAAATTCTATATGGAGCTCAATCAGGCAATGACCGGATACCTCAGCGACAAACTCGGCATCCCGGCATCACAGCTGCTGCGCGAGAACATC
The DNA here is from genome assembly GCA_947525975.1 of uncultured Muribaculaceae bacterium. GTDB lineage: Bacteria > Bacteroidota > Bacteroidia > Bacteroidales > Muribaculaceae > CAG-873. Next base: position 10,987 of record CANNVE010000027.1, on the reverse strand, counting down.
GCGCAGAAACTCGCCGAGCGCGGATTGGAGCAGCCCGAGGTAGACAGCACCATTGACATACTCGACGAATGCGAGATGGCCCGCTTCACGCCCCAGCACTCCGAGACCGAGATGTCGAATCTATTCAGCCGCGCCGCCGCCGCAATCAAGGCAATCGAATCAGCAAAGAAACCGCAAAGCAACCCAAAAGCATGAAAAAGTTCATCTTAGCATTCGCGGCCATCATCACCGCCATCTGCTGCCAAGCCTCGGCCCTGACACAGCAGGCCGACACAGCCTACGCCCACCAAGACTATGCCGCTGCCGTGCAGCTCTACCACAAAGCTATAGCATCTGACGGCATATCGCCGGAAGTATACTACAATCTCGGCAACGCATATTACCGCCTCGGAAAGCCCGGGCGCGCCGTGCTCTACTACAGCCGCGCTCTGCAGTTAGATCCCTCGATGCAGGACGCCCGCGACAACCTCGCTTTTGTCAACACCCGCATTCTCGACAAGCCCGAGGACGACAGCACATTCCTCGGCAACCTGCACAGCGGCATCCTCGCGAAGATGTCGCCCGACGCCTGGGCATGGACGGCTTTCATCCTGTTTGCAGCCGTGCTCGGCTGCACCGCCATATACATCTTCTCATCCAATGTGCCGATGCGCAAATTCGGATTTTTCGGAGGATTCGTGATCACAGCCCTCTTCATCTATTCGCTGACAGCGGCGGCCCAGACAGCAGCAGCCCCGTTTGACCGCTCAAAGGCCGTGATCGTGGTGCCCACCGCCAACCTGAGCACGGCTCCAGGAGCCTCCTCGGGCAAAGACGCGAAAATAATACCTTTGCACGAAGGCACCGTAGTGGAGATCACCGACTCCACAACAGTGCCCGGCGATCCATCTCCCTTGTGGTATGACGTCAAGATCAACAACTCCACCCGCGCCTGGGCCAGGGCCACCGATCTTGAGCGAATCTGACAAAAAAAATATCACTGCTTAAAGCGCTATGAACTAAACCATTGCTTTCAATAGAGGCAAAAAGGCGTAAAAAAAGTGCCGCTAATATTTGGATATTTCAAAAAGTGGTTATAACTTTATATCAGAATTAACGAATCACCCTAAAATCATATCATAAGAAATGAGCAAGACAATCACATTTAATGAGCTGCGCCGTCTGAAAGACAGCCTGCCCGACGGATCTATGGCAAAGATAGCCGACAAGCTGAACATCACCGTACAAACCGTCCGCAACTATTTCGGTGGGTCAAACTATGACCAAGGCAAAAACTGCGGCGTGCACATCGAGCCGGGACCCGACGGCGGCATTGTCGTGCTCGACGACTCTACCATCTATGACTTGGCTGTAGAGATTCTCGAGGAGGAAAACGCCGAAAAGTAATCGACAGCTCGCTCACCTCTCAAGGGCAGCCCTTCAGGGGATGCCCTTTTTTAGTGTACGGTCGTTCCTTGGAACGACCACCCGACAAAACCACCCATACGCACCCCAAAGAGACTCCCCAGTTTCGTTAAGTGGTCGTTCCTTGGAACGACCCTAATAATACCGACAACATCATGGACCGTTTTATCACCGTAGCGATTCACACATACGAGCAAGCCATAGCCCTGCGTTCTTTGCTGGAGCGGGAAGGGGTGGAGACGCAATTCCGCAACGTCAACATCGAAAGCCCCGTAATATCTTCAGGCATAAGGGTGCGCATAAAAGAGTCAGATCTGCCGCTCGCCCTGCGCATCATCGAGAACAAGGAGATATTCGCCGATCCGCTCTCCGCTCCCCTCACATCACAGCATTCGCCAGTGATCGTGCCCGTGGATTTCTCTACGGCATCGGCCCATGCCACAGATGTGGCCTTCCGCATAGCCGAAAGCCACGGAGCAGGCATCGTGATCCTGCACTCTTACATTGACCCCTACGTGGCGGGGAACCTTCAGCTCACAGCGAGCGGCACATACGAATACGGCGACCAAGCCGACCGCCAGCAGGCACTCGCCGCCGCAGAGACACGCATGCGCCACTTCGCCGGGCAGATCAAAGACAAAATCAAAAGCGGGCTGCTTCCGGCGGTCAAATTCGAGACTTGTGTGGTGGAGGGCGTGCCCGAAGACGCGATCACACAATACGCCAAGGCCAACAATCCTTTTCTCATAGTGATGGGCACACGCGGCGCGAAAAAGAAAGAGATAGATATGATAGGGTCAGTCACAGCAGAAGTTCTCGACAAATGCCGCTACTCGGTGCTTGCGCTTCCCGATCCTGACGGAAGCGCGGCTAAGTTCAACCCCGGGCGCATACTTTTTTTCAGCAATGCCGGACAAGACGACATCCTCGCTCTCGACACTATGCACAGGGCATTTCCCAGAGCCGGGGCCAAGGTGAAGATCACGTCAATCCCGGGCCGGAAACGCGAATCAGCCTTGCAGTCGCTGCAGGCTCTTTGCGACTACAGCTCCCAAAACTTCAAAGGCTACACTTTCGAGACCGACGCCCACGCTCTCCAAGACATCATTGAGCAGGCCAAAGCCGGTCAGAGAGCGCTATCCGACTTCGACATGATCGTAGTATCAAACAAGCGCAAGAACATCTTTTCGCGCTTCTTCAGCCCCTCGCTCGCCCACAGAGTGCTTTTCGCCACCGACATGCCCATGCTCGTGATCCCTGTCTGATGACGACTGACCTCAAAAAAATTCAAGATTTCTTTCACTTCCCGCTAATCATCTGTATATCAGAATAAACTCTTTTGTTCCACAAATTCTTTAAATAAATGTGGAACGTAATTTGACTATTCATATACAGATGACGCACAGTAATTTACAATCATATTCTAAAGTATACCTTTGCAAAAATTTTGCTAAATTCATAATCTCTTGAATTTCAGCATTGATACAAATCTTTGTCATTTCCAAATTTTTTTGGAGGTGGATATTTGAAATTTTTTATGTAATTTTGCAGTATGAATCAATACCCCATTTCTCTGCGATGATAGACAACAACCATATACAACTCTGGGACAAATGCCGCGACATCATACGCGACAACATACCTCAGGAACAGTACGACGCCTGGTTCAAGGACATCTCCTCCTACGGATTCGGAGGCAATGTGCTCACCTTGTGTGTGCCGTCGCCTTACTATGTTGAATACCTCGAAGAGAAATACCTGCGCATACTGAAGCCCGCCATAGCCAATGTATACGGCCCCGGCACTGTGCTTTGCTATCGCTTCTATCAAGTGAACGGACAGCAGGACACCGCCGTGAACATGATGAGCGAGAATCCGAGCAAGGCGATACTTGACCGGCAGAAAGCGCAGCCGGCAAATCCATTCAAGGCGCAGACCGAAAACGACATTGATTCGCAGCTCAACCCCAGATACACATTTGACAATTATTGCCTGGGCGAAAGCAATAAGATCGCGCGCGCAATCGGACAATCAATTGCCGACAACCCGAAGATGCAGACATTCAACCCGCTCTTCGTTTTCGGCCCAACCGGCGTGGGCAAGACCCACCTCATACAGGCTATCGGCATCCGCATCAAGGAGCACAACCCCACAGCGAGAGTGCTCTACGTCACCGCGCGCCTGTTTGAGAGCCAATACACAGCGGCTGTGGCCAACAAAAACACCAACAGCTTCTTCCACTTCTACCAGAGCATCGACACCCTGATCATCGACGACATCCAGGACCTCCGGGGAAAAGTGGGCACTCAAGGTACATTCTTCCACATATTCAACCACCTCCACCAGAACAACCGGCAGATAATCCTGTCGTCAGACTGCGCTCCGGCCGAAATGGAGGGCTTCGAAGCGCGCCTGCTCGGACGCTTCAAGTGGGGAATGACCGCCGAGCTGGGCAAGCCCGATCTCGACCTTCGCCGCCAGGTGCTTCACAACCAGGCCCGCCAAAACGGCCTCGACATCCCCGAAGACGTGATCGAGTACATCGCCGCAACCGTCACCGACAGCATCCGCGACCTTGTCGGCATAGTGGTGTCGCTGATTGCCCACGCCACAGTCAACAACTGCGAGATCACAGTCGACCTCGCACGCCAGGTGGTGGAGCACGCTGTGAAGATGAGCCGCCGCACGATCAACTTCGAGCTGATAGCGCAGGAAGTGAGCGCATACTACAACATAGACAGCGACCTGCTCTTCACCAAGACCCGCAAGCGCGAAGTGAGCGATGCCCGCCAGGTGGTCATGTACCTCGCAAAGAAGCTCGCCAAGATGCCCATCGTGTCGATAGGCCACCGCATAGCGCGCACCCACGCCACAGTCAACTACGCCTGCAAGATCATCGAAGAGCGCCTGCCCCTTGACAAGCAGCTGCAGACCGACATCACCTCAATACAGGAAGCAATCCTCAGATGACGCGCCGCCCTGCGGCACATACTGCATACGACGGATCCGGCATTACGCGAAAATGCCGGATTTATTGTATGCGGTTTCTTAAAAAGCCTTAAAATGCCGCGGCCACGGCAGCGCTTTGTTGTTTATGTCGGCCAAAATGCCTATCTTTGCAGGATACAACCGCATATTGTCAAACTAAATCCAAACGCTCTGCCTATAGTACACTTCTACTCTAACTAACAACTCAGAATAGAATGCTTTATAAAAACCAGCTTAGCGACGACCAGCTTATAGCCGCTTACGCTAACGGAGACAATGAGGCTTTTGACACCTTGCTCTCGCGGCATCAGGCCAACGCATACTCTTACATCCTCAGGCTCGTGAAGGACGAAGAGCTCGCCAACGATTTCCTCCAGGAGACGTTCGTGAAGGTCATCACCACGATAAAGCAAGGCAGATACATCGGCGACGGACGATTCGCCTCTTGGCTCGGGCGCATAGCCCACAACCTTGTCTTCGACCACTTCCGGCAAGGGAAAAACTCGGCAACGGTATCAACCGACGAGGAGGTCAGCGTGCTCAACCGGCGAGAGCTGAGCGAAGGCACGATCGAAGACGCCATCATCGACGACCAGATCATGGACGACGTGCAGAGGCTCGTAGGCATGCTCCCCGACGACCAGCGCGCTGTGGTGGAGATGAGATTCTACCAGGATCTCTCATTCAAGGAAATAGCCGAGCGCACAGGAGTCAGCATCAACACAGCACTCGGACGCATGCGATACGCCATCATCAACATGCGCAGGCGCGTGAAAGAAGCCAATATCGAACTGGCCCGATAGCCTCATGCGGGCCATTAACGCGCCATCCGCCCAACCCCGGCGCGGCATGCGGCGCAAGTAAATAACCCCTTTAGATTGCGAATGCGCGATTTAACCAAATGTTTGATACAATTTCTAAATGGATAATAGCGGCGGCCGACTTCCTTGGAGGCTATCCGCTTTTTTTATTGCTGATCGGGGGCGGACTCTACCTCTTTGTCAGATCAGGATTTGTCTCTCTGCGATATCTTCCCGAAGCCGTGAAGGCGCTCAGGCAGAAGAGCGACGCCAAAAACGGCCAGATATCATCGGCGCAGGCCCTCGCTTCGGTGGTGGCCGCCACCATAGGCCTCGGCAACATAGCCGGCGTGGCCATAGCCCTTGTGATCGGCGGCCCGGGCGCCATATTCTGGATGTGGGTGAGCGCCCTTGTGGGCATGTCGACAAAATATCATGAAGGCGTGCTCGCCATAATGTACAAAGGCAAAGGAAGCGACGGCAGCCCCCAGGGCGGCCCGATGTACATAATCGAGAATGGCCTTGGACGCCGGTGGCGCCCGCTGGCCGTATTCTTCGCCATAGCGGGCATGTTCGGCACCCTTTGCATCATGAACGCCAACCAGCTCACAGAGGCCTTCATGAGCGTATTCACCACCCCGGAGGGCATAGCGTCAAGCGGCGCCCTCGAAGGCGTAGGAGCGTTGATTGGCATGACCAACGACCAGGTGTTCAAGCTCCTCTTCGGCATCATCATAGCCCTGATCGTGGCCCTTGTGGTGCTTCGCGGCATAAAGCGGATAGCCCGGGTGGCATCGGTGCTCGTGCCGTTTATGGTAGGAGCCTACTTCGTGATGGTGGCCTACATCATCATCACCCATATAGGCGAAGTGCCCGCCGTATTCGCGAGCATATTCCGCGAGGCCTTCAACCCCGAGGCCGGCTTCGGAGCATTGGCCTATATAGCCATGACCGGAGCACGCCGCGCAGCCCTCGTCAACGACGCCGGCATAGGCACCGGATCGATCATGCACGGCGCATCGCGCAACAACGAGCCGGTGCGCGAAGGGCTTGTGGCCATGCTCGGCCCGAGCATCGACTCGGGCCTTGTGTGCACACTCACGGCTTTCGCCATCCTCCTGTGCGGCAACATTGAGGTGGAGGGCGTCAAGGGGCTGCAGGTGGCCATGGGCGCATTCGCCGCAGGCATTCCCTATGGCGAATACCTGCTCATGCTCATCGTGGCCTGCTTCGCCCTTTCGTCGATGTTTTCATATTCATTCTACGGCACACGCTGCGCCGCGTATCTTTTCGGCGAAGAAAGAGCGAGATATTTCACCTGGGTATTCATCCTCACCCTTGTGGCCTTCGCGGTGATTCCGCTTGACGCCGCCGTGGGCCTCTGCGACCTCTTCTACGCGCTGATGGCCATCCCCACCATGATTGCCCTCCTGGCCCTTGGCCGCAAGGTGCGAGCCGCCACCCGCGAATACCACTCGCGCAAAGAGACTAACCAAACAAAATAAAGATAAATGCTCACAGCTTCTATTGTATGGGACGTTAGCCCCGAATTGTTCTCATTAGGGCATATCCATGTGCGCTGGTATGGCCTGATGTTCGCCATCGGATTCTGGATAGGCACGGAGATAATCGCGCGGATGTTCAAGCACGAAGGCGCCCCCGAGCGATGGGTGGGCACGCTGCTCATCTACGTAGTCATAGCCACCATTGTAGGCGCCCGCCTCGGCCACGTATTCTTCTACGAATGGGCCTACTACAGCCAGCATCCGGGCGAAATCGTGCAATTCTGGAAAGGCGGCCTCGCGAGCCACGGAGGCACCATCGCCATCATCATCGCCGTATTCATCTATTCATGGGCCGTGACCAAGAAAAGCCCCATGTGGACATTTGACCGCCTCGTCATCCCCATAGCCTTTGTGGGCGGCCTCATACGCCTTGGCAACCTGTTCAACTCGGAAATCTTCGGCGGCCCCACCTCCCTGCCATGGGGCTTTGAATTCGTGCGCTCGCGCGAGTGGCACCACTTCTACGAAGGCATAGCCTGCCATCCCACGCAGATCTACGAGGCTCTCGCATATTTCGCCCTCTTCGGCCTGCTGATGTGGATGTATTGGAAAAAGAACTCCGAAGAGCGCCCCGGCCTGATATTCGGCGTGTTCCTGACATGGCTCTTCTCCGCGAGATTCATCATTGAGTTCATCAAGAATCCGCAGGAGGATTTTGAGCGCGACATGCTTCTCAACATGGGCCAGCTGCTCAGCATCCCCTTCATCATAGCCGGAGTGGTGATAATAATCATATCCCTGAACAGAAAGCGGCTTAATCTGAAATTTCCCGACAAATTCGCCGACGAAGGCAAGAAATAGGCTGACGCAGACAAGATTGTGACACAAGCTTTTGTATTTTATGACAAAAATCACTAACTTTGCGCCATAAAACAAATCCTTTAACTATTTATCGGCGGAATCCATTAATTCCGCACTATGATTATGAAATTATTTAAATTAGTGGCTGTGATGGCCGTCGTTTTGTTCGCTTCATGCAGCGCCCCCAAAAACATCACCTACTTCCAGGATGTGCAGGGCGGGTCTGAAATCCACGTTTCTCAGCCTTACCAGGTGAAGGTGCAGCCGGGCGACAAACTGCGCATAATAGTATCGACTCAGGACGAACGCCTCACCAACATGTTCAACCTCTCGACAGGATCAAGCAGCTCGTCGATGACATCCGGCTCCGGCGGAGCGCTCGGATACACCGTAAACAGCCAGGGCACAATCGATTTTCCCGTGATAGGCGAAGTGAGAGTGGCCGGAATGAACCGCGAGCAGATCGCAGCCGAGATAAAAGGCCTGCTTCAGTCGCGCGACCTGATCAAGGAGCCTGTAGTGGTGGTGGACTACCTCAACCTCGGCGTGACGGTGCTCGGCGATGTCAGCAGCCCCGGACACTTCAGCATCACTAACGACCGTTACACCGTGCTTGAAGCCATAGCCGACGCCGGCGACCTCCAGATCACCGGCGACCGCACCAACGTGAAGATAATCCGACAGGAAGTGGGCAAGCAGTCAGTCTACGAAGTCAACCTCAATGACGCGGCGAGCCTCTACTCATCGCCCGCATTCTTCCTGCAGCAGAACGACGTGGTCTACGTCACCCCCAACAACAAGCGCAAGCGCGAGTCGACCACAAACGGCAACACGCCTCTCACCTACGGCTTCTGGATGTCGCTCGCAAGCTTCCTGATGTCTACAGCGGTGTTCATAACCAAGTAACATATTCAAATTCTGACGCATAGTCATAAACACACATTGCAAAATATGGCAGAAGAAGTAAAAGACCAGCAGGTTGAAGGCGGCGTAAACCTACGCGACGTCTTCAGCATCTGCCTGTCAAATTGGTATTGGTTTGTCATTTCGATAGTCTTGTGCCTCGGCGTAGCCTTATGGCACATCATGCGCACTCCCCCGCTCTACACCCAGTCGGCCTCGATGCTTATCAAGGAGCAGAGCAAAGGCAAGAGCATGGGCAGCGTAGGAGACGCATTCACCGACTTCGGCATGTTCACATCCAATGTCAACATCAACAATGAGATGATCACCATGCGCTCGTCGGCCACCGTCGAGGAGGTTGTCAAGCGCCTCGGGCTCGAGATGAACTACATGGAGCCCGGCCGTTTCCACGACCGGATACTCTACGGGCAATCAGTGCCCGTGGTGGCCACCATCGTCGACGCAGCTCCGCAGCTCAACGTTTCGTTCACCGTGGAGGTGAAGCCCGGAGGCGAGACCACCCTGTCGCAATTCAAGGTCAACGGCGGAGAGGATACAAGCAAAGCAACGGGTGCCCTTGGCGATTCGATCATCACCCCCGCCGGAGCCATTGTCATCACTCCCGGCCCGGCCTTCAACCCCGAAGAGTCATATAAGATATACGTGGCCAAGACGAGCCTCGCCGCGGCTGTGGCCAAATACAAAAGCGAGCTCAACATAGCCCAGACCTCGAAAGAGGCGTCGATCGTGACCCTAACCATCACCGACGGATCTGTGGCGCGCGCCGATGACATCTTGATGGCCCTGATCACCGTGTACAACGAAAACTGGGTGCGCGACAAGAATCAGATCGCCGTGAGCACGTCGATGTTCATCAACGACCGCCTCGGCATCATAGAGAGCGAACTTGGAAACGTTGACAATGACATCTCTTCATACAAGAGCGAGCACCTGATCCCTGACCTTCAGGGAGCCGCGTCGATGTACATGAACCAGGCATCACAGGCCCAGGCGAGCATCACCGAGCTCAACAACCAGGCCTACATGGCCCGCTACGTGAGAAACTACCTCGCGAACGACGCCAACCGCTACGAGCTGCTGCCCGTGAGCGGAGGCATGGCCGATCAGGCCATCTCATCGCAGATAGGCGAATACAACCGTCTGCTGCAGGAGCGCAACAGCCTGGCCAACGTCAGCTCTGACCGAAACCCGCTCGTGCAGGAGATGGACGCCAATCTCAACGAGATCCGCTCGTCGATGATCGCATCTATCGACAATCAGCTCGTGGCCCTCAACGCACAGATACGCTCGCTGCAGAACATGGGCAACGCCGCGACATCTAAAATCGCGTCCAACCCCAATCAGGCAAAATACCTGCTTTCGGTGGAGCGTCAGCAAAAGGTGAAAGAGAGCCTCTATCTCTACCTGCTGCAGAAGCGCGAAGAAAATGAATTGTCGCAGGCCTTCACCGCCTACAACACCCGCATCACCGAAGTTCCGGGCGGAAGCACAGCCCCCGTGGCTCCCAAAAAGTCACAGATACTGATGATCGCGTTTGTGCTCGGATTGGTGATTCCCGCAGCCATCATCTACCTGAGCGAAATGCTCAACACCGTGGTGCGTGGCCGCAAGGACCTCGATGGCCTGACAGTGCCGTTCATCGGAGAGCTGCCTCAAGCCGACGGAAAGCGCATAAAGATCAACTTCTTCAAGCGCCTTCTCGGGCAGGGAGCATCAGTCGACGGCCACACAAAGCATCAGTCTACGCTGGTGGCTGTCAAGGATGGCAGCAGAAATGTGGTCAACGAGGCATTCAGGGTGGTGCGCACCAACCTCGAATTCATGCTCGGCCCCGACGCTCACAGCGTGATAGCCATGACATCTGCCAATCCCGGCAGCGGCAAGACCTTCACCACATTCAACCTTGCAGCGGCCTTCGCCCTCAAGGGAAAGCGCGTGGTGGTGGTTGACCTCGACCTGCGCAAGGGATCGCTCTCCAAATATGCATCTACCGGCAAAAAAACGATGGGCATAGCCGACTATCTGGCCGGACGCGTATCTGACGTGTCGCAGATCATCTCTCATGACGCCAGCGGCACAAAAGTAGACCTCATCCCTTCGGGCACTCTGCCCCCCAACCCCACCGAACTTCTGTTCTCGCCCCTCCTCACCGAGCTGCTTGAGACTCTCAAGGCCCACTACGATTTCGTATTCCTTGACTGCCCGCCCGTAGAGGTTGTAGCCGACACATCGATCATCAACAAGCTCGCCGACAAGACCATATTCATCATCCGCGCCGGCCTCCTGGAGCGTTCGATGCTATCCGAGGTAGAAAGATTCTACACCACCAACAAGTATCAGAACATGTCGATCCTGCTCAACGGCACCGAATCGGCGTCAGGAAAATACGGATACCGATACGGATACAAATACGGTTACCGATACGGCTCATACATGCAGGAAGACTAATTTGAATGCTGAATGCTGAATGCTGAATGCTGAATGCTGAATGCTGAATGCTGAATG
>CANNVE010000026.1 GCA_947525975.1 uncultured Muribaculaceae bacterium | reverse complement strand
GAATCCGTGCAATCCGTGTTCCCGTGTCAAGGTTGGCGGTGGCATGCCCGTGCGTTTCGGAGAAACGCACCTCCACTTGCATGTGCCGCTGTCGCAAAAAACTAATCTGTGTGAATTCGTGGGAATCCGTGCAATCCGTGTTCCCGTGTCAAGGTTGGCGGTGGCATGCCCGTGCGTATCGGAGAAACGCACCTCCACTTGCATGTGCCGCTGTCGAAAAACGACTAATCCGTGTGAATCCGTGTAATCCGTGTTTTCGTGCCAATGGCGACAGGTGTAGGCCCGTGCGTTTCGGAGAAACGCACCTCCGCTTGCATGTGCCGCTGTCGAAAAACGACTAATCTGTGTGAATCCGTGAGAATCCGTGCAATCCGTGTTCCCGTGTCAAGGGAGGTGTGGCATGCCCGTGCGTTTCGGAGAAACGCACCTCCGTAAGTGAAGACGAATGTGACTTTTACGGCAATTTGGGAGATTTTTCCTGTAGGCGGCAGTGTGGATGTAATCGCCTGGTGTGATGTCGAGTAGGATGGCGGTTTGCATGGGGCGGAATTGGGAATATTGGTCGATGCCCGGGGCTTGACATATTTTTGCGTCGAATTTTAACACACACGATTTGATGCTATGAGAAAGAAAGGAAACACACTGGAGTTTGCCCGGGAGCGGCGCGATGAGATCGTGGCTGCCATTCGCGCCGAGGGCGCGTGCGCCGACCGTTTTGACCTGCTTCTTGCCTGCCGCAGGGCTGTGGCGCGCCAGGCCTCGAGATTCTGGGTGTCGGAGGAGAGAGCCGCACGCGTGGTGTCGGCCTTGTCCAAAGGCTGTGGGGCTATCGAGGGCATGGACGGAGCCAAGAGGCGCATGTACGAAGAGATATGGCGCAGGGTAGAGGCCTTGCGTCCCGGACGCGAGGGCGAGCCTCTGGTGAGCCTGGTGAGGGAGGTGGTGTATGAGCCTGCGCCGGAGCATTATGTGTCGGCGGTCACGGCCATGAATATGTATTACGGGCATCTGCGCTCGACCAAAGCCATGAGGTCAAATGGATAGCCGCGTCAGAGAACTGCTGGAGGAGGATGATCGCCGTCTGGCGCGGCTGCATGCGCCGTTTGATCCTGTCACTGGGCGCGATTCGGTGGGGGAGAGGGTGAAGATAGATAGCGGCGCTGTGCCTGAGGCATGGCGCCAGCATGGCGATGACGCCGTATGGCTCCCGAGCGCGATGATGGCCGACAGCCTTGCGCAGGCATTGCTTTCTGCCGGCAGCGTCGAGGCCCTTGCGCATCGCGAGGGGGTGGGTGGAGATGAGATTGCCGACAGGCTTGAGCGCCTGTGCATCAGGCACGATTTTGCCTATTGGGCCTTCCGCTATGTGATGGTCAAGCGCAAAGGAGGGGGCGATGATTGCCCGCTGCGGCTTACGTATCCGCAGCGCCGATTCGTGGGGGTGCTCGAATCGATGCGTCTTGCGGGTCGTCCCATACGGCTTGTGCTGCTTAAGGCGCGGCAGTGGGGCGGGAGCACGGTGTCGCAGATGTATATGGCCTGGCTGCAACTGGTGCATGAGCGCGGGCTCAATTCCCTCATCATCGCCCACCAGAGCGCCTGCACCGATGAGATCATGGATATGTTTGACCGCATGATCAGGGCGTATCCTGTCCGATTGCTGCATCCACCGGACGAGGATTTCAAGGCTGATGAGGCGAAGATACAGTCTGTGGGCAGGTCGAGGTCGATTTTCCGCGTGCCGCAGCGTAATTGCAAGGTGAAGGTGGGTACGGCAGAGAGGCCGGATTCTTGCCGAGGCGGCGACTACAATCTGGTGCACCTCTCGGAGGTGGGCCTGTGGAAGGCCACGCTCGGCAAGAAGCCTGAAGACATCATACGCGCCGCATGCAGCGGCATCATGTACCGCCCGGGCACGATGATCGTGTATGAATCCACGGCCAACGGCATCGGCAATTTCTTTCATCGCGAGTACACCGGCTCGCGCGACAATCCGAAGGCGCAATTCTCTGCCCTGTTCATCCCGTGGCACGAGATTGAGCACAACGAATTGCCGTTTGCCTCCGACGGGGAGCGGGAGGCCTTCGCCAGCGAACTCCTCGACCGCCGCGAATGCCCTGACGCGCCCACCGACCGCGAGGAGAGCGGGCAATATCTGTGGATGCTGTGGGAGCGCGGAGCCACGCTTGAGGGCATCAACTGGTATGTGGCCGAGCGGGGAAAGCATACGAGCCACGGCTCCATGGCTGCAGAGTGCCCTACAGATGACATCGAGGCTTTCGTCAACAGCGGGGCGTCGGTCTTCGACAAATATCTGGTGGAGAAGATGCGGGCTGATTGCCGCAAGCCTGATGCTGTGGGCGATGTGGTCTCTGACCGGGATATGCCCGCGCGCGATGTACGCTTTGTGGCTGATCCGCTGGGATGCCTGCGGGTGTGGAGCATGCCGGCCACTGATGCGGAGCGATGGCGCCATCGCTATCTCGCGGTGGTGGACATAGGCGGACGCTCGGAGAAGGCCGACTGGTCGGTGGTGACGGTGTTTGACCGAGAGCCGCTGTCGCGTGCCGGATGCCCTGAAGTGGTGGCTCAATGGCGCGGACACATCGACATGGACCTGCTCGCATGGAAGGCTGTGCGCATAGCCGCCTTTTATGGCAACGCTCTCCTTGTGATTGAGAGCAATACGCTTGAGACGCACGATGCCCTACGCGATGTCGATGGCGATCAGAGCGATTTCATCCTCAACCGCGTGAAGAGCGCCTACCGCAATCTCTACGCCCGCCGCCCGAGCGCGCAGAGCCTGCGCGACGGTGTGGCTGTAAGGTATGGATTCCACACGAATTCCTCCACCAAGAATACGGTAATATCCACTTTGGTCGAGGCGGTGCGCGAAGGCCTCTATGTGGAGCGTGATGAGCGCTGCCTCGACGAACTGCTTACATACGAACGCCGCTCCAACGGCAGCTACGGCGCCATCATCGGCGCCCATGACGATATGCTCATGACGCGCGCAATAGGCCTCTACATCAGCAGCCGGGAGATGCCGCTGCCATGCCGCCCCGAGCCACGGCGTCCCGGCTCGACAAAACCGCTTTTCTGACGTGAAAATATCATATAGGTGGAGGTGCGTTTCTCCGAAACGCACGGGCCCGCCACCTCCAACCTTGAAGCGAGAGCACGGATTGCACGGATTATCACGAATTCACACGGATTATTTTTTTTGCGACAGATGTAAATGTAAGCGGAGGTGCGTTTCTATGAAACGCACCTCCGCTTACATTTACATCTGCTCCACTTTGCCGATGAACAGCACGCATCCCGTGGATTTCTCGGTGATGCAGAATGCGAACGGGCGATCGCAGCGAAATTCTATGGGCGACGGTTTGTCCACGCCGGGGTCTCCAATGGCTATGATTTGGGTTGCTGCGGCGGCCATCGCGCCCTTTTCGTCGATAGAGATCTTTATCGCCTGCCGCACATCGCCAATCACAATCTTTGAGTCGGAAATGCCGCTGAAGTCGGCTTCGGGGGCGAAAGCTTCGTCCATGCCGAGATTTGAGAGTTCTGACTTTAGGGATGCATCAACCTCAATATCGAATTTAGGCACGGAAAGCGAGAGCAGGGATTGGCGATCGCCTTGCGCGGCCATTGTCTTTCTCCAGTCACCTTCAGCCAGAAGGGAGATGCAGTCGTCGACATTGGAGCCTTGCTTGGGCAGGACGAATGACATCAGGTATGACCCGTTTCCGAAGGGTATCGTGGCGATTTGTGCGTAGTCAGTCTCTGCGTAGGGATATTCACCTTCATTGTTCATCATCTTCGCAGAGACAGTCTTGCCGTCGGAGTTTAGAAATTTCCGGTCCGATGTCTCCGATGCGTCGAATGCGTAGCCGTTGCGCCATATTCCTTTGAAGAAAGTGGCGTTGAGTATCATCCATTCAGGGGTCTTTCCCGGCTTTATGAAATCAGTGATGAGGCCGTTTGTCTTTTCGGAGCACCATGCGTTCGCGTCTGCGACGAATGATTGGCCGTTTATGCTGAAAACATCAGATTTGAAATAGTCCTCGGCGATGGATTTGTAGTTATCATTGATTTTGAGGGAAGGGGCGTGCCAAATGGAATTGGCCAGCGCCACTTTGGTTATCTCATCGCGATTGGTAAGTTCGGTTGATAATCGTCGGGATATTGCGTTGACCTCTGTCGCTGTCATGTTGCCGTATCCGAGAGCCGAATGCATCGTCTGCTGTGTCTTGCCCTGCGCACCTGCGGCAGACATTGAGAGAGCCATTGACGCGCTCAAAGGCGAGATGGCGGTGTTCATGTCAGGCGTAAGTCCGGAGCGTTCGGCCATGAGCTTCCATGCAAAATCCACGCTTCCTTCGGCGTAGGCCTTTTCGGCCTCAGACAGAGACAGCGGAGTGAATGAGTGCAGGCTTTTCTCCACATCCTCCTTTGATATTACGTCCTCGATATTTGTGTCGGGCGCATCGGGCGTATCAGGCGTCAAAATTTGGTCATCGACATTGGAGTCAGAGCATGCCATAACTGACAATGCCATGAAGGAGATTGGGAATAACTTTTTCATATTGTTTTGATTTTGTTGGTTGGATTCGGTGTATAGGTTGATTTTGAGTTGCGGAGTGTGATAAATTGTTTGTGTTTCGCAAAGATAACGGCAAATTTTTAATTTTACAACATTTTAAGTTAAAAATATGAAAAGGTTTTGGGTTTTGCAAAAAAAGAAAGCGCCCGGGCTATTGGCCCGGGCGCTATGCTTTGGCGGGGTGCGCTGATTATTCAGCGGCGGGAGCTTAGGGAGCTTCTGCCTCGGCTGCCTCAGCGGCTGCTTCCTTGGCTGCTGCCTCGAGGGCTGCTGCTGCCTCTGCGCGCTTCTTGGCTACGGCTTCGGCCTTAGCCTGGTTCTTGGCCTGCTCAGCCTCAAAGCGAGCCTTGGCGTCAAGAGCCTTCTTGTCGGCCATAGCGGCCTTGTCCTTCTCGACCTTGGCAGTCTTTGCGGCTTTCCAAGCGTCGAAGCGGCGCTGTGCTTCGGCTTCGTCGAATGCGCCTTTCTTCACGCCACCCTGCAGGTGTTTCATGAGCATCACGCCCTCCTCAGAGAGGATAGAGCGAACGGTGTCGGTGGGTTGAGCACCGGTGTTAACCCAATACAAAGCCCTTTCGAAGTTTAGAGTGATTGTAGCAGGATTAGTGTTCGGATTATAAGAACCTATCCTTTCAATAAATCTACCATCTCGTGGTGCCCTGCTATCGGCGATAACAATAGGATAGAACGCATAGTTCTTGCGACCATGGCGTTGCAGTCTGATCTTTGTTGCCATTAACTGTTAATAATTAGGTTTTTTGTATTGTTTTTGTATAACGGGGGCAAAGGTACGCATTTTTTCCGAGATTACAAAATGTTTTTCCGCCCGAGATGCTGAAGCGGCGTTTTTTCGTAAGACGCTTGTCGGGGGAATATGCAAAAAATCCGCAAAACTAAAGATTTTAGTTGTGTGACTAAAATTTTTAGTTTAAATTTGCGTCAAATATCTGACAAATGAAGAAACTGACGCCAAAGGAAGAAGAGCTGATGCAGCGCTTTTGGGAGCGCGGCCCGCTGTTTGTGAAAGACATAATCAATGATATGCCTGAGCCCAAGCCTCATGTCAATACGGTATCCACGTTTGTGAGATTGCTTGAGGAGAAAGGCTTTCTTGGGCACAAGAGTTATGGCAAGACGCATCAGTATTACGCCTTGGTCACAGCCGAAGACTATCACCGCTCGACCATCAAAGGCATCATCAGCAAATTTTTCAACAATTCGTTCACGCAGATGGTCTCCTCCCTGTTTGAGAATGAGGACATATCGGAAGACGAACTGAAGGAATTGATAAACAAGGTAGAAAACGCTCACAAATCAAATAAATGACTATGGCATCACTGAGTCAATTCATCGCATATCTTGTGTATTCGGGCATAATCCTGACCTGCTTTTATGCCGTGTACAGGTTTTTTTTGCGCGGAAAGACGCACCATGGCTTCAATCGAGCCTATCTGCTTTGCTCTTACGCCGTGGCATTCGGATTTCTGCCTGTGAGCAAGCTTGCGGCTTGGGCGTCGTCAGTCATGGCTGCCCGCCGCGGATGGGTGAGCATCGAAGGCGGGGCATCCTCATCAGTCGCAGGCGAGATTCCCGATTGGGCCATTAGCGGCATCGCCGGCCTGTATCTGTGCGGTGTGGCGGTGATGGCCGCCGTGACTTTGGCCGGTCTTTACAGGATAATCAAGATACGGAGGAACGGAGTCAAGGCCGGGGATGGCATAGTTATTGTCGACGATCAGAGGGTGGCGCCATTCAGCTGGGGCGGGTGCGTTTATGTCAGCGAAAGCGCACGCTCGGAAAACGGCGGCGCCGTCATGGTGCACGAAAATGCGCATCGCAGGCTCAGGCATTGGGTGGATACTATGATAGCCCAGGCTGTGATTGTGGCGAACTGGTTCAACCCGGTGGCATGGATGATGCTGCGCGAACTGAAAGACGTGCATGAGTATCAGGCTGATGCGGCTGTGGCCTGATCTGGAGCCGACCCAAGGGAATACCAGCTGATGCTGATACGCAGCGCTTCGGGCATCAAGATTTCTAATTTCGCCAATTGTCTCAATCACGGCCCTGTGAGCAGGCGCATCGACATGATGCTGCGCATGCCGTCGGGAGGAAGGTCGATGTGGGGAGCGATGCTTTCGGTGCCTCTTTTGGCTTCGGTGGCTCTTTTCGTAAACTTTGACGCGATGGCGGCTGCCATGGAGCATACGACAGTAAAAGATGCGGACGTGCGCGATGTGGAGTTCGTGGTCGATGGCAAGCAGATGCGATATGACGATTTGCAGAGCCTCGATCCAAGCGAGATTAAGTCGATCTCAGTCACAAAGAATCCTGAAGCCAAGGTCTTTATAGAATTAAAGGACAAATAAACAGATAGATATGAATATTTCAAAAGTGATTTTAGGCGCGATGGCCACATTGTCGCCATGGGCTTCGTATGCCTCCGGAAGCGAGGCGCAGCAAGTAGATTTGGGTGATATGAAGGTGGTGGGCGTAAGCACAGTCAAGGCGGAGCCCAAGAAGACACCTGCGCATCAGGTAGGCGGCAAGTCTGAATACGATTGTCTGTATGAATACAAGATCAGCGTCGGCCTGGGCGAGACCTACACCACGGCGCTGCAGATCGGAGAGAACATATCGAAATTCAGCGATTACGCAGCGTATTGCGTAGATTCGATCTCCGGCTTGGACGTGGTAGACGATGCCGAGCTGATGGCCGCGCAGAAGCGTGCGATGAGCTCTGTCTACTATTTCGATGCCGCCGTGTGGCAGAACCTCCCCGAGGGAGAGATGACCGTGGTGCAAGATGTGGTGCCCATCATCATGGGATATACCGAGCCGATGGGGCAGATCGAATGGACACTGCTTGAAGAGAACTCTGACACTATTTGCGGCTATCAGTGCGGCAAGGCTACGGCCAACTACGGCGGACGCCAGTGGACCGCATGGTATGCCCCCGACATCCCCGTCAGCACCGGCCCGTGGAAGCTGCAGGGGCTCCCCGGCCTGATATTGGCGGCCAAGGATTCGGAGGGATTGCACTCTTTCTCGGCCATATCCATCCGCAACGGCGGCACGCCCATAATGCTGCCCGAAAAGACGGCTGTGCACTATTCCACCCGCGACAAGGTGATCAAGCGCAAGGCCGAAATGGAGGCGAAAGGCCTGGAGGGCGTCGACCCGTCGATGATAGAGGAGATCACCGTGATGAAGGGGAGCAATGACGGCCGAGGCAACATCATCATAAACGGAGTGGCCATAAGGGAGCGCCCCAATGGATACTCGCCGCTTGAGACGGAATGAGGGCGCTGACGCTTTTGCTGTGCGCCGCGGCGGCCATCTGCTCCTTTGCGGCGCGCACCGTGATCAATGGCACGGTCAGCGACATCGACGGCGCACCGGTGGCCAAGGCTATCGTGAAGGTCTGGCAAGGAAAGAAGATAAAGGCATTCGCCAATACGGGGGCAGATGGCGGTTTTTCGCTCTCTTTCGATGTCGATTGCGACAGCCTGACGGTCACTGTCAGCAAATTGCGATATGCTGACTGGACTATGGCGGTGCCCAATGCAGACCGACGGTTGGCGGTTACGCTTCAGCCCGAGGCCAATCAGCTTCGCGAGGTGGTGGTGAGCGCGCCGGTGGTATACCAGAAGGGCGACACGCTCCGCTTCAATCTCGCGCAGCTATTGGGCAAAGGCGACGTTTCGCTTGAAGACGCCCTGAAGAAGGTGCCCGGCATATCGGTCTCCGACAAAGGCCGCATCTCATACATGGGCAAGGACATCAGCAATTTCTACATCGAAGGCCTTGAAATGCTCGGCGGGAACTACAGCCTGGCCACCCGCAATCTCCCGGCAGAGCACGTGTCGGGGGTGGAGGTGCTCAACAATCACAACGAGGCCAAGATGGATAAGGATAAGCTCTCGGATGAAGTGGCCATCAACGTGCGCCTAAAGAAAGCCGCGCTTTTGAGGCCTGTAGGCACATCCGACGCCACGGCCGGGGCGTCAGAGCATAAATTCCTGTATGCCCTGGGCTCCACGGGCCTGCTGTTCACGCCCAAGATGCAGGCCACGGTGTCGGCCAAGATCGGCAATATCGATGAGTTCGCGGTGTCAAACTCCGAAGCGATCATCGTCAGAGGCGCGGGTCGAGGCAAGCCGCAGTCTTTGGCCGAGACTGCCATAGGCCAGCTCTCGGCAGGCGGCCCTCCCCTCAACGGAAACAGATACCTTGACATCGACGACCGCATGGTCTCGGTCAACGGCATCTCAAAAATCGGGGCGGAAAAGACCTTGCGGCTGAATGCGTCATACTCCTATCACAGGCAGGCTAATTCATCATCGTCGTCGAGGGAATATTACGTGGGTGATGACAATTGGCTCACCGTTAACAATGAGACATTCCGCAGGGGGCGTGTGCACAGTGCGTCTCTTAACGCGAGCTATGCGCTAAATGCCGACACCCGCTATGTCAGCAACGACTTCGTGACCATGGCCGATTTCCATAAGATCGATATGCCTGTGCTGGACGGAGGCCAGGCAGTGGGCCAGGCCCAGAAATACGATAATTTCAAGATCGCGGATGAGATGTACGCACGATTTCGTGTGGGGCGTCATGAATGGACATCGACCACAAGCCTTTCATTCGAGCGCACCCCTTCACTCTCGCTTATGATAGATAACGGCGACGCGAGCATGGCTCAGGAGGCCCGGAGCACTACTTTCAAAGCCGCCCAGAGTCTGGGCACATCGATCCTTGTCGGACGCTCGAAGTGGGGGATTTCCTTCGGTTGCGACTATCGGCGCGATCTTGTGTCGACATCTCTTTCGCGCGCCGGGAATCAGGCTGACAATGATGTGCGGGGGCATTTCATGCAGTTGGCGGCCCGACCATCATATCAGCTCAATGGCGCCGGAAAGCGCGTGCAGCTGGATATATCGGTGCTCGTGAGAGGCGTGATGATAAAGGGGCGGAATAATGAATGGAAGGGCGCGAAGGTGGATTTTTGCCGCCTATACGCTGATCCGTCGTTGACGTTTAGGTATGCTGCCACGTCAGTCTCCAAATGGACCCTTGCATCGAGCCTGAAGCATGACCACGGAGACCTGCTCGCTCTCCTTGGCAATGATGTGGCGCATGATTATCGCGACATCTCGGCCAATGCAGGCATACTAGCCCGCAACGAAATCATTTCCCTGCTGGGGAAATATGATTTCAAAGAGCCTATAAATCTTTGGTTTGCCTCTCTCTCGGCCGACTTCTCCCTCACCAGGCGCAATCTGCTCCGGGGGCAGTACGTCACCGACTCCTCCTCGTCATCGACAGAGCTGGAGGCCGACAACCGCAGGCAGTCGGTGCGACTGGGCGGGTCGGTGTCGAAAGGAGTGCAGTCGATAAAGTCTAAGTTCACGCTGTCAACCTCATATTCGTGGAGCAAGGAGATGATGTCGCAGCAGGGAGTGCCTACCACCTACTATGGCACCAATGCGCGGGTGGATGCCTCGGCCAATGTGCGCCCTCTATCGTGGATCGAAGCCGACCTGAGCGCCGGATTCGCGGTCACGGGCTCGAGATTCGCCGGCAACCGCAATGATTTCCGCAGTCTTGACGCGCGATTCAAATTGGCCGTGTTCCCGATCTCCCGGCTCGAACTGATGGCTAAGGCCGACTGCAGCAGCCGTCAGCTCGCCGACAAGCGCTACAAGCGCCTCGAGCTGCTCGACTTCAGAGCCACATACAAGATGAAGTCATTGCGCATAAGGCTTTCGCTCAACAATCTGCTCGACCGCCGGAGATACGCCTACATCACATACTCCGGCCTCGACACCTATAAATACGACTACGCCCTGCGAGGCCGCGAAGTGCTCTTCTCGCTCATCTTCACCAAATAAGCCTCAATCCTCCTTCTTGGGGAAGAGCTTGTCGGCCTCGTCGAGGTGGAAGTCGCGGGCCAGCAGCGCCACGAAGCGGGAGATCTGGGCTATGGCGCGCTGTGTCTCGTCGGAGACTTCTTTTTGCTGCAGTTTGAGCATGAGCATGCCGTAGAGGGCGTTGAAGCAGGTTTCGATCTCGCCGGCTTTTTCGTCGCCGGCCTTTGAGCGGAGCTCTACGATGTAGGGGAGCGTGCGGTAGAATTCGGCTGAGTATTCGGCCAGCTTTGGCTCGCGCAGGATTGAATCGTGCAGGTCGGCGAGCATCGATACGATGTTTTTGTTGATCTGCAGATGTCCTTTTTGCTCCACTCCTTCGCGCCGCATCATGTCGATGAGCGATTCATACCATTCGGTCATCTGCTTGCGCTGCTCGTCGGTGAGTTGGTATCGGTCGATGATCGTAGCCTTGATTTTGTTGATGTCTAGGCCGTTGGCGCGTATCAGGTCTTCGATCTGCCACATGTAGAGCAGGTATTCGGCTATGTTTTCACGCCTTTTCTGTGAAGCTATTATCATGGGTGTGTGGTTTTTAAAGTTGAAAAAACCACGGATTCCCGTTGGGAGGTCCGTGGTTTTGTTTGTGTCTGTATCGCGGCTGTGGCTTACATCATGCCGCCCATGCCGCCCATGCCGCCTGCGGGCATAGCGGGCGCGGGGTTGTCTTCTTTCTTCTCAGCGATGACGCACTCGGTGGTGAGGAACATGCCTGCTATAGAGGCAGCGTTCTCCAGGGCCACGCGGGTCACCTTGGCGGGGTCGATAACGCCTGCGGCCATGAGGTCTTCGTATTGGTCAGTGCGGGCGTTGTATCCGAAGTTGTCGCTGCCTTCGGCCACCTTCTGCACCACTACGGCGCCTTCCACGCCTGCATTGGCTGCGATCTGGCGCAGGGGCTCTTCGATGGCGCGCTTCACGATGGCGATGCCTGTGGTCTCGTCGTCGTTTGCTCCGGTGAGGCCGTCGAGAATGCTGACGCAGCGTATGTAGGCCACGCCGCCGCCGGGCACGATGCCTTCGGCGATAGCGGCGCGAGTGGCGCTCAGGGCGTCGTCAACGCGGTCTTTCTTTTCTTTCATTTCCACTTCGGAGGGGGCGCCGATGTGCAGCACGGCTACGCCTCCGGCCAGCTTGGCCAGGCGCTCCTGCAGTTTCTCGCGATCGTAGTCGCTCTTTGTGACTTCGATCTGATTCTTGATCTGAGCCACGCGTGCGGCGATCTTCTCCTTGTCGCCTGCGCCGTTGACAATGGTGGTGTTTTCCTTGTTCACGGTCACCTTGTCGGCGCGTCCGAGGTCGGTGAGGGTGGCGTTGGCGAGCTGCATGCCCTTTTCTTCAGAGATGACGGTGCCACCGGTGAGGATGGCGATGTCCTCGAGCATCTCCTTGCGGCGGTCGCCGAATCCGGGAGCCTTCACGGCGCAGATCTTCAGGCTGCCGCGCAGGCGGTTGACCACGAGTGTGGCGAGGGCTTCCTGGTCAACGTCTTCGGCGATGATCAGCAGGGGGCGTCCGCTCTGTGCAGTGGCCTCGAGCACGGGTAGCATATCCTTGAGGTTCGAGATTTTCTTGTCGTAGATCAGGAGGTAGGGGTTGTCCATCACGCACTCCATCTTTTCGGTGTCGGTGACGAAGTAGGGAGAGATGTATCCGCGGTCAAACTGCATGCCCTCGACGATGTCGATGGTGGTCTCTGTGCCTTTGGCTTCGTCAACGGTGATTACGCCTTCTTTCTTCACCTTCTTCATGGCGTCGGCGATGAGCTTGCCGATCTTCTCGTCGTTGTTGGCCGAGATGCGGGCTACGTCTTCGATTTTCTTGAAGTCGTCGCCAACCTCTTCTGAAAGGTTCTTGATCTGCTCTACCACGGCAGTCACGGCTTTGTCGATGCCGCGCTTGATGTCCATGGGGTTGGCGCCGGCGGCCACGTTCTTGAGGCCGACGTTGATGATCGACTGTGCGAGCACGGTGGCGGTGGTGGTGCCGTCGCCGGCGTCATCGCCGGTCTTCGAGGCCACTTCCTTCACGAGCTGCGCGCCCATGTTCTGGAACGGATCCTCGAGCTCGATCTCACGGGCTACCGACACGCCGTCCTTGGTGATATGGGGAGCGCCGAATTTCTTGTCGATGATCACGTTGCGGCCTTTGGGGCCAAGTGTTACTTTTACGGCATCGGCCAGGGCGTCGACGCCTTTCTTGAGCTCTTCGCGAGCCTTGATGTTGAATTTTATTTCTTTAGCCATGATTGCTTTGTTTTTTTGAATTCAAATTGTCAGATGCGGGTGGTTATCCGAGTATGCCGAGCACTTCGTTCTGACGCATGATCAGATACTTTTCACCGTCGAGCTGCACCTCTGTGCCGGCGTATTTGCCGTAGAGGACCATGTCTCCGGCCTTGAGCACCATTTCTTCGTCCTTGGTGCCGTTTCCGGCTGCTATGACAGTGCCTTTCAGAGGCTTTTCTTTTGCTGAGTCAGGGATGATGATGCCCGAGGCAGTCACTTCCTCGGCTGCTGTGGGTTGGATCAGTACCCTATCGGCCAGTGGTTTGAAATTCATGATAAGTATATTTTTTAGTTGTTTTTTGGATATTCAATTCATCGGTTATTTCTACATATATCGCACCAAACCGCAAATACTGACATTTTGTCAGTCGGCGCGATGCTTTTGCTTCTTCAATAGGGGATAACAACCGGGCGGGACCATTTGTTCGCATTTGCGTATTTTTATATTCGTCAGATGTGAATATTCATTAATTTTCCGTACATTTGCACCAATATATCCACGTAAATAAAAATGGTACGCATCATATATATGGTCATGCTCATGGCTTCGCTATCGGCAATCGTGTCATGCTCTACGGGGAAGGCTGCGCCGCAGGATTCTTCGCTGACTGTGAAGGCTGATGTGCCGGTGCTCAACGTTTCGCCCCAGGCTGCCATGCCCAAGGCGGTGATCTACAAGATGAACGGCGATTATGCGTCGCTCGTGCCCGTCACTCTCGACCCATCGGGCCGGAGGCTGATGTCGTTTCCGGCTCCGACTGACCTGACCGAGGCTTCGCGGCCCCTTGCCATAGCCAACGGCTGGTATCTCGACCGGCGCGGAGGCGTGGGCCTGAACACGGCTTTCCTGAAATACACCTACGAGCAGTACATGGCCCTTAAGTCGGTCCCGACGCCCTCGGCCCTCATGGCCGACATCGTGCCCGGCGCCAAGGTCACTCAGGTGAAGGTGCTTCCCATGACTCTTAACGCGGCTTTGTCTGACACAGCCTCCATCAAACAGTACGCTGAATAGATATGTTGGCCAATAGCATGCAGAATATCCTATATATCTTGCCGCGCGGCCTGGCCATCGGCGTGCTTGTCTCGGCTCCGATGGGGCCGGTGGGCATGCTCATCATACAGCGCACCCTGCTCAAAGGGCGCATGCCGGCATTCTTCAGCGGCATGGGGGCGGCGTTCAGCGATCTTATATACTGTCTGCTCACCGGCCTCTGCGTCAGCTTCATCACCGATTTCATCAATGCTCATCAGTTTGCTCTGCAGGTGGTGGGCGGAGTGGTGCTGATCGGTTTCGGTCTCTTCCTGATGAAGAGCAATCCCACGCGCTCGCTAAAGTCGCGGCAAATCAAGCCGGCGGCCAATTACTGGCTCGATTTTGTCACCGGATTCGGCATTACATTCTCCAATCCGCTGATACTCTTCTTCATCATCGGCCTGTTCGCGCGCTTCAACTTCATTTTGCCGGAGTTTGGCCCGCATCATTACGTATGGGCTTATTTCACCATCCTTTGCGGCGCCATCATCTGGTGGTGGGTGGTCACGTGGCTCGTCAATAAGCTCAGGGCCAAGATCAATGTGCGCTCGCTCAAGGTGATAAACATAGTCATAGGCCTCGTGCTGATATCCATGGCGATATTCGGCCTGGTGATGGCGCTAAAAAATCATGTGCTATGAAGATCAGGCTGATGTGCATAGGCAAGGTGGCCTACGCGCCTTTCCGGGAGGCGATTGACCGCTATGGCTCACGCGTGGTGCGCTATGTGCCATTCTCGATCGATGAGATTCCTGACGTGAAGAATACGCGGGGCATGACCGAAGACCGCCAGAAGGAAGCCGAGGGCGCCGCCATGCTCTCCTCGCTGCAGCCGGGAGATTTCCTGATGCTGATGGACGAGCGCGGAAAGGAGTACACATCAAGGCAATTCTCAAAATTCATTTCCGACAAGATGGTGACCCTTCCCGGCAGGCTGGTGCTCGCAATAGGCGGTCCATACGGATTTTCGCAGGCTGTGTATGCGAGGGCCGACGCGCTGATGTCGCTCTCAAAGATGACATTTCCGCATGAGATGGCGAGGCTATTCACCGTGGAGCAGATATATCGCGCGATGACCATACTGAAAGGCGAGCCATATCACCATGATTAGTCGGCGTGAATACACGAAAATATTATTAATAAATCATATATGGACACTAAAGAGACACTTATCGACGATCTGCTCGATCTCGCGTTCCGCGAGGACATCGGCGACGGCGACCACACAACCCTCAGCACTATCCCAGCCAGCGAATATGGCAAGCAGCGCCTCATCATCAAGGAGGAGGGCATTCTTGCCGGCGTGGATATGGCGAAGCGCGTTTTTGAGAAGTTCGATCCCGATCTGGAGATGACCGTATTCATTGAAGACGGATCAAAGGTGAAGCCCGGTGACGTGGCTTTTGAGGTCACAGGCCCGGTGCGCTCTCTGCTGCAGACCGAGCGCGTGATGCTCAACATCATGCAGCGCATGAGCGGCATCGCCACCATCACGGCCAAATACCAGGATCGCCTGAAAGGCCTCAAAACGCGTGTTCTCGACACCCGCAAGACCACTCCCGGCATGCGCATGATGGAGAAAGAGGCCGTGCGCCTTGGCGGGGGCACCAACCATCGCATAGGTCTCTTTGACATGATCCTCATCAAGGACAATCATGTAGATTTCGCAGGCGGCATCCCGCAGGCTGTGGCAGCTGTGCGCGAATATCTGAAGCGTAACCACAAAGACCTGAAGATAGAGCAGGAGGTGCGCAACACCGCCGAGATCGATCAGGCGCTCGAAGCGGGAGTGGACCGCATCATGCTCGACAACTTCACGCCTGAGCGCACGCTCGAGGCTGTGAAGCACATTCGCGCTGTGAATCCAGCCGTCGAGATTGAGTCGTCGGGAGGCATCACCATCGAAAATCTGCGTGCCTATGGCGAGTGCGGCGTCGACTTCATCTCTGTCGGCGCGCTTACCCACTCGGTCAAGGGGCTCGACATGAGCTTCAAGGCCGCCAAATAACGGAGGTGCGTTTCTCCGAAACGCACGTGTCAAAAGCCTGCTGAATGTGGGCAGATTAAGCGGAGGTGCGTTTCTCCGAAACGCACGTGTCAAAAAGCCTGCAGAATGTGGGCCCGTGCGCCTCGGAGAGGCGCACCTCCACCACCGGCACCCCCATAAAAAATCCCGCCTGATTTTGTCAGGCGGGATTTTTTATGGGGTGCCGGGATTGTTATTTGATGAGGTACTGCGACGAGATTGATTCGTTGCTGTGCACGCGGCGTATTGTGTCGGCGAAGAGACGCGCTACGGAGATGATGGTGCACTTGCTGCAATCTTTGTCGTAGGGAATTGAGTTAGTGAAGATAATCTCGGTGAGACGGCTGTCGTTGACGCGCTGTGTGGCGGGGTCGCTCATGATGGGGTGTGAGCAGAGCGCGCGCACGGTGTGAGCTCCTGAGTCGAGCATGAGCTCGGCTGCCTTGGTGATTGTGCCGGCTGTGTCGACCATGTCGTCGATAAGGATCACATCCTTGTCCTGGACGTCGCCAATGAGGGTCATCTTCTCGACCACATTGGCCTTGGCGCGCTGCTTGTGGCAGAGCACGAGGGGGACGTTGAGGAATTTGGCATAGGTGTTGGCGCGCTTGGCTCCGCCTACGTCAGGGGTGGCGATCACCAGATCCTTAAGGCCGAGCGACTGGATGTAGGGGATGAACACTGACGATGCGTAGAGGTGGTCGACGGGCACGTCAAAGAATCCCTGGATCTGGTCGGCGTGGAGATCCATTGTGATCACGCGGTCAACTCCAGCAGTGGAAAGAAGGTCGGCCACAAGCTTTGCGGCGATTGATACGCGGGGCTTGTCCTTGCGGTCCTGGCGCGCCCATCCGAAATAAGGCATTACGGCGGCGACCGACTTGGCAGACGCTCTCTTGGCGGCATCGATCATGAGCAGAAGCTCCATGAGGTTGTCGGAGTTGGGGAATGTTGACTGCACGAGGTAGACCTCATGGCCGCGTATCGACTCCTCGAACGAAACCTCAAATTCGCCGTCGGCGAAATGCTGGATGTTCATTTGTCCAAGTTTTACACCGAGTTCTTTACAGATTTCCTCGGCAATGTACTTTGACTTTGTGCCGGAGAATACTTTGAAAGGAGGCAAAATTCTTTCCATGTGTATGTGACTCTTTTACAAGACTTTTTATTGGTCGCGCATATGGCAGATATGTCGTGGGAGACAAATCTACTGCAAAGTTAGCTCTTTTTTGTCAGAGATGGCTCTTTTATCTCGCTTTTTTTGATGTGGAATTTCCAAATTACGGCTCCGTGCGCCGGAATCGGCGTGTGGAACGGCTCCTGCGAGCTGACGGTCTTGGAGGCTGTGATGCCTGAGATGAGCTCGGTGCATCGCACTTTGGCGTCGGCGGCTTCCATGGCCTCCATGGCATGGGCTGGGATGATGATGCGGGCGTCGGCATCGGCGTCGGCGAAATTGACGGCGATGAGCAGGGCCGTAGAGCCTGTATATCGCAGGAATGCGAACTGGCGGTGGGGGTTGAACGACGGATTGTTGAGGTTGACATACATCAGGTCGAAGAACCGGCCTTCGCTGATGGCCTTTTCCTTATTGCAGAGACCGAGCACAAGGGCATATTGCGAGCGCAGCTTTTGCTGCTCGGGGGTGAGTTCTCCGTCGCAGGCTCCCTTGTTGAGCCAGGCTTTGATGGTGGGGATCACGTAGTAGTCAAATATAGTGGTGCGCCCGTCGTCGCCGCTGTATCCGGCCACTCCGGCGGCTGTCTCGCCGAGTTCCTGGCCGGCGTAGATCATCATCGGTCCGCGATTGAGCATCGCGCTGACCACCAAGGCCGGCATAGCGTGGGTGGGATCTCCGGCGTATTGCGGCGAAGCGAACCTCACTTCGTCGTGGTTTTCGAGGAAATTGAGCATGTGCTCGCCGATTCCCTCCACTGTCTGCCAGCATGAGGTGATCTTGGCTGCCGATACGTTGCTGACCTCAATGCCGTAGAGCGTGTCGTAGAGATTGACCTTGTCATAGAGGTAGTCGAAGCGGCCATAGTCGATGAAGGGGCGGTAGAGGCTCACGTCGTATATCTCGGCGATGAAGACGATGTTGGGGTAGCGCTCATGCACGTTGTCGATGGCCCAGTGCCAGAATTCGATGGGCACCATGTGCGCCATGTCGCATCTGAATCCGTCTACTCCCTTTGCGGCCCAATAGCGCAGTATGTTGAGCATCTTGTACCATGTGGGCGGTATGGGGTTGAAATGGCGGCTGCCGTTCCACGGGTCTACGCCGTAGTTGAGCTTTACGGTGTCATACCAGTTGTTTTTCTCCGGGAAGGCGTTGTAGCAGTCGTCGCCTGAGGCTTTTGAGGGGAATTCTATGTAGGCGTCAGGCCCCGATCCGAGATCAACCCCTATGGGCGTGAATTGCTGTCGGGTGATGTAGTAGAAGTTGTTGCGCGGATCGAAGAACATCTCCTTGTTGTCGCCTTCTCCAAGGTCGCGTATGCCACGGGGCTTTGCGTCGGATGCATACTGGCGGGCCACATGGTTTGGCACAAAGTCTATGATGGTCTTAAGCCCTGCCTCTTTGGTGCGCTTCACCAGGGCCTCGAATTCGCCGATGCGGTTTGGCACGTCCTCGGCCAGGTCAGGGTCGATGTCATAATAGTCAGTGATGGCGTATGGGCTGCCAGCGTGGCCCTTTACCACGTGGGGATTGTGGCGTGGGATGCCGTAGAGGGTGTAGTCGGCGTCATGGGCATGCTCGATCACTCCGGTGTACCAGATGTGCGTGGCGCCGAGTTTCTTGATTTCTTTGAGTATCGCAGGGGTGATTGAGTTGAGTTTTCCCGATCCGTTCTGCCCTATCGTGCCGCCGGGCACGGGATTATCGCAATAGTTTGTGAATAACCGGGGGATCAACTGATAGATGATTGGCTTTGTGTTAGTTGTCACGGTAGTTGTCGGGTCTTGATTTATGTGAGAGGATTAGACGTTCCACCATCCGGAGTCGCGCAGGGCCTTGCGGGCGTTGACGTAGCCCGTGTTGAATACCCTTGTGACCACCTTCAGGTTGAAGGCATTGTAATGTGATATTTCTTTTGTGATAATGGCCAGGTCGCACAGTTTCATGTCCTGATATTGATTGGCCTTTGCCATCATGTGGTATGTGCGCATGGCTATCTCGAACACCGAGGTCGAGTGCTCCTGCTTTAGCACAGGGCTCACGTTGATTCCGATCAGGCGCTCGCAGTCATTTCTGATGGTCCAGGCAGGGAGATTGCGCAGCACTCCGCCGTCGACGTATGTCTTGCCGTTGATTTGCACGGGCTTTATGGCTATCGGTATGCTGCACGAGGCCTTTATTATGGGCTCTATCGGTCCGGAACTGAAGTATTCGGCTGAAGCGTCGTCAAGGTTTGTGCATCCGATGCGCACGGGCATGGGCAGGTCTTCTATGTTTTTGTAAGGGGCTATCGCCTCCATGATTCTGGATGTGAATTTCTCAATCTTGAGGATGCCGCCTTTGCCCAGGCCTATCTCGGCGAAGTCAGTCATCTTTTTTCCGAGGAAGAGGCGCACCATGTCGTCAGGCTGCAGGCCTGCGGCATACAGCACGGCTATTATCGAGCCTGCGCTCACGCCCGCCACGATGTCGGGCTTGATGCCGGCTTCGAGCATCGCTTTTATGGCGCCGGCGTGGGCCAGCCCGCGCACGCCGCCTCCGCCCAAGGCGAGGCCCAGGCGATACGGCTTTTCGCCGGAGGCCTGCGCGTCAATGCTGTTTTTTTCGTTTGTTGACATAGATGTGCAAAAATAGTCAAAAAATCCCAATCACAGTCAAAAAACGCTGAAAAAAAACTGTCAGTTGCCGTATTGCTCGGCGCCAAGGAGGTAAAGATTAGAGCGGGCGCGGCTCACGGCTGTGTAGAGCCAGCGGTAGAATTCCAGCCCCATGGCCTCCGCCGGGATGTAGGCCATGTCGACGAATACGTTTTTCCACTGTCCTCCTTGAGCCTTATGGCACGTGACGGCGTATCCATATTTAACCTGCAGGGCGTTCCAGTGGGGATTGGTGCGCAAGGCGCGCAGGCGCGCGTCGGCTGGCGTGGATCGGTCGAATAGGTCGGGATCCTCCATTATGCCGTAGTATAGGGCTGTGAGCCTGTCGGCGGGTAGATGGGCTGATTCGGAAGCCAGGGTGTCGAGCATCACTTTGGCCTGAAACGTGTATTCGGTGTCGGGGATCGACAGCAGCACGTCGGCGAATCGGAATCCATAGCGGGTCTCTGTGCCGAGCACTTTTTCTACGGCGAGGGCGTCGCCGTTGGCTATGAAGTCGAGCCCTTTGATCTGCTGGGTCCAGCAATAGTTGTTTTTGGCCACGATCAGCAGTTCGCCCGGAGCGAGTTCTTCCTCGATGTATAAGATAGATGCCCTGATTTCGCGGTTGAAGCCTGCGGCGCGCTGGTTGCTGCGAGTCACCACGATTGTCTCCTGCATGCCGTCGCGGTTGTATGCCGCGTATAGCTCTTCGGGCATTTCTTCAGCCCCGATGACCTTAACGTCGGCAAACTGCGATGTGAACAGTTTGGGCAGGGGCAGCGGGTCGGCCTTCATGGCCCTGCGCAGCCATGTGGCGTTGTAGAGTATGCCGGAATGCGCGGCCTGGCGGGCCGTCTCGGTGAGTGTGGCCTTGGTGATCTTAAGCCCGTATGACCGAAGCGTGTCGGCCGACATGGCCGGGGAGAAATCGCTGCCCACCGGCGGTAGCTGGGCGGTGTCGCCAAGGAGTATGAGTTTGCAGTTCTCGCCGGTGTAGACATAGTGGATGAGGTCTTCGAGCACATTGTCGGCCGCATTGTCTAATCCGGTGATCATAGATGCCTCGTCGACTATGAAGATGGCGTTTTTGTAGGTGTTGGGGAGCACGCTGCGCACGCTGCTCTGCGTGTCGGCTATGCCGGGATGGTGATAGATTTTGCGGTGGATGGTGTAGGCGTTGCAGCCCGCGTATGCGCCGAAGACCTTGGCGGCGCGGCCCGTAGGAGCCATCAGCACGGGGGTGATGCCGGCAGAGCGCAATGTCTTGACAAGGGCGCCGCAGAGCGAGGTCTTGCCGGTGCCTGCGTATCCGTTGAGGAGGAAAGCGGCCTCCTCGGCGGCTGTTGGCGCGCAGAAGCGCGCCAACGCCGCTATCACTTGAGCCTGCTGGCCGTTGGGCCGGTAGGGTAGGTGGGAGACTATCGAATTTTCAAAATCTGAAGTCGTCATTTGCTGATGGTTCAGGAGAGCGACCATTCGGCGCCGCCCTTCGTGTCCTTGACCGAAAAGCCTATCTCGGCCATGCGGTTGCGGATGCGGTCGCTTGTGGCCCAGTCTTTGTTGGCTTTGGCCTGCGCGCGTACCTCAAGGAGGAGGTCCACTGCTTCCTCAAACGGCTTCATGGCCTGAGAATCCTGGCCTGCTCCGAAGTCGGTGCGAATGCCGAGGATGTCGACGAGGAATGTCTGCATGAGGCTCTTCAGGGCTTCGATGTCGGCTGCGGTGGCCTTCAGGTGGCCGTCTTTCACCGAGTTGATCATGCCTACGGCCTCGAAGAGGTTGGCAATCAGCACCGGGGTGTTGAAGTCGTCGTCCATGGCCTCGTAGCATTTGCGCTCGAGCTCGGCCACGTTGATTTCTGACTCTGCCGATGGCTTCAGCTCCTGCAGGCGGCGGTATCCTTCGAGCATTCGCTTTAGGGCGCGCTCCGAAGCCTGGAGGGCGTCGTTGCTGAAGTCGACAGTGCCTCTGTAGTGGGCCTGGAGGATGAAGAAGCGTATGGTCATCGGGGCGTAGGCCTGCTTCAGGGCAGGGTGGTCGCCCGTGAAGAACTGGTCGAGGGTGATGAAGTTGTTGAGGCTCTTACCCATCTTTGTGCCGTCGATGGTGATCAGGTTGTTGTGCATCCAGTATTTTACCGCCGGATGCCCCTTGTGGGCCACCGACTGGGCTATCTCGCACTCATGGTGCGGGAATTTCAGGTCCATGCCGCCTCCGTGTATGTCAAACTCCTCGCCGAGGTATTTCTCTCCCATGGCCGAGCACTCGAGGTGCCAGCCGGGGAAGCCTTCGCTCCATGGCGATGGCCAGTGCATGATGTGCTCGGGCGAAGCCTTTTTCCAGAGGGCGAAGTCTGCGGGGTTGCGTTTTTCCTGCTGCCCGTCGAGCGATCGGGTGGCCGACAGGAGCTCGTCGATGTTTCGGCCCGAGAGCTTGCCGTATCCGTAGTCCTTGTTGAACTTCGGCACGTCGAAATACACCGATCCCTCGCTGATGTAGGCGTATCCGGCATCGAGGATTGTCTTGATGTATTCGATCTGCTCTATGATGTGGCCTGAGGCATGCGGCTCGATCGAGGGGGGCAGCACGCCCAGGGCCTCCATCGCGCTGTGGTAGCGGTTGGTGTAGTATTGGGCCACTTCCATCGGCTCAAGCTGCTCGAGGCGGGCTTTCTTGGCTATCTTGTCCTCGCCCTCGTCGGCGTCATGCTCCAGATGGCCCACATCGGTGATGTTGCGCACGTAGCGCACCTTGTAGCCCAGATGGCGGAGATAGCGGAAGACGATGTCGAATGTGATAGCCGGGCGGGCATGGCCCAGATGGCCGTCGCCGTACACGGTGGGGCCGCAGACGTACATGCCTACCATGTCGGGGTGAAGGGGAACGAATGTCTCCTTCGTCCTCGACATGGAGTTGTAGACGCAGAGGTTGTTTTCTTTGACGGCCATGGCTTTCAGGCTGAGAAGTTGTTTCCGCCCTGAGCAGGAGCCTTAGGCTCTTTGTGGGTTATTTCGCCGAAGATGCTTTCATACTTGGCGAGATTGTCGCGCAGCACGAAGAGGAGGTTCTTGGCGTTCTCGGGAGTCATGACGATGCGTGACTGCACGCGTGCCTGGGGCATATTGGGCACTGCCTGGATGAAGTCCATGAAGAACTCATTGGGCGAGAAGTTTACGACTGCGAGGTTAGAGTAGTTGCCGTGAGCCACCTCGGGGGTGAGCTCGATCTTGATTTCGTTTTTGGGTTGATCTGCCATGGTTCCTTTTAGTTTAAGTTTTTGAGAAGATTGATTGTAGCTGACGTCATTCTACGGGCTCGGGCTTGAGCACGTCGTTGTTGTCGAACGTAGTGCTTTTTACGCCGTTGGTGGTCTGGTATGTCACCTTCACGCCCTTGCAAGTGGGGCGTGTCCAGATGTCGGTTATGTTGAATGACGCATAAGCGAGGTATTTGTTGTCGCCGAAATTGCTGGCGTTGTCATACACAAGGAAGAGCTCGGGCACAGCCTGGTCGAGCTTGTCGGGGTCGGCCACAAGGCGAAGGTCGCCACGGGTGATGTTGTCGCGTGCGTAGAGCTGCATCTGCATGTTGACGTAAGTGCCTGTGCGAGTGATCACTTCCATCTCAAGCGGAGTCGATGACCAGAGGCCCTTGAGGTCTTCCACCTGCTGCGACTTATTGTTCATCATGATGTATCCGATCAGGTTGATCGGGCCTGACTGGTAGGCCTGCAGGCCGTTGAGCGTGGTGTAGGCTATCACGAGTCTGTCACCCACTTTCACGCCTTTTTTGTCGTCGAATTTCACTTCTGATGTGTAGGTCACGGGCTGTGAGTCGTTGGCTTTGGTGAGGGTGAATATGCTTCCCTTGTCGGTCGATGATGACAGGGTGGCGAAGTCATATAGTGTGTTGGGAGGGGTCACCGGACCCACGTTTGAGTTGTCAGAGGCATTGCATCCGTATGTGGCGAACATAGCCAGGGCGGCGGCAAGCATGATGAGGATTTTTGTTGATTTCATAGTTTGCGTACCTGTTGATTCTATTGATTGTTAATGCTGATTTTGGTTCACTTTTTCGATCATGCCGTCACGCATGTGTATGATGCGGTCACTGTCGGCTGCGAGATTTTCGTCATGCGTCACTATCACGAATGTCACTCCGAGGTCGTCACGCAGGTCGAAGAAGAGTTTGTGCAGTTCGCGGCGGTTGGCGCTGTCGAGGCTGCCCGATGGCTCGTCGGCGAGCACCACTTTCGGGCTGTTGACAAGTGCTCTTGCCACGGCGGCGCGCTGCGATTCGCCGCCCGAGAGCTCTGACGGCTTGTGGCCGATGCGCCCCTCCAGCCCCATGTATTTTATGAGCGGCAGCGCCTTTGCCTTGGCCTCCTCCATCCCGAGCCCTGCTATAAGGGCCGGCATGGCCACATTTTCGAGCAGCGTGAATTCGGGCAGAAGCCTGTGGGTCTGGAACACGAATCCGATGTTGGCGTTGCGGAATCTCGACAAGGCGTTGTCTCCGAGCGAGAAAACATCGGCGCTGTCGTATGCCACAGATCCCGAGTCGGGCTTGTCGAGGGTGCCCATGATCTGCAGCAGTGTGGTCTTTCCGGCCCCGCTCGGGCCCACGATCGACGTCACCTTGCGGTAGGGGATCTCAAGCGAAATGCCTTTGAGCACCTGCAGCTGGCCGTAGCTCTTGCGTATGTCGCGCATGGTGATCATTTTGTTGACGCTGGCCTTGGGAGGGGTGAAGGGTGAGGATGGGTGGTTATTTTGTGTCGACAGTCTGTGTTGAGTATGTGAGCTTGATCTCAGCCTTGTCGAGGTTGAGCTTTCCGAGCGCCGGAGATGCGGCGTAGGGGGTCAGCATCGACAGGGTCTGCGATGTTGTGCCGTAATAGTAATTGTTGTTGGTCTCGAATGCGGCCGATACGGGCACAATCGAGAAGGTGTAGTCCTCTTCCGTGATGTCGCCCTTGTCTATGAGCGACTGCACGTAGGTGCGCATATCGCCGAAGTCAAAGGTTCCGGTTGACGAGCTGTAAGTGGCGTAGAACGATGTCTTATTGTCGGGCAGAGAGTTGTTGGCGAAGAAGTTGTCTTTCTCTTTGCTCAGCACCAGCAGTAGATACATCGGCATGGCGAAGTCGCCCGAATTGTCTATTTTCTCGCCGGGGACGGAGAATGTCACGGTGTTGAGCACCTTGATTTTTGACGGCGACGAATTGTAAGACTTGATTATCTCCGGGGCCGGGAACCTGATCTGAGTCTCTATGCCGGCGGGGCCCATCACAAGGGCTTCGCCGTTGTCGACGCGCTTCATCAGCTCGTCGCTGACATCAACCTTTATGTCGTTGTTGGTGATGATCTCGGGGGTGACGGCGAAATAGTGACCCACCTTGTTGATGATGGTGTCATTGTTCTCGCCATGTGTCTTGTAGTACATCGACATCAGCGTGCTTGTGACCCTTACAAGGCGTCCCGATCCGAATGAATTCTTGATGTATATGCCCTTGAACACCTTGTCGGCGAAAGCCGTGGGGGTGCTGAAGGCTGCCGGGTCGCGCAGGTAGGCGCCGTAGAGCTCTTTGCCGAGCTCAAGGGGCATGCGCACCTTGATTTCCACGCCGGCCGAGGTCACTGTGTCAGCGCTCTGGGCAGCGACGTTGTAGATGGTCGACGCCAGAGGGGTGGGGTCATAATAGCCTTCGGGATCGAAGTCGCTGTATATCGGCGAGGGCAGGGTCTTGTTGAGGCGGTAAACGTCGAGGCCCATGGGAGCGAGCGAGTCGCCCACGAATTCGCCGCTGCGCACCAGCATGTAGAGCACGAGCGAATCGATGTCGTTTACGTCGGTGCCCACAGTCGAGAGCTCAGACGACGGCATGAACTGGGTGACCACGTCGCTCTGCAGCGAGCCGTAGCCCTTGGCCGAGATGCGGCCGAGCAGGTGGCTCGTGGTGCGCGACTGTATGCGCTCTATCAGTTTTGACTGGCCTGTGACAGTGAAGGTAGAATCGACGGTGACGGCGATCTTATCCTGCACTATCGAGTTGCCGATCTCTGAAGTGTCGTTGCACGAATATATCGCGAGGCAGGCCGTGGCGGCCATTGCCAGCAGTGATTTGGCTTTTAGTTTCATCATCGGGAGGATTAATGCCCTTGGGGTTTAGAGTGAAGCGTAGAAGTCGGCGTAGGCCGCGGCGTTGTCCTCGCCCGGGAAGTCGAGCATGGGCTTGCCCGAGGCCTTGGCGTAGGCGAGCACCTCGGGATCGACTTCGGCTGTCGACTGCACAATGGCGTCGCAGTGGTCGATGGCCAGCTTGTTGAGGGTGACGTAGTCGGGCTTGCCATCGGTGAGGGTCTTGATGGCCTCGGCGGGGATGCCTATCATGGCCAGCTTCTCGGCAAGGCGGGAATCGAGTTCTCCGTCAAATTTGTCGTTGAGCAGAGAGAAGGCTATCTTGGCCTTGTCGAAAGCCGGGTCTTCGGCGTATTTGGTCTTGATCAGCATCGGGCAAAGCGCTGTGATCCAGCCGGCGCAGTGTATCACTGACGGAAACCAGCGCAGCTTCTTCACAGTCTCCACCACTCCGAGCGAGAAGAATATCGAGCGTTCATCGTTGTCCTCGGGGTGTGTGGCCGTCTCAAGGTCAGATGACGCGTGGGTGTGGAAATAGTCGTCGTTGTCGATGAAGTACACCTGCAGGCGCGTGGGCTGCAGGGTGGCCACCTTGATAATCAGAGGATGGTCAGTGTCATCGATCGAGATATTGAGCCCCGAGAGGCGTATCACTTCGTGGAGCTGGTTGCGGCGCTCGTTGATGCAGCCGTATTTGGGCATGAAAGTGCGCACCTCTACGCCGCGCTCCTGCATGCCGGTGGCGATCTTGCGGGTCATCACCGAGAGGGTTGAGGGGCTGAGGTAGGGGTTTATTTCTTGAGAAATGTATAGGGCTTTGTCTAATTCCATTCTTGCAAATTGGAGGATGGGTTAAAATAATTGTGCAAAGATAGCAATTTTTTTCCACTTAATCTGCCAATGCAAGCTTTTTTGCAGAATACGGCGTATTTAGATTGAGTTTTTTAGTATTTTTGCAATAAATCGAAATTTCCCGGATGCCGGCGGCATCCCCTTTATGTCATAGGCCCGCTCGCCTCGGGCTTCCCTTCACCCTCCTCGCCGGCTCGCCGCGGGCTTATCGCAGCAGGTGGTGTAATATGCTTTCGCCGTCGGAGTGGGGGTAAGGAATCAGGCTGACGGCGACGGCCAGAGCGGCGGCCACTAAGGCCATCACCGCAATGCTCCAGACCACGAGCGATGTGGGGATGTCGCCAGTGAGGCGGCGCACCTTCTCCGACCTTAATTCTATCTTGCCGTCTTTCGCGTTTCCGCCGCCGCCGGGGCGGGATGTGTCTTTTTCCATGTCAATTGCCGAGTTCAAGCTGGTTTTTCACGAGATTGTAATATATGCCTGTCTTCTTCTTCCGTATCAGCGTGGCGTGGGTTCCTGATTCCGCCACCTTGCCCGAGTCTATCACTATGATCCGGTCAGCGTCCTTGACGGTCGACAGCCTGTGGGCCACCACCACCACGGTGCGCCCCCGGTAGAAGGCGGCCAGATTCTCCACTATGGCCCTTTCGTTTTTAGCGTCGAGGGCGTTGGTGGCCTCGTCGAGGAAGATGAAGTCCGGATCCTTGTACACGGCGCGGGCTATCAGTATGCGCTGCTTCTGCCCCTGGCTCAGTCCCACGCCGTCGCGCCCTATCTGGGTGTTGTATTTGAGCGGCAGGCTCATCACATAGTCATGTATGCAGGCTATGCGTGCCGCCTCTTCGAGCCTTACGGTGTCGACCGGGCCATCGCCCACGGCTATGTTGCGCGCTATGGATTCGGAGAATATCACGCCGTCTTGCATCACCACGCCGCATTGCCGCCTCCACCACCGCGGGTTGTAGTCGGTGAGGCGGCGGCCTCCCACGGTGATTTCGCCCTCGCAAAGCGGATAGTATCCGAGCATCAGCTTTATCAGCGTGGTCTTGCCGCTGCCCGAAGCCCCCACGATGGCCGTCACTTTCCCTTCGGGGATGTCGAATGTGGCTCCCTCTATGGTGTATTTCGGATTGTGCGGGTCGTATCTGAATCCCGCCCCCTTCAGGCTGATGCCTTTGCCTGCCCCCAGCGTGGTGGCGTCTCCGCAGTCGCTCTCCTCGTCCTTGCCCCGGTGTATCTCGTTGATGCGCTCAAGCGATATGCGCACATCCTGCAGCGAGTAGATGAATTGCATCAGCTGCTCCACAGGCGAATTGAGCTGCCCGATGATGTACTGCACGGCGAGCATGGCACCCAGCGTCATCTGCCCATCGATTACGGCGGTGGCGGCGATCACGGTGATCACTATGTTCTTGACCTCGTTGATGAATATCGATCCGGCCTCCTGCGTCTGCTGCAGCTTCAGGGCCTTCATCTGCACGTCGAAGAGGTCGGCCTGCACATCCTCCCACTCCCAGCGGCGGCGCTGCTCGCAGTCCTGGAGCTTTATCTCCTGCATCGATGTGACGAATTGGTAGGTCTTGTTCTGATTCCGCGCCTGCTGCTCGAAGAGCTCGTAGTCAAGCACCTTGCGGCGCTCCAGGAAGCGGGCTATCCACAGCCCGTAGGCCACCGATCCGGCCAGGAACACGCCGAAGATGACCTTGTCATAGATGAAAAGCACTATGCCGAAGACCACGAACGACAGCATCGTGAACATCACCCCGAGCACCTGGCCCGTGAGGAACTGCTGCACCCTCCCGTGGTCGCCCATGCGCTGCAGCAGGTCGCCCATGAGCTTGGTGTCGAAAAACGACATCGGCAGCCCCAGCAGCTTGATGAAGAAATCGCTCACGAGCGATATGTTGATGCGCATCGATATGTGCATCAGCAGCCAGCGCCGCAGGAAGTCGGTGGCCGTGCGCCCGGCCACGATCATCAGCTCGCCCAG
Source organism: uncultured Muribaculaceae bacterium (assembly GCA_947525975.1). GTDB lineage: Bacteria > Bacteroidota > Bacteroidia > Bacteroidales > Muribaculaceae > CAG-873. Next base: position 8,166 of record CANNVE010000026.1, on the reverse strand, counting down.
CAGTATCAGCCATATCAGCCTGATGTCGCGGTGCTTTATGCCTATGTCCACGATCCATTGCGTCAGAAACGGCATGATCAGCTGCAGCACGCAGCCCAGCAGCAGCCCGAAGGCTATGAGCAGGAAATATCGCCTGTAGGAGCGCAGGTATTTGCCCAGCACGGCCATGCCGGCTCCGCTCTCGTGCTTGTCCTCGGCGGCGCCGTCTCTGAATTTCTGCGTGGCTGTCAGCATCAGGGCTATGCCCGCAGGCTCTCCGTCGAGCTCGGTGCTCGCCCAGTGGCGGGCGAATTCCTCGCGGCTATATTCTATGATGCCCTTGGCCGGGTCGGCCACGCGGTATCGCTTGCCGTCTTTGCTCACGCGGTCGAGCACCACGAAGTGGTTCTGGTTCCAGTGCAGTATGATGCCGGCGGCGCCGTCCAGGGCTTGGAGCCTGTCGAGCGGCACCTTGGCGGCGGTGCCCTCCATGCCCAGCTCATTGGCTGCGTCGAGCATGCCCTTTAGCGACACTCCCTCGGTGGTGGGGTGGCACAGCTGCTCCATGCGGCTCACCGCTATGCGTCTCCCCATGCCGGCGGCGGCCATGCACAGGCAGGCCACGCCGCATTGCATGGAATCGCGCTGCTTCACAAAGTGGGCTCTCTTCATCACTTGATGCCTACGCGGGAGCTGTCGGGCGACTTCTGGTGTATGCTCTTGTAGCCGCCGAATTTGTAGGATAGCGACACGTAGTATGACCGGGCGTAGTAGTTGTTGTCGATGTTCATCCACTGATTGCCGGTGCGCATGCGCATTTTGGGCGTGGCGGTCTGCAGCAGGTCGTAGGCTGATACGTCAACCGAGAGTTTGCCCTTCACCAGTTCAGCCGACAGGCCGGTGTCGAGCTTCCATGTGTGGCCGGTATTGATAAGCGCTGTGAGCGAGGGCGTGCAGTATTGGCCAAGGACAGTCATGGTCACCTTCGGGCTTTTCGACAGCACCACAGTGTTTCTGAGCGTGATCGAGCCGTTCCATTTCCGGTTGTTGAAGCTTATGCCATTCCAATCGTTGGCCTTGAAGATCTGGTGACTGCCGATAAGCCCAATGTTGGAATAGAATCGATCGCTTATCGAAACCGGGATCGAGATGTTGAGCATCCAGGCCGAAGAGTATTCGATGTTGCTGGGACGGATGATTTCCACCAGTGCATCGGGCGACATATATGGCTGCGTCAGGAAGAAATCGTTGATTCTGTAGTAGTTCAGTTGAGCCGAGTATCTGCTCTTCAGCACGTAGATCAGATTGAGTATCTGATACTTCGCGGGCTTGAGGTTGGGGTTGCCCATGTTGATAACGTATGGGCTGGAGTATGACAGATAGTCCTGGCGGTTCCAGTATGAGGGGAACACGCGCAGTTCAGCGTATTGGGCTTGAAACGTATGGGTGTTGCTGGGCATGTACATCATGGTCACGGTGGGCATCAGCTGGTGGGTGCTGTAGTCGCCGATCTTGTAGAGTTCGCCTTCAAGAGTGACGCGCGCGAAGAGTTTGTTGCCGAAGAAATAGCGCTGTGCGCCCATATAGGCCGTGCCCTTCTTCTCGTCGAGCTTCGAGTGGGTGTCGGTGCTTTCCATATCTTCGGAATTCGACTTGTTGTAGACAGAGTTTTCGCTGCGCGAGAAATTGAAGGCTGCTCCGTAGGTGATGGTCCATTGGCGTGGCAGGGCGGTGGTGAAGTCGGCGTAGATCTTCACGGCGTCGACGCTCTGTCGCGATTTTCCGGTCAGCGCCTCTTCCGGCGTTGTGCCGTTGTCGTCCCACATCAGCTGCCACTGCCTTGAGCTTGAGTGCATGTATTGCATGCCGATGTCTATGCCCTTTGTGTTCGAGAAATCGAGTGTCACGCCGTGGTAGGCAGAGCGCGATGACCTGTCAGAGGTGTATTCGCCGAAATGCGAGTTGATCGAGTTGTTGGCTGAGTGGCCCTTGGGGCTGAAATTGCCTAAATAGCTTGCGTCGATCGTGTTCTTGTCATTTATGCGGTGCGATACCTCGGCGTATATGCCGTGCTGTTGGCCCCGGCTGCGGGTCATAGTCGTGTCCTCGATGTCGTGGATCGTGCCTTTCACGTCGTGGCGTGTGTAGGAGGTGCCCTTGCTTCTGTTGCGCGTGTTTGAGTAGTCATACATCACGTTGATGCTCGTCTTGGGCAGGCCGGCGAACATGCTCACGCCCGGAAACAACGAGAGGTCGCGCTTGTATGCTGCGTCGACCGACGCCATGCCGTTCACGCTGTAGGCGTCATTCTTTTTCAGCACCACGTTGATCACGGCGCTGCTTGTCTTCCACTTGGGCGACGGATTGTAGAGTATCTGCACTTCCTTCACCTGCTCGGCGGGCACATTCTTAAGATACTGCATAAGTTGCCCCTGGTCCATCTGCGAGCGGCGCCCGTTGATGTAGACCACGCTGCCCATCGGCGCGCCCGCGAGCTTGATGGCTTTGCCGTCTTCTGATTCTATCAGCGGCAGATTTTTCAGCAGGTCATGCGCCGATGTCACTACGCGGGTCTGGAGTATGTCGTCGAGGTTGGTGTAGCAGAGTGCGTCGTCCTTCCTCACCAGCTGCGGCCTGCGGGCTTTCACCACCACTTCGTCGAGCTCCGAAGCCTCCTCTCTCATCTTCACAGTGATGGTGTCGGCTCCGGCGAAATCAGACGATGGGATGTCGAGCGGGGCGAAGCCTATGAATGACACTTTCGCAAACCATGCTCCCGTGTCGGGGCATTTAAGCGTGAATGCGCCCTCGCCGTCGCTGGTGGCGCTGTCGAAATACACCGAATCAGGCAGCGTGAACGCCACGCAGGCCGCTCCGGCTATCGGGCTTTGCTCCTGGTCCACCACCTTGCCCCTGACCACTCCGGCGTAAGCGGAGGCCGCGGACATGATTGAAAATAAAATGATGCAGATGGCACGGAATAGAGTCTTGATATTGGTCATAGTGCTGGTGTATTATGATATGAATAAAAAGTCGGTGAATCTTTGATGGCTACGGAATGGATTCTGCCGCAGTGATATTTCATCGCAAAATTATGCCAATTTCGCTATAAATCCAAATAATCCGGTACGGAAAAAGTTCGGAAACCCAATTTCCGTACTTTTTCCGTACTTTTTCCGTTCGATTTCCGTTCAATTTCCGTTCGTTGTACGGTCATTTTTCGTCGTCCAAGGCATAGCTGTTTGAGTTTTTGCTGACCTTGCCTTTTCCGAAGCTGTATCTCACGCTGACCTGTATCAGCGATGCGTTGATTCGGTCGTCGCCGTAAGTCTCCGAGCGGAATCCGGGGATGCTGATCTTCGTGTATGTGCGCTTGTCGATGAGGCTGGTGGGGATGCACCAATAGGCAGACACCGACATACGGTTTTTCAGCAGTCGGTAGTTGGCTCCGAGCATCAGCATCTCCTGCTCGTTGTAGCGCTTTCCCTGGGGCAGCGGCTCGATGTCGTGGCGCAGGAAGTATTCGCTCTGGAGGCTCAGGCCGGTCTTCTCTACGTCCCAGGTGAGCGTGAGGTCGCCGTACCATGTGCGACCGCTGTTTTTCGACTCGTGCATCCACCTCTTGTACCACTGGTAATTACCCGTGAACTTCAGGTTGAGGCCACGGCAGAGGTACTTGTCTATCTCCACGCCGATGTACTGATGCAGGTAGTCGCAGTTGGCGTATGTCTTCATCACCATATCGGAAGACGCCTGCTCGTACCAGTCGACTATGTCGTCGTTTGATTTCCGCCACATGTAGTCGAGGCTTATCCAGCCAAACAGCGTCAGCACGGCGTTGGCCGAGTGCACCACCTTCGACCTGAGCGACGGATTGCCAGTCTGCGCCAGATGGGCCGATATCAGCCAAGGCGTGGGCGAAAGCTGGTCGAGATTGGGGAATTGCGTCACATTGAAGTAAGTGCCGGTGAGAACGGCCCATTTAAGGGGTCGCCAATACAGCTGCGCCTTGGGCACCCAAGTGGTGTGGCTGTCGCTCACGCCGTTCTGGCGCGTGCTGATGTCGAGCAGGCTCACGCCCATGCGCATGCTCAAAGATTTGAGTGGGGTGTATCCGATCGAGGCCTCCGCCTTGTTTCTGCTTTCTTTCGACACGAAGCTGCTCTGCACGCTCTCCTGCAGGCTGCGGTATTTCCTCCATGTGTAGTTGTAGCTGAGCGTGGCATCGAGTCTGTCAGAGAAATAGTAGGCCGCGTAGGCCATCAGGTAGACGTAGTCTTTTCGCCCGCTGATGCGCGATGCGCTCGCGGCGTCGCCCGATGCGTAGCTCCGGTCCTCGTCGATGTCGTAGTAGTTGTAGAGTAGGTTGGAATACAGCGCCAGCCTTTTGCCGACGACGCCTTGATAGTAGAGGCCGGTGTATGAATTGACTGACGTGTACCTGTCGGTGTTGGTCTGTCGCAGGCCCGAGGCCATGTTGTAGTTGTCTGTCCGGCGCGAGCTTGAGCGTTCGAGCCATGTCTGGGCCGAAACGGTGTGCCTCTTTCCTATTTTGCGGTCTGCGCCCGCGCTGACGGCATAGGCGTGCGACATATCCCTCAAGTTGGGATTGTCGGCGTCGATGGGCATAGTCGATTCCGGCTGTGCCCCGGCAATCTCACGCAAAAACGAAGCCGCTTCATAGCTGTCCCTGCGATTGAACGAGGCTGACACGTAGGTGTTCCATTCCTTGGTCGACAGGGTGGCGTCGGCTGAGGCTGCCTCCGAATTCGAGTGCCGGTTGCGGAAAGAGGCCTGGCCGCGCGCGGCAGCCGACACGTCCCAGCCGATGTAATTCTCGAAAAGCACGATGTTGATGAGCACCGGTTCGTCGGAATATTCGCCCGGGGGATAGCGCTGCAGCTGTATCGACTTTATGCGCTTTGGGTTGAGGCTCTTGGCGTATTGCATGCCCACCTTCCGGCCATTGACTATTATGGGTACGTTCCTGTATTGGCCATAGCTTATGTCCTCTGACACCCAGTCGACCTTGAAGCCCGGCAGGCTTCCGATCATCATCGCGGCGCTCGGCGAGGCCGACCTGATGGAGTCTGTCAGCAGGAATGTCTCGGTGTTGGCGTTCTGCCTGCGCATCTCGGCGGTCACGCTTACACCTTCGAGCATCACGCTCGCGGGCTGCAGCCTTATGACGCCGAGATCGGCGTCAGCGCTTCCGTTGACATCGACCTTGGCGTCGTCGTATCCGGTGAAAGATACCGATACATATTGTATGCCCGCCTGTGCGCCGGAAATCGAAAAAGCGCCGTCGGCATTGGTGGCAGCCGCGCAGACTGCCACCGAGTCGCTGCTGAAAGCCCGGACCGCCGCTCCGATTATGGCCGAGCCGTCGCCTCCGTCAACGACCTTGCCCCTGATCTGCGAGAAGCAGGGAAAGGCCAGCGCGATTCCGATGATAATTGATAATATTCTCATGTAGATCTGTACGATATGAGTAAAAAAGTCGGTGAATCTTTGATGGCTACGGAATGGATTCTGCCGCAGTGATACTTCATCGCAAAATTATGCCAATTTTGCTATAAATCCAAATAATTCGGTACGGAAAAAGTTCGGAAACCCAATTTCCGTACTTTTTCCGTACTTTTCCCGTTCGATTTCCGTAATTTTACATCGTCCTTATTCCCGAAATGAAAATCCTTGTTGGGACTGAGATGCAACATTAGTCTTGTCATAAGCTTGTCGTTTTGATGATTGTACAGCGACAAAGTTATGACAAAAACCGTTTACCGACAAATAAAAAGTTTCATTTAACACTTTGCAGTACGTTGAAATACAAAGCGTTAAATTTTTATTCCCCTGTGAACTTTCATTAGGCCTCCAAAAGTTTCATGGGAGGCCGCCATGGTGGATAAATGGGCGTGGAGAGGAGCGTTATTTCACCCCGTTCATAAGGTTTCTTATATAGATTGAGAGGTTGCTGTCGTTTTTGTTAAGGCCCAGTTTTTTCCTGACAGAGGTTGACATGTTGTAATGCGTGTTTGAGTTCAGGATGCTTGATATGTTCACACCCTTTAGGCCTATGGCGTAAAGGCAGGCATAGTTTATTTCCGCGTCGCATAGCCCGCACTCATTCAAGTGTGATATAAGCGCAGGGTAGGTGGCTTCAACCGCATTCCTGTTTTCTTTTATGAATCTGTCTTTGTCTTCGACAGCCTTTTTTATGCGTTTTTTTGTCTTGGCGTCGATGTTGTCGGGCTGGAGCATTTCGTCAATCAATATGGAGTTGAGCATGGCCAGGCGCTCTTTGACTATCCTCTTTGACTCTTCTGAAATAGACGTTGTGCTCTTTAGCATCTCTTTGAGTCCATTTCTTTCGACTTCGATCTCCGATAAATTGTTTTTAAGGGTTTCATTGTCGTTCTCTAATACCTTCTTCGATAATTTCTGCTGTTTGTAAAGCAAGGCCAATATTAATGTGACCGAAGATATTATAATAAGTGTTATGATCAGGCAATAAGTTCTCTTGTTATGTTGTTTTTGCAGCTTAAGGTTTGTCAATTCTTGTTGGTATACCCTTTCGCTTGATTGGATGTCTTTTCTGAATAGCGCATAATCTATGCTGTCAGAAATGGCATTGAAGTTGCAATAAGTCTCAAAGGCCTCTTCAATTTTGCCTTCATGATAGTACAGATCGACACACGTAGCCAGAAATTTAAGATAGGCCTTGTTCTCAACATTTATGTCAAGTTCGTCGAGTATCCGATTGGCTGTCTTGTAATCACCAATGTAGTCGTAGGCTTGCGCTATGACGATCATGTCATTGTCGGTCAAGTCAAAATGTTCCCATCCATGAAGACAGCTGTTCACATCCGCTTTGCTTGCCTCCTTTGTGATCTGATATTGTATTAAATTTGAGTACAAATTGTTGTAAAGATCTGGTCTATCGATAAGTATATGCTTTAGTTCGGTATATAGGCTGTCTGCAAGAGGGAACAATTCATATGTGATAGTAGTGTTGAAAGCCCTTTTTTTACAAACAATTGCCTCATCCTCTCGGCCAAGCCCCTTAAAAATATTGGAAGCTTTTATTAAATTTGATATTTTTTTGTCAGTATTGTGCACCGAGCTGAATATCATGGCCTGTGTCACTAAGGCGCGAGCCAAAGTCAATGAGTCGGTGACCTCCGGCTCCAAGTCAATGGCGTTGACGAATGCGGCCATTGCATTGTCCTCATCCCCGGCGTTTTGGCATATGCGTCCCTTATAGTAGTACGTCCTGATTTTTTCGTCGGGCGATCCTTTTTTGAGGTAATGGTCTATTGCGGGCTGAAGCACGTCGAATGTGGCGGTGTCGATGTAATTCTTGTCGAGGGCCATAGACATCAGCAGGGCGTGGCGAGCGCGCTCTTTTTTGCCGCTTAATTCAGAGGCTGTGATGTCGGAAAGGATCGACAGGGCGGAATCGGGCCTTGATTCCATAAGGCTTTCCGCCAAATCCATCTGCATGCTTGTTTCATGGCGATGCTCGGAGCAGGCGGCGAGGGCGAGAATGAGGAGCGAAAATATTGTGAGGCGCATAGGCATCGTAGGCTATGGGAGGAATGCAGGGTTATGAGCCGCAAATTTACAACAAAAATCTTGAATATCGCCCCTTCTGCTGAAATTTTGTAAGCGCCGAAGCATGGAGGGGCGATGTCCCATCGCCCGATAGCGCCAACCTTGGCCCAATAACACGGATTAACACGGAACAACACGGATTACACGGATTTATATTTTGCGGAGGTGAGGGGGATTGCGGATGGGAATATACCACGGATTTCACGGATTTATATTTCGCGGAGGTGAGGGGTGGATTGCGGAGGGGAATATACCACGGATTTCACAGATTACACGGATTTCTATTTCGCGGAGGTGAGGGGAGATTACGGAGGGGAATATACCACGGATTTCACGGATTTATATTTCGCGGAGGTGAGGGGGGATTACGGAGGGGAATATACCACGGATTTCACGGATTACACGGATTTTCATTGCACGGAGGGTTTGAGGGAGGGAATCCACCACGGATTACACGGATTTTTATTTCACGGAGGTGAGGGGTGTGATTGCGGTGGGAATATACCACGGATTTCACAGATTACACGGATTTTTATTTCACGGAGGTGAGGGGTGTGATTGCGGTGGGAATAT